>CAMAVR010000031.1 GCA_945861885.1 Nannocystis exedens | reverse complement strand
CTCACCGAAACGGACGGCATCGGCACCCCGGCCACGCGGGGGGCGATTATCGAAACGTTGGTGAGGCGCGGCTACGTCTCACGGAGCAACAACGTCATGGTCTCGACCACGATCGGCCGAGCCTTGATCGGCGCCTTGCCGGCGGTGGCGACGACGCCAGACATGACGGCGTTATGGGAAGCCGCAATGCGTGCAATCCAAGAGGGCACCGACACGCTTGACGCGTTTTTAGGGCGTCTCGCCGCGCAGCTAGGCGAGCTGGTCAATCAGGGGAAAGCGGGGGGCAAGATATCGGTCCCACGGCCGGCCCAACCGCTTCAGAGCGCGGCGAAGCCCCAACGTCGGCGGCCCCGACCTCCCGCGTTAATCTGAATCAATATAAGAACTTTCGCGCGACTTGGAAACTGAAGCGGCGTTTTGGCGAATTTATATATGCCCACTTGGAGGGGCAGAATATGGAACGTCAAAACGCCGCCTTCCTCGAATTCTGCAACGCCACCCACCGCCTCGAAGACCTCCCCGAGTTTGAGCAGATTCATCGCCTGAAGAAAGAGCTTCGTCGCGCTCTCGTGCGTGCAGCCGATGCGCAGGGGAAGGAGCTCGCTTTGAAGAAGCTCTACGAACAGCTGCAAGGTGAACGCGATTCGGGGGCGTGGCGTGCCAATGTTGCGTTGCAGTTTCGCGGCAAGCTTGCCGACCAAGCAAATGAGCTTGCGCGGACGCGCGCTCGACTTGACGTCGCCGAGGCGACCAATCGAAAGCTGCTCGGTCACTGCCATACGTTCGCGATCGTGCTGGAAGAGGACATCGTCGCGGTGCAAGAGCTCGATCGCATCCTCGGCCAGCGGAGGGCATCGTGATGCGTACCGCCGTGCAAATACGAGCTCCGCGCAACGCTATTCGCGCGAGGCTTCTCTGGGGCGAACCGACGTCGACCGTCCGCGGGCAACGGGGTTTGGTCGCGCTCTTTTGCGAGGGGGAGATCGTTGCGTACGTCGTAACGCTGGCGCGCCGAACGCATCTGTTTGTTTTTCGTACGCTCGCGGTCGACGATCGCTTCGCGGCGAAGGTGCCCGGCGTTGCGCCGCACGTGCGGCTCTTGGTCGACTTGTCGACGGCGGGTCGCGTCCGCCTGGTGCAGCAGCTGTTCGCTTACCTCGTTAAGACTGGACGAAACCCGTCGGCGCTGCCCGACGAGTTCTATTTCCGCCTCAGCGCTGCGCTCGGGGGCCAGTTGCCGAAACACAAAGTGTTGCAGTCACTTTTGCAACCGAACGAAGGGAGCTCGCCATGGATGTAGCAAGCGCAATTCTCGCGTGCAGTCTCTACTTCGACGACGATCTTGTTCACGCGGTCGTCGAATCGAGTAGTCGAGGCAACGCGTACTACGTCCACGATATCGCCGGGGTGGGGAGCGACGCCGAGACGCAGCCACGTGCGATCGACGACGCCATGGTCCGCGCGGGCGATATGCGGGTCAACGGCGGACGATTGATTCTCGGCTTGATGTCGCTGCCCGTCGATTGGGTAAACTCGTTTGGTAGGCCTTTGCGTGACGCGTTCGACCCGTGCGTGAACATCTCGATCGGCACGGCGATGTTGTCGCGGTTCGCCTACGAGTGCCGACGACAGCCGAGGTTGGGTCCGCACGGTCTCTACAGCGCGACCGACACGCAGGTATGCGTCGCGAAGAAATATGCCGGCGCGATCGGTATGCCTGAATTCGAGGAGGTCATCGCGCTGAACATCTTCTTCCGGCAAGGGCAACCGCGGGTTGTCGCCGACGGTGCGGATGCGCCGGTGTTCATGTGGCGCGCCGAACAGCCTTGGGGGCCTGGACGCATTCTCGTGCCGATTGGAAGGAGGTGAACATGGTGAGCTCAAAAGCAACAATTGGCGGTAGCTTCCTGCGCGCGGGTCCAACTCTTACGGCAGTTGCGGAAGCGATTGCCGACATCGTCGTCGGGCGTCTCGCCGAGCTTATCGCAAACGACAAGACGGCCGACACGCCGATCCCGATAGCGAATGTCGTCGCCCACGGTGCGCCATCGTGCCGTTGGGTATTGGACCGCAGCCGAAAAGGGCACATCGCCGTCCGAGGCCCGCGGGGTGCGCGCTACGTGATGGCGTCGGATCTTCGCGCGCTGGTCGCGTCGACGAAAGCCGCACGTCGTCGTCGCGAGGAAAAGTTGGTTCTCGCGTCCGCACCTTCAATCACGGACGATGCGGCCAACGCCATGCGGAATCTTGTTTATCGGCACGTCGGTTCACTGGCGCCCGGCACGGCGGTGAGGCGTCGGTGACGCGGAAAGGTTGCGTGCGACACTGACAAACAAGTTGACGCGCTCGTGCTAAGCGTCGTCGTCGGCAGTCAGACAAAAAAGTGCCCCCGCGCCGCTAGAACGGCCGAGGGCGTGACCGGAAAAAGGCTCCGATATGAATCATCTAGCTTGTAATCACGTGGAATCGAAGAGCGCGGGAGGCGTTTAGCCATGGCAGATCGCCCGCAGCGCCCAGGCGCACTTGAAGTCACCCGGAGTGGGGCAGGCAACCCACTCCGATGGCCGAGCGGCTACGTTCGATACAGCTGTCGCGTGCGCTATCCCGATGGCACCCGCGTACGGAACCCGGTACCTGAAGCCTATTGCTACAGCGAAGAGCGAGCGCGTGAGTACATCGCTGCGGTGCAGGAGGAGATGGATGCCAAGGCGGCCCAGCTGATCGAAGATAGTCGCCCGCAGCCGGGGCCGGAAGGTGAACTGGTACGCGACTGGGTGGATCGTTACGCGAACGTGCTGCGCGCGCGTGGAGTCGTTACTGTCGACGACATTGTCGGTCGCTTGCGGAACTGGCCACTCCGGCATTTTGGCGACAAGGCGATGAAAGACGTAGAGCGAGCGGATATTGAAGCGCTCATTTGCGAACTCGACGAAAAAGTGCGTGAACGCGCCCGTCAGCACGAAGGTAAAGGGGTACCCGGTAAGCGCGTCGGCTTGTCGTGGAAGTCAGCGCTCAACATCTGGAGCGACACCTCTAGAATTTTCGCCGAAGCCTGCGAATCAAAAGATCCCGCGCTTCGCGTGCTCTCCAAGAACCCGACCGAGAACATTCGTGGGCCCGACAAAGGCGTCGCGCGAACTCAACCGTTTCTTCGTCCCATTGAGGTCGACTCGCTCTTGTCCGCCTCTGAAGTTCCGGTCTACCGCCGCGTGCTTTATGGCGTCGCAATCTACACGGCCATGCGTCAAGGCGAGCTACGCGCGTTGCTGCCGGATGACATCGACTTCAGCTCTATGCAGATTCGAGTCAGTAAGCAGGTAAGAACGGGCGAGGTTCGCAATCGAACGAAGACGGGAAGGGCTCGCTACGTCGCCATCGAGCCGAACCTGCTTCCGCTGCTTAGATATCTCGTCGAGCACCCGATGGGACGCGACGGTCGTCTGGTGAAGACTCCGCCGCCGGAAGATTGCGCCGAGCTTATTCGAAAAGATCTCGAGACCGCTCAATGCAAGCGCAACGAGCTCCACGCCGACGATGCGATGCGCGAGCACATGACGTTCCATAAGCTGCGCCACACCTGCGGCGTCCACATGGCGGTCCGTCGCGACGAACCGTTCGACGTTCAATGGCGCATGGGGCACACGAACGCGCAGATGACGGAACGGTACATCCAGGAGGCGCGCCAGGAGAGCCGGGGCAACTTTGGGGAGCCGCTGGCGCCACTCCCGCGAACCCTTTTTGAGGACCTTCATGGTGTGGGAAATGACTCGAGCTGGGGCAGCGATCGCCCCAGCTCCCGCCCCAGCACCTCGAAAATGAGGCACAAACCCCGAGAAATAATGGTGACCCCAACGGGAATTGAACCCGTGTTACCGGCGTGAGAGGCCAGTGTCCTAACCGCTAGACGATGGGGTCAGTTTCATCAAAAACGAATAAATTGCGAGCTTGATGAGCTGGGGGACAAGGATTCGAACCTTGATAGCCAGAGCCAGAATCTGGCGTCCTGCCGTTAGACGATCCCCCAAGGAATCACCGCTTTCCTTTAGGGGGAGAGCAGGCGGTCCGGCACACTAATCTGCAATATTGTTCTGTCAAGCACGTCTTGGAGGCGATCTCACTTCGGGTTGCACCAAATCGCCGCTATCACCGGCGAATGAACGTTTGTGGGCAGCTAGAGCCGGTTGAATATTACCTCCCCGAGCGGGAGCTCGACAACGGGGCGCTTTCGGCTCAATTCCCCAATTGGCAGGTCGAAAAGATCGCTCCGAAACGCAAATGTCGGGCGACCTGGCCTACGAAGCGGACGACGGCGTGTATTTTGCAAAATCGCCGGGGCGCCACGGTTGTTCGCTTGCCCAAATTTGAGGGGGGGTCTTGACGGCGCCAGGGGGCGGCTTAGGTTGGCGCGCGATCCAGATAGGTACTGTACGAATTTAGGAGAGGTCATGAAGATACGCCCGCTCGCAGATCGCATCGTCGTCAAGCGCGTCAAAGAAGAAGAGAAGACGAAAGGCGGGATTATCATCCCCGAAACGGCCAAAGAAAAACCGATTGAAGGGGTCGTGATCGCCGTAGGTTCGGGCAAGGTTCTCAAGAACGGAAAAGTCGGCACCCCAGGCGTAAAAGCCGGCGAGCGTGTCCTTTTCGGCAAGTACTCAGGCACCGAAGTGAAGTTCGATGGCGAAGAGCACGTCATTCTCCGCGAAGACGACGTTCTCGCAATTCTCGAAAGCTGATTTAGGAAGAGGGTAACGATTATGAGCGCAAAGCAGATTATCTATAGCCGCAATGCACGCCAAGCAATTCTCCAAGGGGTGAACCAGCTAGCAAACGCCGTAAAAGTGACGCTCGGCCCCAAAGGTCGCAACGTAGTCATCGAGAAGAGCTACGGCGCGCCAGTCGTAACAAAAGACGGCGTAACAGTAGCCAAAGAGATCGAACTGCAAGGCAAGTTCGAAAACATGGGCGCGCAGATGGTGCGCGAAGTGGCCTCGAAAACGAGCGACAAAGCAGGCGACGGCACGACAACAGCAACAGTGCTCGCGCAATCAATCTACACCCACGGCCTAATGCTCGTCGAAGCGGGTCACAACCCGATGGATTTGAAGCGAGGCATCGACGCAGCAATAGCGGCCGTAGTTGCCGAGATTAAGCGGCTCGCAACGCCAACCAAAGATAAAGCGCACATCGCCCAAGTAGGGACAATCAGCGCCAACGGCGACAAAGCAATCGGCGAGATGCTCGCTGACGCGATGGAGAAGGTCGGAAAAGAAGGCGTCATCACCGTCGAAGAAGCGAAGGGGATGGAGTCGCAGCTCGATGTCGTCGAGGGGATGCAGTTCGATCGAGGTTATCTCTCGCCCTATTTCGTCACCAATCCCGAGAAGATGACGGCCGAGCTCGATGACCCAGTCATTCTAATCAGCGAAAAAAAGATCGGCATGATGCAGGATATTCTGCCGATTCTCGAGCAAGTAGCGCGTGAAGGGCGCCCCCTCCTCATCATCGCCGAAGATGTCGAAGGTGAAGCGCTAGCAACACTCGTCGTCAATCGGCTACGAGGGCTACTAAAAGTGTGCGCCGTAAAAGCACCAGGCTTCGGCGATCGCCGCAAAGAGATGCTTAAAGACATCGCCATTTTAACGGGCGGTCAGGTCGCAAGCGAAGAGCTCGGAATCAAGCTCGATCAGCTCACTGTCAAAGATCTAGGTCGCGCAAAGCACGTCTCGATCGACAAAGACAACACGACGATTGTCGACGGCAACGGCGTCAAAAAAGAGATCAAAGGGCGCATCGATTCAATTCGCAAGCAGGTCGAGTTGACAACGAGCGACTACGATCGCGAAAAGCTCCAAGAACGCCTGGCGAAGTTGGCCGGCGGCGTGGCGGTAGTGAAAGTAGGCGCTCACACCGAAACGGAGATGAAAGAGAAGAAGGCGCGCGTAGAAGATGCGCTTCACGCAACACGCGCAGCAGTCGAAGAGGGGATTGTGGCCGGCGGAGGAGTAACACTTCTCTGCGCAGGCAAAGTCCTCGCGAACCTAAAGGTCGATAGCCACTTGGAGTTTGGCGTATCGATCGTGCGGCGCGCACTCGAAGAGCCTCTCCGTCAGATCGCAAAGAACGCCGGCGCCGAGGGCTCAGTCGTGGTCGAAAAAGTCCGCGACGGGAACACGAAAGGCGCAACATTCGGTTTCAACGCGCAGACTGATACCTACGAAGATCTAACCAAAGCAGGCGTGATCGACCCGGCAAAAGTCGTCAGGTCCGCGCTCGAATTTGCAGGGAGCGTTGCCGGCATGATGCTCACAACCGAAGCGGTCATCGCCGATAAGCCGAAGAAAGAGTCGGCAGGCGGAGGCGGCATGGGGGGAATGGGCGGCATGGGAGGAATGGGCGGCATGGGAGGAATGGGCGGCATGGGCGGCATGGGCGGCGACTTCGACATGGACTGATGTCGCACACGTCCAGCTGAGATAGGCCACCATTGAAAACGGCGGCGCACGGGTGACAAGTCCGGCGTCGCCGTTTTTTTTGGCTGGCGCGTCATTCCTTCTTCGTTCACAGCGCTCGAGTAGGCGCGGCTATTGGGCGCCGATCTTATGGAGAACGTAATGATATCTATCGCTAGCTTATCGGTTGCCAGAATCGCCCGTCTCGTGGCACGCCTTTCCGTTGCATTACCGCTTGCGGCATGCGGCTCGAACGTCAACAACTCGGAATTAAACTTTACGGCCGATACGGCGGAAGGGGTTTTCGGCGACGGAATGAAGAGGTCGATCTCGGGCGGTCAGGCGAGCAGCAGTGGGAGCGCGCCGCCAGTCGTTACCGCCTACACACGTCACGACAGCGGTTACATTGACGAGCACCAGCCGGGGAAGCGTTTCGCGCGGCCGATGGACGAGAAAGATATGGGCCCCGACGATCTCAAATACGAATGGGAAAGAAACGTTCTCACAGGGGCAACTTCGTACATCAATTTGTACCATCGTTACATGGTCGATAGCGGCAACCTTGAACGAAAGGAGCTCAACGACAGGCTGAAAATTACTCTCGCTGACGTGCGGAACGGATTGCGGAGTCTTGTGATTCCGATGGGTCGCGGTTTCCGCATGGGGCCGGTCGTCCTTCAAGCGGCTCTGGAGCGGCTCGAAATGACGCCGAGCGGCCTCTACGCGATCGCGTCTGCGGTGCGCCAGCTTTGGAGCCTCGAGCCGAACAGTGATGCGGTTATTCGGATGCGCGCGCGTGTCGACAACGATATGAATTCAACGCTTAATTCGATATTGCGCCTCGGGCGACTCGAACGGAGCGCACTCGCCACGTTTAACGAAGAGCGAGTAAAAATGCAGGAAGCGACCGACGTTCTACATCGCACCAGAGCGGTGATCGCCGAGCTAGAACTAAACGAGTCTGAAGCGGCACGGGCGCTCAGCGACGATGAACGAGCCGCGCAGATCGAGAATTTAGAGCCGATTATCGAGATGCAGTCGGACATACTTGACGAGACAAAGCGGGTGGCCGATGCAGCTCTTGCAACGCAGCTGGGGTTGGTCAATGCGCTCAACGATCTTCGCGCCCAGGCGAAGCAGCTGACGTTGCTCGATGCGCTCGGCCTTCCGCCACTGACAACGTCCGAGCTAATGACAATGGCCGACAAAGTGATCGACGACCTCGAGACCGATCGAGGAACGATGGAAGGCAAGATTAGGGACGACGCCGAAATCCGCGCGGCGCAACTGGCGGCGACGCTTGAAGCGCGTCGTGAAGCGACGGTCCGACTCACTGCCGACGGGAAAAGGAGGCAGGCGGAGTGGGACGCGATGAATGAAGATGAGCGCAGGCAGTACATGGCGCGCAAGCTCAACGAAGTGGTGGATGAACGACCGCAGTCGCACTCTCCGACTCGGAGCGGGGAGACCGATCCGGTCACGCTGGCGGCCAGCGAGCTGAGCACTATGCCGACGAGAGAAGAGCTCGGGCAGTTTCAGCGCGAGGTTGAAGCGCTTTCGGTCTATCGTGGGCGCTTCGATTTCAACGAGGCTTTGGTCAGCCTTCCGGCGAACATCCCGTACCCGATTCTTGTTGCGGCTATGGAGGGTGAGTTGGCGCGGCACATACATCGGTTAATGGTCGCGACATGGCAGCTGCGGACATGGTCCGCGACGGAAAAGGGCGGCGAAGCTGAAAAAATACTCCCGTTTAGTCCCGCCAGGCGCGAGCGCGCGCTAGAAGAAAAAGCGCAGCAAATCGAGGAAATGAAAGCGTCGCTCACGATATGCCAGCGGATGGCCATCGAGGGGATGGCTGGCGGAATTTGGCTGAATGTTGAGGCGGTTGCGAACGATGTGGGGCGAGTCGCGCTAATCGATCGGTCAATAAGCATTCAACCCGAGGACGTCGAGGCAGTGGAGCAAATGTTGCGCTGCCGGTCGATCGCTCAATAAAAAGCAGGCCGAGTCGCTCAACCGATTTCGCCTGCACGCGAAGGCGCTTGGGGGTGATAGGCTGCGCCGCACCTCATGCGCAGCACTCGACATTTCGTGTTTTCCACCTTGATCGCCGGCGTCGCGTTTCCATTCGTGGCAACCGCGGCGCCGCATCTCTATTCGCTGGCTGAATGCCTCGACCTAGCCGACCGAAATCATCCAAATCTTTGGGCGGCGCGAGCGCGCCTTTCAGCGGTGCACGCCCAGCTCGATGAAGTGACGTGGACTCCGTATTCGCAGTGGTCTATGAGCGCGCTTGGTGGCGTGATGCCGCGCGTTGACGGGAACGCATTTTACTCGGCATCGTCCGTGGCGACGCTTTACAGCGGCTTTGGGCAAGGGTGGGGGCCGCTTTTTCGAACGGAGCTCAACGGCGTGATTCCGATCACGACATTCGGAAAAATTGTAAACAGCAAAAAGGCCGCGGAAGCGCAAGTGCGAGTCGTCGAATGGGATGTCGAAAAAGTGCGTCAGCAGACGCGGAGCGATGTTCGGCGCGCTTTTTTTGGGCTTCAGATGGCGCGTGATACGAGAGTCGTCGCCGACGAGATTTTGTCGCGCATCGACACGGGGATCGAAGCGATAAAAGAAAAAATCGACAACGGCAGCGCGACTATCACGGAAGTCGACGAATTGCGCCTCGAGTATTATCGCGAAGAGATCGTTGCGCGCAGCGGCGAGCTCGAAAAAGGGAAGTCGAGTGCGATGGCGGCGCTCCGGTTTTTTACAGGTGTTGTCGATGATTTCGATGTTGTGAACGAGCCGCTCGCGCGCCCAAATGTCCCGCTCAAACCGATTGTCGCCTACTTGACGGCGGCGCGTCTGTTTCGGTCTGACATCAACATGGCGCGAGCAGGTGTCGTCGCGCGAACGGCGCTCGTGAAATACAACCAGGCGAAGTACTTCCCTGATCTCGGTATCGGGCTAAACGCGTCGTATGCCGTCGCCCCGTCTGCGGGCCGTCAAGATAACCCGTGGATCTCCGATCCGTACAACCGATTCGGGTTCGCGGTGGCGCTCGGTGTGAAGTGGAATTTCGATTTTTTGGCAAATGCAGCGCGCGTCGCCATGGCCGAATCGCAGCTCGAAGAGACGCGTGCGCTCGAGCGACTCGCGCTTGGCGGCGCGACGACCGAAGTAGAAACTGCGTACGCGACTGCGGTAGAAGCGAAAGCGCGCGAAGAGTCACTCGATAGAGCCGAAAAAACGGCGCGAAAGTGGATCGCGAGCGTCCAAAATAGCATCGAGCTAGGCTCACTAACCGAGCAAGCGCTGACCGAACCGCTCAGAGCGTATGCAAACGTGACGGTGCAACATCTCATCGCACTGATGGATCTCAACAACGCCATGAGCGCGCTAGCCCTCGCGTCGGGCTGGGACGGCGCCGCCCCCAAATAGCCATTAGTAAGTGCAAGTTGACAGCGTGAGTAGCGCTGCGATGCGCGCGCTTACCGTGTCGAACTCGCGAAGGGCGAAGTTAATTTCTGCTTCGCGTAGAGCGGTTGCAGCGAGAACGAGCTCGAGGCTTGTATTTTGCCCCTCTTGGTATCCAATGCGTACCAGGCGATCGTTTTCGATCGCGAGCTCTCGCGCCGTCGATGCAATTTCTCTCGACCTATCGGCGACTTCAATGCTGCGGCGCGCTTGTGTCACTTCAACAGTCGCTTGGCGACGCAGCGCCTCGAGATTCTGCTCGGCGATATCAACTTGCGCTCTCGCGTTGTGCATCGACCCGTACCGAGACCCACCGTCGAAAAACGGTACACTCAAAATACCCTGAACATTCCACGTCGTTGGCGGGGCAGATGACAACGCAAAGGTGGATGTTGCCAGCTGACTTTGCGCCGTAATTGTCGGCAAAAAGTTGAGCCACGTGGTTGCGAGATTGCGCCTCGCTGCCTCGAGTGCCGACAGACTGCTTTTTAGATCGGTCCGTTCTTGGAGCGAGGCGATAGGCTTGCACAACGTCCCGGCTTCTTTTTCAAGCCCCGACATATCAACCGTGTGCGGAACACCGACCCCCTCCGGCAGACCGAGCCCGAGCCCTAAAGACTCGCGCGCTCGACGAAGCGATTCGTCACCGTTGACGAGAGTCGCGCGCGTCGCCGCGACATCTTGCTTTGCGCGCAAAACATCGAGCCCGTTTGCAACACCATAGAGCTTTTTTCGTTCGGTCAAATCGAGCCGTTGAAGCGAGTTGAGAAGCCCGACGCGATTGAGCTCGGCTATACGTCCGGCGGTGACCGATGCCACCATCGCTTTTGCTACGCTGAGCGCAATTGTCCGGTGCATGTCGTCGAGCGAGAGCCTCGCCGCCGTTTCATTTGCTTTGGCGGTGCGCACGCCGTTCCATGCGCCGAGATTGACGATCGGAGCTGCCAACGTAAGCAGCCCGGTAGCAGAATTTGGCGTTGGCGAAACGAGCGTCTTTGTTGTCGTCACACCGGCAACGCTCGTAACTGACTCTTTCGTGATGAACTGATGCGTCCCCGTTACCGTCCCGTTGAGAGTTGGAAGGGCGCCAGCGAGCGCGATCTCCGTCTGTGCTTCGGCTTGGCGCGCCTGGTCGAGCGCGATCCGGAGGTCGGTCGATCGCGAACGAATCAGCTGAAACGCCTCTCGCCACGACGAGAGTATGCGGTTTGCTGGCGGAACCGGCGTCAGCATCGGATCCTCAATGTGAGGAATCATCAAGCCGGGGGCTTTTGCCGTGTTGCTTGGACTCACTACGAACGTAGATTTTGGCGGAGGATCGGCGAGCGCGAACGACGACTGGGCTAGCGTTATAGCTATCGTCATCGTCGACACGAATCTTCGCATACGTTCAGCCTTGCTTGTCAGTGCGCGCGCGATTGCTGGTGCGGCCTCCCGCGGTTTAGCAGAAGACCGGCTCGAAGCTCTTCGAATCTACCGCGCAAACGGGCCGTTCCGATGCGGAAAGATGCCGCTACGTCGGATGGGCTTAGCGGAATGTCTTCCAAATATGCGACGCTGTAAGCTGCGGCCGCCGCAAGTGTGCGTAAATCATCGCCCCCGGGCGATGAACCTATTGACAGGGCCGCGTGCCCGAGGGCTAGCGCATGGGCGCACTGATCGCGGTCGAACGGAAGATTCCGCAACTCTTGAGAAAGAAGCGCTTCGAGCTCCTGGTGCTGCCCCCCGGAACGCTGCTTTTTTGTAGCCGATTTCGACGGGTCGACCGGCGCTCGGCGCTCCACACGCTCGTGCCGGGGGGCCCCGTCATCGAGCCACCGCCACAGCGCTTGAAACTCGCTCGGCTCACAAGACTCGATCGCCCCCTCGCGCGTCATCGCATCGGTCAGCGCGCACTTTGCCTCATCAATAAGACCGACGCTCCCGAGCGCGTGGACGAGCGACATCGCCACATCGCCGCTTCGATTCGACCCTTCGTAGGCGACGCGTAGCCACGCGAGAGCCTCAACGTGACGCCCCAATCGACGATCGAGCACATGCCCCATGTTATGCGCATAAGACGGGTTTTCAGGGGCGATCGCGAGCGCGTGCTCGTACGCCGTCACCGCACAATTGTAGTTTCCTAGTAGCGTTTGCGACATCGCGAGCACGGCCCAGGCGCGATCGTCTTGGGGCATCATTGCGGTCGCTCGGCGTGCCGAGAGGGCCGCGCGCCATGGATCGCGGCTCATAAGTAGCTCAGCGAGCTGGCGGTGCCTGGTAGCGATAAGTTCGTGCGAAGTCATGTTCCTTCCGGTCTACCTACGTGGATATGAGTACGCAACCCCTCAACGATACAGAGCGACAGCGCGCGAGTCATCATTTGCGTTTTGATGTAGCGTGCGCGTCATGAGACCGACCTTCTGCGCATTTGTTTTTTTGCTTCTCGCTTCACCGATCGCGCACGCCGACCATTCAACACATGTGGGCGGTGTATCGACACCGGATATTTCCGCAAATTTACCAGAAAAAGGCCCTTCGCTTTCGTATGAAAAAACTTCGCTTTCTAACGGTATGGTCGTCATTTTTCACGAGGATCATTCGCTCCCGATCGTAACCGTCAACATCGGTTACAAAGTCGGCTCGCGCTACGAAGAGCCGCATCGCAGCGGCTTCGCGCACCTCTTCGAGCATCTGATGTTCATGGGGACGGAGCAGGTCCCCACGAAGATGTTTGACGCATGGATGGAGGCGGCCGGCGGGTGGAATAACGCGTGGACAAGCGAAGATCGCACCGACTATTACGACGTCGCGCCGCCAAATGCGCTCCCGCTACTCTTGTGGCTCGAAGCCGATCGCATGCGAAATGTAGGTCGATTTATGACAGCCGAAAAGCTCGAAGCGCAACGAGCCGTCGTGCGCAACGAGCGACGTCAGTCGATTGAAAATGTACCCTACGGCATCGTCGAGCTGCGCCTACCAGAGCTGATGTACGCAGCCGAACACCCGTATCACCACCCCGTCATCGGCTCACACGAAGATCTCGAAGCGGCCACGGTCGACGACGTAAAACGTTTTTTTTCAACCTGGTACGACCCAGCGAACGCATCGCTCGTGGTCGCAGGCGATTTTAATCGCGCCGACACCGAGGCAAAAATTCGGTCGCTCTTCGGAACGATCCCGTCAAACGGAGTGCCAAAAGATCCCGGCGCCCCGCAATTTTCCGACCAAAAGACGACGCTCACGCAAACCGTTCGCGACACGCTGCATGACAAAGTAGAGCTGCCAAAGTTGGTCATCGCATGGCAATCGCCAAAGCTGTTCGGCTCTGGCGATGCAGAGCTCGATCTACTTGCCGACGTTCTCGCAGACGGAAAAGCAAGTCGGCTCTATCGCGCGCTCGTCGTCGATCAAAAGATCGCGCAAGAAGTCGAAGCCAATCAAGAGAATGGCATGTTGGGGTCGCGTTTCGTCGTCTCGGCGATCGCGCGCCCGGGAGTTCCGCTCGCAAAAATTGAAGCGGCGATCGACGCTGAAATCGATCGCGTGCGCGAGAAAGATGTAACCAGCGACGAAATGGCGCGAGCTCGAAACGGCTACGAAACAGCCTTTTTCAGGCGCATCGAGAGCGTTCGCGAATGCGCGCAGCTCCTCAATATTTACGAAATGGATCTCGGCGACCCAGGGTACCTCGCGCGCGACTTGGCACGCTACACCGCCGTCACGCCATCGAGCATGCGCGATGTTGCGAAGCGTGTGCTTGATAAAAACGCGCGAGTCATTCTCCAAGTGTTACCAGTGGTCGAAGGAGCAGTACGATGAAGCGATTTCAAATGCACCAAGCGGCGTTCATGTTTGGAGTTGCGCTCGTGTTGCCAACAGCGTGCGGCGCCGGCCAAAAGAGCGCGCAATCTCCCGCGACTGCAATGGCAACCACAACGGTCGTCCCGCTTCCGCCCGACAACGCCGAGCCGCCTCGCCCCGATGTTGGGCCGCCGGCCGCGTACGTCCCTCCGAGCCCGAGCATCGTTGAGCTCGACAGCGGCGCGCGCGTTCTTTTAGTCGCCCGCCACGAATTGCCCCTCGTCTCGATCACATGTGCGATCCCGTTCGGCGCAGCGTCCGATCCCGCGCGCAAAGAAGGGCTCGCGTCGGTCGTCGCCACCATGCTCAACGAAGGGGCAGGGGAGCGCAATTCGGTCGAATTTTCAGAGGCGATCGAGATACTTGGCGCCGAGCTTTCGACATCGGTATCGCACGATGCAAGCTTCGTATCGCTCACCGTTTTGAAGCGTAATCTTCCAGCTGCACTAAGTCTGCTCGCCGACTTAATCTCGCGCCCGCGATTCGACCACCGAGATTGGAAGCGTGTGCACGAATTGTGGGTGAACGAATTGCGTGAGCGACCGAGCGATCCGGCGGCGGTCATGCAAGTCGTCACGCGCGCCGCTTACTACGGCGAAAGTCACCCCTATGGCCACCCGGTCGATGGGCGTCTCGCGTCGGCAAAGCGCGTCACACGAAAAGACGTCGTTCGGTTTTATCGCGATCGCTGGCGCCTCGAAAACCTATCGGTTGCTGTGTCCGGCGACGTCACCCCAGACGAAGTGAAGTCGCTTTTCGGAAACAATTTCCCCGGATGGAAAGCGAGCGGCCCGGTAAGGATCCAAGCAATTCCGCCGTCAGAAGTTCACCCAAATTTGCGCATCGCGTTTGTCGATCGAAGGGGAGCGCCGCAGTCGTTCATTGCGGTGGTTCGTCCATCGGTCGCCGTTAGCAATTCTGATTGGCCGCTCATCGGCCGCGCAAACGTTGCGTTGGGCGGGTCGTTCACATCGCGCCTCAATCAAGATCTACGCGAAGAGCACGGGTGGACATACGGGGCAAGGTCGTCAGTCTCCGCAACAAGAGGCGAGGGGACGGTGAGCGCATCGGCCGCGGTTCACACCGAAAAAACCGGCGTGGCGCTGCACGCGATGCTCGACGACATCAGCGCATTCGCGAAGCAAGGGCTGACAGATGAAGAGGTAACGAAAACGCGCTCGCAATCGCGAAGCGAGACGGTGCAGGCTTACGAGTCGCTAGCCTCGATCGCAAAACGTCTAGCAAACAACGCGGCGCTAGGGCTCGCCCCCGATTTCGACACGCAGGCGAGCCGTGCGCGCGAATCGGCAACGAAGGAGCAGCTCAACGCTCTAGTGGCCAACGCATTCGACCCAAAAGGGGCAATTATCATAGTCGTAGGGCCGCAAACCGAAGTGCAGCCGCAGCTCGACGCCGAAAAAATCGCCCCAACAGAAATGTGGGACGCCGAAGGGCACCGGATCGCGCGCTAGGCCATAACGCAGTGATGAAGTTGGAGCGAAGACGATGATTTCGAAGCGCGGCGTGATTGAATTGGCCCCGGGTGCGGATGAAAACGGGCTGGCCGTTATGCTTGCCGACCTCGTAAAGGCAAATATCGAGGCTAGCCCCGGAAAAAAGAGCGATTTTGACGCGTTAAAGGCCGATATTGCGATTGTTGCAGAAGACGCCCAGGTGGCCCTGACGCTTCGATTTCGGTTCGGTCATTTGACGATTTTCGACGGCATTGAGTCGGTCCCCGATGTCACCGTGCGTGGCGATTCAAATACGATTCTCGCGCTGTCGAATTGGCCGGTCACCCGGCGGTTTGGCTTGCCGTTTCCCGAGCCGCGCGACAAAGAGGGGATCCGCAATCTCGCGCAGATTTTTAGCCAAATGCGCCGAGGGGCGTTTCACGCGTACGGGGCGATTCTCAATATGCGCACGATGCTCCGGTTGACCCGCATCATGTCGGTTAACGGGTAGGCGGGGCCGCGTTCGGCATATTATTCGCGTGCAAACGAGCCTACCAATGCTAGGGTGCAGGCCGCGTTGACGGCAGGAAGACCGGGGTTCCCGGGCAAAAAAGCTTGCCACACGCGATAAAAGCTCACTTTGCTGCAATTTTGATGTAAGTAGGTCGACGTTTCGTCCTATTTCGACCGAGAACAAGAGAAGGAATTCTAATGGCTGTCCATATCCGACTTGCCCGCGCGGGCGCAAAAAAGAGGCCTTTTTACCGTGTGGTCGTTGCCGATCAACGTTGCCCACGAGGCGGTCGCTTTTTGGAGCTTATCGGCACGTACGACCCGTCAAAGAATCCGGGCGCACTCGCAGTCGATGAAGCGCGTCTCCAGTACTGGCAAGGCGTTGGCGCTCAGCCGTCAGCCACGGTGGCGAATCTTCTTCGCCGCAAGCGCGCCGCCGCATCAGCCGCAGCCGCGCAGTAATACCAGTCAAGCTCTCACGCACTACGGGTCAAATGGGATTGAAAGAACTGGTTCACACCATCGCCGTCGATCTCGTCGACAAGCCGGATCAGGTGGTCGTCTCTGAAATTGCAACCGACAACAATACCGTGATCGAGCTGCGCGTCGCGCAGAGCGATATCGGAAAAGTGATCGGCAAAGAGGGGCGGACGGCGCAGTCGATGCGGACAATATTGTCGGCCGCGTCGGTCAAACTAGGTCGACGGGTTCATCTCGACATTCTGGACTAATCAAAGTGGCCGCCTCTCGAGATGCGTCGAAGAATCGGAGCAAGAGCCCCGATCCGTCGGGTCGGGAGGCTCGGCCGAAAAAGCCGGCTCGCAAGGTGCGTACTGACGCGCCACCGAGCGATCCGCACGCTGAAAAGCCTGTTCGCGACGCGAAGGCAAGGAAGCCGCCTCGCGAGGAGCGCTTACGGCAGAAGCTGAGTGTAGATGGTTCACCGGAGCGGTGGGTCCCACTCGCCGAAGTCTCGCGCCCTCACGGAATTCAGGGCGAGCTTCGTTTAAAGCTATTTAATCGCGACAGCAGCGTGCTCGAAGAGGCCGATGAAGTGCTCGTGCGGCTGACGACGGGCGAAGAGTATGAAGTATCGGTCGATCGCGCGCGCCGCGCCGACGCCGCGATTCTCATGAAGCTCTATTCGGTTGACGATCGCGATCGAGCCGAAGATCTCCGCGGCGCGCTCATCTGCGTAAAGCGTTCGCAATTCCCTCAGCTCGAAGAGGGCGAATTTTTCGTTTGCGATGTCCTCGGTGCGCGCGTGACGTGCCCAATTGATGGCGCGGTCGTCGATGTCGGAGTAGTGCACGATATCTGCTCGTACCCGAGTGTCGATACAATCGTCATCGTCCCGCCAGGCGACGGCAAACTGTTTGAAGTGCCGCTGGTCGAAGCGTTCGTCGAGAGCGTTGATATTAAAACAGGCGTCGTCGCGCTACGGACTCTCGAAGGGGTCGATCGCAGCTGATCGACAAGAGAGCCCGTGCGAATCGATCTTTTAACGCTATTTCCCGAGCTTTTTGAGCCGTTTTTGAAAACGAGTTTCGTTGGACGCGCATGCACCAATGGCGCGCTCGCCGTGCGAGCCAAGAGTCCGCGCGACTACGGAATTGGCAAACATCGGAGCGTTGACGACACGCCATACGGCGGCGGCAGCGGCATGGTCATGCGCGTCGATGTGCTCGTCGATGCGATGGAATCGTTCGACGCGGACGCGCCCGAAGGCATAAAAGCACGGCGCATTCTTATGACACCGCAAGGGGCGCCGCTTCGTCAATCGCGCGTCAAAGATCTCGCGGCAATGCCAGCGCTCATGCTCATTTGCGGGCGATACGAAGGGTTCGACGAGCGCGTTCGTGAGTTCGTCGACGAAGAAATTTCGCTCGGCGATTTCGTCATGACAGGCGGCGAAGTCGCGGCGATGGCCGTCATCGAATCGTGCGTTCGATTTTTGCCAGGCGTGCTCGGCAACGAAGATTCGACGCGCGAAGAGTCGCACAGCCCGGAAACAGAAGGGCTACTCGAGTACCCGCAGTACACGCGCCCGGCCGACTTTCGCGGTCGCGCCGTCCCCGAAGTGTTAGCGAGCGGGCATCACGGAGCGATCGAAAAGTGGCGTCGAAGCGAGTCGATGCGCCGCACCGCCGAGCGAAGGCCCGACCTCATAAAAAGCGAACATTTGGCCGAAATGTCAGGGAATTCGAGCAAGCGCAAATGAAGCGTAAGCTCGCCGTTGCGCTCGTCCACTATCCGATCGTCGACGCGCAAGGCGATATTGTCACCACGGCAGTCACCAACCTAGACATTCACGATATCGCGCGGAGCGCTCGCACGTTTGGCTGCAGCGACTACTTCATCGTGCATCCGATTGAGGCGCAGCGCGCACTCGTGAATCGCATCTGCGAACACTGGACGACAGGCAGCGGTGCGCGCCGCATCCCCGACCGAAAGAGAGCGCTCGAACTCGTGCGCATCGTCAGCACACTCGAAGAGGCTATCGATCGTTTTGGCGAAGGCGGCCCAGTAGAAACATGGGTCACCGCAGCGCGAGATGTGGCGACGCCGATCTCGTTCGAACAGGCCAGAGAAGTGCTCTCGCAAAGCGGGCCGCCGGTGCTTCTGATTTTCGGCACCGGTTGGGGCTTAGCAAAGTCTGTCATTGAATCGGCAACCGCAGCGCTCCCGCCGATTCGCATCGTGGGTAGTGATTTCAATCACCTAAGTGTGCGAGCCGCCGCCGCGATCATGCTCGATCGTCTAATTACTCCGTAACGGCCATTTGACTTGTGGCGGCATCCGCCGTTTATTGCGCCCAATGCTTCAGCGACGCGCTTTTTTACAGGTTGCTGGTGCGGCATTCGCGACTGCGCTTGGGAGGCCCGCATTTTCAGCCGCTGAGCTACTCCGCTATGGCGCCTCGCCGCAGCAACTTGCGACACCTATTAGCTATTTTGATCGGCTCATTACGCCAACCCCTGTTTTTTTCGTTCGGAGTCATTTCGGGCCGCCGTCGTACGATCGATCGCGAACCGTCACTGTCCACGGCTTGGTGAAAAAAAAAGTCGAGCTGTCGGTCGATGATCTTCGCCATCTCCCTGAAGTGACGCAAACCGCCGCGCTCCAGTGCGCCGGCAACGGCCGCGGGCTGATCACGCCGCGCGTCCCAGGCATCCAGTGGGATCACGGGGGGATGGGGCAGGCGACATGGACGGGCGTTCGCCTCAAAGATGTGATTGCGCTCGCCGGTGCAAAAAGCGAAGCGCGCCACGTCTGGCTAAAAGGGGCCGATCGCCCGCCAAAGCCGACGGTGCCAGAATATCAGCGCAGCATTCCGATCGAGCGCGCACTCCATCCGGAAACGCTCATCGCGTACCGGATGAACGGTGAGCCGCTGACACATGCTCACGGCGGCCCATTGCGAGTGGTCGTGCCGGGGTGGGCCGGAGATCACTGGGTCAAGTGGCTTACATCGGTGCAGCTCGAAGCCGAAGAGGCGAGCGGTTTTTATATGCAAACGGCGTACAAAATACCGATAAAACAAGCCATTCCGGGCACACCGGTTCCGCCCGAGGGGATGCGTTCCGTCACGACGTTCCCGGTAAAATCGGTCATCGGTCGCCCGCTCGACGGCGCGCAAATCGCCGCGGGGCCGCAAGAGGTCGTAGGGGTCGCGCTCTCAGGAGACGCGGCGATCGAGTTCGTTGAAGTGTCGACCGACAACGGCGCAACATGGCACCGCGCGACGCTTGAAGGGGCAGGCGGTATTGGCCTTTGGCAAGTGTTTCGTTACCGCTTTGTTCAGAAGCAGCGCGGAGAAGCGACCGCGATCGCCCGCGCCAGAGACAAAAAAGGGAACATGCAGCCGGAGAACGCGATTTGGAATCCAAGCGGCTATTTTTGGAACGCGTGGCATCGCGTTCAATGGCAAGTGGTTTGATGCGAGCGGCGTTGGCATTTGTCGGAGCGGTGATTCTTGTCGCAGGTTGCCGCGAAAAAACGGCGCCGCAAAGCACGCCGGTATCAATCGATGCGTCGCAGCCTGCACTCGATGCCGCGCCCGCCGCACCGCCACCGGTTGACGCGGCCACCGGTGAGCTCATGGTGACGAATCACTGCCTCAGCTGTCACTCCCGCGAAATCATCGAGCAGCAGCGCTTAACCAGCGCCCAGTGGTCCAAAGTTGTGGCGAAAATGGCAACGTGGGGGTCGCTCATCGGTCCAGACAGCGAAAAGCTCGCGCGCTATTTGTCAGACCGCTACGGCCCGCAGAGCGGCCCATGGCGGCCAAAATCGTCCGACGCAAACGAAGCGCGAAAAGCGATCGAACCGACGAAAGACGGACCGCTCGCAGGCGGCAATGCGGCCCTAGGAAAGGGCTATTTCGCCGCGAATTGTGCCGTTTGCCACGGCGCAGATGCCGGCGGCCTAGTCGGCGTCAATCTGGTCGATCGAGCGCAGCTCTTTCGCGCGACAGAATTCGCGAACAGCGTTCGCACCGGCCGCGGCCTAATGCCGCCCCACCCAATCACTGACCGCGATGCAGCAAACGTCCTAGCCTATCTGCGGGCACTGCGCTGACCGTTCACCTCTCCCGCGACGCGGGAGAGGGAAAGCGTGACGAAGTCACGCGAGGGTGAGGGGTTGGGGGGTATGCGCGGTAGGGGGAGGTCTATGCGATTGCGGTTAAGCCGCGCGAGCCCTCAACCTCGCGCGACTGACGTCGCGCTTTCCTTCTCCCGCAGGGAGAAGGGTTATGCTGGCGGCATTACTACTAGGCCGCCTCGCTTGCCGACCATCGCTTCGATCAGCGCGACTCGCGCCGGGGCGTCTTTGCGACCGTGCACCAATTGAAGGCGCTTCGGTTCGAGCGATGCGTCACGAAATGCCGTAAAAATGCGCTCCAAATCGCGCGCCGGGTAGACGAAACATGCGCGCCCGTTTCGCCCTAACAGCCGCGCTGCGGCGTCGACGAACAGTTCGACTTCTCCGAAGCGCGCGGCTCGTCGCCCCGCTGCAATCGGTGTGCGCCCGCTCCCGGGCACATAGTAGGGGGGATTGCAGACGACCAACGCGGCGTCGCCAGCGCGGCTTTTAGCGACGTTTGCGACGTTGTCGCAGAGGACTTCAATGCGGGCTTCCCAGCCGTTTTCAGCGGCGTTCTGGGCGGCCAACGCCGCGGCTGCGGCATCGATTTCAACGAACGTCGCGTCACCTATCGCCCCGAGGTGCATTAAGCTCAGTCCGACCGCCCCGACGCCTGCACCGAGGTCGTACGTTCGCGCACCGCGCCGCGCCTTTTTCCCCTCGGCGGCAAAACGGGCCAGGAGTACCGCATCGACATTCGTGCGGTATTCGCCTTTTGGCAGTTGCCGAACGGCAAGCTCCCCGTCAAATAAGGTTGTGGGTTCGCATCGAGAGGCGGTCACCGAGAGCAGACTGTACGAGGCGCCAGTCGATCGCGCCACCACCGATCGCGCTACCACCCATGCTCCAGGCGTCACAGCCGCCGCCGTCCGCGCATTCGCCAAAACGCTAGGTTTTGACTCGATCGGTTTTGCCCGAGGCGACCTGCCGCTTGAAGCTGATTTTGAGCATTATCGCGACTTTATCGGCGCCGGCTACCAAGGCGAAATGGCCTGGCTCGCAAAATATGGCGATGTTCGGCGCCGCGTCGACACCCCAAATATCCTCGAAAACGCGAAAACTGTTATCTGCATCGCCGAGCGCTACCAGCGCTCAAAAAGCGAAGAAGCGGCCGATTCGCCGCTGGCCAAACGTATCGCCAGGTATGCGCGAGGGCGCAATTATCACGGTTTTTTGAAGAAAAAGCTGCGAAAATTGGCTGCTTTTGTCGAATCGACTGCCGGATGCGGAACGAAAACGCGCGTGCTTTGCGACGACGCGCCGATTTTAGAAAGAGCATGGGCCGCGCGCGCCGGCCTCGGTTTTGTCGGCAAGAACGGGATGCTCATCGTTCCCGGGCAAGGGTCGTTCGTGCTCCTCGGCGAAATAGTCACAACCGTGTCGATCGAAGCCGATTTACCGATGCGTGAGAGATGCGGGGCGTGCACGCGATGCCTCGATGCCTGCCCAACAAGCGCCTTCCCTGAGCCATTTGTGCTCGATGCGCGCAAGTGCATCTCGTACCTCACGATTGAGCATCGCGGTGAAATAGCAGAGCCGCTTCGAACGCAAATTGGCGATCACCTGTTCGGCTGCGACGATTGCCAGACCGTCTGCCCATTCAACGCGTCATCGCGCCCGCGCGAAATCGCTTCAACGATTGAGCCGTATCGCCCGCTACCGCGCTGGGAAAATACAACCATCGAGGCGCTAACAAATCTAACGGAAAGCGCGTGGGACGAGCTGTCGCAAGGGAGCTCGCTCAGACGCGCCACGCACGCCGGCCTCGTGCGCAACGCGAAAATCGTCGCCGACAATACGGGCATTGGTTACGACCGCACCACAGGCGAATCAAAATTGCGGACATGAGTGCGACGAAGGGCCTCGTTTGGTAGAGTCGCCGGCAATGCTCTCCGCAGTTGCCAACGGTGTCCTATCAAAAAATATCGCCTCGCTCGCGCGCGCGCTTCGCCTGATTGACGACCGCACCGACGGCTATCGATCGATGCTAAAAACGCTCTTCCCAGCCACCGGTCACGCATTCGTGATCGGCGTTACAGGGAACCCAGGGGCAGGGAAGAGCACGCTTGTCGATCGACTGATCGCCGTATTTCGAGCTGCCGGGAAAACCGTGGGGGTCATCGCGGTTGATCCAACGAGTCCATTCTCGGGGGGCGCGATTTTAGGCGATCGCATCCGCATGCAGCGTCACAGCGGCGATGCCGGCGTGTTTATCAGGTCGGTCGCAACGCGTGGCCATTTAGGCGGCCTTTCGCAATCGGCGCGCGACATGGTGCGCGCACTCGATGCATTCGGGTTCGACATCATCATCGTCGAGACGGTCGGTGTCGGGCAAGACGAGCTCGAGATCACGAAAACGGCGCACACAACATTGGTCGTTATGGCGCCAGGCATGGGCGATGAAATACAGGCAATTAAAGCCGGAATTTTAGAGTGCGCCGACGTTTTCGCCGTAAACAAAGCCGACCGAGACGGCGCCGACGGGACGGTGCGCGATTTAGAGCTGATGATCGCGCTAGGCAGCGAGTCGATGCTAGCCGTGTCAAAAGTGCACGGCCACAAAACGCACACATCGCGCGACGCCATGCCAGAAAAGAGTGACGGTGACGCCGGCGACGACACGAAGTGGACGCCGCCCATCGTGAAGTGCGTAGCGACGCGCAACGAGGGGGTCGCCCAATTGGTCGCCGCGTGTGAGCGCCATCGCGAATGGCTTAGTGCGAGCGAATCGGGGCGAACGCGAACGCATGATCGCCTCGCAGAAGAAGTGCGGGCCGAGCTACGCGAAGCGCTCATCGATTCCGCAGTGAGCACACTGCATGGGCAAATTGAGCAAGCGCTCGAGCGCGTGTACCGTCGTGAAGTTGACCCGTACACCGCGGTCGAGCAGCTCGTCGCCGCGTTTCAAACGCAGCTCAATCAGGCCTGATCAATCAGTCCTAATCAATCAATTTGATTGACGCACTACGGCATCACGGCGAAATGTTCGTCTCCCGATTCGCCTTTGTACTGGACGCTGATGTTGACCACGCCTGCGCTGACGGCCGTCACGTTGCCGTCGCTCGAGACGGTGGCGACCGACGCGGCGCTGGTATTCCATACGGTGTCGGGGCTATCGGTGATGTCGTCGGATGATCCGTCTGCGTACTTGACTGACGCCCGAAATTTCACGACAGCGCCTTTATTTAGCGTAGTTATGTCGGGGCTAACCGACACGCTAGCAATCGTCTTGTTGGTGCCCCCTGCAGGATTTGTTGGCGATGTGGTGGTTGTGGGCGACGAATCGCTTCCGCAACCGGCCATAAACGCACAAAGCAATGCTGTACACCCGAGTGAGTATTTTATCATGTTCCGCTCCATCAAGACTGCGGCACGAGGGTGCGCCGCATCTGAGAGCAACGAGAGCATGTTTCGGGCCAACGGAGCAGCCGCGCAAACGTAAACGTGCCCGTGCCCGTAAACGTGCCCGGCTTTTCTGAGCAGAGTTGCTGTCTTTGTCGAAGGGCTACCGGCCGGAGGGGGGCGCAATCGTCAATCCAAGCTCGGTCACGTTGACGCGAACTCGCTCGATGACCGCTTCTCGTACCGGCGGACGTAGCCCTTGTAGATAGCGATCGAGCATTTCTTGGCGGCGTCTTCGCTGAATTGCTTCGAATACCTCTCGCGTCACGTAATAAGAGCGGGGGACGGCGCCTCTCCAGGCCAGGGAACATCCAGTCACATGGGTGTGCAACCAGTCATAATCCGAGCGGTACAAACACAATGCACAAAACGACCTCGCGCAGCCGTTGCACGTAAGCGCGGCACAGCCGTCGTAATCCATAAATGCGCGCTTGCAGTCATCATAGGGGCAGGCCAGCGTTAATATGTTTGCAACAATGTGGCGATGGGCATCTTCGACCTCTCGTGCGAGCGCGCTGATGCTCTCTCGTCGTTTCACCTCATTGGCGACACGTCCCTCAAATTGTGCTTCTTGTTCTCGCGTGAGGCGCCCTTCGATCCGCTGTCCGCAACGCGCGACAAATGCGCGCCACGTCTCTTCACTGACGTACGGTGCAATTTGCTTCGGTAGCAGCATATGCTCGCACCCGACGCCGGTGCATTTTACGCCTAGCGACGACAACGAGCATTCGAGAGTCTGAACATTGCTTGCGATGTAGCCATCGACGCACGACCTGCATGAAAAGTGCCCAGACGAGCACTCGATGCCATCCTGGATGGTCAATTCCGTACTCAAGCAGACGCCGCAGTCTCGCAACTGCTGGGACTTTCGGTGCTCCTGGTGAAAGGCTTGAAGCGCCTCAAAATCACGCTGTTTTGCCTGTGCGCGTTCCGCTTTGGCTTCGCCAGTGCCCTCTTCGGTGGAGAACATTTCGATCAGCGCGGGCAACGGGCCGTCACATCGACGAGTCGCGTTGGTCATAAGCGACGCTACTAAGTTGAACTGTTCTTTGCGGATTGCGACATCATAGTACGCGCGGCGCACAACGAACTTTCGATCGGAAACGACGCCGCCGAGAACATCGAACGGCCAAAAGTCGATCGCGTGCGCAAAGAGGCGGGCTTGATCACCTTCGGAAAGGCGATTCATCAGATCGACTCGCACGGCCCGTGGCGCGCTATCGTGCAATTTTGTGAGATAGTGGGCAACGTTATCATCTCGAAGCGCACTGCCAATAAAGCGGCGCAAAACGGCGCGTTGTAGAGCGCCTTCCGAGTGCATTGCCTCCGGTCGAAGCGGCCACCAATCGAGCGCGTTTGCGCGCTCAATGTTTGCGACTGACAATGGCGCCACGCCTTCTGCGGGCTGCGTTGCCGCGCGTAGTGTCTCTTCAACGGAAGGAAGCTCTGCGGTGCCGATCAGACGGCGATAGGTCAGTTCATCGTAGGCAGGCGCGCTGCTGCGAGCGCCATCCGGCGTAAACCGTGCTTTCAGCCATTGGCCGCGCGCAACTTCGTCATGGATCACTGCGTCGATCGCCTCGACATTGAGCAGCAGCGCGGCGGGCCGGACCCACATTATGTCGCGGAGCCCGACGTAGTAGCCAAGTAAATCGGTCTTCGAGGACTTCCTCCATACAAACGACAAAAGAAGCTTGTACACGCCGATTTCTTGTCGCTCGCGCGCTACGGCATCGGCAAGGGCTGTCACTGCGTCGGTAAGCTCTAGTTTCCGTCCTGCCGCTTCGGTCTTGGAAAAGTAAGCGAAAACAAGCGCGTCACGAATGTCGTCGTCCGACCCAGCGGGTAGTCCAAGTGTCGGAACAATATCGTTTTGCGCCATCAGCCCAAGCCATCGCCCAAGCACGCGCGGCGTGAGCCCCGTTGCAATGTCGGTCGTCGCCGGCGCATCTCCTTGCGGGTGATCCGGATCCGCGACAAACAGCGTGTCGTAAATCGTTCGAATAGGACTTCCCGGTTCGGCAAAGGCGCCAAACGTTCGCGAGATTCCTAGGGCGCTCCATGTGGCGCCGTGAACCAAATTGAGTAGCTGCGATCTTGTAAGATCGATGTCGCGACTTTCTTCTAGCGGAGGCGCCGCAGATGCCGGTCGAGCGGCGAGCGCGATTCCAAGAGAGATCGCAAATATAAGCCTAAGAACGGTCACTACGCTATGTTTCACGCGTCAGGATGGTCCGCGAAAACGCAACACGCCAGTCAATACTAAGGCGACGCGTGACCGGGCTTTCGCGTGACCGATTTGCCCGCTTTTGTCCGCGCGCGGCTCGGTTTGCGGCCAACCGTTTCGGCCTGGAAGGCGCTCGGGCAGGCGTCACTGACGCCGCATTCGGCGCAATTTGGTTTGCGCGCGAAGCAAGTTCGCCGACCGTGAAAAATCAGCACGTGGCTTAGCGGATCCCAATCACCGCGCGGAAACAGACTGCACAGGTCGCGCTCAATCTTTTCAGGCGCAGCCTCGCGCGTCCAACCGAGCCGCTGCGCTATTCGCTGCACGTGCGTATCGACAACGACCCCTTCAGGCTTAGCAAACGCAACGCCGAGCACCACGTTGGCCGTCTTCCGCCCGACGCCAGGAAGCTCAATCAGCTCCTCCATGCTCGCAGGGACGTGGCCGCCGTGACGCTCAATAAGCAGCCGCGAAAGCGCAATCAAGTTCTTAGTCTTTTGCCGAAACATACCGATCGTAGAAATCAGCTTTTCGACTTCAGCGCGGTCAGCATTACCCATCGCCAACGCATTAGGAAATCGCTCAAAAAGCGCTGGAGTAATGCGATTTACCGCAACGTCGGTAGTCTGAGCGCTAAGCACGGTAGCGCACAGCAGCTCAAACACATTGCGATGAACAAGCTCGCAATGAGCATCAGGATAAAGAGCCTGAAGCCGCGAAAAAGTATCGACGCAAGAAGCTTTTTTTGCGCGAGCCATCTCTCGTGCGGCCTACCTAGTTTACAGAATCAGGCGGCGGTGGCTCCGTGAAGCCTGAAGGCGGAAGATCGGTGAAGCCGGTCTCCACTTCTTCGGCCAGGCGCTCGAGCGCGACGATTCGCTCGTCGGACTCTAGCGTCATCAGCTTCACACCCTGAGCATTGCGCCCCGTCTCGCGAATCTCTTCGACCCGCGTTCGAAGCATCTGCCCTCGGTCGGTGATGAACATCACTTCGTCGCTTGTCTTCACAAGCTGCACCCCGACGACCGGACCGTTCCGCTCGCTCACATCGATTAGAATAATCCCTTTTCCGCCGCGGTTCTGAAGTCGGAACTCTTCCATCGCCGTTCGCTTGCCGTACCCATGCTCGCAAACTGCGAGCACGTGCGTCCGCTCGCCGTCGGTCGCGAGAAACCCGACCACTTGGTCGTCTTTCTCGACTTCGATCGCTTTTACGCCCATCGTCGAACGGCCGGTCGCTCGGACTTGCTCTTCCGAAAACCGAATCGACTGTCCGAGCTTCGTCGCGATCAAAAACTCGCGCGTCCCGTCTGTTAACGCGGCCGACAATAGCTTGTCGTCGTCATCGATTTTGACGCCGATAATCCCTTTTTCGCGGAAATTCTCGTACTCTTCGAGCTCCGTCTTTTTTATCTGCCCGCCGCGCGTTAGCGTCACGACGAACTTTCCGGGTTCGATCTTCGGCACTTCGACAATCGCCTCGATCATTTCACCTGGCTCGACCCCGATGAAATTGACGATCGCGCGCCCCTTGGAGTTTCGGGCCGCTTGCGGGATCTCGTACACTTTTTTCACGAACACTTTGCCGCGGTCGCTGAAGAAGAAAATGTACGCGTGTGTCGATGCGACGAAGAGCTGGCTTATCCAATCTTCATCGCGCGCTTCCATCCCGATCTTGCCGCGCCCACCGCGCTTTTGCGCGCGGTAAGTGCTCGTGCTCGTTCGCTTGATGTACCCTTCATGCGAAATCGTGACGACCATGTCTTCTTCTTGAATCAGGTCTTCGTCACTAATCTCGGCTTCGTTGTGAATGATCTCCGTTCGTCGCTTGTCGCCGTACTTCGCGCGAATTTCTTCGAGTTCAGAAACGATCACATCGAACAAAAGCGTTTCACTCGCCAACATCGCCCTAAGGCGCGCGATCGAATCTGAAAGCGAACCGTACTCGGTTGCGAGCTTCTCTTGCTCGAGGCCGGTGAGGCGCGACAAGCGCATCTCGAGAATCGCTTTTGCCTGACGCTCTGACAGAAAATAATCGCCGCGCTTTTTCGCGTTTTCGATTTCAGTTTCGGGGCGCCCCGCTCGGCGAACAAACGCTTCGAGCCCTTGGAGCGGAAGCGCCATCAATCGTGCGCGCGCCGCGTCGCTGTCGGCCGATTCACGGATTGTTTTGATCACGAGGTCGACTTGCGTGACCGCAACGCCGAGCCCTTCGATCACTTCGCGTTGCGCTTCGGCTTGGCGTAGCTCGTAGCGCGTGCGACGCGTTACGACGTCGCGACGATGCTCGACGAAACATGCGAGCGTATCGCGCAGATTGAGCACCGCTGGGCGGCCCCCGACAATCGCGAGATTGATCACGCCGAACGACGTTTGCAAGTCGGTCATTCGGTAAAGCTGGTTGATGACGACTTGCGGAATGATGTCTTTTTTGAGCTCGATCACGAGCCGAATGCCGTCGCGGTCCGACTCGTCGCGAACCTCGGAAATCCCCTCGATCTTTTTCTCGCGAATCAGCTCGCCAATGCGCGCGTGCACACGCGCTTTGTTTACCTGATACGGGATCTCGGTCACGACGATCTGTTCGCGCTCGCCTTTGCCTTGCGCTTTCTCGATGATCGTGCGCGCGCGCATGATGATTGACCCGCGACCGGTACGCTGGGCATTCTCAATCCCCGAACGGCCATAAATTAGCCCTGCGGTGGGGAAATCGGGCCCGGCGACAAAACGCATCAAATCATCGATCGGGCAATCCGGATTGCGAATCAGATGCACGGTTGCATCGATCACTTCGCCGAGATTGTGCGGCGGAATATTCGTCGCCATACCGACTGCGATGCCGCCCGACCCGTTGATGAGCAGATTCGGAATGCGCGTTGGCATCACGAGCGGCTCGGTTTCTGAATCGTCAAAGTTCGGGCCGAAATCGACGCACTCGGTCTCGATGTCGGCGAGCAGCTCGAGCGCTACGCGTGACAGCCGCGCTTCGGTGTACCGGTAGGCTGCTGCCGGATCGCCGTCGACCGACCCAAAATTCCCCTGGCCGTCGACCAGCGGGTAGCGGAGCGAAAATGTCTGCGCGAGGCGGACCATCGCGTCGTAAACGCTGGCGTCGCCGTGCGGGTGGTACTTGGCGAGAACGTCGCCGACCACTTTGGCGCTCTTTCGATGCGCCGCGCTCGGCGTCATCCCCTGCTCGTGCATCGAATACAAAATTCGGCGATGTACCGGTTTCAACCCATCGCGCACATCAGGGATGGCGCGACCTATGATGACGCTCATTGCGTAATCGAGATAACTCGTACGCATTTCGTCTTGGATCGAAACCGGTATTTTGGGCTGGTGATGAGTGCTCGGAACGTCGGCCGACATCGAGGCGATCCCGCTTTTTTAGAATTGTTTAGAAGAAATTACCGATTGTAAATTCAAACACGTACTTCTCTTCGTACGGTAACGGCATGAGCGGGAAACCCCACTCAAACCGGAGTGGGCCAAGTGGTGAAAACCAGCGGACGCCAAAACCGGTGCTCGTACGAAGATTTGCCAGACTCTTATAGTTGAAACAAGGGCTAACCACCCGAGAAAACTGCGGCGCAGGAGTAGTCTTGCAGAATTGCTGCTCGGTATTCCACGCGTTACCGGCATCAAAAAAGGCGACCCCTCGGATCCCCACTTTATCCAAAATCGGAAATTCCAATTCTAGATTAGAATATGCTTCTAAATTACCGCCTATATTTGCCCCATTTTGGATTGGGGGCGAGTTGACGTCGAGCGAGGCGTTGAGCGGGAGGCGTGGCCCGATGGTCCGAAGCCGGTAGCCGCGGACGTCCATAATGCCCCCGAGGAAGAATCGGGCGAAAATAGGCACCCCTTGCGCTGTCGGGCTCGTAATCAACCCCGCTTCAGTATTCAGCTTGAGGACGAACCCTGACCCTGGCGCCCCGGTGCTCCCCCCGAGTGGGACGTAAAAACGCCCTGTAAAGCGATGGCGAAGGAACTGAATCTCGCTCCCAATCGCCGAGCTAGCAAGCTCGGTCGACAGCGACATATAGACGCCCGACGTTGGAAACAGGCGGTTATCACGCGTATCGACCGTCAGCGACGGCCGAATCGATATGGTGCGCCCGGCATTGAACAAGTTGGCCAACGGAAGGCGCTGAAACACCGAGGCATAGCCGGTTGTGGCGCCAAAAAATGTATTGGTCGTCGCCGTGTCGACCTTATCGTGCTGCGCCGTCCCGGTAAGGCTAATGCGTAGCCAAGGCTGGGCGAGGGCATAGCCGTACGTCAGCGAACCGCCGAGCGATCGACGCGAAAAATCGGGGAAAACGTAGAGCTGGTCAAACAGCTCGGTGCTCATCGACCAGTCAGTATCGAGAAAATACGGCTCAAAAAAGCGGATCATCACGAGCTGCCGGAGCCCGCTGATTTGCGCCTGGAGGGCTAGCGATTGCCCGTTTCCGAACAAGTTCGCCTGCTGAATTTGCGCGGTCGCGATGAAATTTTCGACCGAGCTAAAGCCGGCGCCGACCTGAAATGTGCCGGTCGGGCGCTCCGTGATCTCGTAATTGACGATGATTTTGTCGGGAGCCGAGCCTTGCTCGGTGCTCATCTCGACTCGCTCAAAGTAGCCGAGCGCTGTGACTCGCTTTTTGGACGTCTCGAGCTTCGACTCCGAGAAGAGATCGCCCTCGTTCACTTCGAGCTCGCGGCGGATCACTTTATCGCGGGTTTTCGAGTTCCCTTTAACCTGGATCCGCTCGATTCGCACCGGGGGGCCTCGATGGATCGGAATAATGATATCGACTTCGGCGTTTTTTGGATCGAGGTCGGTCTCCGGGTCGGCTTCGACGTTCGCGTAGCCTGCGTCGCGGTAGAGCGACCGGATCGCTTGCAGCTCTTTCACGAGTTGGGCGCGATTAAACCAGTCGCCTGAGCGCGCCTTGATCAGCTCACGAATCGCGCGTCGCCCACCGAGCGGCTCGACTTCGACCCCTTCGTCGTTCTTCTCAAATATCTTTAGCTGCCGTATTTTGTAACGCGGCCCCTCTTTAATGCCGACCGAAATCTCGACCCCTTCGCGGTCGGGCGAGAGCATGATTCGCGGGCTGGCGATCTGAACCGCCATGTACCCTTTGTCGTAATAGAGCGCGTTCAACATCAGAACGTCGCGCTCGAAGATATCTTGCCGATACGGGCCGCCTGAACCAAACGATAGGAGCGTCCCTTGCCCAGTCTGCATCGCTTCGCGAAGCTCGGAGTCGGGCACGGAGCGATTGCCTACGAATGTGACTCGCTTAACTGTCACCTGCGCGTGCTCGACCACTTTGAAGCGGACGATCACTTCGTTGTCGCGCTGAGGCTCGAGCGAGTAGTCGACTTCGGCGAGAAAATAGCCTTTTTCGGCGTAAAGATCTTTGATCTTTTGAATGCTGCGCCGCACCGCCGGGATGCTCAGCGTTGTATTAACTTTGAAATCGAGCGCTTCGGTCAGCTTCTCAGATTCGATTTCGCTGTTGCCTTCGAACTGGATCGCTTTGATGCTCGGCCGCTCGCGAACAAAAAATCGGAGCGCTACGCCGTCACCGCTGCGGGTTAAATCGACGGAGATATCGTCGAAAAAACCGGAATCCCACAACGCGCGTACGTCGGATGTCAGCTGCTCGGGCGAAAAACGGCCGCCGACTTTTTCGCGCATGTATGTCATCGCGTCATCGCGTGTGACGCGGCGATTGCCGGTAATCTCAATCGCCGAAATCGGCAGCCCCTCCGCCTTCTCGGCCTCGGTCGGCGGAATGCGAACCGTCGGCATCGGCGCGGTATCGCCGGGGACCGGTGTCATTGGCACCATTGCGGATGGCGCTGCGCTTGGGTCGGGTGCAGTTGTCGGCGGCGTGATCGGTCGCGCGGTTGGCGGCGTAGTCGGTCGGGTGGTTGGTCGCGTGGTTTGCGCGAACGCCGGACGTGGGGAAAGAGCGGTCAGAATGACCGATACAATCAACGCGAAATACGCGAATCGGACGGTACTATGGGGAAAAAGGCTTCTCACGCGGCAAAGTTCATCCGATGGCGACAGTAGGTAAGAACCGGGAGCACCGGCTTTTACGCAGTGCGGAGCCGCAGGTCAACGACCGTTCTGCGATGTTTGGCGAACTAAACGTCGCGGCGCGAACCAGATGACGGCGCTTAGCGCAATCGCGATCGGAAATACCATGGCGCCAACGCGCAGGGAGGACCAGTCGGCAATTACGCCAATGAGAGGTGGAGACCATAGATCTCCGAAAAGATGAATCATGCAGATGCCAAGCGCCATGGCGCTCGCACGATAACGTTCAGGAACGCTGTGAAGAATGGCGATGTTGATAGGCGATGAGTTGGCAAAAAGCGCAAATTCACACAAAAACGCGCATGCAAAAAAGATCTTGGCGCTCGGCGCTAAAAAACATGCAAGGGCGAGCGGCGCGGCGATCGCGCTTGAAATCGCGCAGACACGCAGGCTTGCGTTGACCGATACGACATTCTCGTCGCCTGCATTAGCCTTCATTCGAGCAACCCGCGTAAGGCGGTCTTTCGCGATGCCGCCGACGGCAGTCCCCAAAAGGCCTGCCACGACCGTGATCGCGCCGATGCCCATGTTCGCCGCTTTTAGTTCGATGCCGTAGACGCGATAGACGAACGATGGCGCCCAAAACGCAAACCCCCCGAGGGCAAACGTATAGGCGCAGTAGCCTAGAATCGTCGTTCGGTACTGCGCGACCTTCCACAATTTCTGAAATGTTTGCTTCAGCGACAACCGTTCGCGAACGATCTCACGGGGCGGTTCAACGAGAAAAAGGCACGCTATGGCGAATGCGATACCGGGGCAGCCCGCGACAAAAAAAGCGTTTCGCCAACCGAACGCCTGCCCAACTTGCCCGCCGACGAGATACCCAAGCGCCGAGCCGATAGGGACGGCAGAAAAATAAATGGCGAGCCAGCCCCCTTTTTTGTCGCGCGGCGCGACGTCGTCGATGATCGTTGGAGCGATTGTCGCGTACGCCGCCTCTCCGATGCCGACGAGCGCACGCATGACAACGAGCCCCCACGCGCTCGAAACAAGCCCCGTTGCAATCGTTGCCGCGCTCCATACAAAGACGCCGGCGGCGAGAGCAAATCGCCTCGGCCCGCGATCGGCGATGAGCCCAAACGAGGGGCTGGTCGAAAAATAGCCGACCAAAAATACGGTCGCGAGCCCACCAGCGACGAAATTTGTCAAGTGCAGTTCGTTCTGCACTTCAGGAAGGACGGCGGCGAGGACAAACCGGTCGAGGTAGTTCAACAAGTTGAGCGCAGTGAGCAGAAAAAGCAGCGCGCGAGGGTGCCGAATCATGAGGTGACCATACCTGTTCTGCCCTCGAGTGCTGCCGCCTTCTTGACAGCGGCGCATCTGTTCAGATACCGCTTGCCGAAGATGGGAACGGCTAAAACAACCGCTAAAAAGCGCACTCAAAGCCTGCCGCCAAAAGCGTCTGACAGCGAGCCAGCGGAAGAACGAGCCAAGCCGGAGCGCCGCGCAACCGCCGAAACAATGGCGACGCGCCAACGCGAGATTTCGGTGAGCGAGTTTTTCACGAAGAATCGCCACCTCCTCGGGTTCGACAATCCGGCCAAAGCGCTCCTCACAACGGTGAAAGAGGCGGTCGATAATTCGCTCGACGCATGCGAAGAGGCGGGGATTTTGCCCGACATCGCGGTTGAGATACGCGAAGTATCCGAAGGGCGATTTCGCGTAGCCATCGAAGATAACGGGCCAGGGATCGTAAAAGCGCAGATCCCAAAAATATTCGCGAAGCTCCTCTACGGCTCAAAGTTTCATCGTCTAAAGCAATCGCGCGGCCAGCAGGGCATCGGCATCAGCGCGGCTGGGTTGTACGGCCAGCTCACCACCGGAAAGCCGGTCGTCATCGTATCAAAGACCGGTAAGGGGAAGCCCGGCTGGAAGATCGAGCTACGCATCGATACCAAGCGCAATCAGCCCGATATCGTCACTGAAAAGTCAGTTCAGTGGGACAAAGACCACGGCACGCGCGTTGAAATTGAGCTCGTCGCTGCATACCGCGGAGGGCGCACCGGCGTTGAGGCGTATCTCGAACAAACGGTGGTAGCGAATCCCCATCTCGCGCTGACATTTACGCCGCCAAAAGGCGAGATGTTGTCGTTTCCGCGTGTGTCGCACGAGCTGCCGCGCGAAGCGATCGAGATAAAGCCGCATCCGCACGGTGTCGAGCTCGGCATGCTCATGCATATGCTCTCCGACTCGCCGCAAAAGTCGGTAAAGCAAGTCTTGTGCGATGACTTTTCGCGCGTGTCACCCGCGATTGCAGATGAGATTTGCAAACTCGCAGGTGTGTCGCCGCGCCGTGACGCAACCGCCGTTGTAGGCGACGACCTCGACCGCCTGCACAAAGCGCTCGGTACGGTGAAAGTGATGGCGCCATCGGCGTCATGTGTCGTGCCGATCGGCGAATCGCTGTTGATCGAAGGGCTAAAAAGGCGTTTTAAAGCCGAATTTTACATTTCGTCAACGAGGCCACCATCGGTCTACCGGGGCAATCCGTTCGTCGTCGAAGTGGGGCTCGCGTACGGCGGCGATTTGCCGTCCGAAGAGTCGGCCGACGTCATGCGTTTTGCCAACCGCGTTCCGCTGCAATACCAGCCAAAAGCGTGCGCCATAAGCGAGTCGATTTACGACACAAACTGGAAGGCTTATGGCCTGCAGCAGCCGAAAGGCGCGCTCCCGGTCGGGCCGATGGCGATCGTCGTGCATCTGGCGAGCGTCTGGGTTCCGTTTACAAGTGAAGCGAAAGAGGCGGTCGCCCATTACGACGATTTGATGCGCGAGATGCGTCTCGCCGTTCAAGAGTGCGGGCGAAAGCTCGGCGCGCATCTTCGCGCCCGCGCGAAAGCCGAGAGCGAGCAAAAACGGCTCAATATTTTTCAGCGCTACATTCCAGAAGTCGCAATCGCGATGGGGTCGATCTTGTCGCGTCCTCCCGAGGGGATTCGCGAAGCATTCGTCGCCGCGCTACCTGGCTTCGTGAAGCTGAGCGAAACCTCGGCCGCGGCCGACGGCGCTCTCGAAGCGGAGTCGGCGCCGGAACCGGCGAAAAAAGCGGCAAAAAAGCGCGGAAAGACGCCAGAGCCGCCGCCGAAAAAAACACCAGAAAAAACACCCAAAAAGCCACAAGCGGGCGCGAAAGCGAAGCAGCTCGAGATCGCTTACCCCAAAGACTGACTTCAATTATTAACGCGAGGCGATCATGGCGGTAACGAAGAAGACTGCGGCAAAACCGGTGGCAACCGCAGCAGATGTGAAAACGCTGAAGAAGATCGAGCAGCTCGCGACTGAATCGCTGAAAGCGGTGTCAAAGGGCGACACACCGTCGATCGCGATCAGGCAGCGCACGCTCTCCAACGTATCGTTCAATACCAAAAAGAAGATTATCGAATTAGGCGATAAAACGCAGTCGCGCGAATTTTTTAATATAAATATGGCGCGCAAGTTTATGCAGACGTTCCTCGTCGCAAACGGCTGCAAAACGCTGATCCAAGAGGGGAAAACAATCAGCATTCGTCAAATGTTTTACATGACGAAGCATACCCTCAAAGGGACGAACGAAAATACATTTGAAGATCAAAGTGAAAGCGACCCCATCATCGAAGACCTCGAAGTGGGGATTGACGCGCTTCGCGAAGAGCTCCATCTGTTCGCCAACCGCCGAGGGCTGGTGGTCGGGCGGCTCATCGTAAACGACGCGGGCGACGAGATCGACCTAGCAAAGATGGGGCGCGGCGGATGGGGAATTCCGAGCATCTGCGAAGACGATAGTTTGAAGTTTGTAAGAAACACGGCCGAGTTTATTCTTTTGGTCGAAAAACAGGCTATTTTCCACCGATTAAACGAAGATCGTTTTTGGGAAAAGCACAAGTGCATCATGATGACAAGCGAAGGGCAGGCGGCTCGTGGTGCGCGACGCCTCCTTCAGCGGATGTCAAAAGAGTTGAAGATTCCGATCTACGTTCTGGTCGATAACGACCCGTGGGGGCTCTACATCTATTCGGTGTTGAAGCAGGGGTCGATCAATCTCGCGTATGAGTCGATGCGTATGGCAGTCCCAGATATCCGTTTTTTGGGAATGAGCGCGTTTGATTATAAAAAGTTTGGCCTAACGTCTGCAGCAACAATCAAACTTTCTAAAGAGGATATCACTCGCGCGGAGCAGATGCGCGCCTACCCATGGTTTAAAGACAAGAAGTGGCAGCGTGAAATTCAAGGGCTGTTGGATAATCAATTCAAAATGGAAGTCGACGCCCTGCTGACAAAGAGCATTTCTTTTATTACTGAGGAGTACATTCCGAAAAAGTTAGCGGATCGCGATTATCTCCAGTGAAGTAATAAAAATGAACCATTTGCTCCCGGCTGTTAACGCGGCGATTGTTGGTTTGATAGCGTCCTTGGCAGCCAGCTGTTCGTCGAAGAACGACGAGTTTCACGCTGCCCCTCAGGTGCCTTCCGCGCCTCCCGAGGCGTTCAACAGCCCGGCCGAGAGCGCGCCGAGACATCCGAGCCCGCCGATCGCTGGGCCATTTCGCGCCCGACCAAACCCGTCGACATGCGAATCGTCGCCCGCAAATTTTGATATTCCAAAAAACGGCTGCGACGATGATGGCGACGGCGCCGTCGATAACACGTCGAGTTGTGATTCAACGTTCGCGGTGACGGGGCCGGCCGAGGAGTTTGCAAAAACGCTCGGGATTTGTCAGCTCGCGGGCGACGCAAAGTGGGGAGTAGTTTCGGCAACGTACACCAACGGTTTTCGGCGCGACACGCCGCCAGCCGAAGCGCAGCATGGGATTTTGCCGAAATTTGGTGATGTTATCGTCCCCCGAGAAGGGGGGCGACTTGGCGTTTTAAGTACCGGCTGGGCGCGTGAATTCGATAGCGACAGGCGCAACGGTGCCGAGTTTAAAGGGCCAAAAGATCCGCCGGTTGCTGGTTTTTCGAGCGCAGGCGCGGCCCCACGAGGCTTTCCAAAGGCGGCGGATGGCTGTGCGATCAGCGATCGCGTGTACGACCAGTCGAATTTGCGGCTTGAGCTCAAAGTTCCAAGCAATGCGAAAGGGCTGCAGTTCGATTTTAATTTCTATTCAGGTGAATGGCCTGAGTTCGTTTGCACGCGATACAACGACGGCTTTATCGCCTACTTGTCATCGAAAGCGTTCAACGAAGGAAAGGCAGACAACATTTCGTTCGACGCGAAGGGGAATCCAGTTAGCGTCAATAACGGTTTTTTCGATCGATGTACGCCAGGCATACAGATCGGATGTTCCACCAGGCGAATGGCGACCGCAATGTCGGCCTGCCCGGGCGGCGCGGATGAACTCAAAGGGACAGGTTTTTACGCCTGGGGAACCTACTGCGGCATAGAGCCAAGCGTGGGCGGCGGGGCAACAGGGTGGCTGACATCCGAAGCGCCAGTAGCGCCAGGCGAAACGATTACGCTCGAGTTCATGATTTGGAACACAGGCGACTCAAATTTTAATTCAAGCGTCCTCCTAGATCACTTTCGTTGGGTAGCCGACACCGTCGTAGCTGGAACAACGCGTCCACCGCGATAGAAGCCTACTGGTTTTCCGCCGATACCTTCGCGTTAACAGCGTTTTGGGCCCAGAAAATACGCGGAGTATGTCCCGGGCCCAAAACGCTGTTAGCGCTCGGTCTCGGCGCAAACCCAGCAGGCTTCTTCAACTATTCGGCGTTTTGTTTGTCGCTCCGATCGTTCCTTGCGCAATTTACCTTTTCGCGCACGTTAGGGCTCGAATGTCTAAGCTCCTTGTTGGCGGTTCGTTGTTGCTTGTTGTTGCGGCGTGTTCTACGGCATCGAGTTCGGGTCGCTCGCGACTGCTCAGCAGTGAAGAATCTGAGCGGTATATGGCGCAAATGGCGCAGGTGACGTGCGGCACGATGTTTCGTTGTCGTCCTAACATTGCCATCTCGAAAGAGGCGTGCGTTTCGATGGTTCTCGGCCGACCTCGGGAGCCAAAAATCACGCGCGAGCCGGCCGCTCGTGCATTTGCGCAGTGCCTCTCGGACATTGAAAAAGGCGACTGCGATACGGTTGTTCACCGGCAGGAGCAGCCGGGCTCGTGCAATCAGTTGCTGAAGTAACGGTGCATGACCGGCATTCATGCACTATCGTCCGCGCGTCATGGCTCTTCAATTCAACAAAGTTCTCATCGCGAATCGAGGCGAAATTGCGCGTCGAGTGATTCGCACCTGCAAGCGTCTCGGTATCCACTCTGTCGCCGTCTATTCTGAAGCCGACGCCGATGCGCCGCATGTGAGTGAAGCCGACGAATCGGTGTTTATAGGCCCGTCGTCGGCTCGCGAGTCGTATCTGAATGCCGCGGTCATTTTGCAGGCGATGAAGTCGACGGGCGCCGACGCTGTGCATCCAGGGTACGGCTTTCTGAGCGAGAATTCGGCGTTCGCGCGCCAAGTCATCGCGTCCGGCGCAGTTTTTATCGGGCCGCCGCCCGATGTGCTCGATGCGTTTGGCGATAAAATGAAAGCGCGTCACGTAGCGCTCTCGGTAGGCGTATCGCCCGTTCCTGGGATGAATGAGCCGCTTCTCGCCGATGACGCCGACGGCCTTGCGCGCGCGCGCGAAGCGTGCGCCGCGATAGGCTACCCGGTGATCGTAAAAGCGGTCGGTGGCGGCGGGGGGATCGGGATGCAAATCGTGACGCAAGAGGCGGCGCTCGAAAAAGCGATTCGCAGCTGCTCCGACCGCGGGAAAGCATCGTTTGCCGATGCGCGCGTGTACATCGAACGATACGTCGATCAGCCGCGCCACATCGAAGTGCAAGTGTTCGCCGACAAGCACGGTGCGGCATACGCTCTCGGCGAGCGCGAATGCAGTTTGCAAAGGCGCCACCAAAAGATTGTCGAAGAGACGCCGTCGCCTGCCGCGTTTTTCAGCGGCGAGAGTGGGGAGAAGCGGCGCGCTTCGCTATTCGATGCCGCGCTAAAAGTTGTGCGTAAAGTAGGCTACGTCGGCGCGGGGACATGCGAGTTCGTCGCGAATTCAAACGGCGAGTTTTTTTTCTTGGAGGTGAACGCGCGCTTGCAAGTTGAACATCCGGTGACCGAAATGGTCACGGGGCTCGATTTGGTGGAGTGGCAGCTGCGCGTGGCGTCGGGCGAAAAGCTGCCTGATTGGTCGCAAATTCAAAGGCGCGGTCATTCGATCGAAGCGCGAATTTGCGCCGAAGATCCATCAAAAGGTTTCATCCCAAAACCGGGCCCAATTGACGAATTAATCTGGGCAGGGTCGGCCAGCGAATCGCAAACGCCGGAGCTACGCATCGAATCGGCAGTGCGCGTCGGAGGAGCGGTGACGCCGTACTACGATCCGATGATCGCCAAAGTGGTCGTATGGGGCGAAGACCGACGAAGCGCGATCGAGCGGCTAGACGCAGCGCTGGCGATGACAACCATTGCGCCGTGTACGACGAACATAGCGTTTATACGAAGTGTCCTGGTATCGGAGGAGTTTCGCAGCGGACAGTACGATACGAAGTTCGCAGAGCCGTTTGCGAAGCGATTAGGCAAGTAGCCCAAGCAAAGCTCTTAGGACTTACGCGAATCGCAATCGGCGACGCGCGTAGTGCAATGTGGCCGCACATAGGTGGCCACCGCAGCCCAGAGCATGGTCGCTGGCGTCGTATGTCATCGATGGTGCAATGGCCTTAAGTTTCCCACCTCTTGTGACGTCAATTCGTGATGGTCGCGTTCGCGAACTCTACGTTTTGGCGAATCACGCTGGTAGTGACACTCGTTGTCGCCGCAGGCTGTCGCTCGTCTTCTTCTTCTCCGCCGCCTGATTCGCAACCAGACGTGGTCGCTCCGAGTAACAACAGCGCCTCGGCGTGCAGCGATCCGACCTCCGA
>CAMAVR010000030.1 GCA_945861885.1 Nannocystis exedens | reverse complement strand
CCTCTCCCTATGGGAGAGGGGGAGTGCGCACCGCTTCTATCGCGGGGGGTGAGGGGACGCGGCCGCCGCTTCTATCGCGGGGGGTGAGGGGACGCGGCCGCCGCTTCTGTCGCGGGGGGTGAGGGGACGCGGCCGACGCTTCTGTCGCGGGGGGTGAGGGGAGCGCGTGCAGGATAACTCTATCTTCGCGCGGTTGATTGCGGTTGCGCTTTTGAGCGCAGGCGCCCTTCGCTTGCTGTGATGGTGATCGCTCCGTCGGTTACGCCGACTTTTGCGACGTTGCCTCTCTTCAACTGACCGCGCAAAATCATCTCGGCGATTGGCGTTTCGATCAGTCGCGAAATTGTCCGCCTGACTGGGCGGGCGCCAAAATCTGGGTCGAAGCCGCCGGAGTCGAGAATGATGTCGATCACCTGGCTGCTAAACTCGACGCGAACACCGCGTGACGCGGCGACTTCATCGTGCAGCGCGCGGAGAAGTCGCTTCGCGATCGCGGCTACGTCGGCGCGTGAAAGCGATGCGTAGACGAGCACTTCGTCGAATCGATTGTAGAGCTCGGGTGGGAGCGCTGCGCGTGCGGCGTTGATCACGCGCTCCGTCTCTTTGCTCTCGCGCGCCCCTTCGACGGAATTAAAGCCGATTCGTTCGCTCGAGCGCGACTGATTCAGTGCGGCCGCGCCGAGGTTTGATGTGAGCACGATCACTGTGTTTGAAAAATCGACCGTGCGCCCTCGCCCATCGGTAAGGCGCCCTTCATCAAATACCTGCAAAAAAGCCTCTAAAACGTCGCGATGCGCCTTTTCGATCTCGTCGAGCAGAATCACTTGGTACGGCCGCTTGCGCACCGCTTCGGTTAGCTGCCCCCCCGCATCGTGACCTACGTAGCCGGGCGGCGACCCGACCAGCCGCGCGATCGCGTGCGACTCGGCGTACTCAGAAAGGTCGAGCCGAGTCATCGCGTGCGGCGAATGAAACAGACACTGCGCGATCGCTTTTGCGGTCTCTGTCTTCCCTACTCCCGTTGGCCCGAGGAGCAAGAACGACCCTATCGGGCGCGTTGAACGAAAGCCCGATGCGTTGCGTTTGAGCACCGCGGCGATGCGCGCAATCGACGCTTTGTGACCGACGATACGCTCTGCCATCAACTCTTCGAGACGGAGCATCCGGTCGCCGTCGGTCTCGAGAAGCCGCTCTTTTGGAACGCCCGCTAGATCTGCCATCACATCGGCAATCTGCTCTGAATCGACCTCACCGATACGCCTTCGTCGAGCGCGCGCGCCGGCCAAATCGAGCACGCCGATCGCTTTGTCTGGGAGCGATTTTTCAGGCAGATACCGAATTGACCACTCGACGCTCGCTTCGATCGCCTCGGGCAAATACTTGGTGCGATGGTGCTTTTCGAATGCCGGCGCGATTTTTCCGAGCGCGGCGAGCGCATCGGCTGGCGACAGCTCTTCGATTTCGATCGGCGTGAAACGGCGCGCGAGCCCTGGATCGCTCAAAATAAACCGCTTGTATTCTTCGATCGTCGACGTGCCGAGGCAGCACATCTCGCCTTTGGCAAGCGCTTGCTTGATCTCGCTTGCCGCCTCGTCGCCCGCATCGGCACTAAAGAGTGCGTAAATCTCATCAAAAAAGAGGATGGCTCGCCCGTTTGTCCGCTCGACTTCGGCGCGCAGCTGCGCGAGCTTTTCGGCGAGCGCGCCGCGTGCTCCGGTGCCGGCGAGGAGAAGCGCGCATTCGATTTCGACGATAATGCTCTCTTCGACCGACGCAGCATGCACCGAACCTGAGGCGATCCGAAGCGCTACGCCGCGCACAACGCTAGTTTTCCCGATGCCGGCCGCACCGATTAGGCATGGACTATTTGCCTGACGTTTCGCGAGAACATCAAGCGTCCGCTCAATTTCGGCTTCGCGCCCGACTACGGCGTCGAGCTCGCCTCGCTCGGCAGCGAGTGAGAGATTGCGCCCAATTTGGCAGAGCAGCGGCGTCGTTTTTGGATCGAGATCGAAGCGTGAGGCGCGCTTCGCGGCCTGCTTTGGCGCAACCTGCCGCGACGGCGGCTCCGTTCGTAGCCTTTTTTTGAGCACTTGCGGCGGAGGGGCCGATGGCGAAGGCCTGTTCACGATCGTTGTCGGCGCGATCGTTGGCGATGGGCGCTGCTCCATTGGCGGTGTGCGCCTAACTGGGGCGTTCGAAAGCGACCGCGCCGGGCCCCCTCTCCCTGTCGCTTCGGCGGCGGCACCTGGCGACGACCTCTTTGGCAGCTCGGTCGCCCGACGCCCTACAACTCCCATCGCGATCTGCATCGCCGCCGTCCGCAACTTTCCGACGTCGGCGCCGCACTGCTCGATCGTGCGGTAGGCCGCGCTCGATCGCTCTTGGCACAACGCGAACAGAAGATGAATCGGTCCGAGCCCCGACGCCGACCGCGCCGCGAATTCGGCCGCGCGCTGGGCTGCGCGATCGATTGCATCTTTCGCGTCGTCGTGACCGACTCTTGCCGCTTTCAAAAGAACTTCGCGGTCGAGGCGCCGTTCGATCAGCAAATCGGCTGCAATCCCCGGTGTTGCGGCGATTGCTACGAGCAGATGCCCGGTTGTAGCTCGCTCGTGACGGCTCGCGGCGAGGTGTTCCGCCATCCTTCGAAGCGCCGCAATTCCCGGCTCGCTGCGTGTACTCATCGCTTTTGCGGTCCCATACTTACCCTATAATGGCCAACAAAGTGACACTACTTTCGGGGCGGTCGCGGTGCTGGCATTACCGATGCGCCTTTGCCGATGCGGACTGCCTCTTGCAGCATTGCGCGGTGCATGCTTCTTCCCCACTGCACCGCTTCTTGAAGTGCGCTGTGCCGTCTGGCTGCATCATTTTCCTCTGCGAAGCGCACGACTGCTAGGCGCCCGGTGATTAGGGCCGCGAGCGTGCAGCCGGTTCCGTGAACGTCGCCGATGTCTAGCCGCGACTCGCGCAGGTCGATGCAATCGTCGCCGATCGCCAAACAGTCGACCGCATCGCGCTCCTCCAAGTGCCCCCCTTTGACGAGCGCCGCGTACGCCCCTAACGCGACGAGGGCGCGCGCCGCCTCGCGCGCTTCCGAGAGCGATCGCACACGACGACCGGTCAGCTCTTCGGCCTCGCTAGCATTGGCCGTCACGAGCGTCGCACGCGGCACGAGCTGTTCTCGAACTTGCGCGACACCGTCCGCGGCGAGCAGACGCCCTTCTCCGTGCGTCGGCAAAAAAACCGGGTCGATCACAATCGGCAGCAATCGCAATTTGCTCAAAAAATCGGCCAAAAGCCCCACGTTTTCGGCGCTTCCTAGCGCTCCGATTTTTACCGCCATCACGTTCTGATGCGCCGCAATTTCATCGAGCTGGGCGCGCACTGTCTCAGGCGAAACCGGAAGCGATGCAACAAGACGGAGTGTTGATTGCACAGTGAGCGTGGCCGCGATAGCGCACGGAAACGCGCCGGCGATTTCAAATGCGCGCGCGTCGGCAATCACACCGGCGCCGCCGCTCGGGTCAAGCCCACCAACCGCCAGGGCGCACACTTTCATGTCAGACGCGCCCTCGGACTAACACTAAGGACTGAGGAACTCGCGCATTGTCGTCGTGTTGATGTCGGTCCCTGAGTTGTTGGCAATTTGCACGTGCGAATTGGTAACCTGATCGTACGCGGTGCCCCAAAAAGCAGCGATCGACCGATCGAGGCCAGGCGGAGTATTGATGAGCTGGAAGAACGCCATCGAGGCGGTATCGGCGTGCCAAAACTGCCCCACGGGGTTCCAACTCGCTGAAAACGACTGTTCGATATCGCTCGCCGCTGTAATGATAATCGTCCCAGTTGCCGTTACCCCTTCAAGAAGCACGCCACTCTCGCAAGCTTCGACGATAAAAAGAGCGAGACGGAATTTATCCGCCTTTCTCATCCCGTCGAGCCCTACTTTTAGCAGTTCTGGAGTCAGATAGTTACTCCCCGGATCTTTGGCATCAGCGGCGCCCATGTAAACCCCGCTACGACCTCCGTGACCCGAAAAAAAGACGAAAATATTGTCGGTCGCGGTCGTGTGGAGCACCGTCGGCGTGACTTGAGTCTCCGTCCCCGAAAGAATATCGACCAAGTTTTGCGGCTTGAGATTGTGGAGCTCGTAGTTGATTTTAGCACCTTTGTAGAGGTCGGGGCCGTCAGGCGTCTGCGTGACTTTCCCCTCCGATCTCGGGTCCTTCACAACGTCGTCGGACAAGACGAGAATGATGTCCTTCGGATCGACTCCCTGCGCCAAAAGGATTCGATACATTTGCAGCACGTCAGACTGATGCCGATAGTTTTCAAACTCGGTCGATGTTTGGACAAGAAGCACTTTCAGGCCGGTTCGCGTTGCTGGTGTGAACTCGACGCTCGATTTCCCTGAACGTAGAAGCGCCGTTTTGGCGAGGGTTGCAAACTGAAGCGCGGCCGACGATGCGTTCGTTCCGCTAGCGCCCAAATTCGACATGACATCGCCTGGCTTCCAGCTGCCGGCATCTGCGGACTCGCTCACAAACTCGCTAATAGTGACCGACTCTTCGAGCGGGTCGGTGTCGATTTTTGGGTCGTACTTCAGACTTCCGGTCGCCCCTCCAATATCGGGGAGCGTCCCCTCCTCGATCAACTTAAACGCCCTCGCGATCCCGGCAACGTCCCACGATGTCTTTTCTCCGCCGCGCGTCTGCACGATGTCGTGCATCGCATTTGCGAGCGCCTCTCCGCCGACCCCCTTCGAACGTTGAAGGCCGAGCGCGATCAAGAGAACCGCGTCATACGCCTGCCCTGCCGCATCGTTCGGCTTGTTGAATTTGGCTAAATATGCCTCGTCAAAACCATTATTTGGCGACATCCCTCGGTCGGTCACAATCCCCGACATCTGCTCGTAACCAACTTCGTCAATGACTGCCTGGGTAAGCGTATCGGCGATAAGAATTTTTATCGTCGGCGCCTTCGCACGAACGTGCTTGATCGCGCATACGAGGTCAGCGACGACCGGAAACGCCAAAATCACGACGGCGGGGTTCTCCTTGAGCACCGTCTCAACCGCTGTGGTGCAGTCGACGTCGGGGTTTTTTACAAGCTTGAATTGCCTTTCGAGCCCTTTGACCGTGAGCCCTATTTCGGTCGCCGTAAATCCGAAGTAGTCGAACCAGCTCGCTCCGAAAGCGTCGTCCGTTGTCACGAGGCCGACGTTGTTCAGGTTGTTCTTTTTGAGCCAGCGAAGGAGGAATTTCATCTCGGCGGTGACCGGCAACACGGTTCGCCAAAAATACTTTTTTCCGCCAAATTGCGAGGTAAGCGACGATGCTGCTGCGTACGGCGTGACAATCGGCCTTTTGGCGTCAATAAACGGCGGGATGACCGTTGTCGCCTCCGACGAAATTTGTGGCCCGATCGCGGCGGCGAAATTTATGCTTTTGGCGTAGCGCTCTGAGTACGCCTTTAGGTCGACCGTTGCGATTTGTTGGGTGTCGATCAAGTCGACCACGACCTTGCGACCCGTTGACCCGCCGGCGGCATTGATATTGTCGGCAGCCCAGTGAAACGTGTCCTGGACATGCCGGTCTCCAGTTCCGCTAAACTGGAGCATCACTGCGATGTGAAATGCATTGTCGCTTGGCGCGGCTGCGGTCGGCGGCGCGGACGGTTTGCACGCGGCGAGCGCAAGCATGCACGCCAAAACGATTGCGAAAAAGAGAGACTTCATGCACCCCCCATTGACGGCCAGCACCGCTCGAGTTCAAAGCGAACTTCGCGCTACCTTCCCATCGTGCCACAACGTGAAGTGACTGGAAATTCTGCTGCAAAACGCAAAAAAGGCGGTGGTGCCGGTGAGTGTCCGAGACTACCGCACTGGGTCGCCAATCGCCCACGCATCGCCCCACAAGTGCGCACCGCCGTCGATGTACCATGTCTCTCCGGTGACGAACGACGCCGCGCCGCTCGCGAGGTAGGCGGCTAGCTGTGCGACTTCATGCGCGGTGCCGAACCTCTTCGCCGGCGTACGGTTGCGACACAACTCGACGAACTCTTGTGGGTATTGATCGATCCCGCTCGTCGCGATGATGCCGGGGGCTATCGCGTTGACTTGAATGTCGTATTGCGCCCACTCAATTGCGAGCGTTTTCGTCAAATTATCGACACCGGCGCGCGCCGCACCCGTGTGCACCATGCCGGGGAAGCCTCGAGCAATATTGGCAATAATATTGACGATCTTGCCGCGCCGATTCGGGATTAGAAACTTTTTCGCCGCGACCTGCGTCATAAAAAAAGTCCCGTTTAAATTGTTGCGAATCACCGCTTCCCACCCGCGCGGTGAGAGCGTCTCCGCGGTTGTCGGGAACTGCCCACCAGCATTGTTGACCAGAATGTCGACCGACCCGAGAGCGGCGTGAACCTCGTCGCAATACTTCTCAACTCGCTCGTAGTCGCGGATGTCGCACACAGAAGCGTGGACATCGATTCCGCTCTCGCGGAGCGCCTCTTTCGCGACATGTAACTTTTCGGCGTTGCGCCCGCAAATTGCCACGCGCGCTCCGAGGGCGCCGATAACTTTCGCGATCTCATACCCGATGCCGCTTCCGCCGCCCGTCACGATCGCGACGCGATCGCTAAAAATTCCGTCTCGAAATACCGACTGCATCAAAACCTCCGACAGCTCTCTACTTTGAATCGATATGCTTCGCCGGGATCTTCGATTTACGCCGACTCACCGCTTCGCGCGCCAATTCGTCGGCGCGTTCGTTTAGGGGGATGCCGCTGTGGCCTGGCACGTAGGCGAGCTGCACCTCGCGCCGCGACGCAATGAGCCGGCGAATTTCTTCGATCAACTCTTTATTGACCTTAGGCTTCCAAGGCTTCGTGAGCACGCCGATGGCGTACTTGCTGTCGGTGTGGACGACGACCGACGGCGCATCGTTTGGAACGAGCTGAATCGCCCGTAAAATGCCGTTTAATTCGGCGATATTGTTTGTTCCCTCGCCGAGGTAGTCGTACCCCTCGAGCTTTTCTCCGTCGGGACCGATCACGATAAAGCCGCTGCCGCTCGGCCCGGGATTGCCGGTGCATGCGCCATCGGTGTACGCGATCCATCCCCCTTTTTTCGGCGATTTTTCGCTGCCGGGCGCGGGCGGTGATTTTTTGCTTCCTGCTGTCGCCGGTTTCGATTCGCCGCGATTGTCGGCGGGGGGGCAATCATCATCGGGAAGAATTGCAGCCCCTGCCTGGCGCACCAAATTGTGTGGCCCCGCAAAATATGGTCGCGTTTTGTTGCCCGAATACCGAACCTCAACCCGCCCCGACACGAGGAGATACTCTCCGCTCGCCTCAACGCGGACGAAGACATCAGAACCACGTAGTGTTGCAGCGATCCAAGGCATACTGCCTCGTAACATCGGAGCCGGCTCCGAACACCCAAATTTCACCGTTTTCGCCAAAGCGGCATTCATCCGTTACCCTGCGTGCGATGGCCGACTTTTTACCTCCAGCTTCTGTTCGCCCCGTAAAAACCGTCGTGCTTGTCATTCTTGACGGCTATGGCGAGCGCGCCGAGTCGAGCAACAATGCTGTAAAGCTCGCGCACAAGCCGATTCTTGATGAGCTGTGGAACGACTACCCGCATGGCTTTATTGCCACGAGCGGGCCAGACGTCGGGCTCCCCCCCGGCCAAATGGGCAACAGCGAAGTCGGGCACTTTAATTTTGGCGCGGGGCGAGTGGCAATGATGGAACTTTCGCGTGTCGACAACGCGATCGCCGACGGCACGCTGAAGACTAACCCAGTCATCGCGCAAGTTACGGAGTACGCGCGCAAGAGCGGCGGCCGCCTTCATCTCATGGGCCTCGTATCAAATGGCGGGGTGCACAGTTCGATCGCACATTTGCTCGCACTGATCGACATCGCGAGAACTGCCGGCGTCGAAGTCGTTGTTCACGCTTTTTTGGACGGGCGCGATACGCAGCCGGGGACTGCGATCGAATTTATCAAGACGCTCGAAGAAAGCTTGCGCGGGGCCGGCACCATCGGGACGGTGAGTGGGCGCTACTGGGCGATGGATCGCGACAATCGTTGGGAGCGCATCGAAAAAGCGTTCCGCGCGATCGCTCGCGGCGACGGGCCTCGCTACCCCACTGCCAATGCGGGGATTGAAGCGTCGTACGCGATCGGGAAGACGGATGAATTCGTCGAGCCGTTCGTCGTCGGCAACTACGCCGGCGTCGCTCCGGACGCGCACGATTCTGCGCTGCACTTCAATTTTCGACCTGACCGCGCGCGAGAGCTGACGCGTGCGTTGGCGCTCGCCGATTTTCATCAGTTTGAGCGCGGAACGCTCCCAATTTACGGCGAATTCGCAAGTATGGCGCTATTCGACGCATCGTTTCACTTGCCGATCGCGTTTGAAAAAACGCGCTACGAAAACATCTTTCCGGAAGTGCTCGCCGCCGCGGGGCTCAGGCAATTTCGGTGTGCGGAGACCGAAAAGTACGCGCACGTGACCTATTTTTTTAACGGCGGGATCGAGAAGGCATTCGCCGGCGAAGATCGTAAGATGATTCCGTCGCCGAAAGATGTGTCGACATACGATAAAAAACCGGAGATGAGCGCGTTTGCCGTCGCCGACATCGTCGCCGAAGCGATTCGGAACAACGTTTACGCGTTTGTGCTCGTCAATTTCGCCAACTGCGACATGGTCGGGCACACCGGCGTGCTTCCGGCGGCAATCAGCGCGGTTGAAGCGGTTGACGTCGCGGTCGGTCGAGTGGTTGCCGCTGCGCGCGAAGTCGGCGCCGCGACGATTATCACGGCCGATCACGGCAATTGCGAGCTGATGCGCGACCCGAAAAGCGGCGAACCGCACACGTCGCACACGACCGACCCGGTCCCCCTCTACTATGTCAACGATCGCGACACGCGTGCGCAGATTCGAGCGGGGGGGCGCATTTCGGATGTTGCTCCTACGATGCTGATGCTGCTGGGGTTGCCGATTCCTGAGGAAATGACGGGGGTTTCGCTGCTCGAATGGCCTCGCTAAACGGCGCGTGCGCGAACGGACGCTACGACTCGATCGAACTCCTCTCACGCGGCCTCGTCACGTGCGTTCACAAAGCGCGCGACAAGAAAACAGGAAGCCCGGTCGCAATCAAATCGCTGCGCCATGAGCTATCGCTAGCGTCGCTCGTCGGCCAATCGCTCGCCCGCGAAGTCGAAGCTCTTCGCCTCCTCAATGGCGCATCAGGCCTCCACCTGCTCGACTATGCCCCAACCGCATCGCCCCCCTATTTCGTCACCGAGTTCATCGCAGGGGTAACAATGCGACAACTTTTTTCGAACTCGCCGCCATCGCCCGCGCAAGTTGCAACGCTCGCTCTCGGCGTCGCAAACAGGCTCGCTGCGGTGCATCGGCTAGACATTGTTCATCGCGACGTTACCCCCGCGAACATTTTGATCTCGCCCCCCCCTCACCCCGCCGCGACGCACGCGGGTCTCGCGTCCCCTCACCCCGCCGCGACGCACGCGGGTCTCGCGTCCCCTCTCCCTCCGGGAGAGGGGAGTGGCGCCATTGCGCTGATTGGGGGGGTGAGGGATGCGGGAATCGTTGCGCTTATCGATTTTGGCATCTGCTACGTGCCTTCTGCCGTGGCTATCGGATCGCCGGCGCCGCGTTACGCCCCCCCATCCGTAGACGACCGCTCTCCGCAAAACGATCTCTTCGCTTTAGGCGTTATTCTTCGTGAATTTGGCGGTAATGCCCTACGATCAATTGCCGATCGCCTGATGTCGACCGACTCAACGTCGCAGTTTGATAATGCGACTCATGCCGCATCGGCGCTCGTCGATTTTTTGTGCAAACCGATAAATTGCCAGCACGATTAAAGCCCCAATGAGTGCATGCGGAGCCACCTGCGGAATTACGAAAGTGCGCGCGCGCGAAAAAGAGCGCGTTCTTGCCACAATTGAGCAAGCGTTCCCGCAGTTCCGTTGGCATGCGTCGCACACCGAAGAAAGCGCCGCAGTCTCAGGCGATGAAATTGAAGCGATTGGCGCCGCTCTCGAAGAGCTGCTCCCCGTGCGATCGATCGTACGATGGCGCGGCGAATGCGGCTATTTGTACCTCCTCGCCGGCGTCCACGAGCCATCCCTCGCGGAGGTCGTCGATACCGATCGCGAACGTGTCCCCGGCATGCCCGAAAGCGAAACGTACGTGCGCATCGCCTTCTCGCGGCTCGGTCGCTTCGTCACGCTCCAAGAGGTGCGCATGGCGGTCACAGGCGACGCCGACGGCGCGTCAATTTGCGAGCAGCCGATCGCCGGAGTCGAAGATCGCCGCCTACAGCTAATTGTCAAAGGGCTCCAAGGGGCGCTAAAAAAGCTAAAAGTGATCGTCCTCGATATGGCATTCGTCACGGAAGCGCCGCCTGGAAGCGACGAGCAACGCGAATACATCGCCTCATTCGGTCAACCGCCGCTCCTATGGGCATTCCTATTCGAAGCCGCCCCGCCGACCACCGAGAGCTTTCATCTGATCGACCCATGCTAAATTGCCGCATTAATTCGGCATTTTTAGGGCTTCCTGACAGATTATAAGTGTGACTTATAATCTGTCAGAGTGACCAACATCCTTAAACGCTAACCGTCTCGCCGCCCGTTGCGTTTCGTAGAAAGAGCTCTACGTTGTGGGGCTATTATGCTCATCGACGATCTAAAAGCCCGCCTCACTGTCGCGATGAAAGAGCGCGACGATTTGGTTAAAAACATTTTGCGTTTGGCGCTCGGTGAAATGCAAACAGCCGAAGCGCGAGCCGGCCGACCGGTAACTCCCGATGAAACGGTCGCTATCGTTCGAAAGCTGATCAAGTCGAACGAAGAGACACGCCGCGCAACGACCGATACAACTCGCAACGACGAGCTACGCCGCGAGAATGAAGTGCTCATGGCGCTGCTTCCGGCAAGCATGACGGTCGAAGAGATCGCCGCGGCGCTCGCCCCCGAAGCCGAAGCGATTCGCGCTGCAAAAAATGACGGTCAGGCGACAGGCGTGGCAATGAAAGCGATGAAAGCAATCGGGCGGCCATTCGAAAGCACCGATGTCGGGAAGGCGGTAACGCAAATTCGCGGTATCTAGGCTTGCTGCAAGCCGCTGGTCTGTCCCTTCGCGAGTTATTCACCGCTTAGATTGAATCCGCAAGGCGATTCGATAGACTCGCGTTATGTTCAGCCTGCGAATTTCGATCGCCCTTGCCCTCGTCATATCTGGATGCGGGCATCGTCGTGAGCCTGCTCAACTTGATCCGCAAGACGACGTTCAGAAAACGATCGCCACCGACCAAAAGAGTACCGCTCTGACCACTGTCGGAAACCTCTTCCAGCATTCCACTGGGCCTTACATCCAAGGCAAACCCACGGTCGGAGGCGCAACGAAATTTTCGCAGGTCCTTCGAATGTTGCCGCGCACAGGGCGCGTTTCCCGGCCAAAAACTGCCAGGCACGTGTCGGTAGATGGTGGAGTCGAAAGCGACTTGGATTGGAGAGCGCTCAAGCCGAACTGCGGGTTAACAGCCGTATTTCAACAGGGTATTTGTGGAGATTGCTGGGCCAATGCGGCGGCCTATGTCATTGCGGCCGACGCTTGCGTCCGAGGTCACGGCTCAAGCGTGATCTCGAGGCAGTTCATCGCAGACTACACCATTGGATTTTCGGACGCTGTCGCCGGCGTGACGCTCCCGAGCGCTCTTGGGTGCGGCGGCGGATCCGGGGTCGTGGCGCTTCACGTGGCAGTGAGTGCTGGCGTCGCGCCAGAAAGCTGCCGGGCAACTCTGTTCACTGCCAACGATGAGACCGCCTGGCAATGCGCGCACAACAGCACCTGCACGCGCTGCACCTGTTCCGTGGGGGCCAGCGGGCCGGTGGCCGTTCAGCCAGACGTAACGACGTTTAGTGATGAACAGGGGTCGACACTGCTTGCCGGGCTCCCCGTTCGAGACGGAACCTCTCCATCGGCGCACCCAAACCTTACGTTGATAGACAATGACGGTGGTGTCACGAGCTGGATTTCGCCAAACAACCAAGATTATCCCTCTCTTGCCACCAACACTCCATTGTCGGCCTTCATTCCGTCCTCCAATAGTTACCAAGCATGCCCCACGTTTGACGCGGGAGGGCCGTTGGAAGCATGTAGATTCACGACCCATTGCGACGATGGGACCGCTGTTGCTGGGAAACTCGTGCGTGGCTCTGCGCTCTATCAAGTCGATGACGACACGGTGCAAACGATTAGTGACCTCCAAGATCCAAACACGAACGTCGTCTTGGCGCAACATGCGACGAACCCAATCTTTCCGATAGCGATAGGCCAAGTTCAGAGGCTCGTACAAGCCCATGGGCCCGCTACTCTTGGCATCAACGCCTACCTCTCGTTAATGTTCTACAGGAGCGGTATCTACCAGTATACTGGTTGGATCCCCTATTCGGACGGGACATCTACGGGCTCTCAAGTTTCTTGCACCAATGCGAACGAAACGAGCGTCTGCGCAATCGGTCCTACATCAGACCGCGACCTTCAACACTTCTATCAAGAAGCGGTGCGGCAAGCGGCGCCCTCGACGATTTCTACCGCTTGTGTCGACACGAACACGTGGAGTCCGGTTGACGGTAGGAACAGCGGCGTCTGCGCGTTGCAAGACATCTTGCTGAGCGGCCACGACGTTTCCATCGTTGGCTGGGGGAACGACTCTGCTACCGGCATCGCCTATTGGATCATCGCCAACAGCTGGGGGTCAGCTTGGGGCGAAAATGGCTTCGTTCGTATGGAAATGGGCGGTCTCACGGGGGCGCAAGTTGTCACGTACGATGACACCGGCGTTATTAAATTCTAGCCCCGCACGTTATGCGCTACGCCTAGGCACCAGCATAGGAGCCCTTTTTGTACGTGCAGGCGGTTTTCGGCTTGCACCCATACTCGCGATCTTGGGCCCTCTAGCGTTGCCGCGTCGATCTCTTCGCCTCGATGCGCTGGTAAACAGTGAAGGACGATTGCCCCTGGCGCCGCTTTTGCCATCAGCGCCTCGTTCACCGTCCACCCATCGAACGCCGAGAGCCGGAGCCCCGTTTCAACCTCTTGCCCCATGCTCGTCCATACATCGGTGTTGACGACCTCGGCCCCTTCGACCGCGCGCACCGGGTCGTTGTACACAGTGACGAGACCGCCCGACGCCGCAACTTCATCGGCGGGCGGCGTGTACCCTTCAGGCGCGCCGATGCGTAGGCGAAATCCAAAAAGCTTTGCCGCGCGAACCCACGAGCGCGCCATATTGCTCGAGCCGTCGCCTACAAATGCGATCGTTCGCCCTTCAATCGCGCCATTTTTGCCCGATTCGGCGAACGCTTCTTCGATCGTAAAAACGTCGCTGAGTACTTGGACTGGATGGCCGTCGTCGGACAGCGCGTTGAGCACCGGGACGCCGCACCCGGCCATCTCGTTCAGGCGCGCGGTCGTCGTCGTGCGAAACACGATCGCGTCGCAATAGCGCGCTAAAACTCTTGCCGTATCGCGTATCGGTTCGCCGCGGCCGAGCTGACTCCCTTCGGAGAGAAGCACAACCGGATAGGCCCCGAGCTGCGTGATGCCTAGCTCGAACGACACGCGCGTTCGCGTGCTTGGCTTTTCGAGAACAATCGCGACAGACCTCCCCCGCAAGAGCGAATGTTGCGTATCGCGCGGCCCCGTTTTCAAAAAGCGCGACACCTCCAAAATATGGCGCGCTTCGTCGCGGTTGATGTCGTTGAGCGACAGAAAATCACGGTTAATTTGGCTCATAAATCGTTACTTTCTAGGGGCACCGACCGCAGAGTTAGCGCTATCGCAGCGATACGCGGCGCGGCTTCACAGGCTGCTCGAAGCGACGTCAGGCCTGCTTGAAGCTCGGCTACTTGCATTGCGATTGATTCGGCCCCGGTGCCGCCGAGGCTCTTTTTTGCGTCGATCGCCGCTTCTGGCTCGAGCGCACGAAGCACATCGTCGTCAAACATCGGGTGCACTGTTTTTGCAACATCGAGCGGCAGATCGGTTAACGCGCAGCCGATCGCAATCGCCCGCCGCACGCACTCGCCGACCGCACGGTATGCCTCTCGAAACGGAACACCACGCCGCACGAGCGCCTCTGCAAGGTCGGTCGCCTGGGTGAATCCGTCGCTCACCGACGCGTAGCCGCGCGCTTCGTTGAACGTGACGTGACCGACAGCAAGCTGCATGGCGCGAACCGCCCCGCGAACAAGCGCCCCCGTTTCAATCACCGGCGCTCGGTCTTCCTGCTGATCGCGGTTGTAGCCGCTTGGAAGCCCTTTCATCAGTGTCATCAACGTCACCACGTTGCCGATGCCGCGCGACGCTTTGCCGCGTACGAGCTCAAAAATATCGGGGTTCTTCTTCTGCGGCATCATGCTCGACCCGGCGGCGATTGAGCCATCGAGCGAGATAAGACCAAATTCGGTCGTCGAAAAATCGATCGCATCGGCCGCTATTTTCGAGAGCGCGAGAAGAACGCGCGACGCTGCCCACACATAATCGAGCGCGAAATCGCGGTCGCCAACGGTGTCGAGCGCGTTGAGCGTCGGCCCGCGAAAACCGAGAAGCGACGCGGTGAGTTTGCGATCGATCGGAAGTGACGTACCCGAGCAGGCGCCCGACCCGAGCGGCGATTCACGAAGACGCGTCAGCGTAAACGCGACGAGTTCGGCCGCGCGCGTGAGCTGCGTCGCCCAGGCACAGAGCAGAAACGACGCTCGGATCGGCTGAGCGCGTTGGCGATGGGTGTACGCCGCGAGCACAGATGATTCGAGCGACGCGCGCGCCAATATCGTATCGATAAACGTGCACAGTTCATCGAGCAGCGCTGTCAGCTGCTCGCGAACATGGAGACGAAGATCGAGCGCCACCTGGTCGTTGCGCGATCGCGCAGTATGCAAATAGCCGGCTACCGCACCGATGCGCCGTGTCAGCTCGGCCTCGACCGCCATGTGAACGTCTTCTTCGTTTGCCGGAAGCGCGAGCTGGCCGCGCTCCGACTCATCGAGCATCGCGACAAGCGCATCACGAATCGCGCGCGCTTCACCGACCGGAACAATCTTGGCGCGCGAGAGCATTGTCACGTGCGCCAAGCTTCCGACGATGTCCTCGCGGATCATGTTCAAATCAAGCGCGAACGACGATGACCACGCGAGCAGCTCTGGCAGCATCGCCCCCCCACCCGTCGCCGCCGTTCGTGCGATTCCACTCATTTTTCGCCTACCGGATGCTGACGGCGGAACTCGACAAGCTGCATCCCGACGAGCTCGATAAAGCCTTCCGCCGCGCGATGGTTGAACGTATCGCCCTCGCCGTACGTCGCTTTTTTGTGGTTGTAGAGCCCCTTCTCTGCGCTTCGCCCGATGATGCGAATGGCGCCTTTGTGGAGCTTCATTGTCACCGTACCGGTGACTGTCTTGGCGACCGATTCGTTGAACGCATCGAGCGATTCGCGTAGCGGTGAATACCAACGCCCTTCGTAAACGAGGCGCGCGTAGGCGGCGTCGAGGTCGGCTTTTAGATGCGTCACGTCGCCGATGGTGGTCAATCGCTCAAGCTCGCGACGCGCCTGAATCAGCACAAGCGCAGCCGGCGCTTCGTACACTTCCCGGCTCTTGATCCCGACGACGCGATTTTCAATCAAATCGATGCGGCCGACACCGGCATCGCCCGCAACGGCGTTTAGACGCTTTACCAAGTCGAGCGGAGAGAGCGCTTCGCCGTTCATCGCGACGGGGCGTCCCGCTTCGAACGCGATCTGCACGAGCGTCGCATCGGCGCGCGATGTGGTTTCGCCTTTTGTCCACGCGTAGCAATCTTCCGGCGGCTCTTGATTCGGGTCTTCGAGCTGCCCTCCTTCGATGCTGCGCCCCCAGACATTTTCGTCGATTGACCACGGCTTTTTTGCAGTCGCTGGGACTTCGATCCCCCATGTTTTTGCGTATTCCATCGCCGCGTCGCGCGTGATGTTGCGCTCGCGCTGCGGCGCCAAAATTGTGAGCTCGGGGGCGAGTGCTCGCGAGCTGAGATCGAAACGGACCTGATCGTTGCCTTTGCCGGTCGAGCCGTGAGCGATATGCGTCGCGCCGTGTTTGCGCGCGACAGCCACGAGATGCTTCGCGATCAGCGCGCGTGAGAGCGCGGCGTTGAGCGGATAAATCCCCTCGTAAAGCGCGTTCGCTTGGAGCGCCGTGAAGCAATAGTCGCTCACGTATTCATCTTGCGCTTCGACAAACTCGAACCCTGCCGCACCGGCTTTTTCAGCTTTGCGTTGAAGCTCACTCTTTGATCGCGCTTCGCCGACATCGACGTGCACTGCGATCACCGCGAGCTTGTATTCTTCGCGCAAAATACGAACGAGCACCGATGTATCAAGCCCACCCGAATACGCGAGAACGACCTTTTCCATTTGCTTCCCTTTCAAGCCCAACTGCTACTTTGTGATGAGTGTTCCGACGCCGGTGTCGGTAAAGAGTTCGGCGATGAGGCCATGAGGCATCCGCCCGTCAATAATGTGAACGCTCGCAACCCCTCCGTCGATCGCGCGAAGCACATTTGTGCCGACCTGCGCCATCGCCCCTTGGAGAGCGCCGCCGCCAAGTTTCTCGCGGAGTGTCGCGGCTCGCATCTCCGAGACGAGCTCGCCCTCTTCGGTGAAGCCGGGCGCGTCGACCAAGTAGATGAGCTTGTGCGCTTTGAGCGCAATGGCAATTGAATCGGCCGTCGCCCCAAGCTCCGCTTCATCTTCGACCACAGTCGGAACAAGGCCGGCCGACTGGAGGAGGTCGACGTCGGTCGCGAAACTGGCGCGAAGCGACTCTTTTTGCCCCGCGATCGACGCGTTTTTGACGACCGCTCGCATCCCCTTAAAACGCTCGATGTACGAGAGCGCTTCGACAAGAAGCGTTCGCTTGAAACTCGGGCTGTAGTTCGTGAGGCGATCGTCTTTCGTGACCGTCCCGTCAGGAGACGCCGCCGTGAGCGATGTGTAGTCGGCGTTGATCTTCACGTAGTCGTACGACAAGTCGCACCCCCACGCCGTCGCCTCGTATGCGCCCTCGCCGAGGTCGACCCCAACGCTAATTTGCGGCTCACGCATTTTCGCGCGAAGCCCTGTCCCCTCGATCGGCACCGGCAGCCCGCCTTTGAACACGGTGGCCGCCTGAATTTCTACCGAGCAGCGCGACACGTCGAGTGGATATCGATTCGTCGCCGCGCGGGCTCCAACGGTCGACATGATCCGCCCCCAATTAGGATCGGCGCCAAAAATCGCCGCTTTCACGAGGCTCGACCCGGCGATCGACTTTGCGAGATCGCGCGCCATTTCGAGCGATTCGGCCCCTTTGACGGTCACTTCGACAAATTTTGTCGCCCCTTCGCCATCCTCCGCAATTGCTTTTGCGAGGTCGGTGCAGATCGATGTCATGGCGTCCAAAAAAGCGCAATATTCGGCCGAATTTTCGCGTATTTCTGGGTTTCTGGCGAGGCCGTTTGCGAGCGCGAACACGGCGTCGTTTGTGCTCATGTCGTTGTCGACAGTGAGGTTGTTGAACGTCGCGTCACACGCCGCGCTCAAAATTGCCTGCAGCGGTTTCGGTTCGATCACCGCGTCGGTCAAAATAAACGCGAGCATCGTCGCAAGCGACGGCGCGATCATCCCGGAGCCCTTTGCGAACGCGGCGATCGTTACATTGTGGTCGCCGATGCGAACGACGCGGCTCGAGAGCTTCACGCGCGTGTCGGTGGTTAAAATCGCCTCGGCGGCGCTCTCGATTTTTGGCGTCAGAAGCGCGCGCATCGGGCCGGCCGCTTCGACCAATTTCGATACCGGAAGCGGCACGCCGATCACTCCTGTCGACGCTGAAAATACGCTGTCTGGAGCGACGCCAAGCTCGCGCGCAAAAGCGTTGTGCACATGCGCTACGTCGATCGCACCGCGTGGACCAGTGAGCGCGTTGGCGTTTCCGCTGTTCACCACGATGGCGCGGGCGCCGCGCATAGGCATGCGAGCGGCGGCATCTTCAACCGCAGCAGCTCGCGTTTTGTTCGTCGTAAAACAGCCGGCGCCGACGCATGGAACGTCACTCACAATGAGCGCCATGTCGCGCCGCACTGCTTTGATGCCTGCGTTGTAGCCTGCGAACGAAAAACCTATCGGTACAATCATGGCGCCATCCGATGCAGGTTTCGAAGAGCTTCGCGCTCGTCGAAACCACAAATAAGATTAAAATTCTGGACCGCCTGACCGGCAGCCCCTTTCAAAAGATTGTCGATGGCCGATGCTACGATCACAATGTCATCGTTCGCCGTCGCGCCGACGGTCGCGGCGTTCGTCCCGGCGACCGATTTGATTGTGACCTGTGCGGGGTCGACAGCGCGGACAAAATTGCTCGACGCGTAGGCGTCCGCGAGGCACTCGGTCACCCGCGCCGCAGTCGTGCCGGGGCGCGGTCTAGCGTAGCAAGTTGCCAAGAGCCCTCGCCGAATCGGCAGAAGGTGCGGCGTAAAGGTGATCTTGGCACTCTCGTCCGCGGGAGAAAATCTCGACAACATCGTCTCGATTTCCGGAGTGTGCTGATGCCGTAAAAGCTTGTATGGGCGCAGATCGCCTGCGACTTCGGAAAACGAAAAATCTTCGTTCGCCTGGCGGCCGGCTCCTGTCACCCCTGATTTTGCGTCGATGACGATTCCACGGCTCTCGATGAGCCGCTCACGGAGCAGCGGCGCGAGCGCAAGAAGCGACGCCGTCGGATAACACCCGGGGTTGGCGATGAGTCGGGTGGACGGCGGCGGCGCTCCGAAGAGCTCTGGCAGACCGTAGTGGGCCTCGGCAAGCAGCTGAGGCGACGCGTGGGCGAATCGATACCACTGGGGATACATCGATGGCTCGCGAAGGCGAAAGCCGCCAGAGAGGTCGATGACGCGCGCTCCCGCCTCTAAAATGCGAGGGGCGAGATTTGCCGCGACGTCGGCGCCGGCTGCCAAAAAGACAAAATCGCAACCGTGCGCGAGCTTCTCGGCAGCGTCGTTCGACTCGAAACAGAGCCGATTGCCGCGATCTTCGGGAAAAACAGGCTCTCCTACGCGGCGCGTCGACGTGCAAAAGACGAGCTCACAGCCGCTGTGGCCAGCGATTAGCGAAGCCAGGGTGGCGCCGGCGTAGCCGGACGCGCCAACAATACCGACGCGCAATCGCTTCATCGGGCGGAGATAGGAACGACATAAGCTGATCGGTTAAACATAACTATCCAGGTGTGATGCATTCGCGTGGCAAACACCAATAAATTCATCAGCAGTTGACACCGCCGCCCCCACGACTGACGATCCCCTCCACAGGTGAGCCGTGGGAGCACTACTCCGAATTGAAGTCGCCGGCGAGACGAACGTCGGCATGAAGCGAACACACAACGAAGACAACTTCTCGATCATCGAAGAGAGCGGTCTGTACATCGTTGCTGACGGAATGGGGGGACACGCCTCAGGGGAGGTTGCGAGCAAGATGGCAGTCGAGTCGATGCGCGAGTTTTTTCACAGCACCGCGAACGACCCAGATCGCACCTGGCCATACAAGATGGATCGCTCAAAGGGGTACGAAGAAAATCGGCTAGTCACCGGCATAAAACTAGCCAATCTTCGCATCTACGAGAGCGCACAGCGAGATCCGCGCCAGCGCGGGATGGGGACGACAATCGCCTCCCTGTTCGCCGTAGAAGACGGCGTCTACATAGCTCACGTAGGCGACTCAAGAGTCTACAGAATCCGCGACGCCCAAATCGAGCTGCTAACCGACGACCATTCGCTGCTAAACGACTACGTAAAAATGAAGCGGCTGTCGCCCGAAGAAATAGCCAATTTCCCGCACAAAAACGTAATAGTGCGAGCCCTAGGGATGAAAGACACCGTAAAAGTAGACACCCGCTTCGAGCACCCCAGGGAGCGAGACATCTACCTAATCTGCTCAGACGGCCTATCAGGAGCAGTCAGCGACGAAGAGATCCTACAGTTGCTAAGAAGCACCCCAGACCTACAATCAGCAGCAGCCAAGCTGATCTTACGGGCCAACGAAAACGGAGGCCCAGACAACATCACAGTGGTCCTAGCAAGGTGGGTTGCTTAGCTGTTCCGGCGCAGGGATTCGAACCCCGATAACAAGAATCAAAATCTCGTGTCCTGCCGTTAGACGACGCCGGAGTGAGGAGCTGGGAGGTTTACGCGATTGCCGCGAGAATTCAAGGCGATCGGTGCGCCGAACGACGCCCTCCGTATCAAATTCGACGGATCGTCCGTAGGGCGGGGGCTCGTCCCCCGCCCTACGGAAAGCCGTCCCGCGGATGCACGGAAATTTGCGGGACGGGTTTCCGCAGATTTCGATGCACCGAATCCAGCGGGTGCCTAATCGCGGGGCTCGGGCTCCACAGGGACTGCTTCTAGGCGTGCTAGCGGTGTGTCTCCGTCATAAATCGCGAAGGGGGCTACGGCTCTTGCCGCGTCTCGCAGCTGGGCTGGAAGCGCGATGACTTCGCCTGATTGCCCAATTCCGGCTATTTTTAGCGCTTTTTCGACGAACGTCGGTTCGGCCGACGGGTATTCCACGACGATCGCATCTTCGTTTAGCTGCGCTGCCTGGCGAGCCGCGTCGATCGCCTGCCGAAATCCGCCCATTTTGTCGATGAGGCGGTGCTGGAGCGCCTGGCTTCCAAGCCACACTTTCCCCTGGCCGACGGCGTTTACCGCCTCTTTGGTCATGTGCCGGCCGATCGAAACGCGGTCCAAAAATATGTCGTAAAACTGCTCAACTTTGTGCTTCAGCTCGACCCGCTCATCCTCGGTGTACGGACGATAGAACGACTCGGCATCGGCGCGCGGGGCCGTCTTGTATGTCTCGACGTTGACGCCGACTTTGTGCAGCAGTGCCGACACATCGGCTTTGCCGTAAAAAATTCCGATTGAACCTGTCACCGTCAGAGGTGACGCCATGATCGTCGGGGCACCGGTCGCGATGTAGTAGCCGGCGCTCGCTGCGACCGACCCCATCGACGCAATCACCGGCTTTTTCTCGGACAGCAGGCGCACTTCGCGCCAGATGACATCGGCCGCCATCGACGAACCGCCCGGCGTTTCGAGACGAAGAACAACGCTTTTGACGCTTGAATCTTCGCGAAGCGCCTTGAGCGTCTCTTCGATCGTGTACGACCCTACAAGTCTATTTCCGAGGATCGGAATCGTGCGTGAGCGCCCGTCGATCATGTCGCCATCGACATAGACGACGGCGACTTTCGGCCTGTGACCCTCAAAACTCTTCGGCGCGACATCGTCCCACTCGAACGCTCGGTAACGAACAGAACTTCCGACCACTTCGCGCGTCACTTTTTCGAGCTCGTCATCGTAGGCGTAGCCGTCAATGAAACCGGCCTCTCGCGCTTCACTCGCCATAAAAGGGCCGCGCGCGCTTGCGATGCGCACTTGCGATTCGGTCAGGTGACGACCCGCCGCAACGTCGCGCACAAACTCCGATTCGATCTCGCGAAGCATCTCTTCGTGATCGGCGCGCGCCACATCGGACGCGCGGTCGTTGGTAAACTGCTCCGGCGCCGATTTGTGCGCACCGATGCGGAAAATCTCAGCGCGAATGCCGACCTTCGAGAGCATCGCCCCAAAATACATGTACTGCGATTTTAGCCCGGCGTACCGGAGCCCGCCGGCCGGCGACATGACTGTGCGGTCGGCGTTCGCGCACACATAAAGCGAGCGTGCCTCGTTCGCTTCGAGGCTGCAAATCACTTTTTTCCCCTTCGAGCGAATCAGCCGCATCGCATCGACGACCTCTTCGGCGTGCGCGTACGATGTCGCCGGTTCGGCGCGAAGAATGAGCGTTACCGCTTTGATGTGCGGATCTTTCGCAACCTTCCACAACTTGCGAAGGAGCGCGTAGTGGCCGCGATTGCCCGGCGTATTTTCGATGCGGATCGACACCGCGTGCGACGGATCGGGAATTCCTGGCGTTTTGTAGCCTGAAATCGATGCGGTGGCGAAACCGCCAAAGTTTTTTCCGCCGAGCCCGCTGCCCGCCATGATGCCGCCGCCGCCTGTGAATCGGTCGAACGCGATTTCGAGCCCGGCGCTTGCTGCAACCCCTCGCTGGCCGTTGTCAAACGGATCGACCATCTCGACATCGGCGCGCACGCGACCGACCCTCGGCACATCAACGCCGAACGTGGCTCTCGGCAGCACCGTGTTTGCGCCGGCCATGTAGCGCCCTTCGAGACCGACCTCGACACGACGGTCGCCTAGCGGGCGATACGCCATCGACAAAACAGCGCTGCGATCGAGCACCTCAACGCCCGCCGGCGGCACGCGACCCGAACGCGGCGCGTTGATCGCTCTCGCAACTACGGCGAACCCAAGCTGCGGAATTGGCCTGTAGCTACCCGCGAGGTCGACGGCGAGAAGGCGATTTGTCGCCGCGCGTTCCGAAAACGAACCGCTCAAACTTCCGCCGAATGCCCATTCGGAGTTGACCTTGTAGGCGAGCGCCCAGGTAAGCCACGTGTAATCGGCGCCGCCAAACGGAAGGACGGCTCGCGACGGCGGCTGCACGTAGTCGAGACGAAACCCGGTCGCCAAGCCAAACGGGAGCGGCACACCGAGGCTCACGGCGTGCCCGCAGCCGACAAACGCGGTCGCGGAACAAAACGCCCCGGACCAACGCAATTCGTACGCGGGGAGATGGGCGACATTGGCCGGGTTGAGCGCGATCGCCTCCGCGGTATCGTCGCTCGCAACGTTACGCCCCGGCGCGACAACTTTTGTTGCGCTCGCCGGCATGGTCCCATCGGCAACGGCATCTTGCGCCGCCGAGCCGGCAACGAGCGCGATGGTCACGCCGATGCCCCAACGTCTGAAAATCATCATGTGTTAGCTCCCAAGCGCCGTTGGCGCGTCGAACGGCGCGCGCTGTGACACGACTTTAGTCAATAATCGACCGCGCTCGGAGCATTTGTGCAATTGCGGAGCGACTATTCTCGAGCTGCTCGACGCTTTTTACCGGGACGAACCGGGTTTCTAGCCCGCTGCGAGGTACGTGCACGCAAACGCCATCGAGCACAGCCGTAAGCTCTTGCAAGAGCCTCTCGAACTGAATCGCCGACGATCCGTCGACCTTCTTCAACACTTCGCACCACTTCCAGTCGATTTTCACGGTGTCGAGCGCGTCGGCGCGAACATGAAAGGTGTTGGTGTTAAAGACGCGGACGCGTGATGCATCAAAACTTTTAGGCAGACGAAACTCTTCGACAATCTGCACGTGGCCATCGACGAGCACGGGGATACCGCCGCGATCGCCGTCATCTTTGTCGACAACTTCGAACATCAACGGCGCTTGCGACTGAATGAACGATCCCAAAATCACCGGGTCGATCGTCGCCCCTAGATTGTCTAAATTCGTGATCGTGACGTACTTACCCCCTCGCGCGAGAAAGTCGCGCAAGAGGCCCGATCGTTTTAGCGAATCGACAACGTCACCATGTCCGGTCGCGTATGCGCTCGGCTCCCCCATCGCATCTCTAAAGAGACGGCCTTCCGGCGTTAGCCTCAATGCGAGGCCCTGCAGAAATGTGCGCACGTGTGGCGGCGCCTTGGCCGCCATCAGTGCTGCCACCACGTCGTGATCGGTCAGCACGTTCGTCATTAGCCAGAGCGGAATCGGCCGCTCGACTTTGGTCGCCCACATCTGATTTTCGGCGAGGCGAAGGGCTAAGAATGTGGCGCGATCGACCACTTCGACGAGCGCTTTGATGCAGCCGCCCATCCGCGTTGCCATCCCCCCCGCGAGAACGCAAAAAGCGAATTCACCGCGCTTCATCGCTTCGAGGCCGATCGCCTCGGCTTCGCGCGCCTCTTTTGATCCTCGCTTTGGGAGCCGCGCAAAATGGTCTGGTAAAACCGCTTCAACTTTGCCGGCGACCGCGTTGCGCGCATGGCGAAGCGCCACGTTTTCGTCGGGCGAGAGCTCGCGTCGTTCGACGAGTGTTTGGGCCCTTTTGAGAAATTGAGGTGCGTCGAATGCGCACCGCGTTAACTGCGCGCGCATCGTATCCGACATTCTGGATAACTCTTCGGACAACTCACCTACCCCGTGCACCGCGCTCGCCTTCATCTGAAACCGTACCACGCTGCACAGGCACCGACGAGCGCAAGCGGTGATACGCTTCTTTTTGTAGATGGACGGGTCAACTTCGGGCGGGGCATGGCTCATTTGAAGATAACGGCGTTTCGCGCTGTTTCAATCGCGATGTTGGGGGTCGGCGTCGCCACGTGCGCCGGGAGAACTCCGCGCTTTCCGCCTGAAGCGTTCCTCGTCAGTGGTCCGGTTCCGTCGCCAATCGTTACCAGAATTGGTCTCCTGCCTCTCCCGCCGCGCGACGAAGGGAAATGGGTCGGCGGATACTGGCATTGGGGCGGGACTCGATTCGTCTGGATACCGAGCCATTGGGAGTCGGGGCACCCTGGCGCAAGTTGGATCGCGCCGCGGTACGGCATTCAAGACGGGTCGTTCTATTACCAGCTCGGTCGCTGGAAATAGGCGGCCCGCGAGCTCCTGCGCCCCAATTGGTGTAGAGCTTTGAAACGCCATGAGCGCTTCGTTTGTCCCATTCTTGTTTGAATTGCGATCGCGCAAAGTAAAAGTCGGCACACAAGAGGCGATAAGCCTCGCGCGAGCGCTGATGATGAATTTGCACGAAAGCTCGCTCGACCAATTTTATTACGTCGCGAGAGCCATTTGCGTTCATCGCGAGAGCGACCTCGATGCATTCGATGTGGCATTTTCGGCTCATTTTAGGGGTATTTTGCCAACATCCGCGGAGCTTGTAGAAGAGCTCGACGATTGGCTAAAAAATCCGCGCGAGCGGCGCAACTTGACCGACGACGAGCTCGCCGCGCTTCGCGAACTCGATATGGACGAACTTCGTCGGCTGTTCGAAGAGCGCCTTCGCGAACAGAAAGAGCGCCATGACGGCGGAAGCCACTGGATCGGCACCGGCGGCACGAGCCCGTTCGGCGCGCACGGCATGCACCCGAGCGGCGTGCGCGTCGGCGCGATGGGGGGCGGACGAAGCGCGATGGCGGTTGCGGACGCCCGCATGTTCAAACCCTATCGCTCCGACCTCGTGCTCGATGTTCGCCAAATCGAAGTCGCCCTTCGAAAGCTGAGAGCATTTCAACGCGAAGGGGCCGAGCTCGAGCTCGACCTCGAAGAGACGATCGACAAGACAGCGAGCAATGCCGGCGAGCTCGAAGTGGTGCTGCGGCCGCCACGCAAGTCGAACGTGCGCGTCGTGCTTCTGATGGACGTTGGCGGATCGATGGACCCGCATATTCATGTTGTTTCACAGCTCTTTTCGGCCGCAAAACGCGCCACGAACATTCGGGATATCCGCACGTACTATTTTCACAACTGCATCTACGGCCACGTCTACGAAACCGAGCGATTTACCGATCCGGTTACCGTAAATCATCTGATGGAAGAGTGCGGCCCTCATTGGAAGCTCGTCGTCGTGGGCGACGCAGCGATGCACCCAGCCGAGCTCCTAGGCAGAGGCGACTGGTACGTGTCTCAAGCCAAAGGGACGGCGGCACTCTCCGGCATTCAGTGGCTGACGATCATCGCCGACCACTTTCGACGCGCCGCATGGCTCAATCCTGACCCGCCAAGCTATTGGCGTGGGGGGACGGCGGAAGCGATAGCCCGCCTCTTTCCGATGTTCTCGTTGACGCTCGATGGGCTCGCCGAAGCGATCGCCCATCTGTCGCACGCGACGACAAAAACGACCGCGATTTAGGCCCTACAATCTGATGTCTACGTATAGCCCGCGCCGTAAGTCGTCGAGCCAGGCTCTTCGTTCGCGTTCGAGCGCTTCGCCGTAGGCCCGCTCCATCATCTGAGGTTTGACCTCTTCGAATGTCGGAACATGGCGATCGGCATTCATCCGCACGATGACTAGCGCCTCTGAGCCGACCGGAGTCGGCGCCGAGACATCGCCCTTTTTTTGTAGCCCCCGCACTACGTCTTGCAGCGGCCCGATGATCGATGTTACGGGCTGCGGACCGCGCGACCCGCACGCTTTTTTTGAAGCCTCATCGTCTGCGTACTGCTTGATAAGCGCGCAAAAGTCTTCACCTGCGCGGGCCCGGTTGACGATCGCTTGCGCGAGCTTCCCGCGGTTTTCGATGTCAGCCGGCGTAGCTGCCGCTCCGATTCGGAGTGCGAGCACGCTGATATCGACCGGCGCGTCGTCGCCGGATATATCTTTCACCCAACGGGTGTAGACGAGCCGCGCGTCGTCGTCGGTAGGGGGCCTGACTCTTCCGCGAACGCGCAGCTGGACAAGCTGCCCCTCCAAAAGCTGACGGCGAATTTCTTCGCGGTAGTCTTGCTCGCTCAGCCCCTGACTTTTCGCCTCTGCGATCAAAGCGGGCACTGTCAGCTTTGCGTTCGCCGCGATATTAGACATCGCGTCATCGACCTTGCCGGCCGCAACTGACAAGTGCGCTTTGTCGGCCGCTTGATCTTCGAGCCGGTCGTCGACCATTCGCTTCAAAAGATCGCGAAACATTTCGCTCTCGGCGGCGGCTAGCTGCCCTGGGTTCGTCGATGCGGAGTAAATTCGCATCAAAAACGGGCGCGCTCTTTGCCTCAGCTCGGACAAAAAAATCGGGCGCTCACCAACGACGGCGACCACCCGTTCAACCGTCACCGCATATGCAAAAGGCGCTGTTGCGCAAAGCAACAACGCCCCAAACATTGAAGCAACCAACCGATGTTTCGCCCGAATGGATAACTGTGCCATGTTGGGCGAACAGTAGTTTAGCGCTTCGAGTACTGGAAGCGCTTACGCGCGCCCGGCTGCCCGTACTTCTTGCGTTCTTTCTTTCGGGCGTCGCGGGTCAAAAACCCGGCTCGCTTTAATACGGAGCGACGCTCTGGGTCCATTTCGATCAATGCGCGCGAAATGCCGTGGCGCATTGCTTCGGCTTGCGCCGATTTGCCGCCACCGTGGCAAGTTGCCGACACATCGAACTGCTCAATCGCTTCGATCAACTCGAGCGACTGACGCGCGATCATGCGGGCTGTCTCACGCTCGAAATATTCGTCGGCGGCGAGACCGTTCACAGTCATCGAGCCGGTACCTGGCTTGATCCAAATGCGCGCGATGGCGGTCTTGCGCTTCCCAGTGGCGTACGTGCGGGGGTCGGTAGACATGCTTATATTCTCGTCGCTTCAGAACTTATGAATTAGGAATGGTGATATTGAGCGGCTTGGGCTGCTGCGCCGCGTGTGGATGATCTGGGGTGGCGTAAACCTTCAGCTTCGTGAGCATCTCACGACCTAGCACGTTCTTTGGCAACATCCCTTTGACGGCCTTTTCGACCGGGAAGGTTGGCTTGCGCTCCAAGAGGTGCCGGTACGACTCGGCTCGGAACCCGCCTGGGATTCCGGAGTGGTGGTAATAAAACTTCCCCTCCATTTTGTTGCCGGTGAGGGTGATTTTGTCGGCGTTGACGACGATCACGAAATCGCCTGTATCTTCGTGTGGGGTAAACGTCGGCTTATGCTTGCCGCGCAGGATACGGGCCACTTCGCTCGCAAGACGGCCGAGAGGCTTTCCCGCAGCGTCGACTACGAACCAGGCGCGCGATGCCTGCGCAGAAGCCTTTGTCGCTACGAACGATCGCTGAGACATGAGAAAACAGCCTTTCTTGCTTTACGGATACAGTTGAACACAAACGTTTTTGAGGGCCGGAAAAACTAATAGATAGGCCCCTGTGAGTCAAGGAACTAACCCCAAATGGGCGAAAATAGACCCTAAAACAGGCCTATCGCGAAACTCAATGCCCCAAACTCTTCTCCAAGCCACCGGCGACGCGTCACGTTAATGCCGTAGTCGATGGCGATGGGGAAAATTGGTGTCTGTATCCGTAGCCCAGTCCCGACCGATGCGCGAAGAACAAATGGCCCTCGGTTGTCATAAACGAAGTTAGGGTCGGACCAAATGTTCCCCGAATCGCAGAAAAGGACTGTCTCGATCGGTTCGCGAATTGGGATTCTGAGCTCTGCCCTCGGGTTAATCATCAGATTTCCGCCGCGAAGGGCGATGTCGGCCACCGTTACTTTGCCTGGCGCCCCGTCGGGCAGGCTTGCCGTTCGCGCGATCTGGTCGGCGATGTCCTGCGGCATCAAACTATCTTGAAAATAGCCGCGAAGCGTCTCCGACCCGCCGAGAAAGAAGAGCCTGTCAGGATAGGTTCGCGACCGCACTGGGGAGGTCAGCTGGACGGTCTGCCCAAGACGAACCTGTAGCGCGAACCGGAGCTTTTTATAAATCGGGATATAGCCGCCGATCGTCTCCATAAATCGCAAGAAATGACCAGGAAATCGCTTTTTGAAATCGGGCGGCTGCTCCGGTGTGCTGTCGACATGCTCGACCGACGCGGCGAGGTATGTCCCCCGCGTCGGGTTAAACGCGTCATCGCGGCGATCCCACACGACACCTAGGCGCTGCGCGACGACGTAGCTTGTCCCCTCCGGGGGCAAAATGCGCCGGAGCGCCACGTTGTTCCCTAAGTTTGCGTAAATTTGCTCAATTGTTTCGCCGGGATTGAGAATATCGACGTTATTTCGCTCCAAAATGAACGGGGTGAACGAAAATTGCCACTGCCTTGCCGGCGAATAGATCGCCGTCCCGGACGTCGCCCATTTTTGCAGCGCGAAATCGGGGAGCAGGTCGCGACGCCCTGACGCATCGAACGACCATCGCACCAGCGGACCGAGCCCGATCTCAGGGAATAGCAAGCTCGCGTTGGCATGAATCACGATGCGCTTGTCGAATTGGTCGTAGTGATTCGCTTTTAACTTCTGGCGAAGCTTGCTGTCGAAAATCAGAAAATCGGGCAGGTACGAAACGCGGTTGCGTGCGGCAAAGCCGATCGCGCTCCCAAACAAATTTCGATAGTCGTAATCGAGCTTCGCACGAAAGCCTTCACCGGTTGAAATGCCAGGCCCGAACTCAACGCTCGAAACATTTCGCTCCGCAACGGTGATCACCACGCGCTGGCGCTTGAGCGGAACGTTCGGCTCTGCGAGCACAACGTTGACGGTCGAAAACACATTGAGCGTCGCGATGCGCTCTTGCGTCTTTCGCACGTCGCTCGTCTTGTACGGTTGGCCAACTTTGAGCGCCAATCGTCGACGGATGACCGATTCGTGGGTACGGCGATTCCCCGCAATCGTGATGTCGTCGACGATTACCTGCTCCCCTTCGCTGACATCAAACTCGACACGAACGCGCAAGTTGTCGGGCGACTTGACGATCGCACTCTTGACCGCGACGTAGGCGTACCCGTCCTCGCGATAGAGCGCCGCAATTCGGCGCGAGGCATCGTCGATCTGCGACATGCTCACGCCCGAACCGAGAGGTAGCGCGGCGGCGGCGCCTAGCGAGGCGGGGCTTATCGATTTCACCCCGCGAAAAACTATGTCGTAAAACGAACTGCGCGGCCCCAAACGAATCGGCACTCGCAGCGAAACTTGCGCTTCGCACGAAATCTGATGAACCGGATCGGGTTTGCACTCCGACTCAGTTGGGAGCGAGGGATACGGAAGCGGGATGTACGTCGCATCGTACAAACAAGCGTCGGGGAGGGGCGGCGGCGGCATCGGGATACAGAAGCCGGGAGGCGACTTTGGCGCGCACTGGCGACGGATCACCTGCACCGGCCCGACTCTCGCCGATAAGAAACCTTCGCTCTGATAGAGCTCCTGAAGGTGCGTGACGGCGTCGTCGTAAATCGATGCGACGTAGGTGCGCGACGGCGTCAACTTGAGCGGCGACGGGTCAGACTCTCCTGGAACGGGCGCCTCTCCTTGCGTTAGCGCGTCGACGCCGGGGACCGTCGGCGTCTGCAGCAAGTTTGCCGACGGCAACTGCTCTTGCAAAAAGCTATCGATCTCGCGCGATACGCCGGCGAGGCTCCGTGGGGCGTACTCAAGATTGACCGTCTGTTCTTTGTTAAAACAGGGATACGCAAGGTTTGTGACGCGCACGCGCGCGTTTTCAGTAATCGAAAAAAACAGATACCGAATTGGGTCGTCGCCCGTACCGCGAGGCGACACTGTCACTTCGACGTCGAGAAAGCCGCGCCGAATGTAAAAGTCTTTCACTTTTTGGGCGAGGTGCTGGAGCGTTCGATCCGAATCGCCCCCCATATCGACAACGCTCGACAGCGTATCGTCGTCGAATTGAAGATTCCCTGCAAACTTCGCGACGTACCTTGAGCCGGCATCAACGTGCAGATTCAAAACGAGCCCTGCCGTCCCGCGCGTCACGTCGTGAGTCACCGTCGCGTCGAGATAGCCCCCGGCCTGCAAATTGCTCAAGAGCGCCGCGTCGGCCGCATCGAGAGAGACGCTGTCGTCCGGGTCACCTTCCCCGATCGAATACGTCTCGCAAATCGCGTGCGCCGCGGCGGCATCGGGCGATTGAATTTCAAGCGACCGGCGCACAAATTTTTCAGCGGTCCCGAGAACGACCGTAACGACCGCCGCCACGTGCACAGGGTTTCCGAGATCTTGAAACGAAACGATCACCTGCGCTTTGGAAAAGCCGCGCGTTACAAGATACGCCTCCGCCGCGTGTATCCGCTTCTCGAGCTCCCCCGGCACGAATTCGTCGTGCAGGCGAAGGCCGAGCGAACGCAGCAGCTGTTCGGAATATCGCTCTCCCCCCGGGATCTCGATTTTTAACGACTGGACTATTTTTCTCGATGCCAAACGCAAGATGATCGCAACGCCGCCCCCTTCTGGCGATGCGCCAACAGAGCCGTTCGCAAACTTTCCGGAGGCGAGAAGATCGGCGAGCGCTTTTCGCCCAGCTGAAGGCGAAAATGGAGCTCCAATTTGCACGGAGTGAATCAGCGACGAAGGAACGCTTTGTTGCCCGTCGACAAAAAGATCGAACCTGGTGATCGGTTTTCCGGCATACGCCGCCAATCGCGGATCGACCCCCACGCTAAATGTGTCGACAGAATACTCCTCGGCGCGCGCACCTCTCCCCATCGCGCTATAGGCCGCGAAAAACAGCGCTGCGATGACGGCGCGGTTATTCAAACTCTAGCCTCCAGCGCACGTCGAGACCGATGTTACTAACCGTCGAAAGCGATGTGTTCGACACCGTTTCGTAGGTCGCTTGCAGCCATGTTCTGCGATTGAGCAGCCACTCGATGTACGCCTGCGTGTTCGTCGATTCGGTGATGTCCGTCGTCACAACGGCGCGAATGTCGCGCGTCAAACGCTTGCCGAGCGTGACTTGCGGAACACTGCGCCCGAGTCGCGTCGAATAGCCGCCGCCAAATCGAACCGTGTCGAGCACCGGCACAACATCGCGAACAACACCGTCAGCGCCCGTCAATGAACCGAGCGTCCCCAGCGCGCCGAAGGCTGCACCGGCTTGCGCTTGATCGAGCTCCGCGCGCGTAATCCCGAACGCCAAGAGAAGCCCGATATCGTCTTCGGAGAGTGGCGGATCGCTTGTCATGTCGAGATGAAGTTTTTCGGCGTTGCCATACCCGTGAAGCCAAATGCGCCATCGAGATAGCGACGTGCCGCCAAACGTCGTCGACCCCCCCAAGTCGGAATAGCGTACGTACTCGGTTGTGGCCGTAATATCGACATTTGGGCTAATTCGAGTCGGGTCGTCGAACCGTACAATCGCGGTTTGAATATCAAATTCGGCAGTAGGAAAATGAAATCGCCCACCGTTCAGCGCGTGAATCGCCCCGCGCAAACCGACGCGCTGGTTCGTTCCGCTGACAATCAGTCCACCCGGATCGAGCGCGAATTGAACGTCGATAAGATTGTTGCGAATCATCAGCGGCGCCGTCGCATGAACACGCAAATTGACCGCAATAAAATCGCGCGCCGGGTCGTACGTTGACACTTCGGTGCGCCCGCCGCCTGTCCCGAGCATGTTCAGGTCGCCGACGAGGTTAATGCGGCGTGTGTACTGAAACGACGTAATCGTCACTTCGCCGCCTAAACGCGGAAGATTTTGCTGCGCTCCGATCGAAGAAGTTGCCTCCTGAGAAATTGTGAGATCGGCGTTGCACGTCGCGCTGAGCCCCTCCTGAGGCGACAGATGAATGCCTCGCAATTGAATTTGGGCGTCACCGCGCGAGAACGCCCAGCGATTGATCAGCGCTACGCCGCTCATCGCCACCGTTCCTCCGGCAAACATCCCGGTCGCATTTGAGATTCGCGCTTCCGACTCGGTGACGTGAATCGCTCCGTTCAGATTGGTTAGATCCGATGGGAGCCCGTCGATGCTCAGTTCGCCATTGGTTACCCGCGCATCGCCGACAAGCTTCGGGGAGGCGACCGTCCCGGTAACATGCGCGGTTGCTTCAAATTCGCCTGCCGCTCGTTCGACCCGCGCGACCGCCCCGGTTAAAACTGACAAGTCGACGGGATCAAGCGAAGCCTGAAAATCGAGATCTCTCGATGAATTAAGGTTCGTAATCGTGCCGAACGCCGAAATAACTCCTTCAATTCCGTCGGGCGATTCGACGGCAAATTCAACTTTCGGAAGCGCGAGGCGATTGTCGGCGAGCGCGGCGGTTGCACGCTCCGATTTCAATCGAACGCGCGCTTCACCGCGCGCCGCGTGAAACTCGGTGAGCACTATTTTCGCCTTTGATTTGCCGAAATCCGAAAGATTCCAATCTTCAATATCGACATCGCCCGAGATCGTCCCGGTAAAACCGGCGGGGGTCGTCATTTCTGAATCGCGGCTGGCGAGCCACTTTGACACCAAACCGAGATCGAGTCCGCGCGCCGACACCTCACCGGCAATCCGCGGGGAGTGGCCTCGCTTGATCGCTAGGTCTTCGATGTGAACCTGCCCTGCGAATAGGTCGCCTGAGAGATTGATCGCCATCTCAGACGGCTCGCGAGCGGCATACTTATCGGGGTCGAACGGCGCAAACTTCGGCGCTCCACACAAAGTCTTCCCGATAACTTTCGCGGGTGGGTCGGTCTGCGCAACGCGCACGACGAGATGCGAAGGGCCGACCGATGCTCCTCGCAGACGAAGCGCGGTGATCTCGGCATCGGCGCTCACCGTCATCGCATCGACGCGCCCTGTGACCCGTCCCGTCGCCGATAGCAGCCCGTCCGCTTCGACGCCGGTCGCCCTAATATGCTTGAGCGCGCCGATCGATACTGACTGCGCCGCGAAACTCGCCGACAGTTCGCCTCCTCGACGAATGCGCCCCTCGCCGATAATCAGACCGAGCGCGGCGCGATCGGCAGTTCCGGCCCGTTGCCGAAGCTGAATCGACGAGATATCGAGATCGAACCCGTTGATCCCCGCGCTCTGGTCGAACAGCTTCAGACCAAACGACGCCTCCGCTTCATCAAAAAGCTCCCCAAAGATCGCGCCGTGCGTCACGCTCGCATTGCCGCCAACTTCAATGACGCCGTCGCCGCAACGATCTTCCGCGCCTCCGAGCACAACGTGAACGTGAACTTGGGTGCTGACGATGCCGTCTAAATCGGTGTATCTCGGGTCTTTTTCGTAACGCCACATCGCCAAGAAATCGCGCACACTGAGCGCGCTCGCCTCCGCATCGCCATCGACAACGAGCACCGCGGGGCCGCCAAAATCGAGCGTCGCTGACGGAACGCGATAGCCGCTGTGCCCCTTCACGACATGAACATCGTTCAGCGTGAGCATCGTCCCCTCGAGCGACGCGTGAAGCGACTCGACCGTCCCGACCGGCATGTTTCCGATCACGTAGTCGCGAATCGAACCTTCGGCGGTGAGCTTTGGCGCGGTAAATGGGCCCGCCAGATGAAGCGATGCATCGAGAATCCCTTCCATCGCGATCGCTCCGATCGGCGAGAGCTCCGCGATGTTGACGTGCGCTCGGGGCACTTCAACGCCGAGCTGATCATCGAAGCCGATCGAAACGTAGCCCCCTTCTACTAGGCTCGACGGAAGCGCGACGCGCACGCCGCGAAACACGAGCGCCGCCGCGCGAATGCTCACCTGCATCGCGATCGTCGCCTCTTTGATCGACAAAATGTGCTTCGTGGTTGGGTCGTCCACCCCACGGTCGTAGACGGCAAAATTCGCCGTGCTCCCTTCGAGGGCGCCATCAATTTTCAGAGGATTGAGCGTCCCCACAAACTGCTCGCCGTGAAAGCGACGAATATCCCACGAGACGTGCGGATGCTCGCTCACACCGAGGTCGCGCATGAGTGCGTCGAATTGAAGCCCCTCCAGCTCGATTTGCGTCTTGATCGGGGCAAATTTTGCGAGTGGGTCGACGACCGTATTCGAAAGAATCACTTTGCCGTTTGCGAGCGAAATCTCTGTTTTTTCGGCCGAAATCACGTTGTCTGCGATTTCAATCGTGCTCGCGAACGTTTTCGCAATATTGAACTGTTCGATGCGGAGATTGCCGCCCGATATCGCCCCTTTCAAGTCTGGCAAAACGTTCCCAGGGCCGTAGTGGACGTCACCATCAAACCCGAGCCATCCGTCCATGCTCGGTAGCTCCTCGATAAATCGCTCGGCGACGCGAACCGGACCGCGCATTTGGACGTGCCCATCGATCGATGGTGCCGACTGATCATCTGACGGAAATTGGATGCGAGCGTGACCAACGTTCGCTTCAAAACGGCGCGCATCAGTCACGCCGAGCGGGCAACCGGGGAGGCTCGCCTCGGCCGGATCAACATCGAGCGACCCAAGCGCAACCGCATGCCGGATAAGAACATCGGTTGGCGAAATCCGAACGCGACTCCTCAGTGAACAGAGGACATCTTCATCGACGCGGTGGCGGTCGCCAATTCCGTGCGGCCACTCGGTTTCGACACGGCCTGCTTGCAGCGATAGCTCGACCGTCGAACCTAGCTCCGGGTCGTCTTCAATCAGCGCGTCGACATCGGCCCCCGTCACGTGAACGCTCACGGCGTCATAGACAAGGTCGACTTCGGCGTCGCTGATCGCCACCGCCGCCTCAGGCAGATGGAGCGGACCACTCTTGCGTTCATCTGTAGTGAAGCGCGATAAGTCGAAATTTGTCAGCTTGCCGTTCTCAAAAACCGCGTGAATTTTAGGCACATTGAGCTCAATTTGAGCCACAACGATTTTGCCCGATAGAAGCGGGAGTAAGCTTGGACGAAAGCTCAGCTCTTCGGCGGTGACGAACGGGACGGCCGGGTCGGTCCCGTCGATGCGAACATTGTGAATGATCACGCGCGGTGGAAGCAGACGCACCGACAAGTCGAACGATGCATCGACCCCTACTTCACGCGCAAGTCCGATTAGCTCGTGCGAAATCGCCCGGTTCACCGACGGGATGTTGGTCACAACGACAAAAACGATCGGCAGAGCGCCTACAGCCGCCAGCACAATGCACAGCACGAGCGCGATCCAGCCAAAAAAGCCTCGCTTCGGAGGCGCTGTGCGATCGGGCCACCTCGAATTCATCGTGCGCGATGACGCTCGTAAATCGTAACGATTGGGACGCCATCGTACGCGACAATATCGACCGGATGCGTGTCGTTATACACTGACCAGATGCCGTACTCGACCTCCGCCATGTGAAGCTCGTGCTGATAGAGCGCATAGTCCGCTTCTTCTTGGCGCATCACGCCGCGAAGGTCGGGCCGGATGCGCCGTTCAGCCGTCATCTGCGACCAAGATTGCCACGCCGTGTCGTGAATAAACACCGACGCGCCTGGCGGCGCATGCGCAGCGAGATAAGGGGCGGCACTTTGATTGGTGAAGCCCCAAAACTGGCGATTCAGGCCCAACTCAGCAGCGCCGGGCGCGCCACCGACAAGCGGAGTGTAGACCGAGAGCCCAAACGGATGAGAGTGGATCGTTTCAGCTAGCGGGGCGGCGATCGCCGCGAAGCCGAGCGCCACGAGCGCCGCATGACCGACCCATCGCGGCTTTTTGCTCGCGTACTCTTTGATCCACCGAGCGGCAAACGCGACGCCCCGCCCGGCAAAAATTGCCATGAAAGGATAGGCCGTGATCCAGTGCTTTGTGCCGCCAAAAATAGGTGTTTTTGGCAGAAAAAACGGCCCGATTGCCGCCGCAAAACCGAGGAAGAGCAGGAGGTCAGTCGAAGCTCGATCGACGCCCTGTTCGCGGCTCGCCTTCTGCTTTGCGGTTCGACGCGCCTGCCACGATCCGATCAGCTGACGTACGTCGTTACCGAGCTGCGTCATGCCGCCAAGCAAAAAGAAAAGGACGGTGATTGTCGGGACCGTGGCCGCGATCATCGTGGGAGCATACCAAAAGGGCGATGGCGGCCCCCAGTAGTTTTGCCCGAGAAATTCGATGTTGTAGTAGACGTGGTGCACGTGAAATTCGACATATTCGGCCAGGCGGGCCGCCGTATCGTGCCAAATCCACGGCCACAGAGCGAAAAAGATCGCCGGGCCGATCGCCAATGTCGACACGAGCGCGATAACCATGCGCTTCGATTGCGACGGCACTCCCGAAGCCCACGCCAAAATTTGCGTACCGAGTGCGTAGGCGACAAACACGCACGGCAAGATCCACGCGTTGTGCTTAGTTTCGAGAGCAAGGCCAAAAATGACGCCGCTTGCGATCGGCCAGCCGAAGCCTTGCGCGTGAACCGCACGCCAAAACGCAAAAATAGAAAGAACCCAAAAGGCCATGATCGGAACATCGAAACAGGCCAAGTGCGCGAGATAAAAGAGACTCGGCATCAGCCCAAGCGCGGCGGCGGCGGCGAACGCTTCGATGCGACCAAACGCGCGCGCGGCAAACAGGTAGGTCGTCGCGATCGCAACGGCCATCATCATGATGCCAGGGAGCCGAAACGCTAGGCTCCCCTGCTCGAAAAAATGCCATTTTTGATGCAAAAACATCCACGAAAGAGCAAACAAACTTTTGATGAGAGCCGGATGCTCGTGGTTGTTTGACCACGCAGCATCGATCGCGCCTCGCGTGAGCGCGGCCTGCGGGCTGCTAAACAGCTGCGCAAACCAGGCGGCGTAACGTTGCGATGCACTGAAGTAAAAACCCTCGTCGCGCGCAAAGCCGAGATTGCCGCACGTCGCCATTAACCACACGGCGTAAGCAAGCCCGAGGCCGCCGCCAGTCAAGAGATCTTTACGCGATGAAGCTGTCATTGTACCGATGTGATAAACCAATCATGCAGCGCCATTCCAGATTTCGCATCGTTGTAGCGGCTGTATTGATCGCTTCGGGGCTTATTGAGCTCGTAGCGTTCGCTCGACAAATCTACAGTGTTGTTCCTGAAGCCGATTGGCGCGTGGCGCGGGAGAAGCTCGCGTCGATAAAAAAGCCAGGCGATATGGTCGTTCTCGCGCCGCACTGGACCGATCCGATTGGCAGGCTTTATTTCGACGATTCGCTGCTTCCGCTAAGCGTCACCGCGCGCGCGGACGATTCGCGTTTCGTGCGCGCGATCGAAGTGTCAACCCGAGGTCAGCACCTCGAATCGCTTCAGAACTGGCCAATCGAGTCGGAAGAGCGCGCGGGCGATGTCTCGCTTTTTGTGCGACGAAATCCGTCATATTGGCCAGTCCTTGAAGATTTGCTTGGCAAAGTAGCAACACGGAGCGCGCGAGTCTCACTCAAGCGCGGCGGCGAGGCGACACCATGCGAATGGTCGTCGAATCCGACGCTTGCGGGTGAACTTGGCTTTGGGCCGGCGATCCCGGGTACGCGGGCGATGTGCGGCAGTGCATTTGTCGGCCTCACAATCCTCGCGGCGACCGATTTTTTACCGCGACGTTGCATATTTGCCCCGACACCGCCGCCGAACGTTGCGCTTGCAATCTCTTTTCCGGCGGTGCACTTCGGCCGTTCACTTGTCATTCATCACGGGCTTCATTGGGAGGCGGAACATGCGGGGACAGGAGCGCCGGTGCAGATTCGATGGCTCGTCAACGGGCGGCCTATTGGTGGGCAAATTCACAAAGACAACGACGGTTGGTCGCAATTTGCCGTCGACACGCGTTCACTCGAAGGGCAAACAGGCGAACTTGAAGCTGAAATCACATGTGCGACTCCAGGGCGCCAGTACTGCTTTGAAGCGACCACGCGATAAGGTAGGCTGCGAGCCGCTCTTCACCTTTTTCATCGACGGTAGCACTCTATGAATGATTTCAGCAGCGAAGCGACAATTGGCAGCGGTACGCGCATTCGAGGTCGTATCGTCGGCGAAGGCAACCTGATGCTCGAAGGCTCTATCGAAGGGGCAATCGCGCTGCGTGGCGATTTGTCGATCGGCAAAGGCGGCGTCGCGGCGTCCGACATCGACGCCAGCAACGTGATCGTCGAAGGCGAGCTCGACGGCGATGTAACCGCAAGCGGGACGCTCCACATTTGGTCCGGGGGGACAATGCGCGGCACGGTCCGCGCGACCGGCGGCTTCGTGCTCGATGACGGCGCAAACTTCGCCGGCGATATCGAAAGCGAATTTGAAATGCCGGCAGAAATCGCACCGCGAAAATCGGCGGCAAAAGTTGAGCGTCGCAAGTAAAAGCGTTTACAGGATGTGGTGCGGGTAAGCCCGCGACAAGAGGTGCTATCATGTCGAGTACAGTCATCGGTGCCGGGATTACGATTGAAGGCGAAATCTTTGCCGACGAAGAAGTTGTCGTTCAAGGGGTAGTTCGCGGTAAATTGAGCTCGAAAGAGGCGATCACTGTCGAGCACGGTGCGCTTGTTGAGGCCGACGTCGACGGCGGGAGTTTTGCTGTATCGGGGACAATCACCGGAAACATCAGCTCGACCGACCGTGTCGATTTGCTGAGCGGTTCAAGAGTTGTAGGAAACGTGCGCGCAGGGCGCATCACGATTGCAGACGGAGCCCAGTTTAAGGGGAACGTCGATATGGATGTGTAGTCTTTTGGTCCGTTCGAAGGGCTTTGAGCGGTGATTTGACAGCGGATCGGCTTTAGGAGCGGCTTATGGCAGATGCAACGGTTATCGGTCGTGGAACACGGATTCGCGGAAAAGTTAGCGGCTCTGGCGATCTTGAAATCGACGGGCAGGTCGAAGGAGAGGTCTCTGTCGAAGGCGATCTAACGGTTGGGTCGACAGGCATCGTTTCGTCCGATCTAGCGGGGCGACGCATTATCGTGCGCGGAGCCGTGCAAGGCGACGTAACAGGCGAAGAGTCGATCGCTCTCGAAGACGGAGCGCGCGTCGTTGGCACCGTTCGAGCGCCACGCGTGGCGATTTTGCCCGGCGCGTTGATGCGAGGTCGCCTTGAAGTGGGCGATTTCGGCGTAGCACCGCCGGCTCGTGTAACAACATCGTCGCAATCGAAGCCGTCATCGCCATCGCGCGTCGCAACGACTTCGCACTTCGCACCAGCCCGCGCTCCGGCAGCGTCGGCAGCGTCGGCGCAATCGCGCGTTCCGGCGCCGCCGGTCATCGCGCAGCCGCGTGCCTCCGCGCAAGCTGCCCACGCCGCAAAGCGAATCGAAGTAGCATCACCTCCGCCGCGGCATTCTGAGGTTTCAGCGCTGGCGCTAGATGTCGAGCAAGAACAAGAAGAGGAGGGGCCGCCGTCGTCAGAAATGCCGGTCCCGCTCAATTCCGACGAGAACTCGATCGAAATCCCATCGGTCCCCTCCATAAAAAAAGGGGCTCGGGGGATGCTGGCGAAAAAGCGCTGATTTCAGGCGAAATTAGCCCATTTTAGCCAACCTCCCCCGCGCGGTTCTTGCGAACTGTACGATTTCATCGCATTTTCAGGCATGAACGAAACCGACATGACTGACCGCACGCGCCTTTTGGAGCTCCTCCGTACGCTCTCTTTTTCAAGGCGAAAAGTGATTTTGACATCGGGTCGTGAAAGCGATTTTTTTATCGACTGCAAGCAGGCGGTACTAACGGCTGAAGGTCATGCCCTCGTCGGAACAGTGATGCTCGATGCCGTCGAGGCGCTCAAAATCGATTGCGTTGCAGTTGCCGGCGTAGCGCTCGGTGGCTGCTCACTCGCAAGCTCGGTATCATTGATAAGCGAGCAGCGTCGCGCCAAAGGAAACAGAACTCGCGCGCTCGACGCAATTTACGTTCGCAAAGAAGCGAAGGGGCACGGCTCGCAACGATTGATCGAAGGCGGAAGCCATCTTCCGCCTGAGAGCTCTGTTGTGATTTTGGAAGATACGACGACGACCGGCGGGTCGACATGCAAAGCGATCGCGAACATCCGAAACGCGGGGTTTCGAGTGCATGGAGTTGTGACGCTGGTCGATCGATTGGAAGGGGCGCGTGCCGCAATTGAAGCGGAAGATGTCGCATTTTCAGCGATTTTCACGCGCCGTGATTTTATGAACGACTAGAGCGCCCCCCCTCACCCCCCGCGGCTGAAAGGGTCGCAGCGTCCCCTCTCCCCCCTTGGGGGGAGAGGGGGAGTGAGCACCGCGGCTCTAGTTGGGGGGTGAGGGGGAGTTTCTAGAGCGCGAGGAGCGTTGCTTCGACGCTTTTGCTTACTAGGTGGGAGTGCTTTTTCCCCGCCCACGAAATCGGTCGCAGTGTGCCGCGTGGCGGCGGCCCGCTCGACAGTTTCGCTTTGAGCCAAGTTGCCGCGGCCGGTAGCGCAA
>CAMAVR010000029.1 GCA_945861885.1 Nannocystis exedens | reverse complement strand
AGCCCCCGCCCTACGAAGCACCTGTAGGGCGGGGGCTCGTCCCCCGCCGCGTCAGCTACCGTTGCGGGCAGCCGTAGTCTTCTAATTTCGTGAGCGCTGGTAATGGCGCATCTTCGGTCGGGAGTGGGTAGATTCTGCACTGCGCGATTGTGCCGCCGTTTTTGTTGAACGACTGCGGGTCTGGTTCTGTGGGTGTTCCGTTGAACCAACCGATATAGCGCTTGGGATCAAGCTCGCATGTAATCCCGAAGAGCGATGGTTTCGAAATGGTCATTACCCCGCCACCTGTCGGATTCCCCTGTTCGTGGACGTAAAGGTCGCCCGAAAATTTGTACTGGAAACCCAGTGGATCACCTTTCAAGCGTTCGTACGTGGCCTGGCTGATGGCGTCGGAGACTATTGTCGTCGGTCCGACCACGTCGGCTAGCGTTGTCGCTCGCGTTGGGAAAGCTCGTAACGACTGAAGTGAGTAGTTCTGATATTCGCCTTTGGTAGGAATCGACTGCATTCTGAAATAGAGCGCTGCTGTTACATCCTTTTCGCGAGGCGCTGTGACGTACGGTTCGCATGCGACGAGGTAATTTTTTATCGCAACGACAGGCGGCGTCGGGGCGATAGGGGGCGTTACCGGGCGCGTGGCAATTGGCGTTGTTGGCGGTGGGGCGATTGGCGCTTCAGGCTGTGCCGCTTGTTCGCCTCCGCACGACGAAACGGCGATGAGCGCTCCAGACCCAACTAAAATTCCGATACGAGCTCTCATCTCGCCTCACGATGTTTAAGCAAGTCGTTCGTCTCCTCACGATGTTTGAGCAAATCGTTCGCAAAATCAAAATCGATTTCTTTCGTTCCAATCGGTGCTGCCACGATTGCCGTGCGTTCGAATTTTTGCACGATCACCCGCGTACCCATCGCGTCGACATAGGCATGATCCATCGTTGGAAAGCCGTGCTTTTCTGGACCACCGGTGTTCATGTAAAACTCCTTGATGGCGCCTTCGACAAGATAGACCTTATTGTTGCGCGCTTGAATCAAGATCGCGTTTCCGTTTGCACCGCCGATAAACTCAACAATATAACCACCCGCGCGAGGAGACTGATCAGTGAGCGGGTAGCCGATTTTATCAACCATCAATTCGCGATAACGAGTCGCAATCTTGCCATAGAGATAGTGGTACCCATAGTCGCTTTCTGCCGCTCCCAGCACCATTCCGTGTTCAAACGCCTGTTCGACCCAGCTGCGATCGGGCTGTTTCGGGTCGTCGATGGGGTAGCCGAGGGGGCCCTGGTGGAGTGAGGCTGCACGCCAAGCATCGTAAATCTTTCCGACGACCGGGTGGGCGACACCTCCCTTTTTAAAATAAATCGCTCCATTTTGGAATCGCGCGTAGGCGCCACCGTTGGCAAGGGTAAGTACATCGCTAGTCGGAAGGCCGAGGGTAAACCTATCGACGTTGAAATGGCGACCGAGCGAATTCCACCTTTTAAGAATCTCGCCGTCGATCACGTGCGCGCCGGTTGCGGGGCTCCAAACGATATCGCCGCGCTGAAAATGCGAACATTCGGCATCAAATTCGCCGTTTTCTTGATCGCTCGTCGGATAGCCAAGGCGATTCCTTCGAGGGGCAGTACCAAGCGAAAGCCATTTGGCCAAAATGTCGCCATGAATCTCATGCGGTCCGGTATCGGCTGACCAATAAACGGCCGCGGGTGCCCCACCAGGCTGCACAAAGTTTTGAAACCAGCCGACGTCGTCTTCAGTCGGCTGTATACCGCCACGGATAATCACAACTGGAGGGGGAATGTCGATGCCGTGGTAACTAGAGCCGGCGCCAACCGGGAAAAAGGTGTCACCCACGGGCGTTCCGAGCGACCTGTTGTGACGCGCATAAGCTTCAATCGCGTATTGGCCAACGCTCGCGATCACATTGTCTGGAATGATTGGTACTTCAATGGCCGTGACCGATGCGGTGCATGAAGTGACTGACTCGGGCTTTAGAATCCCTTTTTCAAAGACGAGATTGTTGTAACAAGAATCGACGGCATCGTTCACGATCTTGAGCGAGAAATTCAAAACGGCGCGCCATTTTCGGAGCTCATCGCGTTTTGATTCGAGCATCGCCGAGCCGCCATCGAGCAGCTTGTTGATGCGATTAAAATTTTCGAAAATGCGATCGAACTTTGTCGATAGGTCGGTTCGCGCCTGTTCAATCTGCTTGGTCGTCTCTGCCGGGCCAAAATCGACGCGGGAAAATGCGGGATAATCTCGCCACGGCTGAACAATGTAACTTATGGGTGCCGGGTCATTTTGAAGCTGAGCGGCAAATCCATTCGAACTTATCGTTTCGCCGAAGTAAGCGCTCGCGCGTCGAATGAGCGCTCCACACGCTTGGATATTATCAAGACCGCAGGTATCAAAAACGCGTACGGCCCCCGTTTCTGATTCGCTTTTCCCACCCCACGCCGCGGCAATCGACGTAAGATTTTGGGTCCGCCCACCAAACTGAAACGCTTCGACGTGAAGGCGTGCCACCGACTGGAGCGCGTTGTTGTCGCTACTTATTTTCGTTGAAAACGAGACGGCGCCAACCATCGCGTCAAATCCGCCTGACGCGTTCGTTTCAAAGTGTGACTTGGCTTCTGCCGATTCGAAGATGAACTTAGCCGTCAATAAAAATCGCCCACCAAATTGTCGTTCAATAACATAGTTGTCGCCGCAGACTTCTTGCCAGGCGCGATGCTCGAGCGCCTGCTGCCCCGACACGGTCATCTTCGCGTTTGAGCTCTGAATGCGCTCATATTTTGTTATAAATTCGCCCCCGTAAGTAAATGAGATCGAGAGCGCGTCTTGCTGCGTTGCTTGCACCGCTTTTGCCGCGAGACTTGCCGAAGCGATCATGTATCGCCCTTTTGCCCCCGTCTCAAAGCCGAATGTTTTTTCGAGATCCGATTTGCTCCACGTTGTATCGAGAAAAATGTGACCGACACTCGATGCCGGCGTAGCGACAATTGGAGGGTCGCTAGCAATGCAATCAGCCATAAGCGACTGCGCTGAGCTCGACCATCCGGTTCCGATCTGTGCCGTTCCGGGCTGCGAAGCAGCCTGAACAACAGTCTGAGTCGCCACCGCGGATGAGACAGCTCGAACCGCGCTCTCTTCCGATGGTGGCCCGGCGCACGCGTAAAGAAAAATACACGCTAGAGGAACTGCGGCTCGCTTACTCCACACGAAAGACCCAACGCCCATAAAACCTCCTGCGAAACTCCTCGCACAAGTATCTGATTTGCGTCGGTTGCCACAGAGTGAATTCAAAAATTAAATAAAATAGGTGTCACTTTTACCGCCGGTTTGAACGCCGACTATTACGGTAAAATTCAGTCGATATTTGGTGACACCTTTAACACGCTTCCGAACGGCGTTTGAGACGGTTGTGTCACGTGCCACGGTCAGACGACCCAGGATACGCCCGCGCGCCGCGTGAGCGTGATTTGCTGGCGCATAGCGCGTGAAGATGATGATACACACCTGATCGTGAACGACGTTATGGCCGCTACAGTGCCCACCGAGACGTTGCCAACAAGCTCTGAACTTGCGGAACGCTATGAAATTCGGCCGATGCGCAACGATGAGCTTGCGGCGCTAGCCGAGTTTATCGACGAGAATTGGCGCAAAGATCACATTTTCCTAGTTAGCAAAACTCTTCTCGATTGGCAGCACTTCAATCGCGACGCCAATACGTATAATTTCCTCGTCGGCGTCGAGCGTGCGACGGGGGCAATTCGAGGGCTATTAGGCTTTATTCCGATCAATCAGTTTGACAAAGAGATTGACTGTTCTCACGCGATATCGATGGTTCTCTGGAGAGTTGCAGAAAGCGCGCGGGGCTCGAAACTCGGCCGCCGAATGATGCTCTACTTGAACGATATGGTGAAGCCCGAGTTGCTCTTCACCATTGGCGCGACGCCGATGACGCTTCCAATCTACGAAGCGCACGGTTTTCAAATTGGGCTTATGGCGCACCACTTTATCGTTAATCCTGAAAAGCGCGCGTATCAACTTATCTCTTTAGGTGATGTTAATCCGCGGTATCGCTCATGTTATCAGCCGATGGCGTCGAGGACGCTCGAGCGGATCGATTTTGCGACGATTCAAAAGTTGAGCGCGATATTTTCAGCGCAAGAAGAGCTCCCAAAAAAGACGCCGACGTATCTTGAGAATCGATATTTGCGTCACCCGATGTATCAATATCAAGTTTGGGCCGTAGTTCAGAAGTCGCGCCCGATCGCTTTTGTAGTGACTCGCATGTGCACGCACGAAAGCGCTCGAGCCTTACGAATCGTCGACTTCATCGGGCCGAGCGAGGCTCTTCACGGATTAGAAAACGAGTGGTTACGAATTCTGATTGAGGGCGATATCGAGTTTATCGATTTTTACAACGCCGGAATCGCTGAAAGCGATCTAAAAAAGTCAGGGTTTCAACGCCGCGCGCCGGAGACGGGCACAATCATTCCAGGCTATTTCGAGCCGTTTTCGAAACGAAATGTCGAAATACCGTACGCGATCCAATTGCCAGCCGGGAAACGCTATCGTCTCGTGAAAGGCGATAGCGACCAAGATCGCCCCAACAGGTTCCCGCATGTGACGGTGCCGTAAGGCCAGGTTATTGCGATCGCAGCGACGCGAAAATCGGCGGCAACCCGAGGCGCGTACGTCGCTCTTGCTCCATCGGTTCAAGCTTGCAGGACGCCCATACCGCGACGCTCGCGAGAGCAAGGCCGGCGACGATGTCGATGAGATAGTGCCACCTCAAAAACATCGTCGCGATGACCATTTGCGACGCAAAAAACGCCGTAATTGGCCAGGTGAAATTGAACGGCTTGTAGCGGCGATGCATAAACGAAAAGAGAGCGAAGAACACCGGCACTGCGGTGTGAAGGCTCGGGAAAATATCTTTTCGCGCGCCGCCCACTTCGACCGCGTGGAGCACCCACTTCCAAAAAACGCCGCCAGTCAGCGGATGCTCAAATTGCCCTTCGAGAAATTGGAAAGGGCCGTAGCCCGGGACGACCAAATAGAGCAGATGGCCCACGCAAAAAACGACAAACACGCCGAGCGCAAATCGCGGCATCAAATTGCGGTCGCTGCCAAAAAACATAAATGGGAGGACGTGAGCGGCAAGCAGCAAAAAATGGCCGAAGTAAAAGAACGCAAACCATTCGGTCGTCCCGGGCGTCACAAATGCATCCCAAGCAATGGCCGGCTCGTAGTGAAACACGCGCATGTCAAACGCGAGAAGGCTTGCATCAATGGCGCGCGAGCTCACCGCGGGGAGAATTTCGCGAAGCTGAAAATACGAGCAGACCGTGGCGCCAAAAATTGTCCCCCGGTAAATCAGCGCCGATGCAAAGCTGTTTGGTGCGAGAAGCTCGCCGCGAACAAGAATAAGGCCGGTGAGAAGAACGGCGATGTCGGTTTCAACGCGAAGAAGGCCTGCGTCACGGTTTGGGCCGGTGCCGAACAGAAGCGCGAATGCAAGCGTCGTAAAATAGAAACACAACAGCCAATCTTGCGCGGCAAAGTTGCGCGCCATCCGAACTACCCACGTGGCAAATTCATTCGCGCGCGCGATTAAAACGCGGGCGTCGGCGAGGGAACCGATATTTAGTGAAGGCTTCGGATTCATCGGATTGGATGACAGATGTGTTTCGGCAGTATGGCGGAAAAGCGTCGGAACAGCTCACGATTAATACCGACCGCTGGCAAATCGCGAGAGTGGCAGCCGCGCTATTCGTCGTCACGCACGGCGCGTAATTTAATTCGCCCCTCGCCTTTTAGAATAACGGCGCAGCAGGCAAGGCGGTGCGTTGGCGGGGCCGCGAAAATCTCAAGAAGATCAATCTCTTCGTCTTTTGCGGGCGCAAGATGAGACGCGCCTTCGAGCACGACGACGCGGCATGTCCCACAATTAGCGCTGCGGCACCCAAACGGAATGGGCGCCATTACGTCGTCGCAGATCGCGCCAAGATCGCCCCCGTCAGGGGCATCGACGGTGACGGTTTCTACAAAGTCGGATTCGAATTGAACGGTCGGCATTTTACCCTGCGTTTTGCCGAGCTAAAGTTTCGCGCGGCGCTCGAGAAGGAGCGCGTGTTCGCGTCGCGGCTGCCGTTCAAACGCCGACGCGGTCGGTCGATGAAAGTGCGGCCGATCTTGCGAAGCTCGCGCAATCGGCAAAAACGGAACGCGCTTTGTCAGGTCCAAAATAATTTCGTCGGCTCGAAGCGCGTGCCTCCCATGTGCGGAATCGCCAATCAGAAGCACCATCGGCGCTCTTGGCCGCATGGCCCGCGCGGCTGCCCACAAGAACCGCTCAAGCTCTTCGCTCCACAAGTCGATTGCCGCTTCGTAGCTCAGTTCTGAGTAGCGACGCCGTGCGCCGATTTCGGCTTTTAAAAAGCCTGTCGACGAATAGCCTAGCCATCGCAAGCGCATCGCGTGGTGCGCGATGTAGTCGTACGTGCCGACATATGGCGGCGAGGTGATTACTGCGTCGACGCTCTCGTCGCCGATTTTATTGAGTATCGAGGCATCGTCGACTTCAACGCGCGACTTGGGGGGCGGCTCGGGGAGCTTATGCGCAAACGCGTCCATTCGCCCCGCAAGTTCGACACACTTTTTCGAAAAAAGGCGCGTCGTGTACCCCGCGGCGATGCGTCGCGGAACCATGTGCTCGGACGTGTCGCCCTGCTTACGGCTAACTTTGACCAAAATGGCGCTCAAGCAAAATGCGAGAGCTCGTTCGATTGCCCTATTTTTGACGACCGAAATGCCCATCTGAAGACTATCGAGTTCGAGAAGAACGTGTGGATCGAATAGCTCCGTGTCGGCCGGCAAATAGCGCTTTGTTGCGCCGGCGCGCTTGGTACGTCGGTCGGTCGCTGTTTCGGCAATGCCGGCCGCTTCTTCGAGAAACGACTCGCGAAGTGCGCCGCCCAGTGGGCGTGTTTTTAGTCGCGCGAGGTCGACCGCGAGAGGATTGATATCGGTGCCGAATCCGTTACGACCGAGCAGCATCGCTTCGACCAGCACCGTCCCCGAGCCGCAAAACGGGTCTAAAATAAGGCTTCCTGGTGCTGAAAACGTTTCGACGAGTCGCGACGCCGTTTCCGGGTGCATGCGTGCCGGGTAAGTGTGAAATCCGTGAACATGCTGGCGATCGGTATCATCCGCGTGATCGACGCCGCGCACCGGCAAAGGGGCATCGGCCGATCGCACATCGATCGCATGCGCAAGGCTCTTAGCCGCTGAAGCATCGCCCGCCGTATCGACGGAACCTCCCAGGTGCGATAGCGAGCGGCGAAGCCGCGGCGGCCCATCTGCGGTTGACGGCGCATGCCCAGCGGGGCGCCCTTGCGAAGCGTGCGGACGTCGCGGCGAACTGGTGCGAGCCGACGAATGGCGCGGTGACGTAGCTGGCGCGGCAGAGCGGCGCGGCGGAGGGCGGGTCATAGACGACGGCATCGTAGCCGAACGCGACGATTTCGCCGCTTGTTTTCGTGAACCGCGTCGCCGACCATCTTGACACGACCCAGCGCCATGCTTATCGCAGGGGCAGCACAGGAATAGGAAAGTAATGCCGACGTATGAGTATGCCTGCACCGATTGCGGGAATGAGTGGGAAGAAATCCAAAAAATCGTCGAGCCGGCGCTCGAAGATTGCCCGAAATGCGGCAAAAAGACGGCAAAGCGTCTGATCACCGGGGGGACATTCATTCTCAAAGGGGGAGGCTGGTACGCCGATCTCTACTCGTCATCCAAGCCAAGCGAACCTAAAGGGTCAGGCACGTCGGCCACAAAAGAGGGCGGCTCGAGCGAAGGCGGAGCCAAAGCGGAATCGCCAGCGGGAGGGGGAGAAGCGGCAAAACCAGCCGCAACGTCCACCACGCCCACAGGCGGCGGAAGCAGCTCGTCCAAAGAGTGAGGGCGGGAGGTTTTTGGTCAAAAAACCCCAAACTAAAAACTACTCCCGATCTCCCGCCCTCCCTGTTAAGTCTTGGCCTTTCGAAAGATGACAAAGGCGCAACGCGGCGAAGCAGGTGGGACGTTGCCTCGCGCCGGCTATGGGTGAGGGGGATTGGCGTTGGTACGCATTTCGCAGATTTTTGCAGGGTTAGAGTTCACGGCCCCGAAGCAGTGCGACGTATTGATCTTTGATGTAGCGGGGGCGTCAATACTAGAGAACCTCATCCTTGACGGGCTAAAATACGATGTATTTTACGCGCGTTTGGAGCGCGTATGCGCGCACTATAAGATTATTTGGGCGTTCATTCTCAGTCTTCGTTACCTCAAGCTTACGAAGCTAACGACGTTTCTTGGGGTAAAGCAGGCGCGCTATCTGCACTACGCGCTGGCGCGCGTTATAGCGTCGAAGGCGAAAGTCGTTATAACGTTCACCGATAACGAACCGACGTTTTGTCTGATGTCAAGAATCTACAAGCGCGCGGTATTTATGGCTGTCCAAAATGGCGCGAGGGGGTCGAACGAGATGGGCTTGATCCGGCCTCGTTACCTACAGCACTTTTTTTGCTGGGGACAAGGCGATAAAGATTTTTACGAATCGCACGCTCAGCCGGTTCAAAACTACTATCGAATCGGCTCACTGCGAGGTGACCAAGCTCGGCGAGCTTTAAGACGTACTAACCCTGAGCTTGAATTTGACGTTTGCCTTGTGTCGCAATGGACTGATTCGTTTATGATCGGTGATTTAGAGCCGTCAGCTCGAGCAGGCATTTTGCGAATCAACGAGTACTTTGCGCGGTTTGTTGCGGAAACCGGAATAAAAGCGTGCATTGCACTTTGCCAAGAGGGGGATGACTCGCGCCCTAACCAGGAAGGCGAGTTGGCGCACTACGAGAAGTCTCATCAAGGGCGAGTCACGCTATGCAGACGAATTAGCGAATTGTCGTCGTATACCGCCCTTTGGCGAAGCCGCGTAGCGCTAACGTTTTGCAGCTCGCTCGGGGTCGAAGCGTTTGGATGGGGGAAGAAAGTGCTTCACGTCAATCTAACGGGCGACCCCCTTTATGATTTCCCCCATCGCCCCGGCCCATGGCGTCTTGGCAATTGCGACTATGAGACGTTCAAAAACGCTCTTATTGAGCTGCTAAACGCCGATCAGGCCAGTTACGAACAGACGTATGCGCCCGATATGGCGTACTTCATGACATACCCAAAAGATGGGGTGCCGAACGGCACGTTGGTGAGACACGCGATCGACTACGTTCTACGAGCGGAGCGCCCGATTAATTGTCTCAAGCGCCTCCCTATACGACCGCTCCCCAAGGCTCCGACGCAAATAAACGCAGACGCCTCTTGAACATCTCTCGCGTGTGCGACGCGCCCGCGAAAATGGCTATTACGTCCGCGACACCCAGTTGCGGACGGTGTTTAGGCCTTCGGTTAGCTTGATTTGGGGGGCCCAGTTTAGCTCTTTTTGCGCTCGCGTTATGTCAGCGAATGTTGCGTCTACATCGCCTATCGGTTGGGGCGCCGATTTGACAATCGGTGTTTTCCCTGCGGCGATGCCTATTTTTGATACGAGGTCTTTTAGTGTTACCGGTGCGCCTGAGCCTAGATTGTAATCGCGGTAGCCTGGCTCGGTCCGCTTTGTTGCGGCAATTACGCCTCGCACGATGTCGTCGACGTGTGTGAAGTCGCGCTGCATGGACCCGTCGCCGAACATCACGATCGGCTGCTCTGCGAGAACGGCTCGCATGAAAAGCGTGATTGCCATTTCAGGGCGTTGGCGCGGGCCGTACACGGTGAAAAATCGAAGGCCGGTGCAGACCATCTCGGGGGCGATGAGGCACAGCGCGCTTGTCATGAGTTCGGCCGCGCGTTTCGATGCGGCATAGGGCGAATTAGGGACGATTGCAGGTGATTCTTCGTGCGCCGGGAGCGGTGTCGAATTGCCGTATACCGACGAACTCGATGCGAACAGAATTTTTTTGATGTTCGCTTTGTTCGCCAAATCGAACATCATCGCCGTCCCCTCCGTGTTAATGCGCGAATAGTGCGCCGGCGCGGCAAACGATGGGCGAACGCCCGCTAGGCCCGCAAGGTGGATGACGCCATCGACATTTTTGAAGAGCGGGGCACACTTTGCGCGGTCGGTCACGCAGCCGGTGACGATCTCGACGTGCGGAAATTCGGCCAACAAATCAGCCTGATTTCGCCTTTTTTCGGCTTCAGGGTACGGCGCGTTGCTGAAGTCGTCCAGCACCACGACGCGATCGCCTTGGGCTAGAAGGGCTCTTGTTAGATGGTAGCCGATGAACCCTACGCCACCTGTTACTAGCCATTGATTCATTCGGGATCTCTTCGTTGGCGCTTCAACTGCCGGGCACGTTTACGGGCACGGGCACGTGTACGGTCATTAGGGGGCTGTTGGGACTGCGCCTCTTACGCCTATCCCCTGATACCTGAGACCGGCTTTTGTTACATCGCTTGCTCGCCAGATGTTTCTCGCATCTAGCACCAGCGGCGCGCTTCCATCGCTATCTTTCAGCCTAGCTCGTATGTCGGCAAAATTTGGCGCGCGATAGCTCCGCCATTCGGTCAGGACGATGAGCGCGTGCGCGCCGTCGAGTGCGTCGTAATTTTTTTGCGTGATTCGCACCGGACGGCCAAGCATTTTTTCGAAATTATCGGCCGCTTCGGGGTCGTGCCCGGTGATCGTGGCACCCTTGTCGAGAAGCCTGTTCGCCAGTTTGATCGCAGGCGACTCGCGCACGTCGTCCGTTTCCGGTTTGAACGCGAGGCCCCACAGCGCAATCGTCTTCCCCTTCAGATTGCCGAGCCCTCGCTCGATGAGCGACGCCAAAAACTCGCCTTGCGCTTCGTTGGCTTCGTGCGCCGCTTCTGCGAGGCGCATCGGCACGTTGTGCGCGCGGCCGAGGGCTGATAACGCCTGGACATCTTTGGGGAAGCAGGAGCCGCCGTAGCCTGGGCCTGCGTACAAAAAGCGCCTTCCGATGCGGGAATCTGCCCCCATGCCCATGCGCACCGCATGAATGTCGGCGTTGGTCGCGTGGCACAGCTGCGATAGCTCGTTCATGAACGAAATGCGGAGCGCGAGCATTGTGTTTGACGCGTACTTGATAAGCTCGCTCGAACGCGGATCGGTAAAGACGACGCGCTCACCGAGCAGCTGCAGCGGCGAATAAAGTGTGCGAAGCGCCTCGCGTGCTGCATCGCTCCGCGCGCCAAGGATGATGCGATCGGGGCGAAAGAAATCTTCGATCGCTGCCCCTTCTTTTAGAAACTCAGGGTTCGACACGACTTCGAGCGAGACTTTTGACCCTGCGAGACGCGCCTGGACGGCGTCGCATGTGCCGACAGGCACGGTGCTCTTTACGACAACGAGCGCCGGTTTTTTTGCGATCCGTTTTATCGCGTCGGCCACAGCAAACACCGCTGTTAAATCGGCCGCCCCTTCGGCAGTCGGCGGAGTGCCGACGGCGACGAAATACATGTCGGATTCATCCCACGGCGCAGGCACGTCGGTTGCGAATATGAGCCGGCCGCTTCGCTCGTTGCGACGGATCAGATCGCCGAGCCCTGGCTCGTAAATCGGCACCGCGCCGTTGTTTAAATCGGCTACTTTTTTTGCGTCAACATCGACGCAGAGCACTTCGTGCCCAAGCTCACTTAGGCCCGTACCGGTGACAAGCCCGACGTATCCAACCCCAAATGTTACAAGACGCATGCGGGCATAAGGTAATGGCCGTTCGGTCGGGTGTCGACGCTGTTTGTAACCGGTGGCATATACGTGCTCGCATACTGAGACTGGTCACAAGCCGTCGCCCACGCGATGCCGTAAAAATGGGAGCTTTGAGGATGAAACTGGATAGTTTGAAGATCGTTGTGTCGGGCGCCGCAGGGGGCATGGGGCGTCATTTCGCGCTTCGCTTGGCCGAAGCGGGCGCACACGTCGCTATTGGCGACGTGAATGAGGCCGGTCTCGCGGAGACGGCGGCCTTGGCAAAAGGGGCGCCCGGCAAGCTTTTTGCGCGTAAATTGAACGTCGCCGATGAAGCCGACGTCGCAGCATTTGTAGCCTGGGCTTACGGGGAGATGAACGGATTGAACGGCCTAATCAACAACGCGGGGATTCTCCGCGACGGCCTTTTGGTGAAAAAAGATCGCGAAACCGGCGCTGTAAAAACGCTCTCAAAAGAGCAGTGGGATGCGGTCATTGCCGTAAATCTAACCGGAGCCACGCTGCTAGCGCGCGATGTCGTTGCCAAGATGGTCGAAACAGGGTCGAAGCCAGGCATCGTCGTGAACATGTCGAGCATCGCCCGGTACGGAAATCGCGGCCAGTCGAACTATTCGGCCGCAAAATCTGCGCTAGCGGCCAACACGCGAACATGGGCCATGGAGTTCGCCCCATTCGGCATTCGAGTCGCCGCAATCGCGCCGGGGATGGTCGAAACACCGATGACGCAAGGGATGAACCAAAAAGCGCGCGACGCGCTAGTCGCGGCGATCCCAGTCGGGCGAGTGGGGCTCCCCGAAGATTTGTGGATCGCCGTGAAATTCGCGATCGAATGCGACTATTTCAACGGCCGCACAATCGACGTAGACGGCGGCCTCTCTATGTAGAGATGTAGGCGTCCCAGTTTAGCAGGAGGTGGCGAGCTCTTTTGCGAGGTCGCCGCTCTCGTGCATTTCGGTTACAATATCGCAGCCGCCGACGAACTTGCCGTTGACGTACAGCTGCGGAATTGTTGGCCAGTTTGAAAATTGTTTAATCCCCTCGCGCACTTCAGGGTCGGCGAGCACATTGAATGTCTCGAAGGCGACCCCTTCGCGTTTTAGGATCTGCACAACCGAGTTTGAAAACCCGCACTGGGGGAACGACTTCGTCCCCTTCATAAACAGCATCACTTTGTTTGCGTCGATTAGTGCGCGAATTCGCGCGGTAACATCACTCATCGTTTCCTCCAGCGTGCTGTTTAGCTCGCATCTCTTTGTAGCAATTTAGGAGCCAGTAAGTCTTTATGCCAGTTTTGAGCGCACGCGGAGTGTCGAAAGCGTATGGGCCGCAGCTCCTGTTCGACGATGTGTCGATCACGGTGCGATCGGGCGAACGCGTCGGCCTGCTCGGTGCCAACGGGGCCGGCAAATCGACTCTGCTGCGGATTTTAGCCGGTTTGGAGACGGCAGACACCGGTGTTATCGATCGCCGTCGAGGCGCTTCGATGCTCTATTTGGCGCAAGAGCCGGAGCTTACCGCGGGTGCGACCGCGCGCGAAATTGTTGAAGAGGGGCTCAGCTCGTGGAAAGCGGCGACAACACGTCACGCAGAAGTAACGCGCGCGATCGAAGCGGGTGACGGAGAGCTCGTTCATGAGCAGGCTGAGCTAGCCGAACAAATTGACCATTTGGGCGGCTGGGAGCAGCGCCATCGCGCCGAGCAGATGCTCGAAAAGCTGGGGATTGCCGATCCCGATCGGATTGTCGATACGATGAGCGGCGGCGAGCGGCGTCGTGTGGCATTGGCGCGCGTACTTGTAGCGCAGCCGGCGCTCGCGATTCTCGACGAACCGACGAACCATCTCGATGCCGACACGATTGAATGGCTCGAAGAGTATCTCGTGCAGTCGTTTCGCGGCGCTGTGCTTGTTGTCACGCACGATCGCTATGTGCTCGACGCGATTGCCGATCGAATCATCGAGCTCGACCGCTCAAAGCTCGTTGAGTTTGAAGGCGATTACACCGATTATCTCGAGAAAAAGGCCGAAATGATCGCGCAAGAAGAGCGCGTCGAGGCCAACCGTCAGAACTTGATTCGCCGCGAGCAGGCGTGGCTTCGTCGCGGTGCGCAAGCTCGTTCGACAAAGCAGAAGGCGCGCATTCAGCGGGCCGAAGCGGTGATTGCAATCGACGCGCCCGAAGCGCGAGTGGCGATGAAAATCGAAGCGGGGGCGGTGCGCACGGGCCGAACGATTTTGGAGCTACACAAAGCCGGTGCGAGCATCGACGCGCGCGTGCTCTTCGAGAACTTGACGTTGCACATGGTATCGGGCGATCGCATCGGTATCATCGGTCCCAATGGGACGGGAAAAACAACGCTTTTGAAGCTTATCTCGGGCGAATTGGCGCCTGCATCGGGGAGCGTTGTGCTCGGGGCGCAGACGAAGATTGCCTACTTCGATCAGGCGCGCGCGCAGCTTATCGACGAATGGTCGGTGTTCGACAATGTCGCCGAACGCGAAGGGGCAGAGCGAACAGGTGGTGGGCAGGTGCGCATCGGCGGCGGGACGATCGATCTGCGAACGTATCTCGAACAGTTTATGTTTGAGCCGTCGAAGCAGCGGCAAAAAGTCGGCGCGCTTTCGGGCGGCGAGCGGGCGCGCGTGGCGCTCGCAAAAATGCTAAAAACAGGCGCAAATATGCTCCTTTTGGATGAGCCTACAAACGATCTCGATGTGCCAACGCTGCGCGCGCTCGAAAATTGGATCGGCTCGTGGCCAGGCTGCTCGCTTATCGTGTCGCACGATCGCTACTTTTTGAACTGCGTCGCCACGGCGATTCTCGCGTTCGAACCGAACGAGCGCGGCAGTGTCGATGTGACGCTCTACCCCGGCAACTACGATATGTACCGTGCGCTGAAGGCTGAGGCAGAGGGGCAAAAAGCAGCTGCGATGGCTCCTCCGCCGGTCCCCCGAGCAAACGTTGTGGAGAAGAGTGCAATCGCGGCCCTCGGGTTAAAGCCGCTCACGTTTACAGAGCGGCTCGAGCTCGACAAAATTTTTGAAACGGTCAGCGCCGCTGAAGAGGAAGTTCAGCGCCTCGAGACCGCGCTCGCGTCGCCGACGCTCTACACTGAGCGTGCTTCGGAAGGGCCTGCACTGATCGCCGAGCTCGATCGCGCACGCGCCACCGTAGCGAAAATCACGGCGCGCTGGGAAGAGCTCGAAGCGCGTCGGGAGGCAAAGCGATCGTGAACCGCGAGCTCGCGTGGCCGACGTTTCGCGCCGAATGGATCGTCTACGAAGACGACGACATTATTGTCGTCGACAAGCCGGTCGGCATTTCGAGCCAAGCGGCCGATAGTTCACGCCCTGACGACATCGTCTCGCGCCTGAAAGTGCATCTTGAAGCGCGAGATGGCGCGGCGGTGTATCTCGGCGTTCATCAGCGCCTCGATCGCGAAACGTCTGGAATTTTGCTCTTTTCAAAGCGTCGCGAAGTCAATGGCTCACTTGCCAAACAGTTCGAGGGGCGGTCGGTTGTCAAAGAGTATGTCGCCGGCGTGACCGGATGGAAACGCGGTGAGCGCGCGACGCTGCGCGATCATCTCGCGCCGGGGACTGGCGGACGCGTCGATGTTGTGAAGCCGACCGACAAGCGCGGGCAAGAGGCGATCACAACCGTGAAAGTTGGCGAATCGAACGGCGAAAGAGCGCTTCTAAAGTTGAAGCTCGAAACGGGGCGCACGCATCAAGCGCGCGTTCAACTTGCGCATGCGGGAGCGCCGATAGCAGGCGACGCTGTGTACGGAACTTCTCTCGCATCGCGTCTGCTGCTTCACGCTCTTTCGCTTTCGATCGCGCATCCGACAACAGGAAAACCGCTTCGATTTGCGGCGCCACTTCCGCGTGAATTTGCCGACTGGCTTGAACACGGCTACCGCGGCGAAGGGATATACGACGACGACGATCTTCTCACGCGCGCGATCGTCCGTGCGGCGGAGCGGCGGTATTCGCTTGGTCGCAGCGGCGACACGACGGCGTTTCGCCTTATCAACGAAGAAGGTGACGGCCTTCCCGGACTCGCGGTCGATGTGTACGACGACTACGCGGTCGCGCAGCTCTACGGCGAAGATGGCCCATGGAGCGCCGAGGCGCGCCGGTCACGCGTATTGGATGCAATTTTTGCGCTCGGTTTTAGCGGGATTTATCTAAAAGTGCGCCCGCGACAGGCAAACACAATTGTCGATGCGCGCCGCGAAGAATTTGCGCCGAAAGAGCCGGTCCGCGGCACGCCGGCGCCCGAATCGTTCGCGATTTTCGAATCGGGAGCGCCAACTCTCGTGCGCCTCGCTGATGGTTTGTCGACCGGTATTTTTCTCGATCAACGATCGAACCGCGCGAAAGTGCGCGAACTCGTCGGAGGTCAGAATGTGCTCAATCTGTTCGCGTACACGTGCGGCTTTAGCGTTTCGGCGGCGCTTGGAGGCGCATGGCGAACGGTGAGCGTCGATGTGTCGTCGAACGTCCTCGAACGCGGCCGCGAAAATATGATCGCTGCGGGAGTGATCGATTCAGGTGAGCACCAGTTTGTTGCCGACGATGTTTTCGCGTGGATTGCGCGCGCCCGCACCAAAGAGCGACCGTTCGATTTCGTGATTCTCGACCCGCCGAGCTATTCGACGACAAAAAAATCGCGTTTTTCGTCATCGAACGATTACGCAGACTTAGCGGCGGCCGTCCTTCAGCTCGTTCGCCCCGGCGGGAAGCTGCTCGCGTGCAGTAATAACCGAGGCATTTCGCATCAAAAGTTTCGTCGATTGATGCACGATGCCGCGCGCAAAGCGAACGTCGAGTTTTCGCAAATGAAAGAGATGCCCGAGCCGTCCGATTTTCCGGCGCCGCCCGGCGTTGAATTGCATTTGAAAAGTCTGCTCATAACGCGGGCAAGGTAGGTAGATCTGGGGGCCCTATCGACACCGTGTGTCGATCACCTCCGTGGACGGAACGCCCAACCAAGCTTACCGTCATCGCCGTCGCGGTTGATCGTTGCGACTTGGGGGGGGTCATGAAATTTCCGTATCTGCCGTCCATCGTAAAATCGATTGGTGGTTCGATGATCATCGCAGCGCTTGGTGCCGCGATTTTCGGCGCGCCGCGCGACGCCTTTGCCGAAGCGCCGGTCTGCGCGATGAACGTCGCGACTCAACAGGTCAACAATCTGTTTCAGGTTTTGACGCCTGTTTTGAACGAAGCGTGGCCCAAAGTTGCGATCGACAACGGGCTCGATCCGTGGCCGATGGTGTGGCAGGGCGATATCAAAATCGGCTGCAAATACGGCGGTGACGAATTTTGCGGGCTGATGCTCGGCCAATGCAAAGACTTTTATTTTCACGCGACGGCTCAAGACATGACCGGCTTGTCGTCGATGCAGTTTGATGCGCCCGTTGAAGCTACGATGTCTGCGACTCCGGGGACGCAGGCCTGCGGTTTCACGCAGCCGGGTGGCCAGGCTTGGCCTTCGTACACCAACACCTGTTCGTATCACGGGGCCGCAAATACGATGGCGCAGCTCTTACAGCCGCTTGTCGTGAGCCTTGAAGGGATGGCGGTCAAAGCGAAATGCACGTCGATTAACGGGACAAAAACGTACACCGTCTGGCAATCTCACGCCCGCTGCTCGGTCAACGATTTGAGCGGCGCCGCCACGATGAATCAGTGTTCGGGGACGTGCGCATCGGCAGCGCCTGGCGTGGCGCTAGAAGGGCTTCAACTCGGGCATCTTCACTTTGCGGCGAAGAATGTGACTTGCGACCTCTCGTCTTCAATTCCGAGCGGATATGGCTACATTGTTAATTTGGTCGTTCCGGCTCTGAAAAATCAGCTTGTTGCGGCGATCACCCCGCCGATAAAAAAGGCTGTTAACGGGCTAATTCCGCCGTATGTGCCATTCCCAGGTACGTGCAATTAACAGTTTATTCTGAATCAGTTTCGCACCGATGAAAAAATCCGCCTGGCTACTAGCCATTCCGCTGGCGTGCTTCGACTGCGTGACCCCTGGCGCTGAGGCGGAGCATCACGATGGTGCTCCGTTCGAAGATCCGGGTGATGCGCGCGATTTGCATGCGGATGCGGCGGCGCCCGTGACAACGCCGCCGCCGTTGCCGGTCGACATTGACGCTGCATCGACGACCTCCGGTGGTCGCTGGGAGCATCTGAACGCTACCAATCCGGTCCGTTGGCGCATTGCCGGGCTCGGTGCTCGAGGCTTTCTTCCGAAAGCGTTGCTTGGTCGCATCGGCAAAAATAAAGATCTCGCTGACGTTCAGCGCGCAAGCGTTGCCGCGTTCGAGCAGATTCCAAAAGCTGTTATCGACCGGCATCCGTTTTCTGTAAATCGATTTAGCCCTGAAACGGCCATTACCGATTTGAACGCGTTTACGGCCGTTCAATATGAACCGGCACCGACTCGAGTTTCCTACGAACCAGGATGGATGGATTTCGCGCGTAAGCCGGGCGCGAACGAAAAGATTTGGTTTGTCAATTATGCCAATCAGTCGATCGGCGGCGGGGTGCTCTCTCACGGGAATGTGCAAGAAGAGACGCTGGTAAGTTACGCACCACAAATTCTTCAATTTGCGACGAGCGTGTACGGCCCGGCCCACGATAGAGCGACGCACGTTAACGGTCGCACAAGGCTCGCGCTGGGGAAAGCAACGTTGCAGCTCGATGCCTCGGGAGCTCCAGTCTATTTTCATGAGGAATCGCCCGGTCGCGGATATGCAACGCCGATTTTATTTCAAAACGCGTGGATGGCTGGGCAGAGCGCCTATCAGGCCGACCCGAATTCGAATCACGGAACGATCACGCGCCGCATGTTTTCGCAGCCCGAAGCACCGTTCGTAAATATCATTTCAATCGCGGCGCCGCGTCAACGGCAAGACGGAGATAGTGCTTCCCAATGGAGCATCGTCACGCTGACCGATCTTTATGCGACGGCGTATTCAGGTTTTGCCGCGGCGTCGATTCTGACGCCGGAGAACGAAACGCTCATGATCGTGTCTGGTCTTTTGGGGGCAGGGGTTTTTTACAATCACCCGGTCGCCGTTTGCGCGATGCAAATTCTTGCTGCGGAACAAGTGGCGGTCGACAAGCTGATTCTGCACACGCAGACGAATAACCCGACCAGCGACGCAACTGTAAAGCGCGCACAAGATTTGCTGGCGAAAGCGAAACATCACCTAGGAAAAAGCCACTTTACGGTCTCAGAAGTGATCGCCGCCGTTGCAGCTCAGTAGCCTGAGCGGCACTTCTAAATAGAGCCCAAATTCTTCGACGAAGTTGCACGCTATGCAGGCGTGCACTTTCCCTTGCTTGTCATCGAATACGACTTTTTCGTTTACCGGGAATGCCGGTTGGTGCCAGACGCTTGGGGCAATGTGAAAGCCTTTGTCGCCGTGAAAATAGAACGCTTTGAAGTGCTCCGGTTGAACGTCGTCGGTTGGCAGCGCCAGGAGCAGGACGAACGGTTCGTTGTCGCGCGCGAAAAAAATCTGCCCGCCGTCGGGGTGGTAGTTTGCTTCGAATGTGTACACAACATTACGCGGCGCTGTTTGATGCGAGCTTTGCGCGACGAGTGGATCGGTTGACCAGCCGGTGAGATAGCCTTTGTCGACCGCGTGATTGAATGTTTGGACGGTGTCGCCGCGCCACTCGGTGACAAACTCGCCCTGGGTGATGCCGCCTTCGTTGCCGGTGCCTGGCAATACAGGCCGCCAGCCGGGCTGGGGCCATGTGACGATTTGCACAGCGGCGCTCTCAAATGTATCCACAAAATGGCCGTATCCGCGCGTGTTTTCGGGCGTTGCTTCGATTAGCGGCACGCGATGCACTCGCGCTTGTGAGAACCCTCGCGGGCGAAATACGGTTGTCCCTTGAATCGACGGGGCGTCGGTCTGCATCATTCCTCCACGCTAGCGAACAAACTGCTTCCACTCTATCGGGAGTGGACCACCGATCATTTTTTCGACCCCGGCTTCGTCGATGACTGCGAATGCCATCTCGCTCGTAAAACACTCAGTGTCGCCTTGCGTGAGCGAAACGGCGACGCGCACGAGCCGCGAGCTGTTGCGAACGATGCGGCCGCGACCGCGCACCAATTCGCCGATTTTTACTGGGCGAACAAACCGTGAATTCATTGTGCCGGTGAAACCAAATTTGCCGAGCAGCGCGATGAGTGCCCAGCCGCCTAGCTCGTCGGCCACCGTCGTGACAAGCCCGCCGTGCATAATTGTGGGGACGCCTTCGTGCACCGACGTGGGGGTAAATTCGGTGACGACTTCATCGTTTTCGACGTGAAAATTCAGGCGAAAACCGTGCGAGTGTTTCGGCCCGCAGCCGTAGCAGTTGTGTGATTCACCGAACAACGATCCATTGAGCATTCCCAGAGTTCCTCTGATTAAATCCCGTAAACGTGCCCGTGCCCGTAAACGTGCCCGGCTTTTTCTTCGCATCGCCGGAGAAAAAACCGGGCACGTTTACGGGCACGTTTACGTGTACGGGTTTTTAGAAAATCGCCTGCGCCCTGTTGACTTGGCTGGCGCTCCGTATACGTCATCCCGCCGGCATGACAACAACAACCGCTATCCTTGGCGCCAAGCACGGCGCACCCCATACACCTGAAGCTCACCCAAAAGGGCTTTACGTCTTATTCGCGACCGAAATGTGGGAGCGTTTTAGCTACTACGGGATGCGGGCGCTGCTGGTCCTATACCTAATCAACTACTGGCAATGGCAGCCGTCTGAAGCATCCAGCGTCTACAAATGGTACACAAGCCTCGTCTTTTTAACCCCTCTCGCAGGCGGTTTTTTGGCCGATCGGTTTCTCGGTCTTCGAACATCGATCGTGATTGGCGCCGTGCTGATGGCGGTTGGTCAGTTCTTGTTGATGTTCGACCAGCTGCCGATATTTTATCTCGCGCTCGGCTTTCTCGTGGCCGGAAATGGCTTTTTTAAGCCGAATATTTCAACTCTCGTCGGCAAATTGTATCGCGCCGATGATGCGCGAAGAGACGGTGCGTTCACGATCTTTTACATGGGGATCAACCTCGGCGCGTTCTTCTCGCCGCTCATTTGCGCCGCGCTCCGCGTTCGTTACGGCTTTCGCTACGGGTTTGCCGCGGCCGGTGTGGGGATGTTGATCGGTCTCGTTGTCTTTTTGTTAGGGCAAAAACGCGTCATTGCTGATGTTCATGCTGTCGGCAATTCGATGACTCTGAGCAGCAAGCATTCGGCCAAAAGTGTCGAAGATGCAGATGACAACGTCGCGCCATCGGGCGGCTTTGCGGGCGTTGTTCGCACGCTGCTGACCGCGGCGATGATCGCGATCGCGATCGTGGTGCCGCTGCACTACGGGCGCCTTGCGTATCTCGGCGAGGCCAGGCTGACCGGCTTGATCATGCCTATCGCGTTTGCGCTCGTTTCCGGGTGGATGGGGCTGACGCTGTTCAAAATTCGCGGAGCGTCGCGCGACAAAAGTACCGTCATTTTTGCCCTATTTTCGTTCGTCGTTCTGTTCTGGATGGCGTTTGAACAGGCCGGCAATTCGATGACGATTTGGGCCGATAGTCACACGATTTTGAATGTGGGGGCATTCGACATTCCGGCCGAATGGTTTCAGTCGGTGAACGCGATTTTCGTGTTTGCGTTGGCTCCGCTGTTTGCGATCTTGTGGGTGTGGCTCGTTAACCGGAACGTAAATATTTCGACACCGATGAAGATGTTTATCGGTTTGGTGATGGTTGCGCTTTCGTTTCTCGTGATGGTCGGCGCAGCGGTCGTCGAAAACAAAACAGAGTCGCGCGTGGCGCTCGAGGCGGTGCCTGCGCAGGTCGATTTGAGCAAACTTGATGCCGGGCGGATGTCGTACGATGCAAGCCGTCGCGAGCTTGTTGTGCGCGGTGTTTTACCGAAGTTTGCGCACGCGCAGGCGATTCGAGCGGCGATGCCGCATAACGAGCACATGGAGCACGCTAGCGTTGCCGAGCTCGAAGCAGTTCCTGATGCGCCGCGGCAGTGGTGCGCAGCGCTCGGCGAGATGGCCAAAGTGAGCCAAGCGGCAAAAGTTAGCGCGTTATGGCTTCTTTTTAGCTATTTTCTCGCTACGTTGGGCGAGCTGTGTCTCTCGCCGGTCGGTCTGTCGATGGTGACCAAACTGGCGCCGGCGCGGTTTGCTTCGCTGTTTATGGGGATTTGGCTCTTGTCGAGTTCAGTCGCCCAATATGTCGGCGGGAGCATTGGAGAATCGTGGGGGCGTGTTGCGCCAGTACAATATTTCTCACTCTTTGTGTGGACGTCGCTGATTGGTGCGGCAGTGCTTGCGCTCCTTATCTCACCACTCAAAAAACTCATGCACAATGTGCGCTAAAGTGCGGGTAACTTCGTGATCTCGGCGGGGGAACGCCCCCGCCGCACCCCTAAGTCTGCTAACGGAATCATCTATGAACGGCATTACTGCAACCGCAGCCAAGTATTCACCGAGCGAGTCGCTCAACGACGACGTCGTGAAGGCAATGCGCAGCGACGGGACGCTCGATCCGTCGAACGACCCAAGAATCTCGCGCGAACTCGCTGTGTCGCTTTACGAAGCGATGGTTCGGATTCGGATGCTTGATGAGCGATTGGTGGCGCTTCAGCGCCAGGGGCGTATCGGTTTCCATATCGGCTCGTATGGCGAAGAGGCGGCAATTTTGGGGTCGGCGGCGGCTCTTCGGCCAAACGATTGGCTGTTCCCCTGCTACCGCGAATTCGGTGCGGCGCTTTGGCGGGGGATGTCGCTGGAGAGCTACCTGAACAACATGTTCGGCAACGCGAACGATCCGGCAAAAGGGCGGCAAATGCCCGATCACTACACATGCAAAGCGGCGAAATTTACGTCGATCAGTTCGCCGATCGGCACGCAAATTACGCAAGCTGTAGGCTTTGCTTGGGGAGCCAAGTCGCAAAAAGAAGATCTCGTGACGCTCACCTATTTCGGTGAAGGGGCAACAAGCTCCAATGAGTTCCACAACGGGATGAATTTCGCGGCGGTGTTTAAGACGCCGACGGTCATGTTTTGTCGCAACAATGGGTGGGCAATCAGCGTCCCGTCGGAGAAGCAAACAGCGAGTGCCACGTTTGCCGTGAAGGGGGTCGCTTACGGGATGCCGTCGGTCCGCGTTGACGGGAACGACATTTTCGCCGTGATTAAAGTGACGCGAGATGCGATTCTTCGAGCCGCGGCCGGTTTCGGCCCAACGTTGATCGAGGCCCTTACGTACCGCATGTCGGGGCATTCAACGAGCGACGATCCAAAAGCGTATCGTCCGGATGATGCAGTCGTCGAGTGGGGGAAGCGCGATCCGCTGATGCGTTTCCGCAAGCATCTCGAGATGAACGGGCTGTGGAACGAAGCAAAGCAGGTTGAGCTCGACGCGCGAGTTGATGCGGAGATTCGTGATGCGATCACAGTCGCCGAAAAAGTGGCTCCGCCGGCCCTAGAGACGATGTTTGAGGATGTGTACGAATCGGTGCCATGGCACCTACGCGAGCAGTGCGCCGAGATGGTCGCGGGGCCGCGCGCCAAGGGCCACGGCGGGCATTAATGCTAAGCCCAGCGGCGGGGGACAAGCCCCCGCCCTACCAATATCTTTTGGGAGTGAATGACGATGCCGCAGATGAATATGGTTCAAGCGATCAACGATGGGCTGCGTCTCGAGATGCGGCGCGATTCGCGTGTCGTTCTGCTCGGTGAAGATGTCGGTAAAGTTGGCGGAGTTTTTCGCGTTACGCAGGGGCTCTTCGATGAGTTCGGCGATAGCCGAGTGGTCGATACGCCGCTCTCCGAGGGGGGGATTGTCGGATGCGCGATCGGCATGGCTCTTTACGGCCTCGTGCCTGTGCCGGAAATTCAGTTTTCCGATTTCATTTTCCCCGCTTACGACCAAATCGTCAGCGAGCTGGCGAAATATCGATACCGTTCGGGCGGCGAGTACAGCTGCAAAGTTGTGATTCGCACTCCGGTCGGTGGCGGCATCCGCGGCGGGCACTATCACTCGCAGTCGCCTGAATCGCTTTTCATCCATGTCGCGGGGCTAAAAGTTGTCTGCCCGTCGAACGCATACGATGCAAAAGGGCTTCTTTTGGCGTCGATTCGTGATCCCGATCCGGTGCTATTTTTCGAGCCAAAGCGCATCTATCGCGCCGCGAAGGGAGATGTTCCCGATGGCGACTACACGGTCGAAATCGGAAAAGCCGCCGTTGTTCGCGAGGGGAAAGACGTGACAGTGATCGCCTGGGGGGCCATGCTGTACGAGGCGATCGCTGCGGCCGATGAAGCCGCGGCCAACGGGGTCGACTGCGAGGTTCTCGATTTGCGCACGCTGTGGCCTGTCGACATCGACGCGATCGTTGAGAGCGTTAAAAAAACTGGTCGGGTCGTTGTTGTGCACGAAGCGCCCAAGACGTGCGGCTTTGGAGCAGAGCTGGTTGCGCTTATCAACGAGAAAGCATTTTTGCATCTCGAGGCGCCGCCGATGCGCGTGACCGGTTTCGATACGCCGTTCCCGTACACACTCGAGATGGAGTATCTTCCGCTCGCGCACCGCATTCTTCCCGCTGTCATGCAGACGGCTCAATTTTAGGCAAGGTAGAGCTATGGCGCGATGGGAATTTAAGCTGCCAGATATTGGCGAAGGGGTCACCGAGGGGGAGATCGTTTCGTGGCTGATTAAGCTGGGCGAAGTTGTCAAAGAAGATCAGCCGATGGTCGAAGTGATGACCGACAAAGCGACAGTGACGATCACCTCGCCCAAAGCGGGGCGCATCGCCGAACTTCGCGGAAAAGTCGGCGAAGTGGTTGCGGTGCATTCGGTTCTCGTAGTGTTTGAGCTTACGAATGGGACGAACGCGACGAACGTGCCGAACGCGCCGAACGTGCCGAACGTGACAGACAAGCCGGCAAACGGTCATCACGCCGCTCCAGCCGCCGCTCCAAAAGCAGCGCCGCTTGTCGAGGCAAAGTCGGAGCCCGCAGCGACAGCCGTTGGCGATATTCGTGATTCGCTTCCAGGGTTCAGCTCGTTTAAGAGAGATAATCCAGCTGCTCCATCAGTCGCCAAAGGGGGAGGCGCGGTCGATATGGCCTATTTCAACGCGAAGCCGCTGGCGACGCCGGCGACGCGCAAACTCGCGCGTGATCTGAGCATCGACTTGAAGCGAGTGCCGCCGACCGGTGAGCAGAAGCGCGTCATGAAAACCGATGTTGAAGCGTTCGCCAAAGGGGCGAGCGGAGCGACTGAGGGCTCTCTCTCCAGTGCGCAGTTTGGCGAGCTTGTCGGAGCGCCGATGCAAGCGCAGAGGTCATCGCGCGTTCCCACGAAGATTGTCGCGCCAACATCGGCCGGTCCTGGAGCCGAGCGTCGCGTGCCGTTTGCGGGGATTCGCCGCAAAATAGCGACAAAAATGCAGACGTCGAAGCAGACGGCGGCACATTTTACGTTTGTCGAAGAGTGCAATGTCGGTCCGCTAAAAGAGCTGCGCGATCGAGCGCGGCCCGCGGCCGAAGCGCAGGGGGTAAAGCTAAACTTTCTCCCGTTCATCGTGAAAGCGGTCGTCGCTTCGCTAAAAAAGCATCCGACGCTCAATTGCGCGCTCGACGAATCGACAAATGAGCTCGTCTATCGGCAATATTACAACATCGGCATAGCCGCTTCGACCGACGCGGGGCTCATCGTGCCGGTCGTGAGAGATGCCGATCGCAAGAGCATTCTCGAAATCGCGCGCGACATCGATCGACTGGCGACTGATGCCCGCAATGGGCAGTCGAAGGCAGAAGATCTTTCCGGATCGACATTCACGATCACATCGCTTGGCGCGCAAGGTGGGCTATTTGCGACGCCGATTATCAATTTCCCAGAGGTCGGTATTCTGGGGGTTCATCAGATTAAGAAGCGGCCGATCGTGGTGAACGATGAGATCGTGATCGGCGAAGTGATGCTGCTCTCCCTTTCGTTCGACCACCGTATCGTCGATGGTCACGTTGGGGCCGAGTTCGCTTACGAGATCATCGGGTATCTCGAAAATCCCGGGAAGTTATTTCTCGAGATGGCGTGAGAGTTCGAAAGTCTGCCGCCGCCCCAGCTAGCGTGAGAGATTTTGCGTCGGTGCACGCGTCGCTGCTCGATTGGTACGACGAGCATCGGCGCGATTTGCCGTGGCGGCAGACTAGCGATGCCTACGCTATTTGGCTGAGCGAAGTGATGTGCCAGCAGACGCGCATCGAAACGGTTATCCCGTATTATTTGCGATTTTTGTCTGAATTTCCGACGGTGATGTCGCTTGCTGAGGCGCCGCTCGATCGCGTGCTGACGATGTGGAGCGGGCTCGGATATTATAGGCGCGCAAGGATGCTGCATGGGGCGGCGCAGCAGGTGGTCGCCGATCATGGCGGGCGATTCCCCGAAGCTCCAGGCGAGCTTCGTAAGCTGAGCGGTGTCGGCCAATATACGGCAGGGGCGATCGCGAGCATCGCTTACGGTGTGCGTGCGTCGGTTGTCGACGGAAACGTGGTGCGCGTGTTGTCGCGGCTGTTCGCAATCGGGCAAGATATGCGCGGCGGGGCGGGGCTTCAGCAGATTTGGGCGATTGCCGATTCAATGGTGCCAACCGAGCGCCCTGGCGATTGGAATCAAGCGCTGATGGAGTTAGGCGCGACAGTCTGCACGCCGCAGAGCCCCCAATGTGGAATTTGCCCGCTGCAGAGTGTGTGCGAAGGGCGCCGGCGAGGGATTGAGCGCGACTTGCCGCGTCTCGCACCAAAAGCAAAGCCAAAGCGATGGCGCCGCGTTGCACTCGTTGCGACCGATGAGCGCGGCGCGGTTCTGCTCGCGAGGCGTGTGCGCGACGGGCTATTTGGCGGATTGTGGGAGCCGCCATCGGTCGACGCCGATGGTCCCGAAGAGGGGATGCCGAGGCTCGGGGCGATGACCGGGCTAACGCTAAAAAAAGGGCGATGCGCGCATGTCGGCTCGTTCGTGCACATCTTGTCGCATCGGCGGATTGAAGCAGATGTCTGCCTTGTCAAAGACGTAAAGCGGAGCGCGACGACGCAAAATGGCGCTAAAAATAGCACTGAATACGACAGATTTGAGTGGGTCGATACCGCCATGCTGTCAGAGCGACCGATGACAAAGTTCGCGCGAAAAGTTTTAAACGCCGCACCGATTGGCTAACTATTCTTCTGTGATTGCCGGAAGCGCGTACGGCGCCGGATGGCACTGCCTCAGCCACAGCTCCTCGCTAATTATGCCAAAGCGCGCGGTATCTCGGTCGATCTGGGTTGCCGCTTGTACGAACGCGGTTTGACTGACCGTCGCTTCGTCGTCGCCAATCAAGAGTTCTCTCTGGATTGCCGCGAACAAACGTTTGGCTTCAGTTTGGTAGCGAACGATCGCTTGCGCCTCGGTGTCATCAAACCGCACGCAGGCTTTGAGCGTGGCAAAGAGGTTGAGAAGTATACTCGCTTGGTCGTGCGTGATCGCCTCGACATCGCTCAGATCGATCGAGACTTTCCCTACTCGCGTACCGTGCCCAAAATCGACGCCGTAAAGATAGGTTATGAAAAACGGGGCCGGCTGTTCTGGCGTCGGGTAGCTGTGCTTGATTGGAACAAGCGCAGTCAATCGTGCGACAGGCAGCCCGAGGCCTACGAAGCGATCGTCCAGCAGGCCGGCAGCGGAGGGTTCGAGCGCCGTGAGTTGTTCGATTAACCGCCGTCCTCGTTCACGAATATCGTCGCTGGCTGCTCGGTATTGAGTGAGCAGCGGGACTAAGCGATTGGCTCGCCCAATGTCGCTTTCGGTGATCCGCGGCGATACATAGCGCCGCGGGGCGATCGGGTCGCTGTTCGGTGCGCCGTCGATGTCGATGTCGATCAAGTTGTCGTCGATAAATTGCGTGTTGATATAACCGGCAACGAGTTCCGTGGAGCGATCGAAAAGAAAAATGTGATCGGTCCTGGTGAAGTCGGCTGTATCAAGAATCAGGCGCGTAAACTGCGTCGTGAGCGTATTTACGCGCTGCCGAACGCTCGCCCTCGGACTCGACATATGGCAGACAATTGTACGAAACGTCGCCGCATCGATCCGACTCACAATTTCTGTGGTCGTCGCAAGTTCGGCCGGCGTAAATTGATTTTGCGGGCCAAAAAAAGTCACAAACCAAGCGGCAAGAGCCTCGGCTTCCGGAGTAATAGTGACGACTCTAGGCGGCGCGGACGCCGACCGAATGCCCCGGCGAAACGGCGCGGCACCGCCAATCGATGACTCGTCGGATAATTGATCGGTAAGGCTTTGGACACCGCCATCCGCGTCAAGTTCGATAAAACTCACAGTGCTTCGGCTCGGCGACGCAGGGACAGAGTTGGCGTCTTGTCGGGCGGCACGTGCTGCGCGCCATTGTGTCCACATATCCGAAAGGCGAGACAAAATTCCTGGTTGCGGCAAGGCGATCCTCGGCAACTCCGTCGCAAAAAAATAGCCAGCGCCACCGTCGTCGCTCGTGTCGTCATGAATCGGCCCGGCGCCACCATCGTCGCTCGTGTCGTCATGAATCGGCCCGGCGCCACCGTCGTCGCTCGTGTCGTCATGAATCGGCCCGGCGCCACCATCGTCGCTCGTTCCGTCGCTGTGCATACGAAACGCCATCCTAGCGGTATCCGGGCGGGTGGATGTCGCAGCGTCGGCGCACCCGAACATCGCGAGCGATACGGCAGCAAGTAAGAAAGGCTTCAACGTGGTCTCCTGTATGACCATGGCCGTGTAGCGCGGCGTATCTACGGAGGCCATTTCGTGAGGCTGAAAATCTGTTCGCGCATGTCGATTTTATGGCAAATCGCGTTACCTTCATGGCGCATTTTTCTCGCGTCCCACAGATGCCAACGTGGGGTGCCATCGGTGTGGCGGCTTACAAGTCGTGATGTGCCACGCGCGCCGCCGGTTTTTATCTGCAAGAACTCGCAAAATTTAGCGTTGTCTGTAACAATTTGACGGTGAGCGAGGGGAGATCAGCGAATGAGGGTGGCCTGGCCGGGCGCGCGATCATCGCGGCGGCGCCAGCCCTTGCAGACGAGCCGCTTCGTGCTCTCGTTATCGATGACGATGAAGTGTTGCGAAGCGCGCTTGCGCGCGTGTTGAAGTCGCGCGGGTTTCTCGTATCGACGGCCGCCGACGGTGTCGAGGCGTTGACGATGGTAGGGCCGTCTCGTTTTGATGTCGCGCTCGTCGATTTGCGAATGCCGCGAATGGGCGGTCTCGAGTTTTTACGGCGCGTAAAAGAGGCGTCGCTCCCGATCGAAGTTGTGATGATGACGGCATTTGCCGATGTCGACGTGGCGGTTGCGGCGCTAAAAGCCGGAGCGCATCATTTTTTGACGAAACCGTTCGATTCAAATGAAGCGATTGTTCTCGCCGTCACCAAAGCGGCCGAACACAAGCGGCTCCTTGAGCGGGCAAATCAGCTTGACGAAAAACGTCCTACGCAAGAAAAGTTTGGTGATCTTGTCGGAACGTCGGCTCGAATGGAGGCGGTCTATCGCCTTATCGACGGCGTCGCCGCCACGCGCTCGACCGTTTTACTATTGGGCGAGAGCGGGACCGGCAAAGAGTTGGTGGCGCGCGCGATTCATCAGCGCTCGCAACGCGCCGAAGCGCCGTTCGTGACGGTCAATTGTGCCGCGATTCCAAGAGACTTGGTCGAGAGCGAGCTGTTTGGCCACGTGCGCGGGGCATTCACCGGCGCGCAAGCAAGTCGCGCGGGGCTGTTCGAAGCGGCGAACGGCGGAACCGTTTTGCTCGACGAAGTGGGCGATCTACCGCTTGCCGCGCAAGTAAAGCTGCTTCGCGTTTTGCAAGACGGTGAAGTCAAACGGGTAGGCTCCGACGAGACAAAGATTGTCGATGTCCGTGTGATCGCTGCCACGAACGTCGACCTGAATTCGAAAATTGCAGCGGGGACATTTCGTGTTGACCTCTTTTATCGGCTCAACGTCATCGCGATATCGCTTCCGCCGCTGCGCGACCGGGCCGACGACATCGTGCATTTGACCGGCCATTTTCTTCAAAAGCTAGCGCGTCGAATGCAGCGTGATCCAAAACGCGTAACTGCCGAAGCGATGCGCGCCCTCCGCGAGTATTCGTGGCCGGGGAACGTGCGCGAACTCGAGCATGCACTCGAACACGCATTCGTCCTCTCGCCGAGCGAGGCGATAAACCCGCAAGATTTGCCGTTCATTCGCGCAGCCAACGAAGATCCGTCGCGATCGACGCGTATGCGCGAAGAGCCAGCGTCAGGCTCCGTCCAAATCGCCGTGCAGGTCGCCGATTTCCCGTACGCAGAGGCGAAGCGCCGCTGCATCGAAACTTTTGACGAAGCGTATACGGTGGAAGTGCTGAGACGCGCCGAAGGGAATGTGTCGGAAGCAGCGCGCCAAGCCGGGCTCGATCGCTCAAACTTCAGAAGAATTGTAAGGCGACGGCGCGAGAAAACAGCCTAGCGAAAATAGTCTGCACTGCTCTGACCCGTAAACGTGCCCGTGCCCGTAAACGTGCCCGGCCTCTTCTCGCTCGCTTAAAGAGGCTGCAGGTACTTCTGGTACTTTGGTTCTAACTGGACCTTGTGCTCCCTGATGAACACTAAGAGTCGGTCGAAAAGATCTTTTTGGCCGAACAGTCGTATCGAATGGAGCAACTTCGCAAGCCGCACGTCGTAGCCAACCCATCGCTGTTTGGCATTGGTGATGTCTTTGTTGTGCTCTAAATCCCACCCCCACGATTTGGCGACGAGAATTACTCCGTCTCGATAGCTTTTCATAAATGCCGCATCTTTTTTTAAAGCGGCAATTTCGCGCGACCCGACCGCATATGCCTGCCCATAGCTGCTCGTCCGATCGATCGGAAACATCCACCAATCGAACCCGCCGTCGAATCCGGTGGGCGGGTGCGGTCGATGGGCGCTGATGTAGTCCCAGTCGCCGCGATCGGCGATCGACTTGAGTAGCCTGAGGTGTTCCGCTTGCGTCTTTTTGAGAGCCTCAATGCCGACGAAGCCTGGAAAAAACTCATGTTCAGGCGCTTGATGCCACTCTTCGGCGCGCGGTGTCGCGGGTGTCTTTGGCTTGCTCGCATCGCCTGCGTCCCCAGAGGGCTCGGTCGCGTCTAACTTTGCTTCGAAACGCGGTGTGATGGGGATGCGTTTCCCTCCATCTCCCATCACACGGCTCCCATCCCCCGACCCGACCGCTTCAGGAGTGTCGTATTGGTCACAGGCGGTGGCCATTGTGATCAACACGACTGCAAATAATAGCGGCAGAGCAGGGGAGTTCGTCATGGCTTTGTAGAACCTGTCAGTTCGTCGACGATCGCTGTTGCGCCGTAAACTTTGAGCAGCGCTTCGGTCATACCGGCAGTATGAACGCTAACGGCTCGAGCCGTCTGCTCATCGTATACGAATCGGTTTGGCAGGCTCGATAAATTACCGTCAAAAATGAGACCAACAATCTCACCTTTGGCGTTGACGACGGGGCTCCCGCTGTTGCCGCCGATGATGTCGTTTGTCGACACGAAGTTGAACGGGGTATCGAGCGTGAGCTTATCTTTCGCGGCGAGCCATCGTGGCGTCAGCTTGTACGGCTCTGTGCCGGTCGCGTGACGGTACATCCCACCGAAATTGGTTGCCCACGGGATCGCCTTCTTCCCCTCCGTGTAGCCGGTCGCTTTTCCGATTGAGAGGCGCAGCGTGAACGTCGCATCGGGGGCGACATTGGAGCCGTATGCCGCGAACACGGCTTTGGCGATCTTCTCGCCGTAGTCGCGCATCGGCCCTTCGACTTCGTCTTCGTACTGCTTACGAATTGCGCGCGCTTCATCATCGAGTGTTCGCTGAAGCGCGATCATCTGATCGGTCGACTGCGCGATCGCTTCGGCACCCGCAGCGCGCAGCGTTTTGCGTGCGAACACATCGCTAATGCGTGTCCCTGCCACGAGCTCTCTTGCGCGCGCCTCGGGTGTCTTCCCGGCGAGCACTTTTTTTACCAATGGATCGTTTTTGCCGAGCTTGGTTTGAAGTTGCGTTAGCCATGTTTTCAGCGCTGCTACTTCGACTCCGCCGTAAATTGGCGCGCTCGAATCGAGCGAGAAATAGAGCGATTCAAGCGCCGACGCGCGGTACTCCCGGAGACGCTTCGAGTTGTCGACAGCTAGCTCTCTTGGAAGACGGACGAGGTCGCGTGCAATGTGAAAGAGCTGCCCACGGGCCCCGCCTTCAAGTGCAACGTAGCGCGCGTGAATCCGCTTGTTGGCGGCTTGCGCCTTCGCGATGTTGTCAAACAGATGCTCGTATTTGTCGCGCAGCTCGGCATTGGCTGCGATCGACGCTCGGAGCGATGACTCGTCGTGCCCGCGCTTGGCCATGAGCGACTTGTCTTTCAGCCCTTTTTGAAAGCCGGTGAGCGCTTTGATCGAATTGTCGATCCCGAACAGAGGCGATCGCGTTTGGCGCGCTGCTTCCGTCCCCGTTTTTGCGAAAGCGATCAGCTCTTTGCGCTCGGCTGCGAGGCGCGCGAGAACTGCCGGGTAGCCGACGTCGCGCAAAAATTCGAGCTGCGCCATCGTGTCCATCCGCCCCGTCGACCCTGGGTGACCGCTTACAAATACGACTTCGTTCTCTTGGGCACCGCGCGCATTCCATGTGAGATAGTCGGTCGGTGTTAGCGGCTTGCCGTCGCTCCCGTAGACGCGAACGAGCGTCATATCGAGGTCGTATCGCGGGAAAGTGAAGTTGTCAGGATCGCCGCCGAAAAACGCCATCGTTCCTTCTGGGGCGAAGACGAGGCGGACGTCGGTATACTTTTTGTAGGTGTAAAGATTGTATTTCCCGCCGGCGTAGAGCGTAACGACATCGCATCGCAGGCCTGTTTTTTCAGTGCATTCGCTCTCGATTGCGCTCATCGCCGCTTTGACTGCGGTGTTGGCGGCGGCATCGTCGGCGGCCCCTTGGCGCGCTGCGATTACGCGCTCTGTGACATCAGATGTTGCGACGAGTTGGTTCAGCTCGAGGTCGGGGCACTTAATCTCGTCTGCCGGGGTGGCGGCCAAATAGCCGTCATTCAAATAGTCGTGTTCGGGCGTCGTTATCTTTGCGATGCAGTTCGATGCGACGTGATGATTCGACAGGACGAGGCCGTTTGACGAGACGAACGAGCCGGAACCGCCGTTGTTGAAGCGGACGCTCGATCGCTGAACATGGCCAAGCCAGTCATCGCTAAGCTCCACTTTGTGCGTCGAGCTAATTTTCGCTTTTGGGATCATGTTGAACGGCCACATACCCTCGTCGGCCGTGGCGACAGAGGCGAAGAGCGCGACGCATGAAGCGGCGAGAACAGTTGGCGGGATTAAGGCTAAACGACGAGTCATTTGATGTCTTTCGTTGAGGCTGTGACAGTTGACGGTTCGCGGTGGATCGCCACTTTATTACTTCGACCCGCGGGGGAGCGCGAGCCCTCGCGACTCGGTAGCGCCGCGCACCCCTCGATGTAGCACGATGTTACGTCCGGCCGCTTTTCCGTGAGCAAAAGCGTTGCTCCGGCGGACCCCTTGGCGTTTGATCGTCCGGGTGTACGGGTGTCTCCGTTTGAAATAGCTCGCCTGCTCGGGGTTGGCGACCCAAACGAGGCCAGCCTCTTTATGAGCTTTGGTGCTCTCGTTAAGCTTTTCATAAAACCCCGCCATCACTCCGGCGAGGTACACGCGACGATCGCGGTTGCCAGAAACTTTCGCATCACGCCGATGTTGTGCCCACAAATGCTCGGCCGTTTTGTGCAAAAAATCGTGCACATATTCGGCTATTTCAATAGCCCCTTCGCTCCCGCAAATTTCAAGAACGCTGGCCCGCTTGCCAAGCATAGGCAGGTAGACCGGCACCCAAAGCGTATCGACAAAAAAGTGCTGCCCAAGAATCGTAGCGACCCATCGGTCGCTCTCCGATTTGCGAGAAGTGGGCGGGCCAAGATGCCGAGTACCAAAACGAATCTGCGAGCGAGCCGCAGTCAAATCAATGTTGTACTTCAACATCAGTTTTTGAGCCGCAGCCATAGCCGCTTCGGCCTCATGCAAGTTCGAGCTAGCGGCGAGTGCAAGAAGGTCGGCAACGCGACGAATCAACTTTTGGGCAGGAAGGTCAGGCTTTGAAACATCACCAGCAAACGAGCCGAGCCCAGCCGCAGCAGCATCAATCCCAAGCTGATGGCAAACACGCTGAAAAGAAGCCCCATGAGCGGTTTCGTCCGAGACGCCAAGCTGCTCATCAACAAATTGATGAGCCATCTCATGCTTAAGAATCTCAACAACAACACGCCAAGATTGAGTCAAAACAAGCGAACGCGAAATCTCAATAGTACGAGTAGGAGCAAACCAAAGCCCCAATCGAGAAGAAGCATCGCCAAGCGTGAACGAGGGCGGTCGAAGCGCCGAACGAAAATAAGACTCATTAACATTCCGCCACTCAGCGAGCAATTCGACCAATAGGGCGCGCTCGAGGGCGGCGCTGAGGAGCTCCGAAGTATCGGCGGTCGATGTGTGTGAAGGCATGGGGAAGGGGAAGCAAAGAGAAATTTGAGCAAAAAGCAAGGATATATAGAGCTTTGCGAGCCTTGACGAAATTTGCTTGGCGTCTACGCTGGAGACTAGACGTATCGTCACGGGGGCGATCGGCTTCGACGGAGATAACAGCTACATAGGTGCGTGCCGTGGCCCGCTGATCCACGTAAAAATCCGCGGAAACCCTAATTGCGAACGATAACGCAATGCTCGCAGTTGCCTGATTAGGTAACTTGTAAGCCGTCTGACCGAGAGGCCCGCCAGCGCCTCCGGAAGGGCGTCATTAAGCTGGATAGTCGAGCGTCGGGTTACCGGGCGTGAGACGAGATTAAACAGGTAAATAGCTCTCGCGCGAGCCCGCCGATAGGCGCAATCGAGAGCAATATAAATTATCGGATACGCACGTAGATCCTTGTCGTTGGAATTTTCGGAACTGGGTTCGATTCCCAGCGCCTCCACAAAAACAAGCTGGTTTCGGGGCAATACCTTCGCGTTAACGGGCTTTCGGGGGCGGAACGTACGCGGAGTACGCCCCGCCCCCGAAAGCCCGTTAGCGCTTGGTCTTGCCCCGAACCCAGCTTGTTTTTTCGCTTTTGGTTCTTGCCCCGAACCCAGCTTGTTTTTTCGCTTTTGGTTCTTGCTTGGGCTTTGCCCTCGCCCCGCTCTCGCTCGGTATGGTCTTACTGACTCCCCTCTCCATTTGGGTTTTTCATGCTGCGAATATTGGTGGTTTGTTTTGTTGGCGCTTTTGTTGGCTGTTCTGATTCTTATGAACTGGACGAGCCTTTTGGCGTCTCTTCTTTGGCTGTTCGCGTGGATGCTGGTGTTGCTGCGCCGTGGCCGGATGATGCTGGGCGCTTATTGGAGTCGTCTTCTGGTTCGCCGTTTGACTTGAGCTTTTTGAATATTGATCTTGGGCATTTTTCGGCGGAGCATTTTGCCCACTCGCCCGGTGTGCTTGACTCGAATCACGCTGCTTTCCGGGCGTTTGACTGCCAATTTCCTGACGGCTCTTGGATTGATTCGCTTCTTGCTGAGTTGTCGGATGTTGCGGGGCCAGTGGCGCCTCCTGTTGCGGTTGCTCCGCCTGTTTCGCGCGCGTCAGGCCCGAGCCCGTTGGGCGCTCGGGTGCCTTCTCTGCAGGTTGCGCGCGCGGTCAGCGGAATTCGGACAATCATCGACCGCTCCGAGGAACTTGTGAGGAGTCGTGACGTGATGGGCGGCGCGCGGACGAAGATATATCGCGAGGTTCTTAGCCTGAGTGCTGGTGTCCTCGCGTCGAACGGGACTCCTGATGAGATGGCTAAGCAAATCAGCGCGGCGCTGCGGAGCAATGTATATTTTTTAGAAATGCGCTCGGGGACTGCGCGGGCCGTGGCTAACTCGGAACTATCTCTTGAGAATACCCAGCGATTGGCGGCTCGACGAATCGAGCTTGAGAGTTTGATCGCGAGGCTTCTCGGCGGAAACGTGGCCGAGCTACCATAGCTTTGCTCTTATTGACACGTGACGACCCCTTCGGCGTCGCCCGGGAACGATACGCCGGTGTAGATCGCGTAGCTCCCGCCCGGCTCTGCGTCGCTTCGCTTGTCGGGGCATGGGAACGTTGTGGTGAGCGGCGCTGCCTCTTCGATCGTCACGTTGGCCAGTGCGTCGCTTTCGGCGCATGCCATCCCCGCGTTTAACACTTTGCTTGCTTCGCACCAGCGGGCGACTTGCGGCGCGCTGCCGCTCGGAATTGAACAGGTGCGGGTTACTACCTGCCCCGGTGCGCACGATTCTAGTGTGCTGTTCGCTTTAAATCCGCAATTGCGTCTGGGCCCGATCTGGCCGCGTGTGCACTCCGACGTTATGAGCCCTTCGCCTGCTTTCGGCAGGGTTACCGGGACCGCCTGTTCGTTGTTTTTTGCCCAGTTGTCGCTGAAAAAATCGCATTTCGGGCGGTCGACTGGTGCGCCGGTTGCTGTTTTAAACTCTGTCGGTTCAAACGCTAAATCGCCCGCTCGCGTGTAGACCGGATCGCCCTCGCAGAGAAATGCATCTGGGTTGGATTGGAATTTGAGATTGTGTGTTGATGGCGCGGCGACATCGGTCACGTCGATCCATTGGCACTCGATCCCCGCGTTGTATTGGTCGCCCCAGCCGGCCTGAATCCCCTGATATGCGCAATCATAATAGGGCGAATCGAGTGGGCTTGACTCGTTGTTGCTGTAGCGATTCGTGCTCTCGAGACAGAACGCTCGTTTGCCGCCATCCTGCGCACCGTAGTGAAATTGCCCGTAATGGCTAAAATGATAGTGGCCGTGGCACGCGCTGAACTCGAAAATATTGTGACTTGAAAGCTCGGTCGGAGCGTCAGGGTTGGCGATGAAGTAGTCGACATCGCCCAGATGAACAGGATCGACTCCGGTATTCTGTTCGCTCGCATTGAACTGCAAAAGGCGCCGCCACCCTGGCGCGTTGACGCATTTTTCTGCGATTGCGCATGAATCTTCAGGGATGTACCGATACGTGACTCGGTTCACTTCGAGTTCTGATTTCACGACGGAGAGATCGGCGCCGTTTGGATTCGTGACTTCTCCTACGCGCACCTGATCGGCGAGCTTTGCATCCCATTCGATGCGACGAAACAGTACTTTGGTGTCGACCCGACCGACGAATTGATCGAGCGCGTCGCGGCACGATAGCGTTGGTAGCGGCATATGCTGGTGACACCCTGTTGGCGTTGGCGCCTCTTCGACGTCGCAATCTTGGTCGTAAAAGAAAATCACATCCTCGGTGTCGACGCTGTTCGGAGGGAATTGCGCTTCATCCATGCATGCGTAGCCGGTGCGCTGCACGATTAGCTCTGGGTCGATCGGAAACGAAAACGGCTCTTCCCAATAGCCGCCGACGCGCCCCAAATTTGGCTCGGACCTGACAACCGATGCCTTCTCTGCCAAAAGCGCGGTGTCGAATTGGAAGTCGACGACGACATAATCGTGGCCGTTTATCGTTTCGCGGTGCGCCGCAGCCTTTTTTCCAGCCGGATCGTTGAACGCGATGTTCCACACCGATCGATCGGGAAGTTGGAGCTGTGCGCGCGGCTTTTTTGGATAGTACGTCGACCTAAACACGAGGCGATACGTCGTTAATTCAAGCTGATTTTTAGCGCGCTCGAGCCAATACGATTCCGGTTTTTCGATCAGCGTTTTGGCGCTGCGATCGCGAATCGATGCTGGGAGTTCATCGAGCAGCACGCCGACGCGACTGTTTGCGGTGACTCGTACGAGTGCGCCGGGGTCGCCCGCGAACTCTCCGGTGGTGCCCGACGTGTGAGGGCGCGGGCGCCTATCGTCACCCGAGCCCGATGGTACGCTTGTCTCCGACGAGCACGCCATAACTGAAAGAAGAGCAAGAGCCGAAAAGGATGAAGCAAAAGAGCGAATCAGCATGCCTGCGCTCGGTAACAAGTCGCCGCATTTTTTTCCAGCACAGGTAGGGTGATGCGTGTCGATCGCGTCCACGCTCTCCCGCTAGATATTAAGGCAAATCACGCGCGCGATGCGGTGCAACGCTGTTACCCTAATGCGAGGGGGGGCGTGCATGGCCGGTACCGATATCAATCCCGCGCAAGTAACAAAACCTCCGGCGCTGCCGGCCGGTATCATAAGAAAAACAGTCGTAATCATCGCGCTTAATCTCGCGTGTTACGTCGTAATGTACTGTTTAAACGCCGTTCTCGCGCGAGTCATGTCGACAAGAGACTACGGGATGTACGGCCTGATCGTGAATACTCTTATAACGATCGGTACGTTTGCTCTGTTTGGCTTTGACGACACAAGCGAGTTTTTTATCTCGGTCTACGCGAGCCTAAAAAAGCATGACTTGTTGCGAGGTTTCTTCCAATTTTTGGCGAAGATTTTTGTTTTCGTTGCGACGCCATTCGTACTCATTAGCCTTGTTTTTATTGTTGTTAGCTTCATGCAAGGAAAGCTGTCGAGTCGCGAAGAGGCCCTTAAGCTCATAGAAGCTTCGCATCCTCTAGTGCTCTTCATCTGGATCGCGCCGTTTCTCGGCGCGATGGCCTGTCTCGAAGCGGTGCTGTACGCGTTGGGCGCCCAGATTCAAACGCTAGTGTACCGAGGGATTGTCGGCCCTTTGGTAATGCTCATATCTATCGGTGGGTATTACTACTTGTTCGGCCGCGAACATATGCACTACGCGGTCTATCTCTATTGTCTTTCTATACTTGTAACAATTGGTCTCCAGGCGGCAACGATAGTTCGCCGCATTCCCACTGTCGTATGGGCAGAAAAGCCAAAACGCGTCGTGAAAACGTGGGTGACGTATGCAATCCCGATCTTCTTCTGTGACTTAATTTATTTCGGGATCGACACTTCCGTAATGGGCGAGATGCATCTCTTCCACGTGAACAAGGAGTATCTCGGTCTCTACATGGCTATCTCTTCGATTAGCGGATATTTTCTAGTAAGTATTATGAGTTCGATCGCTAGCGTGTTTGAAGTGTATATAGGCCCATTGTGGGAACAAAAAGACTTTAGAGCCGTGCAGTCTTTGATAAATAAAGCGCTGGCTTTCTCCGTCGGATTTTGCGCGCTTTTTTGTCTTTTTGTGGTCATCGCGGGGCACAAATTGCTTGAAAATTTCGGCCCCGGCTATGTGGAGGCCTATCCTGCACTTTTAATTTACACGATATCTGCGTCTTTGAATGCCGGAACGATCATATGGCAGTCGCTCCTAAAGTTTACCGACAACGTAAAATATTTACTTAAAGTATATATTGCAGGTTTTGTTGTATTGCTGATCGGTGTTGGTTTTGGCTGCTACCGGCAATGGTCTCTTGATAAGATATTGTGGGCATACGCCGCATTTCAAGTTGTGACATTGCTCGTGTGCATCTACTACGTCAGAAAAGCGGCTCGTCCCATTAGCCTAATTCCGGTTCTTTGATCGCTACGCAGTGCAGGGGGGGGATTCATGGCCGGTACCGACACTAATACCGCGAAACAGACGACAAGTGCAGTATTGCCCGAGGGGATACTAAGAAAAACAATTATTATAATAGCACTCAATTTGGTGTGCTACGTCGCAATCTATTTTGTAAACGCCGTTTTAGCGCGGGTGCTTCCGACAAAAGATTACGGGCTGTACGGCCTGATCGTAAATACTCTGTGGACCGTGGCTACGTTCGTTCTTTTTGGTTTTGATGAATCGGGCGAATTTTTCGTTTCGATGTACGCGAGCTTAAAAAAACACGATTTGCTTCGAGGCTTTCTCGAGTTTCTGACGAAGTTTTTTGCTTGTGTCTCGGCGCCGCTAATTCTCGTCAGTATTGGTTTTATTATTATTAGTTTTCTGCATGGAAAGCTGTCGAGTCTTGAGGAGTATTTCACGCTCGTGGAAACTTCGAATCCGATCCTGCTGTTCCTGTGGATTGTCCCGTGCTTGAGCGTGATGTCGTGCTTTGACTACATCTTGACCGCGCTTGAGTGCCAGACCGAGGCGATTATTATTCGGGGAATTATTGCCCCACTGATATTTTTTCTATTTGTCATAGTTTACTACTATTTTTATGGTCGCGAACACGCCCACTACGCGCTGTATGCGTACGGGTTTTCTATGGTTATTCTGATAATTTGCCAGGCGACAGCGATCGCTCACCACCTTCCGTCGCCCGTGTGGACTGAAAAGCCAAAAGAAGTCCGAAAGGTGTGGGTGACGTACGCAATCCCCATCTTATTTTACAACGTAATTTACTCCAGCATCGATACATCGGTGATGGGCGCGATGAATCTGTTCCATGAGAATAAGGAGTATCTCGGATTTTATATGGCAATTACGTCAATCAGTGGATATTTCCTGACAAGCATCATGTACTCCATTCTCGGTGTTTCTGAAGTGCATATTGGTTCGTTGTGGGAAGCAAAAGACTTCAAAGCCGTGCAAAGTCTCGTCAATCGTGCACTTCTTACAACCACTGGCCTAAGTATCGCGTTTTGTATCTTTGTCGCGTTAGCAGGCCGCATGCTCTTAGAGAATTTCGGAAAGAGCTATGTCGTGGCCTATCCCGCACTGCTCGTTTACACCATCTCATCGTGCTTAAATAGTGCGACGTTGATATGGCAGTCTCTGTTGAGGTTCACCGATAACGTGAAAGCGCTGCTGAAGGTCTATTTTATCAGCTTTATAGTTCTCGCGGCCTGCGTCACGTTCGGCTCGTATCGGCATTGGTCTTTTGAACGGATATTGTACGGATATGCCGCTTTTCAGATCGCGTTTTTTATATTGAACTATTTCTACGTGCGGAAAGTGGCTCGCCCCGTCCAGCCAATACCCGGCCTTGGATGACCGCTTAGCCTCTTGCCACTAAAGCGTGATCTCAAAATCTGATCTGCCCACGCAAACGTGCCCGTGCCCGTAAACGTGCCCGGTTTTTTGAGACCAAAGTTGCCAACCTGAGACAATACAATTCACCTATTTTAATCGCATTCATTGTGTGCTTAATCGGCAAATCGCAATGGTGCGAAAACAGTTAAGCGATGCGCAGCGGGCAAAAGTAGAGGCAGTACTCACCTCCAAGCGAGGACGAGGTCGTCCGCCGAAGGACAACCGCAACTTCATTGAAGCCGTGCTGTGGTGGCGTCGAACCGGCGCGGCGGCCTTTCCACCAAAGTTCATCTTGTCGTCGACGCGCTCGGTTTACCGGCAACGTTTGAAATTACCGAAGGGCAACGTCACGACAGCAAGTCCGCGAAGATGCTCGTTGCTCGCGTCATGTCGCGATGCCTGTTGGCCGACAAAGCTTACGACTCCGAAGATTTACGAGCGGCACTTCAAGAGCAGAATTGCAATGCAGTGATTCCACTCAAACAGGCGCGTCGCTTCGCCACACGCTATGAAAAAACGCTTCGCAACTATGCTGCGGTTGTCGCTATCGATTGCGCCCTTTTGTGGCTCCGAATTTAGGCCGCATCTTCGCAAGCCTGCGCGAGCTTGATGAGCATCGAAACGATGCGCACGAGCATTTCTTTGCCCTTCTTATGCCCATTCTCGTCAAGCATATTGAGCTTTAGGCAAATGTCGATCAGCGCAGCCGATTCCGTCGCCGAGCCACGCGATGACAGATAATACCGCCGCTTGTCCGGCTTCGATTGCTTTCCGGCGCCTTCGGCAAGATTCAACACGATCGACATCGAGGCGCGCGTAAACTGGTCGGCCAAATGACCGCGTCCGCGCGGCAACGTCTCAATAAGACCGTTTGCGAATACAACGAAGTCGAGGGCGAGATGATAAACGTCGAGTTTTTCGTGGTCGAGAATCATGAATGATCATCGACCGCCGACGGACAAAGTTGCTTGAGAACGACATTGCACCGAAAAAACCGGGCACGTTTACGGGCACGGGCACGTTTACGTGGGCAGATCAGATT
>CAMAVR010000028.1 GCA_945861885.1 Nannocystis exedens | reverse complement strand
CTGCCAAAGAACCTGAGCTCTTTGCTCATTGGAAAATCGTCGGCTTAACTCCCGCTACGGCGGTTGGATGACGGGAGCCGTATGAATCGAGAGGTTCACGTACGGTTCTAGGAGAGCGGGAGGGGGTAGTTCCCTCCCGCCACTCGACTCTGCCACCCTCTCTGCTAACTTGCCCCTTTTTTAAGCTCGGTGAGCACCTGCTTGGCGGCTTTCTTGAGTGTATCGAAGACGCCTACGCCGGTTTTGGCATTTGCCTCGAAATCGGGAGCGTTTTCTCGATTTAAGAGCTCTCGCATCTCTCCGACTGGCATCGTGTTCGGTAGATCGCGCTTGTTGTACTGAATCACGTGGGGCACTTTTTCGAGCGAATAGCCGTGCTCGATTAAGTTGGCCTTCATATTGTCGAACGATTCAAGGTTCGCGTCGATCCGATCGACTTGCGAATCGGCGACGAATATTATCCCGTCGACCCCTTTTAAAATTACTTTTCGCGACGCATCGTAAAAGACTTGGCCTGGCACAGTGTAGAGATGAAATCGCGTTTTAAATCCGCGAATTTCGCCTAGCGACAGGGCTAAAAAGTCGAAATAGAGCGTCCGCTCTGTCTCCGTAGCGAGGCTGATCATTTGCCCTTTCGCGTCGGGATTTGTTTGTTCGTAAATAAATTGAAGATTGGTTGTTTTCCCCCCGAGGCCGGGGCCGTAATAGACCAACTTGCAGTTGATCTCGCGCTTCATGTAATTGATCAGACTCACCGGCCGTACCTAGTCGTTGAATAAGTTGTCGATATCGGCGTCGGTAATTTCTGAAAACGGTGTCGGGGCGCCTGGGCGCTGCCCTTTGGTCGTCAGATTTTCAAATGTTCGCTGGAGCTCGTCGATCGTTCGTTTTACGCGGAGACGGACGAGTCCGAGGCTCGATCGGGCGTCAAAAACGACGACCAGGATTGCCCGATTCGCGATCAGCTGAATGTGAACATTCGCCTTCTCCCCCTCATGAAATTGAGTGGCGAATTCGTTCTCTTTCAAGAGCTTTGCCATCCCGCCGGTGGCGGCAATATTCCCCGCTGTGAGCGACGCTAAACTGGTCGTGTCGATTTGCGCCACGTCGCCGCTTGATGCGATGAGCTGCCCATTTTTGTCGACGATGAAGACGACGTTGGCGTTCGCGTCGCGAACCAGGCGGTCTAAAACCGACTGTATTTGCGTGAACTCCTCTTCGTACATCACCATCTGCGAATTGCTCATTTCCAAATCTCTCCGGCGGAGCATCTGCTTCTAGCGCACGTCGGTGGGCTGCGTGAACAGGCGTAACGCTGGTATCCTGTTGAGACTACAAGTCGGTGAAAAAACTACAGTTTCGCGCCACGTAGCCGTTCAACAAAGCGGCCCGGGTGGCCTTTAGCATGATAATTGCTTCAATTTGAGATTGAGGATGCCATGGAGAACGAACTAGAGCCGGCCGTCGAAAGCGTGATTCCCGACGAGCTGCCAAAAAAACAGGGCGACGAGCGCATCGAGCTCGCGGTTGACGCCGCCGTTCCCATCTCGACAGGCGCCGTGAGCGCCAAAGTTGCCATCCTTCAGGCGAAAGTGCAGGCCGGCGAGTACCACGTTGACAGCGAGCGGGTCGCTCTCGCGATGCTCGACGACGCAATCGAGTCGGACAATTCCTGACGCTAAGCGGCTCCTGCGCGTGACGAGAATCGCTTTCGCTTGAGCATTTCGACGAGCGTCGTCCGATTGAGGCCGAGTAGGCGCGCGGCGCGATTTTTGTTCCAGCCGGTTCGTTCGAGCGCCTGACGAATAAGGTTGTTTTCGAACTCTTCGACCGTCGCGCGAAGGTCGATTCCTGAGTCAGGGAGTTCGGCCGCGCCGCCGCGTTCACGACTGCTAAGTCCGCTAAATCGTGTCGGCAAATCTTGCGGTTCGACCATGTCGCTGCCGCAGAGAATAACAGCGCGTTCGACCGTATTTTCGAGCTCGCGCACATTTCCGGGCCACGACCACTCTTCCATCGCACTGATCGCCGCCGGTGAAAAGGCGATCGGTGGTCGACCCAGTCGCGCCGCACTTATTGCGGCGAAGTGCTTTACCAGCGGCGCGATGTCGCCGCGGCGTTCGCGAAGCGGGGGGAGCACGATTTGAATGACGTTCAGGCGATAATAGAGATCTTCACGAAACTTCCCCGAGGCGACTGCGGCATCGAGGTCGATGTTTGTTGCGGCGACAATGCGCACATCGGCGCGGTGCGTTCGCGAGTCGCCAACGGGCGAATATTCCTGCGTTTGAAGGACGCGCAACAGCTTCACTTGAAGGGCGTGTGGAAGTTCGCCGAGTTCATCGAGGAGAAGCGTCCCCCCTTTTGCTGCGGCGAGGCGCCCGCTTGTAGTCGCATGGGCGCCGGTGAACGCCCCTCTAATGTGACCAAAAAGCTCGCTTTCGAGCAGCGCTTCGGGGATCGCTCCGCAATTGACCGCAACAAATGGCATTGACGCCCGCGGGCTTGAACTGTGAACCGCCTGCGCGACCAGCTCTTTTCCGGTGCCGCTTTCGCCGGTAATGAGCACGGTGCAACCGCTTGGCGCGATGCGGTCTACGATCCGGTAGACTTCCGTGATTGCCGCGGAGCTACCGACTGTCTGCTCCATGCTGTGCGGTCGCGTCGCCTGGTCGGCTATTTTGTCGTTCATTGGCACTCCTGCGCAGCGTTTACGGTCGCCACCGCGAGTTCGTTCGCAAGTCGTGCGCCAAGTGTCGAAAGTTTGGCTATCCCGCCGCAAAGTCGTCGAATCTTTGGCGCTTTTTGCGGCGCCGGTGACGCGAGCGGCGATGCGCGATGGCGACAGCGAGTCGCGATCGACCCATTGGGGGCGATGTAACCGCCTGGTAACGCTTGAAAAAAAGCGAATCCGTCGACGAATCGACGCTTCACGGTGAACGACTTGTCGAGGTCGCGCGCAGTCAAATTAACCCCAGTGTGTTCGATTTGACCCTCGCTTCGATCGGCATGCCAAATGCTCTGTAAAATCAGTGAAATGAGCGTTTTTGGCGTCACCTGCGTCGGCGCGATCGCGATCGGTCTGTTCGCGATTGGTTGGATGAGGCGCGCCAAATGGTTGGCGAAGAAGCGCGAAGACGAGGCTTACCGGCGCAGCGTCGGGCGCGAGCAGGATGCGGGCGACGGTTGGCGCGAGCCAGACAGTTCAGTCGATGCGCGAGAGTCGACGAGCGAACCGGACGGCAGTCGCGAAGAGGCGATCGAGCTTGCGGTGCATGATGGGGCGGCGGCCGCGGTCGTGATCCGAAATTGGATCGGCGACGACCCGGTGAACGGGCCGCGCAAGTCGCTTTTTATTCTTTTGTCGATCGATGAACTGAGCGCCGTTCCGATCGTCGCGCATCTTGATGAAGCGGCGACGCGAAAAATTAAAGCGGCGCTTTCGGCGACGCAAGCCGTCTCTCAAAAAGAGCTCGATGCGACGTACGCTGAGTTTGCTGAGCGAGTGCGCCTTGTGGTGCCTATTCCGCGCAACAGTGCCGCGCATCTTACGCGGGTGTCGATGCGTGCGCTTGGTCTCTCGCGAACCGGCGATATTTTCGCGCAGTCGAAGAGGCAGATGGCGATAAGTAGGCTCTCGCTCGGCGACCCGCAGTTTATCGCGACGATTCTTGAAGACGAGCATCCGCAAATTGTCGCCGCGATTTTTTCTCAGTTCGAATCGTCGCGCGCGATGCCGATATTTTCGGCGCTCTCAGACGAGATGCAGTCGCGTGTCGCTTCGCGGATGGCGACGATGACCGATCTCTCTGCGAGAATGGTCGATGCCGCGCTGATTGCACTTGCGGGTGAACTTCCGGCGGCGAGCGACGAAGTCGTTGGCGGCATTGATGGCTTTTGGCTCGCCACATCGCTTCTAAAAATCGTCGACCGCGATTTGGCCGATCGCATTCTTCGTCGAATGAACGTCGACAACGAGTCGCTTGCGGCGCGTCTGCGCACGGCTCTCGGAGAACCACCCGAAGCGGGAGAGGAGCCCGGCGATGCGGACTAAACCAGCTTCCGTTTACGGATCAACGGCCCCCCCTGCGACGAACCGTCCGCTGGACACGGCCGATTTTTGCGAGCGCGAGAAGCGTGTTCGTCGCGCGGTCGATGGGTTCGAACGGATCGCTGCGCGCTTTGTCGCAGCTGCTCGATACAGTCTGCCGTTTATGGCGCGCTATCGCGCGAGCTTCGAGTGCGGCCCGACGCAGCGGCGCCTCATGGATTGGCGCGGGGCGGTTTCGGCCGCAGTAGTGGCGGTCGATGGCGACGTGCGGAGTGAAGTGCCATTTGAAGCTGGCGACACCTACATCAGCGAGCGCGATGCTCAGTGCGACTACGCCGTCATTTTGCGTGACGATGACCACGCTGCTGTGGCGTCGATTGGTATCAATTCGAATGCGATCGCATTTTTTGTTGAAGGGGCGCTCGGCGGAAGCAGCCCATTTTGGGAGGAGGAGCAAAGACAGCCCGAGATGTCGGCGGTGCAGCGCGCGGTTGTTGGTGAAGTGATGCATCAGCTTGCCGGCGATTTCGCGAAGGCGATTCGCGATGAAATCGGGGCGAATATGAGCTTTTTAATCGGCGATTCAAAACACGAAAGCGATCGAATTGATCGCGATGTGATCGCGGTCGATTGCACAATTGCCGAGTTCCCTGTCCGGACGACGGTCACGATTGCGGTCGCGTTTGCGCAGCTCGACGATGCGCTTCGCCTTGGCGGTTCGCGTTACGGGATTGCGAAGCGCGAGCGGCTGCCGGAGCAAATTGCCGCCGCGAGAGTCGATGTCGCTGTGGAACTAGGGCGGCTGACGATGCCATTGAGTCGTGTCGGCGACCTCAAAGTGGGCGATGTGATCCGCCTACCGACGAGCACCGACGCTCCCCTCGTTGTGCGCGTTGCCGGGATCGAAAAATTTCTCGCCAAGCAGATGACTTCACAGGGGCAAGTGGCCGTAAGAGTGGAGGCGAGGCATGCGGCAACCGAGCTCGGGAAGGAGAGCAATCGATGAGTGACAGCACCGGCAAGCGGGACGATGGCGAAGCCATATCCCCCGGCGCGTTCAGTTTTTTGAACGACGTCCCGGTGCAGGTCACAGTCGAAATCGGGCGCTGCTCAATGACGATTGGCGAGCTGCTCAAACTGACCCCCGCATCGATCATCGAGCTCGATACGCTCGTCGGCGAGTCGCTCGACATTTTCGTCAACGATCGACGGATCGCGCGCGGAGAAGCGGTCGTCATCGGCGATCATTATGGCGTACGATTGATCGAAATATTGGTCAACGAAGAGCCAGACGACGGGAGCGAAGGCGGCCCACGTTGATCGCGAGAAGCGACGTGCCGACCGGGCTGCCGTGACGTAAAGTCGTCGCAAGCAAGGAGCAAGGATGCGCGACGTAGCTGTGGTGACGGGCGGTGGGCGAGGGATTGGGCGAGCATGCGCGCTGGCGCTAGCGGCCCGCGGAGTCGATGTTGCAGTCGCTTCAAGAACGAAACACGAAGTCGAGGAGGCGACCGCCGCACTCCGAAAACTCGGCGTCCGCGCCGAAGGATTTTTGTGTGACGTTTCGAGCGAGCGCGACGTCGCCGAAATGGCGAAAGGGGTGCACTCCTCGCTCGGCGTTCCAACGTTTGTCGTGAACAACGCGGGGGCCCTGCGAAGTGCGCAGCTCCACGAGATGGCCGAAAGCGATTGGGACACAGTGATTGGTGCCAATCTGAAAGGGGCGTTTTTGGTTACGCGCGCATTCTTGCCAGGAATGCTAAAAAATCGCCGCGGACGCGTCATCGCGGTCGGGAGCATTTCGGGGACGTTGGGGACGCCGGGGCTGTCGGCCTACTGCGCGTCAAAATGGGGGCTCACCGGCATGATGAAGTCGCTCGCCGAAGAGCTGCGGGGGACCGGCGTGCAAGCGATCAGCGTGCTCCCAGGGTCGGTCGATACGGCGATGCTCAAAGGGAGCAAATACAAGCCTGATATGTCGCCAGAGGACGTAGCGAATTTAGTCGCCTACGCAGCGCTAGACGCCCCCGCAGCAATGAACGGAAGCGCTATCGAAATATTTGGGCCGTAAGGGCGCCCCCCGTAAACGTGCCCGTGCCCGTAAACGTGCCCGGCTGTTACTTTTTCTGACGGAGTCGCCAGTGAAACTACCGGGCACGTTTACGGGCACGGGCACGTTTACGGGTCTGAAGTGGAGCAAAGGGGGATCGAACCCCTGACCTCCGCATTGCGAACGCGGCGCTCTCCCAGCTGAGCTATTGCCCCAACAGTAACGGCCGCGCAATCTAGCGGTCATCAATTCAAAGTCAAGGGACCACCAAGGACGAGACTACCCAAACGCGGCGATTCCCGTCACATCCTGTCCGAGAACCAACGTGTGGATATCGTGTGTCCCCTCGTAGGTCGATACGGTTTCAAGATTGCACATATGCCGCATTACCGGGTAATCGAGCGTAATCCCGTTCCCCCCAAGGATATCGCGGCAGGTTCGCGCGGTATCGAGCGCGGTGCGCGCATTGTGCCGCTTGATCATGCTGACCTGCTGAGGCCGTAGTAGCCCTTCGCGCTTGAGTCGCGATGCTTCGAGAACCATCACTTGGGATGCGGTGATTTGGGTGAGTATTTCGGCAAATTTTGCCTGCACAAGTTGGTGAGCAGCGATCGGTTTCCCCCCGAACTGCACGCGGTGCTTGGCGTAATCGAGCGCCGAATCGAAGCACGCGCTGGCTGCCCCAATTACCCCCCACGCGATCCCAAATCGAGCACTTGTGAGACAGGCGAGCGGCCCTTTCATCCCTCGGACGTTTGGCAATACGAGGCTCTTTGGGATGCGCACATCCTCCAGAACGAGCTCGCTGGTGTCGCTCGCGCGTAGGCTCAGTTTTTTGTTGATCCGTCGCGCTTCAAACCCGCGTGAATCGGTCGGCACCAAAAAACCGCGGACTTCGCCTTCGACGCCGCCGATTTTTGCCCAGATGATGGCGAGATTGGCCAGATTTCCGTTGGTGATCCATCGCTTGGTGCCGTTTAGCACGTAGCTGTCGCCATCTTCCCGGGCGCTGGCACGCATCCCCGATGGATTTGAGCCAAAATCGGGCTCCGTGAGACCGAAGCAGCCGATGATTTTTCCGTTCGCGAGTTCAGGGAGAAACTTTTTCTTCTGCTCCTCGGAGCCGAACGCGTGGATTGGGTACATCACCAGGCTCCCCTGCACGCTGGCGAAGCTTCTGAGTGCGGAATCGGCCCTTTCGAGCTCTTGCATCGCTAGGCCGTAGGCGATGTCGCTTACGCCGGCGCAACCGTATCCGTTCAAGTTGGCGCCCAAAATCCCCAGTGCGGCGATTTCGGGGATCAGCTCTTTTGGGAATGTCCCGGCTTCGAAGTGGTCGCCGATGATTGGAAGAGCTCGCGCCGTGCAAAAAGCGCGCACCGAATCGCGAACGGCCCGCTCCTCGGTAGAAAAGTGACGAGCGATTTCAAAATAGTCGGGCATGGGCGCCTGTTACCACATCTTCGTGCCGACAAACTCAGCGATGTTTCTGCCGCCTTCGCGCTCTACGATGGCGCTGAGATCACGACTGAGCTGTCGAGCCGTAAGTGGCCCGTGGTAGATAAACGAAGTATACAATTGAACTAAATTTGCACCGGCCGCAATCATCGAGAACGCCTCTTCGGCCGTACCGATTCCGCCGACGCCGACGATTGTCGCGCGCGGCCCGAGGCGCCGTCGGCAGCGTGACACGATCGCGCGCGCTCGTTCAAAAAGTGGAGGGCCGCTGAGCCCACCCGCGCCAATTTGCTCGACGAGGCTCGCGCTTGATCGAAGGTTCGCGCGAGAGAGCGTCGTGTTGGTCGCAACGACCCCGGCGATTTTTGCCGAATCGACCGCTTCGAGGAGCGCTTCGAGTTCGCCATCAGTTAAATCTGGTGCGATTTTTAAAAGTAGCGGCACCGCGCCGGCAATGGCGGAGAGCTCGTTTAGAAGCACGCTGGCGTGCTCTTGACGCTGCATAGTTCGCAAATTGGCAGTGTTAGGGCTCGATACGTTCACCACGACAAATCGCCCATGCGGGAGCACGGCGCGCAGACTCGCGGAGTAGTCGGCGATAACATCGCCCATCGATTCGACAGGCACAGATCGCGACTTTCCGATCGACAGCGCAATTGGCACGTCACCCACGCTGGCGATTTGCCGCGCAGCGACACGCTTCGCGACGCGCGCGGCCCCCTCGTTTGGAAAGCCGAGGCGGTTGATGAGCGCCCGATCTTGCGGTAGGCGAAACAAATTCGGTCGTGCGTTTTCTTGCTGCGCCTGCGCCGTCACAGTGCCAAGCTCGAGAAAGCCGAACCCGAGCGCACCGAGCGCCCGCGCACGCACCGCGTTTTTATCGAAGCCGCCCGCAAGTCCGACTGGTGATAAAAAAGTGACACCCATCGCTTCGGTTCGAAGGCGCGCGTCTTTCGGGAGGCAATATGCACGGACGAGATTTCGTAGCGGCGCGCAATACTCAAGCGGCGCGAGTGCGGCAGAGCCGGCTGCATGTGCCGTGTGCGGCGAAAGGGCAAAAAACAGTGGGCGAATAAAGCGATACATCCTGTAAAACTACAAGACGGTGAGTTAATTCGCACGGCGATGTTTCCATGACTATATCCTCGCGTCGCGCACCATCGGCGAGACGTCTTTATAGCGAGGAGTAAGCTTGTGATTATCGGTGTACCCAAAGAGATAAAAAACCGCGAATACCGTGTCGGAATGACGCCCGCAGGCGTCCAGAGCCTGGTGCAGCGAGGGCACAAAGTTGTTGTGCAGAACGCCGCCGGCGAAGGGAGCGGGATTTGCGACGACGAATACGCTTCGGCCGGGGCGACCATGGTGCGAAACGCCGCCGACGTGTGGGCGGCCAAGATGGTCGTCAAAGTGAAAGAGCCGCTTCAAGACGAGTACAAATATTTTCGCGACGATCTGATTTTGTACACCTATTTGCATCTTGCCGCCGAGCCTGAGTTAACGCGTGCGCTCGCAGAAAAAAGAGTGAGCGCTGTCGGCTACGAGACGATCGCAAATCCGGATGGCAGTTTGCCGCTCTTGCGCCCGATGAGTGAAGTCGCCGGGCGGATGGCGGTGCAAGTCGGGGCGACATATCTCGAAAAAGAGCACGGCGGAAAAGGGGTTCTGCTCGGAGGAGTCCCCGGGACGCGTCGAGGGCGCGTTGTGATTTTGGGCGGAGGCGCCGCCGGAAAAGGGGCGGCGACTGTCGCGATTGGGATGGGGGCGCAAGTCACGCTGCTCGATGTACGGGCCGACACGATGGGGTACCTCGAAGATGTATTCGGCGGCGCCGTGGAAGCGCTCTATTCGAATCCGACGAACATCGCACAAGCTGTTGTGCGCGCCGATCTTGTTATCGGAGCGGTTCTCGTGACCGGCGCCGTCGCGCCGAAGCTCGTCACGAAGGCGATGGTCGAGCGGATGGAAAAAGGGTCGGTCATTGTCGACATCGCGATCGACCAAGGCGGCTGCATCGAAACTTGCCATCCGACAAGCCACGATCATCCGACCTACGAAGTGCATGGCGTCGTGCACTACTGCGTGCCAAACATGCCGGGGGCAGTCGCGCAAACGAGCACATGGGCGCTGACAAACACGACGATCGCGTACGCGATAAAAATTGCCGATCTAGGGCTCATTGCGGCGGCAAGAGGCGATCGCGCTCTCGCGCTCGGCATCAACTGCTACGACGGCCACGTCACGTACGAGCCGGTTGCTGCGGCCCATCAGTTAGCGTACAGACCTACGGCCGAATTTTTGCGGTAAGTGCTCATTTTTCGAGGCTATTGAATGCACCGTCAGAAGCTCATCGGTATCATCCCGGGTGATGGTATCGGCCCAGAGGTTGTTCGCCTTGGTCGGCAAATCCTCGAATTTTATCGAGACAAGCGCGGCGCAAATCTCCAGTTGTGGGAGCTCGATCTCGGCGCCGATCGGTTTCTTCGCGACGGCGTGACCTATCCGGAAGAGACCGCCGCTCGCGTCAAAAACGAAGCGTCGGCGGTTCTTCTTGGAGCTCTTGGTGATCCGCGCGTGCCTGACAACCGGTACGCGCGCGACATCTTATTTGGGCTCCGCTTTGGCCTCGATCTTTACGCGAACGTGCGCCCGATTAGGGCGCTTGCCGATCGCCTCGTTCCGCTTCGCGATCGCTCGGCACGCGATGTCAATATGGTGATTTTTCGCGAAAACACCGAAGGAATTTACGTCGGTGTCGGCGGTCAAGTGCGTCGCGGTACGCCAGACGAAATCGCGATCAACGAAGATGTGAACACGCGTCGGGGGGTCGAGCGACTCATCCGCGCCGGCTTCGAATACGCGCGCGCTAATGGGCGAAAGTCGATCCACATGGCCGACAAGTCAAACGCGATGCGCGATGCGCATGAGCTCTGGTACCGCTGTTTTTTCGAGGTTGCGAGCGAGTACAAAGAGATCACCGCGAAGCACATGTACGTCGATGCAATGGCAACTGCGATGGTACAAAACCCGTCGCAATTCGAGCTTGTCGTTGCATGCAATTTGTTCGGCGATATCCTCTCGGACTTGGGCGCTGCGTTTCAAGGTGGTTTGGGGATGGCGGCAAGCGCGAACTTGCACGCGTCAGAGCCGTCGCGCGTGGCGATGTTTGAGCCGGTGCACGGTTCAGCACCTCCATTGGCCGGAAGAGACCTAGCAAACCCTTTTGCCACCGTGCTCAGTGTGGGAATGCTGCTGAGTCACATTGGGATGCCGGACGAAGAAAAGCGGCTAGAATCACTGGTAGTGCGAGCGATCGAAGAGAAAAAGTGCACGCCGGATGTCGGTGGCACGATGGGGACGCGGGCGGTATCCGAGTGGGTGCTCGGTGAGCTTGGTCACGCGTTTGATCGGTAACACCGGAGGCAATCGATGTGCGGAATCGTTGGCTACGTTGGGGCGGAGCAGTGCACACCGATATTGGTGGATGGGCTTCGGCGGTTAGAGTATCGCGGCTACGATTCGGCAGGGCTCGCCGTCCACACGTCGTCGGGGCTCGAAGTCATTCGCGCCGTCGGAAAGCTGACGAATCTTGAGAAAGAGCTCGGCAAACATCCGCTTGTAGGCACGACCGGCATCGGTCACACGCGCTGGGCAACGCACGGGAGGCCGAGTGAAGCGAATGCGCATCCGCATGTTGCCGGCGACATCGCGGTGGTTCACAACGGGATCATCGAAAACCACGCCGCGATTCGGCGAGAGCTTCAATCAAAAGGGGTCAAGTTTGCGAGCGACACCGATACCGAGATTGTCGCGCATCTGATCGAAGAGACGCAGAAGCAGCAGAAGGGGTCGCTCGAAGATGCGGTGCGCGGCGCGCTTCAACGCGTTCACGGCGCGTACGCGATCGCAGTACTAAGCCGTAAGACGCCCGGCGAAATTGTCGTCGCAAAAGATCAGGCGCCGATGGTGATTGGCCTCGGCAGCGGTGCAATGTACGCGGCGAGCGATATTGCCGCGCTTCTTGCCTACACGCGCGATGTGCTGTTCCTAGAAGATGGCGAAGTGGCAACTCTTACGCGCGAGTCGGTGCGCGTTACGACGCTCGCGGGTGCGGTGGTCAAGCGTGCCGCAAAGCGAATCGATTGGTCGGTCACGCAGGCCGAAAAGGGGGGCTACAAGCACTTTATGTTGAAAGAGATCTTCGAGCAGCCCCGCGCGCTTGAAGACACGCTTCGCGGTCGGCTCGACCTCGGCTCCGGCGATATCGTCGGTGAAGAGATTGGGATGACGCCTGAAATCGCGAAGAGCATCACGCGCGTCTATTTCGTGGCGTGCGGAACAAGCGCGCATGCCGCGAGCGCCGGAAGATACTGGGTTGAGCAGCTCGCGCGCATCCCGTCCACGCTCGAAATCGGGAGCGAAGTTCGCTACCGCGACCCGGTGTTCACGCCGACAGACCTCGTGGTCGCGGTGAGTCAGAGCGGCGAAACTGCAGATACGTTGGCTGCCGTGAAAGCGGCCAAAGCGCAAGGCGCTAGGGTGCTCGCAGTAGCGAACGTGCTCGACAGTGCTATCCCGCGCATTGCCGATGCATCGCTCTACACGCACGCGGGGCCAGAAATCGGTGTCGCTTCGACGAAGTGTTTTACGACGCAATTGGCAGCGCTGCTGATGCTCGCGGTCTATCTCGGAAAAAGGCGCGGTGCGCTGAGCGATGAAGCCAGCCACCGCATTGTCGATGCGCTGTCGCACGTGCCGGTGCAAATGCGCCAAGTGCTCTCCGACGCCGACCTCGTGAAAGAGATCGCAAAACGGTACATTAAAGCGCAAAATATGCTCTTTTTAGGCCGAGGAACCGGCTATCCGATAGCGCTCGAAGGGGCGCTAAAAGTAAAAGAAATTTCGTACGTGCACGCCGAGGGGTACGCGGCCGGCGAGATGAAGCACGGGCCGATCGCGCTGATCGACGCCGAGATGCCGGTCGTCGTCATCTGTCCGCGCGATGCGCACTACGAGAAAGTATTGTCGAACATGCAGGAGGTTCGCGCGCGCGAGGGGGATGTGATTGCGGTATGCACCGCCGGCGACACCGAAGTGCGAAGGATTGTCGGCGGCGATGGCTATGCAGGTGGGGTAGCCGGCAACGAATCGGTGATCGAAATCCCCGAGGCGATCCCAGAAGTGCTCCCGCTGCTCACGGTGATACCGATGCAGCTCATCGCGTACTATATGGCCGACTTAAAAGGGACCGACGTCGATCAGCCGCGCAATTTGGCGAAAACAGTGACTGTCGAGTAGCGGCAGCTATTTGCGCGGGCCGGCGTCGACTGAATTCGTCGGTGCGCGGAGCGGAGCGCCGCTGTGCCCAACATCTGATGGCATTGTATAGGACGACTTAGCGCACGCGGCGATGGCAGCGATTGCGGCGATGACTCCCAACAAGACGACAGTTGATCCGATTCGCATACGATCCCTTTCGATTCGCCCGGCAGGGCCCCCCCGACGCGCGCTTTTCACACTTGAAACAAGTGTCCTGCAGGTCGCGATAGGCGGAAAGTTAAATCGGAAGTCGTTCATCCCCCTGCTGGTCGGTGGATGTGATCTTCTTGAGGCGCTCGCGGGCCGTGGCGATCGCCGTTTCGCTGCTGTCGATGCCTAGCGCGTGCCTTCCGAGCCGCATCGCGACGGCGAGCGTTGTCCCGCTTCCTGCGTAGGCATCGATGACCAGGTCGCCCGGGTCGCTTAGCGAGAGCATGAGGCGTTCGAGGAGCGCTTCCGGCTTTTGCGTCGGATAGCCGGTTCGTTCACGGGCGAGCGGCGCAATCACGCCGATTTCCCATACGTCGCCCATCGGCACGCCGGCCGACGCTTCATCGGTTAGGGACGTGCGCAGTCGCCTCCCCGCGCCGTCGAACACCGCGCGCTGTTTTTTTGTCCCCCACTGGCGAAGCGTTGAGGCGGCGAGCGGCTCGTACAGCGTGTTCCAGCGCGGCGCGACGCTCGCATCTTTTCGGTAGCGCAAGAGAACATCGTGAACGCGCTGGAAATTCGCCGTGCGAGAGGGCCACCGCCGGTACCGCCAGATGATTTCGCTCGCAAAGCACTCGCGCCCAAAAATCGCATCGCACATCACTTTCACGTAGTGACTGGTGCGCGGGTCGACATGCACGACGACCGAGCCGTGCGGCGCGACGAGTTCGCGAAGCGCTACGATGCGCAGCCGAAGCGCCTCAAGATAGCTCTCCTGGCTCTCCCAGCGGTCGTCAAACGCGGTCGTCGCCACCGTCGCGCGCCGCAGTGTCGGCTTTGTCTCATGCGCGCGATTCGTAAAAAAGGGCGGGTCGATGTACGCGAGCGTCGCTTTCTCGTGATACTCAGCACGCAGATGCGTCAGCGCTTCAAGATTGTCGGAATGAATCAGCGTGCAATCGCGAAAAGCAATTTTCGCGAGCGGCAGCAAAGGTGTGATGTGCACGCCGCGCAGGGTAATCGTTCCCCCGTTTTTTTTAATAGTTTTGCGACGCTCTCTCTTGCGTGCGCGTTGATCCTGCCGTCGTGCGCTCAACCGGTCGACGAAACGCAGCCGGTCGCGGTTGTGACAGCCTGGGTCGAAAAAATGGCAGCGGCGGGCGACGACAAGCAGGCGCTCCGAGATGCCGTAGCGATGCTCGGGCCAGCCGCGCGAGCGAGTTTGGCCGAACGGGCGCAGCGGGCGACCACGGTCGAAGGGCGGCGCGTTGCCCCCTACGAAATGCTCGCGGGCGGCTGGTTTTTGCCGCGCTTTCACGTGAAATCGATGCGCGCGACAAAGAATGGCGAGCTTGCCGAAGTCCTTGTGACCGGGGTCGAGCCAGGCGAGCGAGCGGTCGTTCGTTGTGTGCGCGAAGCGGGCAAATGGCACGTCGAACCGCACCTTCCGTAGCCGTGACCGTTGCGAGAGGGCCAGTAGCGAATTAGCTTTCCACCACCCATGTCTGAAGATTTGTATAGCGTCCTCGGCGTATCGAAAACGGCCGACCTTGCCACCATCAAGAAGACTTTTCGCAAGTTGGCGAAAGATCTTCACCCCGATCGAACTGCCAACGACAAGAAAAAAGAGGCGCGATTTAAAGCTGTAAACAACGCATTTAATGTCCTGTCAGATCCGAACAAGCGAAAGCTGTACGACGAGTTCGGCGAAGACGGCCTGCGCGAAGGGTTCGACGCAAACCAGGCGCGTCAGTACAAACAGTGGAGCGGGCGGCAGGGCGGGCGAGGCGGGCGCACGTCGTGGGGTGGCGATGGCGAGACGGTGAATTTAGAAGACCTGTTCAGCGGTCAGGCGCAAGGGCGCGGCGGCTTTAGCGATCTGTTCGGCGACATGTTCGGTGGCGGGCAGCAGAGGCGCGGGCCGGCAGCACGCGGCGGCGATGCCCACGCCGAAGTGACGATCGATTTCGTCTCGTCGGTGCGGGGAACAACGCTCGAGCTTCAGCAGCAAGGGGGTGGAGCTCCGGTTACGGTGCGCGTCCCGGCGGGCGCCCACGATGGGAGTCGCTTGCGCATTCGTGGGCACGGCGGCCCGTCGCCAAACGGCGGTCCAAGCGGCGATCTGCTCCTCGACATCCACGTGCAGCCGCACAAATTTTTTCGCCGCGAGGGCGATCACCTTCATTTAGACGTTCCGATAACGATCGCTGAAGCCTATCAAGGGGCAAAAATCAAAGTGCCAACGCCCGACGGCGACGTAACGCTAAAAGTGCCGCCACGAACCCAAGGCGGAAGCGTCATGCGCCTGAAGGGGAAAGGTGTCGCAAAAAAAGGGAAAGAGGTGGGCGACCTGTACGTCCACTACGAAATAAAAATCCCCCAAGAAGATTCCGAAGAGGTTGCCGAGCTTGTCGAACAGCTGGCCAAGCACCAATCGGGCGACGTGCGGCATGGCATCGCGTTTTAATCGGGGGCGGCGCCGGCCCCGTCCAGTTCTGGCTGGTTTGCCGAAAGCCCCTTTGCACACTATATCCTACCAGTGAACCCCCCATTTTTCGCGCGCCGCACGCGTGATTCTCATTTTGATACAGCTCGTTCGCGTTCCTCCTATTACTGGGGCGATGGCGCCGTCACGGCCGTTTTCGTGGCGTTTGCTTCACTTGTTGCGATTGCGCCGGGCCGGATTGCCGCCGCGGCGCATCAGATGCCGTCGGGGCATGTCAATTTGACATGGCTTGCGACAGCGATCTGCAGCGATGCGGCGTGGGTGATTCCGCTCGGATTCGCCATCGCCTTTGTTGCGGCCGCCGCGGGGCGATGGGGGACGGCCTCCGCTCGCGCTCGACGCGCGACGATGGTTTTTTCGGCTCTCGTCTGCTTCGCTTCAACGTCGTTCGCCGAATTTCGAATTCAACGTGGCGAATACCCGGTTTGGGTCGACCTTCTCAGCGGTGCAGACGCTGATTTTATTGTCAGTTCGCTCGGGATTTTCGCGTATCGCCGCCACTTGTACGGGATCGTTTTTGCCGTTGTCGCTCTCATCGCGCTTCGCGCTGTGTGGAGGCGAACAGCGCGTCGCCCGCAAAAGCCGTTTGCTGTGGCGGGGTATCTGGTCATTGCTCTTCTGGTGTCGATTGCGACGCGTCGAGTCAGCGCACTTCCGCCGAATGCGATTGCGGAGTCGACCGTCGGCGAACCGTTCCCCGATTTTTTCGCCGGCCTGACCGATGCAGCAAAGCGCGGGATTTTTTCGCCGCGCAGAATTCTCCTTAGCGCGCCATCGCCCGACGATCGCGTCGCCGAAGGGGCCGCTCTTCTCGGGTTGCCGCCGCCGCGTCGAAGCACGTCGTGTTCGTCTCATCCATACGCGCGTCCATTTTCGTTTGATGACACTCGAGCGAAATCCTCTGCGCCAGCGGCTCCAAAAAAAGCGAGCGGCGCGGCATTGCTGGCGTCGCTCGAGCGGCTGTCTCAGCTTCTTTTTGAAAACCGAAAAGCGCCGTTTACCGTCTATCAAATGGCGCTCGAAACGTTTCGCGGCGATGACATTCACGCGATCAATCGGCAGGCACCTGAAGGGATTGCCCCGTTTGTTACGTCGCTTTATCGGCAAGCGGATACGGGAGGGCCGATTCTCGCGAGTCGGCACATGTGGCAGTCGGGCGTGCGCACGTCACAAGCGATCTCGGCGCTCACGTGCGGCCTCGGAAATTTGCCATACAGCCTCAGTTTTTCGCGCGAGTTGAGCGACGTTCCGATGCGCTGCCTTCCGGACGTGCTTCGCGACGCGGGGCTTTCGACGCATTTTTTCTATGCGGGTGACGCCACGTTCGACCGGATGGAGCAATTTTTTCGATTGCACGGGGTCGCCGATGTCACGGCGAAATGGCAACTGCCGGTCGACTTGCCGAAAGGTGAATGGAACGCGGCATCGGACATCGCTCTTTTCAACCACGGACTGACCCAATTGGGGAGTGTGGGGGCCGAATCGCGTTACGCATTTTTCCTTTCGCTGTCGAACCATTCGCCGTTCCAAGCGCCGCAAGACTTGCCGGCCGATGTGGCAGAACGGGTACGCGAAGCGGTTCGCACGACGCCGAACACGGCGACGCCCGATGATGTTAGGCGCCTGACGACGCACTCGTACACCGACGACGCGGTTCGCCGCTTTTTTGATCATCTATCGCGTACAAACCAGCTCGGTTCGTCGATCGTCATTCTCAGCGCTGACCATTCTGTTGGCGAAGCGTGCGTATGGCCGATGGCGGACGGAAGCTCATCTGAAACCGACGAAGCGTTGGCGATCATTCCGTTCGCGATTGCGCTCTCGGACGAGTGGATCGATCGCGCACCGAACCCAAAGCGACTCCGCGATCAGATTGCCGTAGTGAATCAAGAGCTGTCGACGCTCCAACTTTCAGCAAGCGACATTCCGTCGCTCGTTCTAAGCCTTCTTTCGAAATCGCCCGGCGTAAAGCAAATCCCCCATGCGTGGCGTTGGCACTCGATGGGCGGAGCGGCGACGAGCCCGTGGTTTCATTCGACTCAATACCCAGACGCCGCGCTACACCTCACGCACGGCGCAAGCCAACTCTTCTTCCTCAACGCCGACGGTCACCCAGTGTCCAAACACGAGCCGAACGCAGCGCTGCAGCGAAGCGAAGACCTAGAGCGAATCACCCCAAGCTTACAGCCAGTCGCCGCAACACTAGCGTCGCTCCTAAAAGGCTACGGAGACGACTGCGCGGACATATCGTCGATACGACGCGTGCCGTAACGTTCAACTATGGTGCCACGGCCTCCTAGCCGCGGCGCTTCTTCCCTTTTTTGCCCTTCTTCCCTTTTTCGTCTTTGGGTCGCTCTTTTTGGCGCTTTTTCCCGCCTTTTTCTGATTTCGGCGCGTTTCGATCGGTGCTCTTTTTGCCGCGCTCGCTTTTCCCCTTCTTCTCTTTCTGCTTTCCGCTCTTCCCGCCGTCGCGGCTCTCGCCTGCCATTGAGCCCCCGCCGAGCCGCTTTCCGTAGACTGTGCGGCGGGTGACCGACACGTCGATGATTTCGAGCTCGACAGAATCGCCTAGGCCGATCGCGTCGCCGGTTTTTGATGCGACGAGGCGCATCGCCTCTTCGTCGACTTCGAAGTTGCCTGGGCCCAAATCGTCAGTTCGGATGAAGACGTCGACGAACGGTTCGTCGAGTACGACGTAGATGCCCGAACCGGTGACTCCGGTAACGTTGCCGACGAAGCGTTCGCCGATTTTATTTCGCATGTACATTGCGCGGTAGAGGTTGACGACTTCGCGTTCGATCTCCATCACGCGTCGCTCGGCAAGCGACGCTGTTGATGCGGCGTCACGCAAAGTTTCGAGCGTCTTTCCGCTCTTGTGTGCTTTGTCGTTCAAGAGAACGCTGTGCACAATTCGGTGCACGACCAAGTCGGGGTAGCGCCGGATCGGCGATGTGAAATGCAGATACGATTTCGCCGCGAGGCCGAAGTGACCAAGGTTGTCGACGTCGTATGTTGCCTGCTTGAGCGACCGCAAGAGCAGCATATTGAGCACGGTGGCGGACGGGTGATCGGCGTGCGACTTTAGCAGCTCCGACATCCCTTTCGGATCGCTCACCGACTCGGGGTCGAAGTCGAGGCCGAGCGTTTCGCACAGCTTCGCAAAGCGCTCGAGCTTCGTCGCGTCGGGCGGAAGGTGAATGCGATAAATCGCCGGAATTTGCGAGGAAAATAGCCACCCGGCGATCGACTCGTTGGCGAGAAGCATCAGCTCTTCGATGAGCTGATACCCCTGCTTCATCCCCGAATCTTGCGCTCGTTTTGAAATGCCGATCGGTTCGCCCGATGTCGGATCGAGTGTGATTTTGGCTTCAGGGAGATCGAAATCGAGAGCGCCTCGCTTGAGGCGGCGCCCACGCAATTTGCGCGAGAGCTCGTACGCGACCGCGAGCCCGTCGCGCAGCGCCTCTGCTTTCGGCTCGTAGAGCGCTTTCGTTGTGAGACCCAGCGCGCGCGCGACGCCGCTGTACGTAAGCTTCGCTTGGCTCTTCATAAAGCCGCGAATCACGCGCATTCGCGTGACGGCGCCTTTTGAGTCGAGCTCGATTTCGGCGCACAAACAGAGGCGAATCACGTCGGGGAGGAGCGAACATAAATTCGACGACAGGGCGCGCGGAAGCATCGGAATTGCGCGGTCGGGGAGATAAATGCTGCAGCCGCGCATTTTCGCTTCGGCGTCGATTGCTGTGCCGGGGCGCACGTACGCGCTCACATCGGCGATGGCGATCCAAGCTGTGTAGCCGCCGCGGCTGCTCCGCTCGACCCAGACGGCGTCGTCGTGGTCGCGCGCATCTTCAGGGTCGATTGTCGGAAGCGGAAGATGGGTTAAATCTTCGCGCCCTTCGAGCATCTCGAGCGGAACCGTCTCGCCGTACGCCTCTGCTTCGCCAACCGCATCGGCCGAATGAAGTTCGTCGATGCCGCCGACGATAAGAATTTTGTGCGTTTCAACGCGAATATTCCCCGGGCGCCCGAGCACAGCTTCGAGCTTGCCAAGCGGCAATTCGTCGGGGAGATCGGGGTAGCGAACGATGCGGACGACAACCGCGTCGCCGTCGTTCCCGCTGTTGCCTTCGGGCCCCATTTGGTCGACCGCACTTTCGAGCGTAATTGGCCCGCGCATTCGTGGATCATCCGGCTCGACCCATGCGCTCCGCCCGCGGCGACGAAGGACGCCCCCCACGCGGGTCATTGAGCGTTCAAGCACTTTTTCGACCGCACCCTCGGTCCCCCGAGCAGTGCGCCGAATAATGCGCACGAGGACGCGGTCGCCGTGCATCGCTCCGCCAAGCGAATCGCCACCGACAAAAATGTCGGCCTCTTCGGCACCGGTGCCAACAAATCCAAAGCCGCGAGGATTAACCGTCAGCAGCCCCTCACGTTCAGAAGTCTCCAACCGAACGTGCCCCTGCCCGGCTTTTGGAGCGTCAACCCGAGTGCCAGAGTGGCGCCCCGGAGACGCGTGAGCCGCTTTTTTTCGCGTATCGCGCGAGGAGGGGGGCGATGCTTCTTTGTTGCGACGGAGGGGGGGAAGCCCTTTTTTTGCCCTTGCGTGAGTCTTTGGCATAGGCCGATCGTAACAGGCGCCAGGCGAACCTCATGCTAAACCTGCGCATCACCGGAGACAAATATGACTTTATCCCGTAGCGCGCTCATCGTTTTTGCAGCAATCGCCCTTTCCGCCTGCGCAAAGCAGTATATCCGCGGCGCTAACGACCCAAGTATCGACAATCCGGCTCTGAGCACCGGCCTCGATAAAGACGATATTCAGCGGATGTTGGCGGAAGATATGAACAATCTGCGCGCCAGCAGCGTCATGCAAATGTGGCAGAACCACCGCGGGCAGGACACCGTCGCCATCTTTCCGTTTCAGAACGAAACGAGCGAACATATCGAGTCGCAGCTGCAAACAGTGCTGAGCGAAGCGGAGACGTATCTTGTCGAGTCGGGCGCCGTCACCGTCATAAGCCGAGAGCGCCAAAATCAGATGATCGCGGAGGTGGAGGGGACGCGCCATGCAGCGTTCAACCCCGCGCACGTCGCCCAATACGGCCGTCAGCTCGGCGCAAAATACATGATCACCGGCAAAGTCCAAGCGGCCGACGAACGCACCGAAGGGCTTCGTCGTGTGCAGTACTTCTTCTACATGCAAGTTATCGAAGTCGAGACGTCGGCGATTCGTTGGCAGCACAAAGCGTACATCACCAAAGCGGTCAAGTAATGACGCCCCTCGCGCGGGGGGGCTTTTTTTTCGCGATTGCTCTCCTAAGCGTCGGGTGCGATCACTCGTCCCGAACGCTTAAAATGCGCACCGCGCTCGATGCGTGGCAGCCGGCTGTCGCGATCAAAGAGCTAGACAAAGAGCTCGGCGTAAAAAGCGATCGCGAGCGACCCAAAAAGCTCGATGGCGACAAGGCGATTCTTGTGCTCGATCGCGCGACGCTTCAGCAGGCGCTCACGCAATATGAGTTGAGCGAAGGCGACTACCAGGCGGCCGACAAAGCGATCGACATGCTCGATTTGTCGCACAACGCGGGCGACTCGATCGGCAAGTACATTTTTTCCGATTCGGTGGGGCGTTACGTTGCGCCGCCATACGAAAAGCTGCTGATCAACACGCTCAATATTTTGAACTACCTTGAGCTAAACGATCTCAGCGGCGCCAGAGTCGAAGCGCGACGCCTGGCGATCATGCACAAGTATTACAAAGACCGACTGCATCAACATAACGCTGCAATGGGGCTCGGAGGGCTGCTCGCCGGCTTTGTGTTCGAACAGAGCGGTGATGCGAACGAAGCGCTTCACTACTACGACGATGCGCTTGCGACCGGGAGCTACCCGGCGTTGAGCGAATCGATCGCTAGAGCGATGGTGAACGGTTCCTACGAAACGCCACGCCTGCGCGCCGCTGCCGCCAGCGCTCCCGCGAGCGCATCGGGTGATTCAGGTGAGCTCTTGCTCGTCATCGGCTATGGGCGCGTCCCTCACAAGATCGCCGAGCGGATGCCGATCGGCCTCGCGCTGACGGCTGTATCGGGGTCGATTCATCCGAGCAATGTTAGCGCGGCGAACAAGCTCGCAGCTCAAGGGCTCGTGACATGGGTAAACTTTCCGACACTCGCGCCAGCGCCGCCAGGTGGCTACGGAACGGCTTCGGCGACGGTCGACGGCGCGGTTGTCAATACGTCGGATGTGGCCGATCTCGCCGGCGAAGCGCGTCGCGAGTGGAAGACGGTTGAAGCGGCGACGATCGTGAGCGCCATTACCCGTCTCGTAACGCGATACGCGGCGGGCGAGGCGGCCCGCGCGGCGGCAGGGAGCAACGAGCTCATCGGGGTACTGGCCTCTCTGGCGACGCAAGGGGTTCTCACGGCGCTCGACACGCCCGACACGCGCAGTTGGGAGACGCTCCCGGCAAGAGTCAGCGTCGCGCGTATAACCGTCCCTGCGGGGCGGCGCCGGGTCGTCCTAAGTGCGCGCGGCGTTACGCGTACGCAGGAGGTCGATATTCAGAAAAACGGGTGGGGCGTCGTGACATTGATGGCGCTGCGATAGCGCTGTCTCGAACGCCTCTCGTATCAGGTGAGATCGCCTGCCGCGGTTGCTGGCGGCCCGCGGCCAGATCATACCTACACCCACCCCTGATTCCCGCCGAGTTTTGGCGAGGAGCCCCCCTTTTTCCTCAGACGGAGCGACCTCATGCTGTGCGAGTTGCGTAGACTTTTTCGTAGCGGAGCGACATACGGCTTACTGGCAACCGCCATTTTCGTCAGCGCTTGCAGCGATGGCGATGGTCCAGCTCCTGGGGACGACGATTGGTCGTTCGATGGGATACACGACAATTGGACGAGCCGCGGCCGGACGTTCGGTGGAGAGCCGTCTCGCCCGCAGGGTGACGTCGTCGAAGATGGGGTCGCGACGCTCTTTCGTCCGAACACCGTCCAGGTCAAATTTGCCGATGTTGCCGGTATCGATTCCGCGAAAGACGAGCTCGTCGAAATCGTCGAATTTTTGAAAAACCCGGCCAAGTTCAAAAAACTCGGTGCGCGCATGCCGAAAGGCGTTTTGCTTAGCGGTCCGCCCGGGACCGGCAAGACGCTCCTCGCGCGCTCTGTCGCCGGCGAAGCGGGCGTTGCGTTTATCTCTACAACCGGGTCGTCGTTTATCGACAAATACGTCGGCGAAGCCTCGCACCGCGTCCGTAAAGTCTTTGAGCTGGCGCGAAAAAATGCGCCGTGCATTATTTTCATCGACGAGATCGATGGGCTCGCGTCGCGTCGGAGTGCGTCTCCTGAGGGCGGCGGCGACAACGAGCGCAACGTGACGATCAATCAACTCCTCACCGAGATGGACGGCTTCAACGCGCAGTCTGGGATCATCGTCATCGCCGCAACGAATCTCCCGAACGCCCTCGACCCCGCGCTTTTGCGCGCCGGTCGCCTCGATCGCCGCGTCCATGTGTCGCTGCCGGACGAGTCTGGACGTATTGCGATTTTGGGCGTTCACACGAAAAGCAAGCCGCTCGCGGCCGACGTAAATCTCGATAGTTTAGGAAAAGAGACTCCCGGCCTCTCGGGCGCCGATCTCGAGAACGTTGTGAACGAGGCGGCGATTGCCGCCGCGCGCCGCGGGGCAGCCGCATTGACGAAGGCCGATTTTGACAGAGCGATCGACCGCACTCGCGGGATCGTGAGCAACAATGTTGTGCAGACCGACGCACAACGATTGGCGACCGCGGCGCACGAGGCAGGTCACGTGGTTGTCGCGTCGCTTCTAAAAGAGCACCCGCCGCTTCAAAAAGTAACGATCGAAGTTCGCGGCGCTGAGCTTGGTGGCGCTAAGTTTCAGCTGTCGGAGACCGACGCTGTTTCAAAAGGCCAGATCGAAGCGATGATTGCCGTTTTGCTCAGCGGGAGGCTCGCCGAGCAGGTCCTGTTCGGCATAGTCGATATCGGTGCTGTGAACGACATTCAGAAGGCGACAAGGCTCGCGCAAAAAATGGTGCGGGAGTTTGGCATGAGCAGTCTGGGCGCTGTTGTCTATCCGGCGACCGACGAGGCGGGGCGCGCGGTACGCTATTCAGATGCGACTGAGCGTGACATCGAGCGAGAAGTGTCCGACATTGTGAAAGCGCAGGCGGCGCAAGCGGAAGCGCTTGTCAAAGCGAACATCCGAAAAATAAAGGCGGTCGCGGCAGCGCTCTTTGAAAAGAAGACGCTCACCCCGAAAGAGGTCGCGGACATTCTGGCTGCGAACTGATCGCGTTTGCGCATAACTTTGGTAGGGCGGGGGCGTGTCCCCCGCCGTATGCGCTCGATGGCGGGGGACAAGCCCCCGCCCTACCAAGTCTCCATATCAGTGATAGCCTCGGCGGATGATCGGCTTGGTGAAGTGGGTTGTCTTCGGGGGGGCTATCAGCGCGGCGATCGGCTGTCACGGCGCCGATTCAGCGCCGCGAGTTCCGGTTGACCTATGCGTTCGCGCTTGCAGGCATGACGCGCCGGTTTGCTCAAAAGAGCAGTGCCGTGGCGGCTGCGAAGTCGCCTCTGACCGCGTCGTCCAGGGCCAACTGAGGGCGCTCGTTGCCTGCGTCGCCCGCGAAAAAACAAGCTGCAACGATGCAACGTGGGCAGCCTGCGCGGTGCGCGTAGGCCCATACATCGATGGAGGCCCCCCAGCTCCACCGCCGCCTCCAAGCGACGATGATTAAGCCAAGTTTCGCTCTCGCTCGGTAAAATCGACAGCGCTACCGTCGATTTATCGGTAAAATCCACAAGATGGCGCAGCTCCGTATTTTTGATGATTTGAAGCGCGAGCTTGTTTTTGCGCGTGCTCCTGAGCGCATTGTATCGCTGGTGCCGAGCGACACGCTTACGATTGCGGCGCTCGGTTGCGGTGGCCGGCTTGTCGGGCGGACCGACTATTGCGAATTGCCGCCCGAGGTAGCCGGTCTCCCGGCCGTGGGGGGGACAAAAAATCCAAAAATCGATGCGATTTTGGCTCTTTCGCCCGACCTTGTTGTCGCGAATCAAGAGGAGAACACGCGCGGCGATCTCGAGAAGCTCGCACAGGCGAACATTCGCGTGTTTATCGCATTCCCCAAACGGGTCGCCGACGGCATCGCGCACATGGCGCGGCTCGCACGCATTCTCGATGTGGCGCGCGATCCCGGCGCGATGTCGCTTGTGAAGGAGGGGTACGAAAACCTGCGAGCGGCCGAGGCGGCGAGAGCCTCGCTTCGTCCTGTGCCGACATTCTGCCCGATTTGGATGAAACCGCTGATGACGATTCACGGGGCGACGTTTATCTCCGACATGCTCGCGCTATGCGGCGCGGAGAACGTCTTTGCCGGCCGCGAAAGGCGCTATCCCCTCGCAGCCGACCTAGGTGCCTCTGAGCGCCGCGTAGAGGCCGCCGGGCGCGACACGCGCTACCCGCGAATTACTCTTGATGAAGTGGTCGAGCGCCGCCCGGAGCTCATTCTTTTGCCGAGCGAACCGCATCCGTTTAGCGAAGACGATGCGACGACGTTTCGTGCGCTCGACACGCCAGCGAGCGCCAGAGATGCGGTCGCCTTCGTCGACGGAAAAGACATCTGCTGGTACGGAGCTAGGAGTGTTGAAGGGATTCAGCGCCTCCGCGCCGCGATCGACCGCTACCGGTAAGCGATTCTGATCGTATATTCCCTCGACAACAACGGAGAGATGTATGCAAATCTTTATCGACAGTGCGGATTTGGCTGAAATAAAAGAGGCGGTTGCGATCGGCGTGGTCGACGGCTGCACCACAAACCCGAGTCTACTCGCAAAAGTCGGGCGGAAGCTCGAGGCGCTTATCCCCGAAATTTGCGAAGTGGTGAACGGCCCGGTTTCGGCCGAAGTCGTCGCAACCGATTGCGATGGGATTTTGAAAGAGGGGCGGGCGCTCGCGAAGTTGCACAAGAACGTCGTCGTCAAAGTGCCGCTCATCGTCGAAGGCTTGAAGGCGGTGCGCGTCTTTTCGAAAGAGGGGATCAAGACAAACGTGACGCTCTGTTTTAGCCCGACGCAGGCGATGCTCGCCGCGAAAGCAGGAGCGACATACATCTCACCGTTCGTGGGGCGCCTCGACGATTTGGCCCAGGATGGGATGGAGCTTATCCAGCAGATCGTGACGATCTACGACAACTACGATTACGACACGCAAGTGCTTGTTGCGAGCGTGCGCAATCCTGTTCATGTCACCAACGCGGCGCTCATCGGCGCTCACTGCGCGACGATTCCATTTTCGGTGATCAAGCAGCTCGCGTCGCATCCACTCACAGATAGCGGTCTCGCGAAATTTTTGGCCGACGCGAAGAAGAACGCGGGAGCCGTGTAGTGGCGGTTGTGCATCTGCGAGTCGAGCGCGGTCCGCACAAAGGTGTGTCGCGCGCGGTGATAAAAAAGCGCGCCGAAGCGATGCTCGATGCGCTCAATCTCCGCTCCGAAGAAGTGTCGATTGTTCTCACCGACGATGCGCAAATTCAGAGTTTGAATCGCGACTACAGAAAGAAAGACAAACCGACCGACGTGCTCGCATTTTCACTCCGCGAGGGAGAATTCCCCGAAACGGCCGGCGATTTGCTCGGAGATGTGGTCGTGAGCGTCCCAACCGCCAGGCGACAGGCAAAGGCCGCCAAGCGCGAACTTCTCGACGAAATGACGATGCTCATCGCCCATGGCGTCCTGCATTTGCTCGGTTGGGACCACGAAAATGCCCAAAAAGACCGCAAAATGAGGGCAGAAACCGAGCGGTTGTGCCAGGCGGCTGCGGTACGCGGGAGAGCGAAATAGGGGCTTCAGGGGCCACCTATAGGTGGTCCTGGGCTTATTTTTTCGGCCCTTTAGCGAATTCTTTTCGCACTAATGCTTGTTTTCTGCTTGCAGCGAGCGAAATTGGAGTGATACCCATCATGCAGCAAGGCCCTTTATGCGAGGGGCTGAGCGCGCAGCTTCGGAGTGTTCGCGGGTAACTCGCCGAGATGCAATGTGGGGTGACAAATCGCTGTGTTGTGCACGAATCTTTGTAGGAGGAAGCGCAGATGTCCGGAAAGAGATTGACCAAAGCGCAGGTTATTGCCGAGATTTCAGAAATTTCTGAATTGGATAAGAAGAGCGTAGGACGAGTCTTTGAGGGGCTCTCGGAGATCATCAAGAAGCAGTTAGGTACGCGAGGTCCAGGCGAGTTCGTAATTCCGGGTCTGCTCAAGTTGAAGGCAATTAAGAAGCCAGCAACGAAGGATCGCCCTGGGATCAACCCGTTCACCAAGCAGTCGATCACCATCAAAGGGAAGCCGGCGTCGAAGAAGATTCGCGCGACCGCCCTCAAGTCCTTGAAGGACCTTATTCAGTAAGTGTTCGCGGCTCGCGCGTCGAGCGCGCGCGGCCGATCGAACTGACTTCCAATGCAACGAAGGGCCACGCCAACGCGTAGCCCTTTTTTGCTTTGTCTGCCCCGTAAACGTGCCCGTGCCCGTAAACGTGCCCGGTTTCTTCTCAGGCAAAGCGAAGAAAAAACCGGGCACGTTTACGGGCACGGGCACGTTTACGGGGGCCTTGGGGGGCCTTGGGGGGTCTCCTACCAGTCCTGTCGCCCGCCGATAAAATCATACGGGTAGCCCCACTTCGGCTTCGACACGTCGTCGAGCGACCGAACATCTTCGTGCGACAGCTTGACGGAAAGCGCGCGCAGATTGTCATCGAGTTGCAGGGTGGTGCGAGCACCGAGGATGATGCTGCTCACTTCGCTCTTTGCGAGGAGCCATGCGAGCGATACCGCCGCTGCCGTCGTCTCGTGCCGCTTCGCCATCGCCTGAACGGCGTCGAGCACATCCCATGCCTGGTCTTTTGAGCTCACCGACTTGAAGCTGTCTTTCCACGTATCGAGCCGGCTCCCGGCCGGTGGCGCTTCGCTTCGCTTGTACTTTCCGCTTAAAAAGCCGGCTGCGAGCGGCGACCAGATTAATGTCCCCATTTGAAGGAGGCGGCATGCTGGGATTACTTCGCGTTCGAGGCCTCGCTCGACAAGCGACCACTGAACCTGCGCCGCCACGAAGCGATGCGCGCGCATCCGCTCCGCGGACCATGCCGCTTCGACGAGGCGGTAGCCGGTGTAATTTGAGCAGCCGACGTAGCGAACCTTCCCCTGGGTGACCAAGTCGTCGAGCGCGCGCATTGTCTCGTCGATCGGCACTGCGTTGTCTTGCATGTGCACTTGGTAAAGATCGATGTGGTCGGTTGCGAGGCGCCTAAGCGAGTCTTCGCATGCTTGCAAAATATGCTGGCGCGAGAGCCCTTGTTCGTGGGGGCCGGCTTTATGTTCGCCCGACGTGACTGGAAAGCGGCATTTTGTCGCTAAAAGGACGCGATCTCGCTTGCCGGCGATCCACGCGCCGGTGAGCTTTTCGCTCGCACCATCGCCATAAATATTCGCCGTGTCGACGAGATTCATCCCCACGTCGATCGCTTTGTCGAAGACGCGCCTCGCTTCGTCGTCGGGCGACGTGACCCCTTTCATGAATGTCGACGACTCACCGAACGTCATTGCGCCGAGGCTGAGCGCACTCACGCGAAGTCCACACTGACCTAATTGTCTCAGTTCCATATCCGGAGGTTACACCTCGCGCTGCTCCGCGCATTGACTTGATCAATATTCGTGGCAGCCCCCGACTGTTTGCATGACCGTTTTTCTTTCTTGTTGCGGGGCTTCCTAGATGACGTCGCGATTTTTTACCTATTTTTCGGTTTCGACTGCGTTCGGAGCGATGGCGCTTGGCTGCGGCGGTACGTCCGATCCAGGGCTGTTGACGCAAAGTACAGAGTCGGCCGTCTTGGCCGCGTGGACAGACGATGCCCAGCGCATCGCAATCGGTCACGGGCGCGCCGCGCGCATTTCGGATGACCGCCGTTTCGTGCTGATTCGCGACGGTTACGATGCGCACGCAAGCTGGACTCCTTGGGAGATACCGAGCGGCCGCAGAGTAACGCACGTGGCGCTCGGCGAGGACCTTATGGCGGTCGTGCTGGACGATGGGCTCGCTTACTTCAAAAAAGGGGACGACGATTGGGTCGCGCTGGATGGGCGAGCGAAGCGCTTGATGATTCGCGGGAACCGACTCGGTATTATGCAGGTCGATGGTTCATTTTTGGTCGGCACGCCGTTCGATCCGACGAATGCCATCCATTCAGACGAATTAAGCCTCCCTGAACCGACTGTGCGCGCTCTCGCGGTCGATGGCAATTGGGTTGCAATCGTCGATAACGCGAGAGTGGTGAAGCTCGCCAAGATCGAGCGGGACGGCCTGCTAACGAGGCCGAAAGCGCTCGATTTTAGCGACGCGACGAGCGTTGCGATTTCGGAGTCGGCACAGCGCGCGGCCGTCATCGACACGAGCAATCGGGTGTGGATTCGATCGTTTGCAACCGTGGAGCCCGCCCCCGCTGCGAAAGAGAAGAAGACGCGACGCAAAAGAGTGGCTGAAGCGCCTCCTCCCGCCCCCGCACTCGGCTGGACGCTGGTCGCGCAGGATGCCAAGGAGGTCGCACTCAGCGGCGATGCAATTGCCATTTTGCACCGCAACGGGACGCTCGCGGTGTCTGAGAGCTCAGTCGATGGGCCGTGGACGACCTATGATGGGCAGTTTGAAGATATCGCGCTCGCCGATGGGCAGATCGCTGCATTGTCGTCGAATGGCTTTTTTACCAAACCGATAGTTGGTGGGCGTTGGCTCGGAGTGCCGATGTTGACGTCCGAAATTTCGGGCGAAATGAAAGAAGCGATTCGCGAACATACGCCGACGATGTGGCTTCACGCCGACGAAGAGTACTTCCCCTCCAGTGTCGAGTTTTTTCTACAGAACAACGTAAACGTTGTTTGCAAAGACGGTTCATGGAGGGGAAGGCGCGCCGACGCTGTGCTTATGCGGCCGCTGAGTCGCGCCGGCATGAAGACGAGCTCCGGTTGCGCGTTTGTCGCGCCGCTCGATGCCAATAGTCTTTTCGACATTCCAGACTTTTTGAAGGGGGAAGAGGGGCGCTTTCGCCACGGCGGCAACCCGCCTCCGATCTACGTGACGGTCTATCCGTCGACCCCGGGCGATCCATCGAATTTTTTCGCTCAATACTCGGCGTTTTATCCGTTTAACGCTGGGCAGGTAGTCTGCCCAGCGCTGCTTGTTAACGGTTTTTGCCCAGCAGAAACAATCAAACAAGGCTACCACGTCGGTGACTGGGAAGGGTTCTCGGTCAAGTTTGAGAATTTCAAACCGGTTCAAGCTGTCACCAGGACGCACGGTAGCCAGCACATCTCGCACGTCGACCGTAAGGCGTACGAAGCGCTTACCCAAGCGCGGAAGCGACTCGACATTTTTGCCGCGAAAGGGGGGCATGGCACGTGGACCGAAACGGGCAATCATCCGTATCAAGGGGTGCTTCGCGCGACGATCAAGCTGCGCCGCCATGCAATCAATCACGTGGCGCTCGTTAGCAAGCACCCGAGAGCGCTCATTAAAGCGTTTTTGACACCGTTTATCGACGGCGAAATCCGCATCGGACAAGACCTCGTCGACGCAACGGAGCGCGCGTTACCGTGGGAGATGGAAAAAAATATCGTCTATTACGATGCGGCGACGCCATGGTTTCAATACCGCGGCGACTGGGGGAACGGGCCGATGGGACGCAGAATTTGCGATCACATCGAAGTTATCAGTCACGTCCTCTCGGGCGTTACGAGAGCGGCGAGAGCTGCGGTTACTTTCTTCACGTTCGGTCGCCGCGACACCGACTTCGATCTAAAAGAGACTGTTTGCAAGGCGGCCGGTATCGAGAAGCAGTTCGAAATTGTTGCCGGTCCAAACGGCCCCGAGCCGCTTCGCGATTTTGACGACTTTGCAGATTGAGAGCGCGCCGCCGGGCGCCCCTCAGTAGACTCGACGATCTTGGCGCGCAAGCCACCGTTGAAACAGTTCGGCCGCTTCGCTCCTGCATACATCGGCCGTCAGTTCGACACGGCTCTGCCCGATCGACTTCATCTGTTCGGCGGAAATCGTCAACTCGTTAAACCCGGCGCGCTGCGCATCTGCGATTCGCGCACCGAACACGACTCGATCGAAGTTTGCCCAATGAATGGCGCTAAAACACATCGGGCACGGCTCGCATGATGAATAGAGCGTGCACCCAGTTAGATCGATTGTGCTCAGCGCGGAGCAGGCTTTGCGAATCGCGTTTACTTCGGCGTGAGCTGTGATGTCAGTCGTCGCCCAGACAACATTGTGCTCGGCGCAGACGATGTTGCCCCCTTTGACGATGCACGAACCAAATGGCGTTTGACCGCGGCGGATCCCCTCATCCGCCTTTGCGATCGCTACCTTCATAAATTGCAAATCATCTGTTGTGACCATTTGCAATCAGACTACTAAAATCGTGACGTAACTCCGACCGAAATTACGTGCGCATACGCGCCGTACGTGCCGGGGAATTTATTCGTCGCTGCGTCGACCGTTCGCGGCAGGCCGTAAACGAACATGTAGCTCGCCTCTGGCTGAAGCCACTTTTTCCATTTGTAAGCGCCGCCGAGCGAGAAACCTAGGCGGTTGCTGTCGGGGAGAAGCGGGTCGAGACTCGCATCGGGGATCGGATTCTGATCAAACAGAAACCCGCCGCGCACGGCCGCCTTTTCGAAGTTGTACTCTGTCCCCAAGCGGACCTGGAACGAATTTTTCCAGTTGCGGGCCTCGCTTTTTGACAGGAGCGGGTTGTCAAACTTGAACGCAAGCTTGTCGAACGAGCTCCACCCGATATAAAGACCGTCGAGTTCGATTTGCCACTGCGGAAGCGGTTTGAATCGCGCGCCGATCCCGAAAATGTGCGGTGTTGTTATCCCGACGCTGACGCCCTGATTGACCAACATCTTCTGCAGCGCGGGCGGCACATCAAACGACGCGTGCCCGTGATCGACCTGAAGCTTGATTGCGGTGCGATAGTGCGCGCCCAAACGCAGCCATGATGTGGGATCGAACATGACGCCGACGTTCCCGCCGATACCGGTCGTCTGGCCGCCGATGCGCACCATCCCCGTTTCGTCGCCTATTTTCACGCCGCGCGATAGGTCGAGTGCGCCGAATACGACATCGAGCCCAGCGCCGATCGATACGCCGCGAATCGGCTCGAACGCGATCGACGGCTGCACCGTGTAGCTCGTCACTTTGGCCGCTTGGACGAGCGTATTGCCGGCCCATTTGTCAGGCCATGCCAGCCCGAGGCCGTATGCGCTGTAGCCACCGATGCCGACCGCCATCCACCGCACCGGTTTCCAGCTCGCAAAGAGTGACGGAGCGGGGATGAGCGACAAGTCTGTACGGGTCGTTTGACCTTCTGGAGATGTGTAGCGCCCTCTCGGCATGTAGCCGGTGACGGACACTTGAGCCTGCACGCCTTCGAGGCGCGTGAGGCCGGCAGGGTTGTAAAAAATCGTCGCTGGCTCATCGCCGGCAGCGATGTTCGCTCCACCTTGTGCTGTGCCCGACGGGCTGACTTCGTAAACAAAATAGCCGCTCGCGTGCGCCGCAGACGACACCGCGAACGCGCCGAGCGCCACGGCGCTAGCAATTCGTTTTGGACTCATGAACATCTCCTACTTGGTTGTAAATGGCCAAAGCGCCGTGATTGAAAGTGTCTCGATGGGGGGAGTAGCTTTGCTGGTCGCGTCAAAATACTTCTGATGCGCAACGCGCAGCTTCTCAATCCCCTGGAGGGAGGCAGCAAGCGTTCCGTATGCGTTCTTCCATTCGTCCTGCGTTGCATGCAACGGGTCAGGTGAGAACAGGACAAGCAACGCCGGGGTCGAATTGAGCAGCGGGGATTCAAGCTGCCCCGGGTCGTCCTTGGCCCCATCGGCGGGGGTAATTAGCCGATTCTTATCTCGCATCAGCGAGAAAAGTGACCATGCTTCTGCCGGAACATTGGCTACGCTGCCATCAGGCTTAACTCCGCCATGAATCTTGTTCGTCGTCACGGCGATGTATTGGGTCGCCGCTTTTAGCGGGGCAGTTGGGGAAATCGTGACCAGGTACCCACTACCGGGTACCGCATCGGCAGCAACGCTCGGTGTCATGGCGACAGCCGTCAGCGCGCCGTCATTGTACTCGAACAAATGCGTGCCATTGTCGAGGGTTGCCGGATCGACCGGAAGGTCGAAATAGATCGTCGGCTTGACGTCGGTGCCCACTGGCCCATTCGCCTCTACCGGTGTCGGGAGAACTGGGCCAAAAGGGGACGGGTTGAACACGGCGCGCGGGCCCGACTGGATCGAGAAGACGGAAAACGCGACGGCGTGTTCGGTTGTCGGCCCGCCGGCTGTTTTCACCTGCGCAAACGCCGGGGCGAAAATCATCGAACGCGCGAACTCGAGCTTTACCGCCTGGTCATCGTCGTTGCCGAACAGCGAGTGCCCGTTTTTCGCCAACGGCGATGTCGAGCGGAGCAGAACAAACGGGACGTCGGGAATAATTGGAATGCCTGCCGTGTCCTTGACCCCGTCGGTCACGATGACCATGAAGCGGTGCCCTTGCGGAAACGCCGGAAGCTGGAGCCCCTGGGCTTTGTTCTGAATCGTCAGCGTGTACGGCGGGGCTGTGGCCGGCGTCGCACCGGCGGCCGATGTCGCGCCGATATTGAACATCGTCACGTAACTGGCCGGGTCGACGCGCGTCGCTGCGGCGTTGGTGATGTCGTAAAGATAGATGTTGTCGGCCGTCAACGTCGCGGTGTCGAGCAGACCGTCGAACGGAATCGTGATCGCCGACGAGGTGAGCCACCCATTGAGCATCCGGATGCTCGCTTTGATCTCGACTGTCAGTGGGCTATCGCCCGGCGCCTCGGGAACGTTCAGGAGCCCCGTTTTCGGGTCTTTCAGGAGATCGTTGGGGAGCGGGATGTTGCCCGTATCCTTGTCGAAGAGCGATCGTGTCCCCAGCACAATGTCCTGGTGCTGAACTGGCGGCTCACAACCGAGTGCCCACGCAGCGGCACTCAGCGCAATGAGCGCAAAAATAGGCTTTTTCATCTGGTTCGTCCGATTTTGGTAAGGTCTGGCGAATGGCGCCAGTGACCGGCGCGCGATGTATAGCTCCGCTGTAAAGGTCGGGCAAACCGTGCAGTTCAATTCGTCGGTATCGGTTACGCGCGCGCCAATGCGAACGAAAAGCGTGTTCCGCGGCCGATCTCGCTCTCCGCGCGAATTTCGCCGCCGTGCCCTTCAACGATCGACTTGGCGATGAATAGACCGAGACCCGCGCCGGCGCGCGAGCCTCGCTTCGCCTGCCAATAGCGGTCGAACACGCGCGGAAGCTGCTCGGGGGCGATCCCTTCGCCGCTGTCGCGAACCGCAAACTCGATTGTGTCGCCCACCGGGTGCACTTGAAGGCCGATCGCGCCGCCGCGAGGCGTGAATTTTAGCGCATTTCCTAGCAAATTGGCGAGGCATTGAAGCACGCGTTCGCGGTCGCACCGAATCGACATTCCCGGTTCGGCGATTTCTGCTTCGAGCTTGATGTCGGCTTCGTTTGCAAGCGGCACATGCATTTCGAGCGCGTCGTAAATGATCTCGTCGACCGGATGCGATGTGATTTCGGCGATGAGTCGCCCTGCATCTTTGCTCGCCGTATCGAGCAGATCGCGAATTAGCTTTTCCATCGAGCGCGCGGCCCGTTCGATTTTTTTTGCCGCGCTGTCGATCCGCTCGAGTTCGCGCGGCTCGACCGCTTTGCGAATATGCCCCGCGGCCATAGCGATCACGCTGAGAGGGCTTCGCAAATCGTGCGAGACGATCGCCAGCAAGTCCTCGCGCATGCGCACCGCTTCTTGCGCGACGCGAAGAAGGCGCTCGCGCTCGGTCTCTGCCCGCTTAAACTGCGAAATATCGGCAAAAATCGACACAGCGCCGAGCAGTTCGCCCGAGATATCAAACAGCGGCGCGCAGCTGCCGAGAATCATCCCGTGCGTCCCATCAAACCGTTGAATGCGCACCTCTTCGGCGTCGGTTACTTCGCCGGCGCGGAGACATCGTGTCATCGACCAGTCGTCTGGTTCGAACGCGCGCCCATCGGGGTGATAGGCGCGATACTTCCCCCAATCGCCGACGCCTTCGACCGTTGCGCTCCCCGCCCAGATGCGTTCGGCCGCGCGGTTTTGAAGCATCATTTTTCCGGCAGCATTGCAGACGAGAATGCCGTGCGGGCTATGATTGAGGACGGCATCGAGAAGCCCCCACTCTCGAGCGGAAAGCACTTTCGCGCGCTCAACTTCGCGGCGCGCCGCTTCGACTTCCAACTCCCGTGAATCGAGCGCTTCGGAGCCGTTCTCGTTGTGCGTCGCCGGTCGCCCCTGCAATGCTTGGTCGATCGCCGCAACAATCGGTTCGATGACACGACGATCTTCCGTCGACAGCAATGCGTCGTTCAATGACGCACGTGCTGACCGAAGCGCATCCATTTTTGCAGACTGTGATTCCGACATAGTCTCGCGCACGGGTCGTGTGACTTTGCCCTAAGAGGCGGAGCGATTCAGTAAAAAAGAGATATTCTGTGTCTCTTGAGCTAGGCAAAGCGCGCATGCAGGCATACGTGTGGGGAGTAGGAGGAGGCGTGAATGGGCGTGCTTTTTACAACGCGGTTGGAGCTAGTTCCGATCACATTGCCGCTCGTAGAAGCGGTGATGGCGCACAATCGCGTCGCCGCCGAATCGATCGTCGAAGCCCGATTTCCTGAGGCATGGCCAGGGCGCGCGCTAATCGAACGCGCCTTCACATCGAGCCTAGAAGACATCCGCGCCAACCCAGCACGTCGTCTCTGGGGCGACAGGGTGATGGTCCTCCGAGCCAGCGAGCGATGCGTGGTCGGAAGTGTAATTTTCCACGGAGGCCCAGACGACGAAGGGACAGTCGAAGTCGGTTACGGCGTAGAGTCAGCCTCCCAAGGGAAGGGGTACGCCACCGAAGCGGTCACCTCCGCAGTCGATTGGGCAATCGAACAGCCACACGTAAACCGAGTGGTCGCACGCGCATTCGCATGGCACACGCCATCGCTGCGAGTCCTAGCAAAAGTAGGGATGAAACAAGTAGGAACAAGCGAGCACGAAATGCTCGGAGAGATGCTCGTTTTTGAGCGGTAGAACGCCCCATTGCGGCACACGGCAGCTAGAGCAGTCCGACGGGGACTTGAATAATCCGGGACGTTAACCGTTCTACTTTGTTCGACTGATTTATGAGCAGCCCGAATGGCGCTTTGTACTCGGCAATAAATGACGTCATGTTGTCAATGTCGCGCGACTGTGCTTTTGACGAAAACTTGATCTCGACCGGGATGACGCCAAATTCTCCCTCGAGAATTAGGTCGATCTCTGCGCGACTGCGAGTTCGGTAATACGAATAGTTCCATCCTACGACTCCGGCGGCATTCAACCCTTTGATAATCTCTTCGATGATAAAGCCTTCGAACGATCGTCCCAAAATTGAGTGGCGCAGAATCGCTTCGCTATCCGAAAGGCGCATCAAAAAATGCAGAAGTCCAGAATCGCGCAGCTGCCCCTTCGGCATCTTTACGAGCGACTTGCTTTTTGAGTTCGCAAAGCTAGGCAGCGTTCGCCAGACGAAAGTGCCGTCGGCAATGTTGAGATACTGGGAAACCGTTGGCTGACTAACTTCGATTAGTTGGGCGAGTTCACTTTTGTTGAGAATCGTGCCGGAACGCTCGGCCAATATCGAAATTAGTTTTCGGTATCGAGCTGTATTGATGCGTGGAAAGAGCTTGCGTACGTCACGTTCGATATAGCTTTTTTGATATTCCTCCATCCATCGCCGATAGAATTCGGAGTTTCGCGAAAGCACCGGTTCGGGGTAACCGCCTTTAACCCAAACGGTTCGCATTTGTTCGGCCGCGAGTGACGGTTCGAGCGCCAGGAGCAAATCGCAAAAATCGCGCGGCTTGCCGGTAAAAAGCTCGTAGAACTTGCTGAGCGGCTTGCGGAAAAACTCGTTCGCTTTAAGCGTGCCGACTTCAACCGTTGCAGCGCGACCTGCCAACGATTCGGAAATCGCATTGAGCAGCCGTGGGCTACTCGAGCCGGTCAGAATGTAACGCCCTTTTTCACCACGATCGCGATCGATTACGCCGCGAAGAATTTTGAACAACTCCGGATATTCCTGCGCTTCATCGAAAATGACAGAATGCGGATTTTCAGAAAAATAGATATCCGGGTCGATCTGAAGGCGATCGAGATCGCTCGGATTTTCGATGTCGACGTACTTCCAACTGGGTCGAACTGTCTTCGCGAGTTCAGTTTTCCCAACCTGGCGAGCGCCAAGAAGAACGACAACCGGAAAGTGCCGAAGCAGGAGCTCGATATGGGGTTGAAGATTTCGCGGAACATGCGGCATATGTAATATTCAAAGTCTACCTTTCAAATTTACATATGGCAACGGCCTTGAGCAGCAAATCGGGGGACCGGGCCAACCGAACAAAAATGCTCGTTTTTGAGCCTTAATTGATACCTTGAAGCGCGTCCGCAGCGCTAGCGCTGGCGCGTCAGCTTTGTCGCGCCGTACAAAATCGAAATGCTAAGGGCCGTGAGAATCATCGCGTACTGCGCAGCGGCGGTTTCATCGCCTGATTGAAGTGCGTCGTAAATTGCGAGCGATGCTGTGCGTGTTTCGCCGGGGATATTCCCTGCGATCATCAATGTTAAACCAAAATCGCCAATCGACCGCGCGAATGCCAAAATCGCAGCCGCTGCAATTCCGCGCGCGGCCATCGGAATGCGCACCGACATGAGTGTCCGAACAGGCCCCGCGCCGAGCACTCGCGCCGCGTCTATGAAATCGCGGTCGACCGACTCAAACGCGGCGCGCGATGTGCGAATCACGATCGGCAGTCCGCCAATCACCGACGCGAGAATGACGCCGGTCATCGTGAACACGATCGCGTGCCCGGTGAGCGACTCGAGCGCGTGGCCTATGACGCTGCGGCGACCGATGGCGGTCAGAACGTAGTATCCGAGCACCGTTGGCGGTAAAACAAGCGGAGCCGTCGCAATGGTGTCGATCAGGTCGGCGCCAGGTATGCGTCGCGAAGATAAAAGTGCCGCAATGGCGACACCGATTACGAGCGAGATAAATGTCGACGCGGTCGCCGTCACAAGCGACAACCCGAGTGGCGACAAGTTCACTGTTGCCCTGGCGGCTCGTCAAAACCGAGTCGATAGCGCTTCAAAACGTCGCGCCCACGATTGCTCGCGAGAAGCTCTAAAAAGCCAAGTGCGTCGCTATCTTTCTTGTCACCGCACGCAACGACCATTTGATCGAGCGGCGTGTAGAGCGACTCCGGGATAGCGACCCCGTCAGGCTCTCCGCGCGGCACAAGAGCAAGCGCAACGAGCGCGGCATCGGCGTTCCCCGATTGGGCAACTTGGAGCGCTTGGCGCACATTCCCCGCGAAAACAATCTTGGCGCTCACTTGCTGCCAAATGCCGGTGCGCTCGAGTGCCTCTTTTGCGATGCGCCCGTAAGGAGCGTGAGCCGGATTCGCGAGCGCAATTTTTTTCACCTGAATGCCGGCCAATTGATCGATTGTCTTGATTCCCCCATCGCGCGACCAAAGCGCCAGTCGACCGCGCGCGTAGAGTGCACGGGTTGCCCCGTCGCAAGCGCCACGATTCACCGCGCGATCGACCGATGCGGCGTCGGCCGCGGCGAATAGATCATACGGCGCGCCATTTTCGATCTGAGCGGCAAGCTCCGACGACGACCCGAAAACGGCATTCACGGGGCGACCGCTCGTTGACTCGTACTCGCGCGCCAATTCGCCGAACGCGCCGGTGAGGTCGGATGCGGCGGCGATGCGAAGAGGCGCTTTCTTTTCGCCACGATGGCACGCGTTCAGTGCCAAGGCGACTAGGACTGATGCGCAAAAAAGACGCTGAAATGTTCGGTTCATGTTCGATTCGAGATATTCCGTAACAAGAATGACACTCAGTCGACCGATGAGGTCGCTTTATTTTGCGCTGTTTGCGATGCTCACAGCTCAGCCTGCGATCGCCTCACCGTGGCAAACATGGCGCTTGGTGACAACCGGCAATGGCTACGGTTTTCAAATTTACGACGTTGATGCGCACAAAATAACGTCGTTTTTGGAGCATCCGTACCGCTACCTCCGCCCGTCGGACGACCCGCGGGCGCCTGGCGTCGAACGGCGAAATCTCGCGCACGACTTTTATTTCGGCGTTCGCCATGCCGGGAAGTTTCAGTGGCTCAACCAAGCGCGTTCGGCCGTTTCGGAATATGTCGACGAGACGAATGTGATTCACGCGAAGTTGGACACGATTTCCGGGGCGGTCGACAGCTACTATTTTTCCCCCTTCGATCTCGAAGCGAACGCGATGGTTGCCGTTCTCCGCGCGCCGATCGCGAGCAGTGCCGCTGCGCTATTTAATTTTCATCTCGGACGAGGGGTAGGCGAGAGCGTCGGGTACGAAGACGAAACGGTTCGCGCGATTGGAAACGACGCATTTGTCGAAGCGGGGCCGGGCGGCGGCGCAATGGTCTACATCGCACTGTCGGGTGCCGCGGTTCGAATTGATTGCGCGTTGCCATACGCGAAATTAAGCGCGGGCGGCGAGATAGGCGATGCTCGCAATTGCCGAGGCGACGACATCGTGCCGGCGATCCAGTCGAGCCTAGGCGCCGACGGTTCGATCGCGGTTGCGATGGCGTACACCGAAGATGCTGCGCGCGCCGACGACATGCTCGATCGATTGAGGCGATGGGGGGCGAAAAGACCGCCGTCGCAACTCGTAACCGACGCGCTCAACGAGTGGCGTATTTGGCGGAAAAAAGCGGCAATTTCGTTCGATGACGATATTTCCAAGCGGCTATGGCGCCAAAGCGAAGCGGTCTTGCGAATGGCGCAAGTGCGCGAGCCGATCACCCGATCGCGATCGAATCACGGGATGATTCTCGCGAGCCTCCCGCCAGGCGAATGGCACATCGGTTGGGTGCGCGACGGTGCCTATGCGATCGCGGCGCTCGCACGATCGGGGCACTACAACGAAGCGCGCGCGGCGCTCAATTTTTTCTTGAACGCGCCGGCCGGCAAACATTCAAGTTACGTCAACGGCGCCGACTACCAAGTTTCGGTCTGCCGCTATTTCGGGTCGGGGGAAGAAGAGGCTGACTATTCGGGCGAATCGTCGCCGAACATTGAGCTCGATGGGTGGGGGTTGGCGCTTTGGGCGGCACGTCTCTATGTCGAAATGTCGGGCGACACCCACTGGCTCTGGAACGCGACGCGGCAAGGGCCGTCGGTCTATCAGCAGATTCTTCGCGGCGTCGCAATGCCGCTCGAAAGAAACCTCGAAGCCGACGGAACAGTTCGAGCCGATTCGTCGATTTGGGAAGTGCACGACGCGCACAAGCGTCACTTCGCCTACACATCGGCGACGGCAGCGCGCGGGTTTTGCGACATGGCGAAGCTCGCATCGATCTCGGGGCACGCCGTCGATGCTATGCACTACCGAGATGTCGCTGCGCGCGTTCGAGCCGGTTTTCTAAGCCGATTTGTCGATCAAGCGGGGGCGGTGCAAGGGCAAATTGAAGCGCCTGAATCCGGCGCGCCGCTTGACGGTTCGGTCGTCGAAGCGATCAACTGGGGGCTTCTCGATGACGGCCGGTCGACGGCGACGTTAAAAGCGCTCGAGGGCCTTCGCGTGGTAAGCGGCGGTTTCAAACGCAGAACGGGGAGCGACGACGCTTACGACAACCACGAGTGGGCCTTCCTCGACATGCGAATCGCCGTCGCGCAAGCGCGAACGGGGAGCACCGACCGAGCCGACAAACTTCTCAAGACAATCGCCGAAAAGTCGCAAGAAAACTATTTCCTGCTCCCCGAACGATACAACTCACTCGCAGCCGACATCCCCATCGGAGCCTACGTAGGCAGCACGCCGATGGTCGGCTACGGAGCCGGCGCGTACATGATGGCGCTCCTAGATCGCGCCGGCCAATACGAAAAGAACGACTGCGGCGAGTAGAGAAAAAGCGCTAGCGCGGCACGATCAAATAGAAGGTCGCCCAGATGACCGCGAATGCAATAATGAGCGCCGTTGCGATGATAAAACGGCGGTCGGGGAATGCCCCGAGTGAATTTATTGGCGGCAGCGGCGGAGAAAGTTCACGCATCGCCTTTCGCTCGCCCGTATGTATCGCTCCGATCGGCGCGGTCGCTGGCGATGCGACATCGGCTCGGCGGCTCAACGTTTCGGCCGGCGCCATGTCGATCGGAATATCGAACGAATCGCGCTCGCGACGCAGAAGCTCAGCTCGAGTTTGCACGTGTGCAAGAAGTCTCTCTAGCGTGGCGACACTTTCTTGACGTTCCAAGCGTTACTCCGTTCTTGCGCGAACGGTACGAAACGCGCAAACGCGCTGTCAACCGCTCGTTGAGCCAATGATCTAGCTATCGGCGCCCAGCCGGGTGCATCAACTAGACGTTTCAGGCGACGATGGTAGGGAGTCGATGCTACACGCTAAATTCAACGTTGGAGCAATGCCCGTGAATGTGATCGACCACGTCTTAGCCCACAATGCGCGGTTTATTTCCGATCGCGAAGAGCCGCTTTCGAAATTGCCGGCCAAGCGCATCGCGCTGTTCACTTGCATGGACACGCGGCTCGTTGAGTTCCTTGAAGAGGCCATGGGGCTCAAACGCGGCGATGCGATGGTTATCAAAAACGCGGGCAATACGCTGGTCGACCCATGTGGCAGCGTCATTCGCAGCCTTATGGTGGCGATTTTCGTTCTCGGTTGCGACGAAGTTTTTGTCATTGGCCATCGCGATTGCGGCATGTCGCAAATCAACGAAGTCGAGCTCGAGCAGAATATGATGAAGCGCGGCGTATCGGCCGACGTGATCGCGTCGCTACAACCGAGCCTAAAAGAGTGGGTCGGTGCGTTTCACGACCCGCGGGCAAACGTTCAGCGTGTCGTCACAATGATTCGCGAGACGCCGCTTCTTCCGAACGACGTGCCGGTTCACGGGCTCCTTTTCGATCCGCACCGCGGCCTTCTAGAATTAATCGATCGCGGCTAGAAAGGCGCTGGTTTTCAGCCGATACCTTCGCGTTAACGACCTTTCGGGCCCGGAAAATACGCGGAGTATGTCCCGGGCCCGAAAGGCCGTTAGCGCTCGGTCTCGACTGAAACCCAACGCCTTTCTTCCTCTTGGGTGATTGGAGACCGCTTGACGCGCTGTTGTCACTCCGATCAGTGCCTTTAGACGTTCACGGTGGCGCTAATTCGGACGCCGAGCGCGGCGAGTCGCGCGAGGTTCACGCTCGCCGCGAGCAACGCGAAATCCTGCTTGACGCGTTCGCTCCCGCGCACGCGAGCTCGTCGCCCTGCCCACCGTGCTCCGACGCATCAAATGCGCAATCTTGCGCTCGACACGCGGTCTCACTTTTCGGTAGTGCGTCTTCCAGATCTCGTCGCGCTGTCGCTTGCGATGCTTGGAAAGCAGCTCGTGCTTCTGGTGAAGCTTGAGAGTGCGTCCAATTTTCGAGTCCGTGCACTTTGAGCGCAGCGCGCACCCGTCGCAATTTTTACCGAACTCCGCGATATGCAAACCGTTTGTGAGCAAGCGCAGTGCGACGCGGGCACCGGCCGGGCATGAGGCTTCGGCGCTCTTCACGTCGATTGAAAAGTTTTCGTGCGAAAGCATCCCGCCGCGCGCCGGTGGCGGCTGCACCTTTACTGTTGCTTCGACTCCGGCCGATTCAAGCATCTCGAGGACGTCGGCGATGCCGTAAGATGCGTCGCCGAAGACTTCGCGTGTAGACGAATCGTCGGAAATCGCGAGCAGATCGGCGACGGGTGTTTTTGTCACGCTCCCATGTGACCCTTGTAACCATCGAAGCTGCGCGACGCCGTCTTGTGGCCGTGCCTGGCCTCCGGGTCGACAGTGGAAATCACGCGATCGATTGCGACGCCTCGCACGATTTGAAATACGCCGCTTTCACCGAGCTCAACGTCTTGGCCGACCACGGTCGCAAGAAGCGTTGTCGCTTTCGCAACCTCAGGCCCAAGCGGCTTTCGATCAAGCGCGAACAGAATCGCGTGAGCATCGCGCGTGAGTGCATCGACAAGCTCCTCGCGCGCTTTCCTGTCATCCCAAGCGCAACTCGGCTTTCCCGTCTTGTCGTAAGCGTTCGCTTCGCTATCGCTCAATCCCTCGAAACGCTGAAGCACCATCACGGTCGCCATCAAGCGCGGCGCAATACTGCGACGACCGCGCGATGAGTAGAGGTCGGCAAACATCTCGTCGCCAAACAGCTCATGTCCCTGCTCCGCCAAAAGCC
>CAMAVR010000027.1 GCA_945861885.1 Nannocystis exedens | reverse complement strand
CCGAAGCGCTCGGCGAAACGATGATCGATCGCTTCAATCTGCTGAATCCCCTCGGTGTGCACATGATCGGGCCGAAAACAGGCTCCAAATGCGAGCATCGCGAGCACGACCAACTTGTGCGCGGCATCTTGCCCGTCGACATCGAGCGTTGGGTCGGCCTCGGCGTAACCGCGCGCCTGCGCCTCGCGAAGCGCTTCTTCGAACGATGCCCCTTCTTGGTGCATCTTCGTCAGAATAAAATTCGACGTCCCGTTCACGATCCCGGCGAGCGATTTGATCACATCGCTCACGAGAGCTTCGCGCAGCACGCGGACGATCGGAATTCCGCCCCCGACAGCCGCTTCAAATGCAACGTCGACTCCGCGCCCTCTCGCGCGCGTCAAAATCGCCTCACCACAGTCGGCGAGAAGCGCTTTGTTTGCCGACACCACGCCGCACCCCGCATCGATCGCCCGCTCCACAAGCGCGCGCGCCGGATGAACGCCGCCCATCACGTCGACGACGATATCGAGATCGCGGTCGCCAAAAAGCTCGTTCGCGTGCTCTGTCAGCGTCACATCGCCGAGCGACGCACTCCGCACTTTGTCGAGTGAACGAACAAGCGCCCGGCGTACTTCGAGCCGAGTGCCGAGCCTCTTTTCAATGTGAGCGGCGTTTGATTGCAGAAGCTTTACAACGCCGCCGCCGACCGTTCCGCAGCCGAGCATTCCAATTCGCACGGAGCGGACAGTGCCGTGACTCGACTAAAAAGTCTACTTCGAATGGGGGAGGCTCCGTGGAGTACGCGAGGCAAAACGAAAGTTGGGAGGGCTATTGCCAAGCGGCAGCCGGTTCATGCATAAGCGGCCGCTGTCTCGACAAGAGACAGCTCACTTATTTATGGAGATACGATGAATCAGCTAGTAAAAGCGGCCAGTTTTTTTGTATTTTTCGCTTCGGTTGGCGTCAGCCAACCGGCGTTTGCGGCGCCTGGTGATGAAGCGGCCCATACCCCCAACAGGCTTACGGCGGAGCAAAAGGAAGAAGTGCTTACAGCACTCAATGACATTTGCGGCGACACGTGGTGCGAGGGCGAGTTTAACTATTCCTTCAACAAGATGGATTGCAACCTCGCCAAAGGGAAGTGCACGATCAAAATTGAGCTGATTAGCACCGACGACAACGAGGTCGAGACGCGCCATCCTCGCACCGTCGTTGTCAAAAACATTCACGCCTACAGCGACATGATCGAAATCACGCACAACCGTGACGGGCGCCGCCTAGTGAGACTGAACGACATGTTTTACGAGGAAGTAGGGAACCTCTTCGGGAGAGCGGAACAGAGCGTTCGTGACCAGTTGGCAGCAACGCGCGGATAATGGAGAGCACGCGAGAAGCCTCTCCCGCGAAGCGGGAGAGGGAAAGCGTCTGACAAAGGCCTCCTCTCCCGCGAAGCGGGAGAGGCGGGGGGCTTGCTGCTAGTTGTGATGCGGGATCGCCGATTCCTTCTTGCTCTCTTCTGGCGGCTTTGGCGTCAGCTTCTCTTCGAGCGCAGCGTCGAGCACCTGGTCCATCTTGCTGACCGTGATGAACTCCAGCTCCGCTTTCACTTCGGCCGGCACTTCGTCCAAATCGGCTTTGTTTCGCTCGGGGACGATAATTCGCTTGATCCCTGCGCGGTGCGCCGCGAGCACTTTTTCTTTTAGCCCGCCGATTGGAAGCACGCGCCCGCGCAGCGTGATCTCGCCTGTCATCCCCACGTCGTGACGCACTCGCACGCCCGTCAGCATCGACACGAGCGCTGTGAACATTGTCACGCCGGCGCTCGGCCCGTCTTTTGGCATTCCGCCGGCCGGGATGTGAATATGGATGTCGCTCTTCTCGAGAAAATCCTTCGAAATCCCATATTTGTCGGCATTTGCGCGGACATACGAAAGCGCGGCATGGGCCGACTCTTTCATCACATCGCCCAGCTGACCGGTGAGCTGCAGCTTACCTGTCCCGAACATGCGCGTTGCTTCGATGAACAAAATCTCGCCGCCCACGCTTGTCCATGCGAGGCCGGTTGCGACGCCTGGCTCTTCTGTTCGCTCGGCGACTTCGCTTGAGAAACGTTGCGCGCCCAAAAACTCGCGGATTTGATCTTCGTTTTCGATCGTCCGCGGAGTGTTATCTCCCTCGGCAATTTTTACGGCGACGCCGCGAATCACGCTTGCGATTTGGCGCTCAAGTGTGCGAACGCCGGCTTCTCGCGTGTAGTTTTCGATGATCAGCTCGACCGCTTTGTCGGTCAGCTCGAGCTGCTGCGGTGTTAGACCGTGCTCTTCGATCTGCTTTGGAATCAAGTGTTGCCGCGCAATCGCCAGCTTTTCGCGCCGCGTGTACCCTGGAATCTCAAGTATTTCCATCCGGTCGCGGAGCGGTGCTGGTATCGGATCGGCGATGTTTGCCGTTGCGATAAACATCACGTTCGACAGATCGTACGGAATTTCGATGTAGTGATCGGCGAACGTATTGTTCTGCTCTGGGTCGAGCACTTCGAGCAGGGCGGCCGATGGATCGCCGCGGAAATCGTGGCCGATTTTGTCGACTTCATCGAGCATGAAAATCGGGTTTATCGTCCCCGCTTTTTTCATCCCTTGCATGACTTGCCCGGGCAATGCTCCGACGTATGTGCGCCTGTGACCACGAATCGCTGCTTCGTCGTGAACACCTCCGAGCGAAATTCGGTGAAACTTTCGCCCTAGAGCTCGCGCGATGCTTCGCCCGAGCGATGTTTTCCCGACGCCGGGGGGGCCAATCAGGCACAAAATTGGGCCCTTTTTGTCCTTCTTGAGCTTTCGTACGGCGAGGTACTCGAGAATGCGCTTTTTTACTTTTTCGAGCCCGTAGTGGTCTTCGTCGAGCACGGCGCGCACGGCGTTGATGTCGAGGTTGTCGGGCGTTTGCAGATGCCACGGGATGTCGAGCAGCCAGTCGAGGTAGGTGCGCACGACGGTGTATTCGGCCGAGCCGACTTGCATATTGCGCAGACGTTTGATCTGCTTTTTGGCAACCTGCTCTGCATCGGGCGGCAAGTTCGCTTTTGAAATGCGATCTTCGAGGCCATCGAGATCGCCCTGATCGCCGTCGTCTTCGCCGAGCTCTTCTTTGATCGCTTTGAGCTGCTGCCTCAGCACGTATTCGCGCTGATTTTTGCCCATCTCTTCTTTGATCTGCGAGTTGATTCGCTCGCGCATCTTTAAAATTTCGAGTTGGCGCGTTAGCAGGCGGAGCACTTTGCGGATCCGCTCTTTGACTTCGATCGTTTCGAGGAGCGCCGACTTTTCGTCGACTGGGGCATCGAGATTTGCTGCGACCAAGTCGGCAAGCGCGCCTGGCGCTTGAATTGAATCGATGAGCGAGCCGGCTTCTCTTGGGAGCTCCGGCATCAGCTGAATCACCTGCTTGGCGATGTCGCGCAGGCTCATCGACAGCGCATCGGCTTCGTCGTCTTCGCGGCCCGTCTCTTCGAGGCGGACGATGCGCGCTTTCATATAGGGTGACGTTTGGGTTGTCTCGTCGAGGCGAATGCGGCACAGCCCCTGCAAAATAAGCGAATAATTGCCCGAACTGTGCTTGAGCGCTTTTAGAACGCGCGCCGCGCAGCCGACCGGATGCAACTCTTCTTTTGTCGGGTCGTCGGTCGACGGATCTTTTTGCGCAAAAATCGCGATGACGGGCGCGGTAAGATTGTCGACATCTTCGACGAGAGCGACCGACTTTTCTCGCCCGACGTCAAACGGCGCAACCGCTCCGGGGAAGAGCACTGCGTTGCGAATCGGGAGGACCGGGAGCTCGTCGCCAAACTGCACAGCATCTTCGTCACGCGGTGGTGGCGCTTTTTTATCAGACATGATCACCTCTCAACGGGGCGCGTCCATTCGCGTAATTCAAGGCTGAGCCGTTGCTATCAAATGCCAACATCGACCCATGGTAAGCACCGATATCTGGTCGCGCTACTGTTGCCTGCGCAATAGTCGCGTTCTTGAGAGATGTTGTGCGCGCTTACGCACTCACGACGCGCCGGTGCGGATCGAGTGTGTGGATCGTCAGCCCTGTCAGTACTTTCGGGTAGAAAAAGGTCGACTTTTGAGGCATCACTCCGCCTTTCTCAGCAATCTCTTGCACTTGGGCGACGCGCGTCGGGTTCATCAAGAAGAGCACGTCGGCTCCTCCCGAGCGAACAGAGGCCAGCGCAGAGCGTGAGTCTTGTCGGTACATGATGTTTGTCTTGGCCGCCTGCGCTTCAGGCGTAATGCTCAATAAACGTTCGAGAATCGCCGAGTGGAGGACGACAACATCGGGGTCGCGCGTGGCACCAGCCGATTGGCGGAACGTGAGGAGCGCCGTTCCCTCTGCCGCCGCGGCAACCACGCTCGGTCCAAGGGCGTCGGCCTTAGCGAGCAGCTTCTCGATGCTGTCGGCATCGATCGCTTTATCAAGCGGTGTCACCTGAAATGCACCGGCCGCTAAGCGAAGTAGGTCGGTAAATGAAAATTTAGCGAGCGAATGAATAAGACGATGCGTCGGAAAAACGACCAAGTTCGGGTCGTCCGCGTTCGTCAAAAAAGCCATAAAATAGCGGAATTCCGCGTCTTGCGGGGCATTTGGATGTTTCGCGCTTACTTCATCGCGATAGTGAAGCGCTGTTTCGTAGCGGTGATGGCCGTCGGCAATCAGAAGCGTCGACTTTGCGACGTGCGAAATGATCGCTCGAACCGCGTCGCGGTCGGTCACTTTTGCGAGTGCGTGCTTAACGCCATCGTGGGTCGAAAATTCGGTCAGAGGCGCCGCTGCGGCAAGCGCCGAATTGAGCGCGCATGCCGGGTCGCGGTAGAGCATAAAACCGGGGCTCAAGTTCGTTCGCGTCGCGCGAAATAGCTTCAGTCGATCTTCTTTCGGCCCCGAAAGAGTGCGCTCATGCGGCAAAACGATGCGATCCGAAAAAGGGGCGAGGCGCACGAGCGCGAGAAAACCGCGCCGCGTGATCTTCGCCGATGACGGCGCCGACGGCGATGTGAATGTCTGGTCGTAGCGATAAAAGGCCGGTTCATCGTCGCGCGCGAGAACTCCCGCGGCGACCCAATCGGCAAGCAACGCTGCGGCGTGATCGTACTTGGCATCCCCCTCGCCGGCGGGGAGAATCAGCTCGACGACATTGTGCGGGGAGCTTGCCACAAGGCGGGCGCGCTCGTCTGACGAAATCACATCGTAAGGCGGCGCCACGAGCGTCGCGAGGCTATGCGGCGGACGGTCAAGGCGATAGCGAAGGGGTGTGAGAGGGGCGATCGAGGCCATCGTAGTGCTCGCTATACAGGCAAAAAAGAGGGAGTTGAAAGAGCTTGGTACGCGATATCGGATCGATGATGCTCCCCATCCCAACGAATCGCGGAGACAGTGTGATACGCCGACAGTCGAGCCGCTGCGAGGGTGGAAGCGGAAGCCGCAATCGTCAAGACCCGCCCGCCTGCTGTTGCGATTGAGCCGTCGGCGCGAGTGGCGGTTGAGCCATGAAAGATCTGCACATTGCGAGGCAGCGCCTCGTCAAGCCCGTGAATTACGTCGCCGACGCGCGGTGATGCGGGATAGCCATGCGAGGCCATTACTACCGCGAGGGCGTGTTGGTCGGGCGCTCTCGTGATTTTTGGCGCCGGTTCGCCGCGAGCTGACGCGCGCATCAAATCGAATAGCGAATCGCCGTACAAAGGCGCGAGCACGCATGTCTCCGGATCGCCAAACCGTACATTGAACTCGAGAACGCTCGGCTCGCCGCGATCGATCATCAATCCAACAAATAATACCCCGCGAAATTTCACCCCGTCGGCGCGAAGCCCTTCGAGCGTCGGCATTACAATGCGGTCCATCACGCGATCGCGCACGGCAGGCGTTACGAGCCCCGCGGGGCCGTAGGCGCCCATTCCGCCGGTATTTGGCCCTAAATCGCTATCAAACACGCGCTTGTGATCTTGCACAGCGGTGAGCGGAACCGCCCACCCATCGCCGCAAACAACGTGAAAACTTGCTTCGTGCCCGACAAGCAAATCTTCAATCACGAGCGTGCGCCCCGCGTCGCCAAAAACGCGCCGCACCATCATCGCGTCGACCGCCTCGATCGCTTCGTCGACCGTAGAGGCGACAACGACCCCTTTCCCGCCCGCAAGACCATCGGCTTTTACGACGATTGGAGCGCCGCGCTGACGAATAAATTCGATCGCATTGGCCGCGCTCTCAAACACTTGAAACGGCGCCGTAGGAATGCGGTGACGCGCCAAGAAGCGCTTCATAAAAGCTTTTGACCCCTCGAGCTGCGCACCTTGTTGGCGAGGGCCAAACACCGCGATCCCTGACTCTTCAAGCAAATCGGCAAGACCAAGAGTCAGCGGAAGCTCAGGGCCGACAACGACCAAATTGGCTCCAATTTCGCGAGAAAATTGCCCAATTTTGTCAATCGCGGAAGCCGTAATATCGACTCCAGGCCATGCTGCGTGCGTCCCCCCATTGCCAGGAGCGACAACAACGTCACACCCTGCGCCAGCGATAGCCCAAGCAAGAGCGTGCTCACGAGCCCCCGAACCGACGACAAGAACTTTATCTCGTTTCAACAAACCATCTCCAAGAGAACTGTTTTTCTAGGTTGTGCGGTGGTCTTCGATCCGTAGGGCGGCGTGGGCATCACCTCAGTACCGCAAATTTGAGATACCGCCCTTCAGGCCAATTTGGGAGCGTTGGATGGTCGGCTGGTTGCCCGTGCATTTCGGTTAATCGCAGTGATGACGACTGCAGCGCTTCGTCGTCGAGCGTCGATAAAAAGTCTTCGGCGTTCACGTGGCTAGAGCACGATGAAGCGCAAAAAATACCTCCAGGTTCAAGCACCGCGACGCACGCGCGATGCAGACTCCTGTAGGCGCTGAGCGCTCGCTCGCGCGACTTTTCATTCGGCGCGAAGCTCGGCGGATCGCTGATGATCAGCCCCCATTTTTCGCCGCGAGCTTTCGCTTTTGTCAAAAACGCAAACGCATCAGCCGCCGCAAAAGAGTGCGCGCTTGGGTCGAGCCCCGCGAGTTTAAAACTTGCCTGCGCCGTAGCGTGAGCCGCCGCCGCGACATCGACGCTCGTCACGTGAGTCGCCCCGCCGAGCGCCGCGCTCATCGAAAAGCCGCCTGCGTACGAAAATAAATTCAGAACGCGCTCCCCCTTAGAAAGCGCTCGCACACGCCGCCGATTTTCGCGTTGGTCCAAAAAAGCGCCTGTTTTTTGCCCTTTTTCAAGGTCAACCCGAAATGGCACCCCGTGCTCGCGCACTTCGATCGTCGCGGGCGGCTTGTCGCCGAACAGCGCCTCGAGCTCGCCGCCCGATTTGCCGTCGCTGCGTCCGCGAAATGCGAGCGACATGACGCCGATATTCTGCAGAACGGGCCAAAGCGAAGCGGCAAATTCATCGCGCCGAGCGAGCGCGGCCTCGCCGTCGACGCGCAGCACCGCGACGTGCGCATAGCGATCGACCACAAACCCCGGCGCGCGATCCCCCTCGCCGTTTAAAAGGCGATACGCTGTTGTCGCATCGGTCGAAAAGAGCTTGGCCCGCAGCGCGGTAGCGACGGCGATTCGCTCTGAAAAAAGAGCGTGGTCGATTTCGCGGCTCCCGAGTGTCCATACGCGGGCCACAATGGGCGATTTGGGGTCAACGATCGCGTGACCGATGAGCGCGCCCTCTTCGCTTCGAACCACCGCCTGGTCGCCCGGGGCTGCATTTGCCGGCATATTTCGCACAGCTTCGCGAAATATCCACGGGTGACCCCGCCTGACTGAATCGGCCGCACCCCTTCGGAGCACGATATCAAAGGATGCGCGTTTCATATTGCGCCTTATATTAGCCTCAAAATGTTGGAGACGTTCACGTGGGCGGGCACTTGGACGAATTTTTATCGGTTTTGGGCTGCCCGATGCGGTATGACGCGGGGGGCATCGGGCGACATGTTTTGGAGGCTGCGTGTTTAAGAAGGTCTGTCTTTTCGCTGGAAGTGCCAACCCGCAGCTGGCGGCCGATATTTCCGAATATCTCGAAACCCCGCTCGCCAAAGTAAAATTCACCCGTTTTAGCGACGGCGAAGCATTTTGCGAAATTCAGGAGAACGTCCGCGGCGTCGATGCATTTGTCATCCAGCCGACATGCAGCCCGGTCAACGACGCACTCATGGAGCTTCTGATCCTGAGCGACGCCCTTCGTCGCGCATCGGCGGCGTCGATCACCGCGGTTGTCCCGTATTACGGCTACGCGAGGCAAGATCGCAAAGTAGCGCCACGCACGCCGATCACGTCCAAACTGGTGGCCGATCTGATCCAGGCATCGGGCGTAACACGCGTTTTGTCGGTCGACCTGCACGCAGGTCAAATACAAGGGTTTTTTAATATCCCGTTCGATCACCTCTATGCGATGCCAGTTTTTCTCGAAGACTATCTTCGGAAGAACTTTGATTCTTCGGCCGTATTCGTATCGCCCGATGCAGGCGGTGTAGAGCGAACGCGAGCCTATTCAAAGCGGCTCGACGCAAGCTTGGCGATCGTCGACAAACGCCGCGAGCGGGCAAATGTAAGCGAAGTGATGAATCTGATCGGAGACGTAAACGGTCGCGACTGCATCATCATCGACGACATGATCGACACCGCCGGGACGCTGGTGGGGGCGGCGAGGGCACTTCAGCAGCACGGAGCAAAGCGCATCGTCGCATGCGCCACACACGGCGTGCTTTCAGGGCCTGCAGTGCAGCGCATTGTCGATTGCCCGCTGAGCGAAGTGGTCGTGTCCGACACAATCCCGCTCTCCCCCGAAGCGCGCGCATGCGGCAAAATCAGGCAAGTGAGCATCGCGCGCCTCCTCGGCGAGGCGATCAAGCGAATTCATTCGTCCGATTCAGTGAGCTCGCTTTTCGCGTAAAAGTCGAAATCGATCATCGAGGTCGAGGTCGCTATCGAAGTCCTAAGCGCCAATCCGAGCAATTTTTTCAGCAATAGCATCGGCGTTAGCAGCAACGGCAATCGGCCTGTTCGCAAGCGGCGATTCAACCTTGCCAAGATTCGACTCGTGATACCCGAGTTTAAATTCGGTGAACTTGAGCCCATGCGCCGTCGACACAACAACAACGCGGTCGCTTTCATGAATGACGCCTCGCGCTCGCAGTTTAAACGCGCACGCGAGCGCAACCCCGGTGTGCGGGCAGGTGTAGAGCCCGGTTCGATCGGCGCGTGCGCAAGCATCCGCCAGCTCTTGTTCTGTCGCCTCTTCGACCACGCCGTTCATTTCGCGGAGCGCGACCATCGCTCGCGTGGCGCTCACCGGCCGGCCGATCTGAATCGCGCTGGCGAGGCTTTTTATCGCCGCAATTGGCGCCACTTCGGCGTCGCCTGCAACGAACGCGCGGTACATCGGATTCGCGTTCGCCGCTTGCGCGATGCAGAGGCGCGGCATTTTTAAAATGACGCCGAGGTCGAGCATCATCTTAAATCCGGCATAAATGGCGGCGGCGTTTCCAAGATTGCCGCTCGGGATGATCACCCAATCGGGCGGCTCCCAACCGAGCTGCTGCGTCATCTCGATCGCGACAGTCTTTTGCCCTTCGATTCGGAGCGGGTTTTTTGAATTTGCGAGGTAGATCGCTTCGCGGTCGGCGAGCTCTTGAATCACTTTCATGCAGCCGTCAAAATCGGCGTCGAGTGCGAAAACGGTAGCGCCGTTGGCCAGCGGCTGAACTAGCTGCGCCGTCGAAATGAGCCCGCGAGGGAGAAGAACGACGACCGGCAGCCCCGCGGCTGCACCATACGCCGCAAGAGCCGCCGATGTGTCGCCGGTGCTCGCGCAAGCAAGTGGGCGAGGCGAAATCGCGCCGTCCGACATCGCTTGGCGAACGACACTTACGAGGACAGTCATCCCGAGATCTTTGAACGACCCGGTGTGGGACGTTCCGCACTGCTTGATGCGCAAATCGTCAATCCCGACTTCCCGCCCGAGTCGACGCGCGCGGTAGAGGCTCGATCGCCCTTCGTCGGTCGACACGATCATCTCGTCGCGCACATGCGGCATCACCCATTCGCGGGCCGACCAGACGCCGGATCGGCAGTCGGCGGTTGGCGATCCCAGACGCTCATCAAAAAGGCGCGTCCACTCGTCGGCGCTCCGCTTTTTTAGCGCCGCCGTGTCGTGCACAACTTCGAGCAATCCGCCGCATGTCGGGCATTGCGAGATCGCGCGGTCGACAGAAAATGCGGCGGGGCAGCCCGAAAAACAGCGAAAATGAGCGGAATTCATCGTGCGCGTCGATGATACCGCCCTCTTTCAAAAAAGCCGTCCTTAACCGTTCCGGCCTCTACTGAAATGGCCCAAACGTGTTGATTCTACGATAAACACTGCTCGAACCTTCAAACGCTTCAAGCGCAATATCGAGCAGGTTGCGGTCAACAGGCTTGGCAGGCTCGCCGTCCCACCATTTTCCGATATGCCACCACATCGCGCTTGAAATTACGGTTGTTCCATCAGCCAATAGCAAGCGTTTCCGCACGGCGATGAAATCTCGGTCTGCCTTGTTCACTTCGGGGGTATCTCCTGGGTCGGTGCATGTGAGGAGCACTTGCGAGGCGATGGTCGGGGCCGCTTTCGTGTAGGCGCTGACATTGTTGTAGAGGCGAATTCGCGGAAGCACGCTGACCTCACGCGGGTGATCCTTCACAAGCAGTTGGTTGAAGCGCCCCAAGAGCGATTCGTTCAATTTTTTGTGCCGCTTGTAGATCGGATCGATGAACGAAAACGTCCGAAACTGATATCCAAGAGCCATCAGTGCCGACACAATCGTATAGTCAGGCAGAAGAAAGCCTGTCGCGAAGCCTACGTAATCGAGCTCCAAGTGGGCGTTGAACCGCTTCGTCGTCTGGATAACAATGTCGACAAACTGCTGCGCGATATTGTGCCGCCCCATGCATAGGCACGACGTCAGCATCGCGGTTGGATCGCTCGATCGATCGGTCGAATGGGTCAAGAAAAAGTGGATGAGTCGCGCAAACGCTCTTTTTTGCTCGATCGAGTTCATCGCTGCGAGAAAGAGAGGCGGCGTGTTGTCGTGCGTTATCGCCGCCCAGAGTCTTAAATGCTGCGCGTCGGTGGACGTTCGCGTCTCCGAAAGAACGCCGATTCGCACCTGCCTCAGAACCAAATTGTTGCTCCCCTGTTTATCGTGCTCATCAGGAAAAAGCCGGCTCAGAAACCGCTGAAGTTCGAGCGGATCGATCGCCGCGAGATCGATCTCTTGCAGCGCGGCGAGGTCTTGCGGAGTAAGGTCGACTTGATTGAGCCCCTGCTCCACGACCGAGATCGGCTCGTACGGCGAGTCCTCGCTTCCCGATTGGCGAAAGTCGCCATGCGAGCAGGCCGCGAGGGCAATAAATGAGAGAAAAGCTAAGCGAATAGACATGATAGGCGGTCTCCGGCGAACCACGGAGACTCTGGCAGTCGCGCGCCGTTGCGCAACGTCGGTTACTGCCCAAGCATGTGAATTCTGCGGTAAATTTCTACCTCGCCCTCAAAGACATCGAGCGCGATATCAAATAGTTGGCCCTGGGGCGGCCTGGCGGGCTCGCCCTCCCACCATTTTCCGATGTCCCACCACATCGCGCTTGAAATGAGCTTCGGGCTGCCGGTCGCAAGAATGTGTTTGCGCAGAGCGATAAAGTGTTGGTCTGCCTTTTCGACGTCGGGACGGTCGCCGGGATCGGTGCAAGTGAGGAGCACTTGCTTTCCTATAGGTGGCGCGGCATGCGCGTATGCGTCGACACCGCCATACAGATGAATGGTGTCGAGCAACGAGCCGGCAAGGTGCGGATGTTCGGCTGACAACAGCGTGTTGAAGCGCTTCCGGAGTATCTGGTTCCGGTCCGACTGGTTGTAAGTGTTGTCGATGAACGAAAGCGCCTGAATACGATACCCGAGGGCGAGCAGCGCCGATGCCATCGTATAGTCATGCAAGAGGCGACCGCTCGCGAAGCCGATGTAGTCGAGCTCAGACCCCGATTTAAACTGTTTTGTCGTCACGATGATCGCGTCGATGAACTGCTGCGCAATATTGTTTTGCCCCATGCAGCCGCAGGCTATGAGAATCGACGCGCTATCATTAGAATGATGCAAGAAAAAATCAATGAGCCGCGCAAATGCCCTCTTTTGCTCGACCGTTTTCATTGCGTTGAGAAAGTGTGGCGGAGTTTGGCTACCCGCCATCCGGGCAAATAACTTTGTCTGTGCCGCTTCGCTTGTCGGTTTTGCGTTGCTGAGATGGGCGATCTGAAGCCTCGGTATTGTGCTATCGGGGCCAAAAAAATGACCCAAAAAAGCTTGAAGTTCGCGCGGGTCGATCGCACTGAGATCAATGCCACTGAGAGCAGCTTGGTCATGTTGATTGAGCGAGGAGGGATGAGCGACCGGTGCTGGCGTGACAACGCTCGGAACGATTGCCGCATCGACCGCATCGCCGCCTGCCGGGGGCGAAAGGGGTGGCGCGGGGGGCGACGGCGGTGGTGAGTCGCCCTTGAACACCACCGATTGGGCGTCGGCACGAAGTAGTCCGGCGTCATCGCCCGCATCGAGCGACCGAGCGATCGGCCCCCTTCCGCTGTCGGTCAGATTGGCAGCGGGAGGCGAGTGTGGCGACTCGTTCTCGCAGCCGGCGAACGCGATCGCTGCTGCGACAAGCGCCAATCGGGTTGCCTTACAAAACTGCGTCATTCGCATACGCTCTCCAAAGCGAGACAGTTCTCGCGCCGCAACCGCTCTGGTTATTGTAGATGCCGCGAAAAAATCGGCAAAAAAACCATGAAAATGGGGGAGCGTGGCGCCGGCTGTGCCATGATGTGCGCTCGAATGTCAATCGACGACGAAATCGCGGCGATATGCTCGCGCGCCAAAGAGGCGTCGCGGCGGCTTGCCTATGCCTCTTCCGAGAAGCGGCAGGCGGTGCTCCTGGTGCTCGCAAAAGAGCTTCGCGCGCGGACCCCCGAAGTGCTCGTGGCCAATGCGCTCGATGTCGCAGCGGCAAAAGAGCGCGGCTTGAGCGCCGCGATGATCGACAGGCTAGCGCTCACCGCGGTCGGAATCGAAGCGATCGCGAAGGGGGTCGAAGAGATCGCGCTTCTTCCTGATCCGGTGGGCGAAGTAGTGAGCGACGTGCGGCGTCCGAACGGCCTTCGCGTGCGGCGAGTGCGCGTCCCGCTCGGCGTGATCGCGATGGTCTACGAGTCGCGCCCAAACGTGACAATCGACGCCGCGGCGCTCTGCTTGCGTGTCGGCGACGCCGCGGTCCTTCGCGGTGGGAGCGAAGCCCGAAATAGCAATTTGGCGTTCGCAAAATTGATCGCGTCGGCGCTATCAAAAGAAGCGCTCCCGATCGATGCAATCCAGCTCGTCACAACGCCCGATCGCGACGCGATTCGCGCGCTTGTGCAGCAGGTCGGCACTGTCGATCTCGCCATTCCGCGCGGCGGCGAAGCGCTTGTTCGGTTCGTGACAGAGCACGCGCGCGTGCCGGTTGTGCAGCACTACAAAGGCGTTTGCCACACGTATATCGACGGCGGAGTGAGCGCTGTAGTCGCGCGCGACATCGTCATCAACGCAAAGCTTTCGCGCCCTGCGGTCTGCAATGCACTCGAATGCCTGCTCGTCGACGCGAAAGTCGCCGAAGAAGTTCTACCCGTCATCGCCGAGGCGCTCGCTCGCGGCGGCTGCGAAATTCGCGGCTGTGAGCGCACATGCGAGCTTGTGCCGTCGGCGCGTCGTGCACTTGATAGCGACTACGGCACCGAATTTCTCGATCGCGTATTGGCGGTTCGCGTGGTTGACGGGATCGACGCGGCAATCGATCACGTTGCGCGTTTCGGGTCGGGGCACACCGAAGCGATATTGACATCCGACGAAGCGCACGCCGAGCGGTGGCGCCGTGAAGTCGATGCCGCCTGCGTGATGGTGAATGCATCGACGCGGTTTCACGACGGCGGCGAGCTCGGCCTAGGCGCCGAAATCGGGATCGCGACAAGCCGCCTTCACTGGCGCGGGCCGATGGGGGCCGAGTCGCTAACGACATTCAAGTGGGTCGTCGACGGCACCGGGCAGACACGAATTTAGCGAACAGAAGCTTAAGGGTATCGAAAAAGGAGATTGGCGTTGGTAGCGAAGAAAAAGACGGCAAAAAAAGCGATTTCGTCATCGCAAGGGCGACCGAAGCTTCGGTCATCGCACACCGAATCGCCGATGTCCGGCAAACCGAAAAAAGGGGCGACGACGAAAAAGTCGGCGGTTCGTCTTGCAGCAAAGCCGGCTCCAAAAGGGAAGGCAGCGGCGAAAGCGAAGCGACGCACGCCAGCGGCGCCCGAGCCAGTAGCAGCGCCGCGCAAGAGAAAGCCGCGCGCAAACGCGATGGGCGGTTCGGTAGCGAGCGAGAGCGCGCGTGATGTCGCCATCGCGATCGCAGTCGCCGCGCTCGAGAAAAAAGCGGTAAATCTAGAGGTCGTAGATGTGTCGGGTCGCGTCGACTACGCAGACTTTTTAGTCCTCATGTCAGGTCGAAGCGAACGCCAAGTCGCCGCACTAGCAAGCGGCATCGAAGAGGCGCTACGAAAGCAGAAAAAAGCGCCGCTCGCTGTCGAGGGGATGCCGAATGCCGTATGGGTCTTGTTAGATTTCGGCGACGTAGTCGTCCACGTCTTCCAAGAAGAGGCGCGCGAGCTCTACGATCTCGACAGCCTATGGGCCGACGCAAAACGCCTACCAATAGCCCACGAGGGTGAAGAATAGGCCTAGTTGTCCGCTACGAAGCGTTGGTGATCGGCAGGCTTCTTGGCCTTATTACGAACGCTATTGCCATTGATAGGAAGTAGAGGCCGATCAGGGCGCCGCTGACGGCGATTTGGCTGGAGATTTCTGGGCCTGGGGTGACTACGGCGCCTATCAGAAAGCTCCCGATGATCGCCCAGCGGCTGAACTTTACGAGCTGCATTGGCGTCACGATGCGCGCCATGATCAAGAACGAGATGAATAGCGGCAGCTCGAACGCGAGGCCGCACGCGATCAATAGCTCCGTGTAGAAGTCTAGGTAGAGCGTGAGCGTTGGCCGCTGGGTCAGGACCGTCCCCCCCTGGCCGACGGGGCCGAGGAGCGAGAAAAAGTAGTTAAACGTGAACGGGAAGACGACGTAATACGCAAACGCAACGCCCGACATAAAGAGCGTCGTCGAAAAGATGACGAACGGCGCGATAAACCGTTTCTCTTTTTTGTAGAGCCCTGGGCTAATAAATGCCCAAAGCTGATAAAAAATAATCGGCGCCGAGCAGACAATCGCTGCGGCGAGCGACAGCTGCAAATAGCCGACAAAAACATCGGCCGGCGAGAGCGTTTGAAGCTCCGGCGACCCAGGGAGATTTTGCCCGACCCAGGCGCTTTCGTAAGGCTTCAGCAGCCATGCGAGAATGTCGACGCGGAATGTCCACCCCACGATCATCCCGATAAGCAGCGCGATGCCGATGCGCACAAGGCGCATGCGAAGCTCGCCGATGTGTTCCCAAATCGTCATCCGCGGCCCCTCGGTCGCCATGTCGAGTTGCGTGTCGATCGGCGCGCTCGCCTGGCTCTCTGTCGCGCTCATACAGTCTCAATCGCCGGCGCGTTCGCGTCAGCTTTCGGCGCCAGCTCGGCCGGTTTCACGTTTGCGCTAACGTTCGCGCCATGGGGCGGAACGTCGGCCGCGGCCGACACTTCGGCGCTCAAGTTTGCGTCGGCCGTCACTGCTGTCGTATCGGTGTTCGGGAGCACGGTATTTTGGTCGGGCCGAAGCGACATCGCGCTTGTGACGGCCGATGCCGAAGCGATGACGCCGTCGAGTTCGCCGCGGGCGAGCTTGCTGATCTGACGAATGTCATCCGCGAGCCCTTCGGCGCGCAGAACCTCATCGATGCCGCTCTGCCGCCGCAAATCGACCGCCATCCGCTGCAATTTGCCGGCCCACTGCCCCGCCTTGCGGAGCATCCGCGGCAACTCCTTCGGACCGATGACGACGATCGCGACAAGAAGCACAACCACCAGTTCGCCAAAGCTGAGACCAAACACGGGCGGAGCATAACACGAGGATTGAGCGCGGTCATGACTGCGGCTTCGGTTTTTCGGGTAGCCCCCCGCGCTTATGGCGGCTACACCAAGCGATTCGATGCTCGCCCTTCAAGCGCTCACTCCGGAAGCGCTCGCCGCCCGGATTCCTGGCCTGAGCAGCGCTCATGCCCGCAAGATTGTCAGCGCGGTTCACCGCGACCTGCCGATTGGCGAGGCTACGTTTACGATTCGTCGTAGCGTTATCGAAGCAATTCTGGCATCGACGACCGTCCCTACGCTCGAGTGCGTCGAAGAGCAGAAGAGCGCGATCGACTCGTTCGTGAAGTATGGGTTCCGTACGCACGACGGTCACGTGATCGAAACGGTTCGCATTCCGCTCGAGAAAAAAGGGCGTTTTACCGTCTGCGTGAGCTCGCAAGTAGGCTGCGCTTTGGCCTGCACATTTTGCGCGACAGGGCGCATGGGGCTTACGCGGAACCTCGAGTCGTGGGAAATTCTCGAGCAAGTACGGCACGTTCGGCGCAGCTTGAATGGCGGAGCTGAAAAAGCCGGGCACGTTTACGGGCACGGGCACGTTTACGGGGGTGATGCTGGCCGCGTTCACGGGGTTGTTTTTCAGGGGATGGGCGAGCCGATGGCGAACATCGAGCGGGTGCTTGAGGCGATTTTTGTGATGGGCGATCCTAGCGCGATGGCGATCGACATGCGCGCGATCACAGTTTGTACTTCCGGCATCCCTACGGGGATTCGTCGGCTCGCTCGCGAAGCGCCAAAAGTGCGGCTCGCGCTGTCGCTTTCAAGCGCGCGTCCCGACGTGAGAAAATCGCTGATGCCGATCGCGCGGGCGCATTCGCTCGAAGAGATCATCGATGCAAGCGTCGAGCACGCCCGAATAACCGGCTTAGCGCCGATGTGGGCCGTTACGCTGTTGAACGGCCAAAACGACAGCGAAGAGGACGCCAGGGCGCTTGGCGAGCTCGTTCGTGGCTTCGTCGAAAAGAGCGGAAAGTCGCCAAGAATTAGCGTTATTCCATACAACGCAATCGCGCCCCAAGACGACCCGTATAGCCGGACGACCGAAGAGCGAGAGGCGCGCTTCAGGGAGACGCTACGCGACTCGGGCGTGCACACGCGAAAACGCTACAGCGGCGGCGGCGATGTAGACGGCGCGTGTGGGCAGTTGGCCGCGGCGCAACGTGAGAGCTTGCCCGCGCCGGTGGCCACGACGTAAACGACGCGTCGCGTAGCCAGTGTGCGACCTTGCCGGACACAAGTTTCGCATCATAACCTCGGTGAAAGCCGCACCGAGGAGTTTCCATGAAATACCGCACCGTATCTATTTCGATCGCTTTTGCATTTGTGTCGTTGGCGATTGGAGCATGCAGCAGCTCGAGCGAAACTGATCTCGACGCTGCCCGCGCGCCGCACGAAGCAGCTCCAACCAATGGGGCCTCGTGGATGGATGACGGCGAATGGTTGAGGCCGGTGGATGCCGAACTCACTTTTGCCGTGGGGGAACCGGTTGTCTTCGAATTCCGAACGTCCGCGCGCTGGCAAAACCACACGCTCACAATGTCGCTACCTGAACCTGGGCGGATGCCAATCGTTCGGCAGATTGTACACGGGCCGGCCGCCGCCGCGCGATTTGGCTTCCCAGTGGCTCCGGGGAGCGATGACGCTGTTTTTCCCACGAGCTTTGACTCACCGGGCGAGTGGACGGTTGTCGGAACCGCTAACAGTAAAGACGGCGGACCGCGGCTGAGCACGTCTGCACTCACTGTCCGTATCGTCGCCCCGCTGTAGGGAAAAGTTGCGCAGCAACAGGCGCCAGCGGCGCTAAATGACGCGTTGTCGTGCGGCGGGGGACAAGCCCCCACCCTACGCGAAACGCGCCCGGCTCAATGCATCAGCACCAGCTGGGCCAGCTGCATCTTCGCTTCGGGCACAAAGTGTGAATCTGGAAAGCGGCGAATCAGCGCGCGCCACGACGTTTTCGCGTCGTTCCACTCTTGCGCCTCGGTCTGCGAAAAGGCGAGCTGATAGAGCGCATCGTCGAGAATCTCTTTATCTACCGCCGTCGATTCGCTTAGGTCGGCGAGCAGGCGAATCGCTTCGCGCGGCTTCCCCCCGCGGCGGTACGCTTCACCGAGCGCCAAACGAACGCTCGGTGCAATTGATGAATCGCTCTTGTAGCGCAGCGACTCTTCGAGCGCGGCGGCCGCCTCTGGCCACCGCTGCTGCTTTGCCCTTTCGACGCCCAATTGATACTCGCGCGCCGCGAGCTCGTTGCGTGCACGCTCGACCGCGTCGGTAAAGAGTGCGAGCTCTGTTTTCGAGAGCGCCTCTTTTTTAATCGCTTCGAACTGCTCGACAACATCGACGCTTTTTTTCTGCCGAATCAGCTCGGCGTACGCGAACGCTTTGAGCTCACCACGACCGCGCTCTTCATCGCGCCGTTGAAATTCGCGCGCCTCTTTTCGCAGTCGGTCACTCTCGACCGTCCGCGTCTCTGTTTCCGCCCGGACGGCGTCGACCCGGGCGTTCCATGCCAGTTTAAGCGCTGCAAAAACAACGATGACAAATACGACGTACGCGGTCGCGCTGTTCCACGAGAGGCGCTTTTCGTAGGTATGTTGGCGCTTTGCGATCGATTTTAGGTCGGCGCTGAGGGTGTTTACGAGGTTATTTGTACGGATGATGAGCCCGCGCGACTCGACAATTTCTTGCCGAATTTCGCGTAGCTCGTCGTCAAATTCGCGCATGGCGCCCTCTTAGCATTCTTGGCGGGAGGGCCAAAAAAACGTTAGATCGCGTCGCCTTGCCCCCCCCCACATCGGCGTGCTACGCCAACTGCCGGCTAAAATGCAGACTACAGACATTCGCAAGGGGCTCAGGCTCCTGATTGACAGCGTCCCCTTTCAAGTTATCGAGCACCAGTTTGTGAAACCTGGCAAAGGCCAGGCTTTTACGCGGGCTCGCGTCAGAAATCTAACCAACGGAAACGTGATCGAGCGGACATGGAAGTCGGGCGAATCGGTAGAGATTGCCGACGTCGAAAGCCGGTCAATGACATATTCATGGGAAGAGTCAGACACCTACGTTTTTATGGAAACGAATACCGGTGATCAAATTCACGTCGAAAAAGCGCGTCTAGGCGACGAAAAGCGCTTTCTGACCGAAGGGCTTGATTGCAACCTGACGCTGTTTAACGGCAACGCCATCGGAGTAGAGCTCCCGTCGACCGTCGTTATGCAAATCGCCGCAAGTGAGCCAGGTATCAAGGGCGATACGGCGAGCGGCGCCACCAAGCCGGCCACGCTTAGCAGCGGCGCGGTCGTTAACGTCCCTCTCTTCATCAAAGAGGGGGAGTGGGTGCGCATAGATACGACAAACGGCCAATATTTGGAGCGCGTAAACAAATAGCAGAAAAGCTAGTAAACCCGTAAACGTGCCCGTGCCCGTAAACGTGCCCGGTTTTTTCTGCGGCTAAAAGCTCAGAGAAAGCCAGGCACGTTTACGGGCACGGGCACGTTTACGGCCCCTTTATTCTCCGCTTGACGGAGGCATTGCGGTACGATCGGGCGCAATGTCGCTCAAGATCGACCAAGATCATTCGCGCTTTCGCAGCATCGTCCGCGGGCGGATCCGGCAAAATTTACGCAAGTACATTTCGCAAGGAGAGCTCGTCGGCCGGCAGGGGAAAGATGTGGTGTCGATTCCGATTCCGCAGATCGACATCCCGCGGTTTCGCTTTGGCGATCGTCAATCAGGAGGAGCCGGCCAAGGGGACGGCTCCCCGGGCGATCCGTTAAGCGGTGGCGGCGGCGACCCACAAGAGGGCGAAGGGGGGAAAAAAGCGGGCGAGGGGGCAGGCGAGCACATGCTCGAAGTCGACGTCACGCTCGAAGATCTCGCCGCAATTTTAGGCGATGAGCTCGAGCTCCCCGACATTCAAGACAAGGGGAAGTCGAAGATTATTAGCGCCAAAGATCGCTACACCGGCGTGCGGCGTGTCGGCCCCGAGTCGCTTAGGCATTTTCGGCGCACGTATCGCGAAGCGATGAAGCGACAAATCTCGATGGGGAAGTACCAATCAAGCAACCCGATCATCGTGCCGATCCCCGACGATAAGCGCTACCGCAGCTGGAAGACGGTAAGCGAGCCGGTCGTCAACGCCGTCATCATCTACATGATGGACGTCTCCGGTTCGATGGGCGACGAGCAGAAAGAGATTGTCCGGATCGAGAGTTTCTGGCTCGATACGTGGCTAAAAAGGCAATATCCAGGGCTCGAGAGCCGCTACATCGTGCACGACGCGATCGCCCGTGAAGTCGATCGCGACACTTTTTTTCATACGCGCGAGAGCGGCGGGACGATGATTTCAAGCGCCTACAAATTGTGCGCGCAGATCATCGACGATAGTTACCCCGCCGAAGAGTGGAACATCTACCCATTTCATTTTTCAGACGGCGACAACTGGTCGCTCGACGATACGCTCCAGTGCGTGCAAATCATGAAAGAGAAGATGCTCCCACGCGTAAACATGTTCGCGTACGGCCAAGTCGAAAGCCCATACGGTTCGGGGCAATTCGTGAAAGATTTGCGAGAGCATTTTGGGAACGAACCGCGCGTCGTAACAAGCGAAATTCGTGACAAAGATGCAATAGTCGGGAGCATCAAAGAGTTTCTCGGAAAGGGGAATTAGATGAGCGAGTTTGCTCTGCGCACAGCGCTCCCGTCGTACTTGCGCGTCGAACAAGAGCGCATCGAGGCGATCGCGCGCGAAGAAGGGCTCGATTTTTTCCCGATCATTTTCGAGATGCTGACATACGACCAGATGAACGAAATCGCGGCGTACGGCGGCTTTCCGAACCGCTATCCGCACTGGCGATTTGGCATGGAGTATGAGCGGCTCGCGAAGAGCTACGAGTACGGCCTTTCAAAAATTTACGAGATGGTGATCAACAACAACCCATCGTACGCATATTTGCTCGAGGGCAATTCGCTGGTCGAGCAAAAGCTGGTGATGGCGCATGTCTGCGCGCACGTCGATTTTTTTAAAAACAACTACACATTTCGGTCGACCGACCTCGATGCAGGTGGTCGCACAACAGACCCGGCGCGCCGCCCTGCCGTCTACGACCCAAACAGGCGATGGATCGACAAAATGGCGAACCACGGTTCGCGCGTTCGGCGGCAAGTGGCGCGGCAGGGGGTCGATAAAGTAGAAGAGTTTGTCGACCACTGCTTGTCGCTCGAAAACTTGATCGACGTGCACGCACCGTTTACCGGGAGCCACAAAGTGCAGCCGGCGGAAGATGAGAACGCCAAAGGGCGCGAAGTCCCACGCTTGAAGTCGAAAGACTACATGGAGCACTTTATCAATCCGGAGGAGTATCTCGACGAGCAGCGCGCGAAGATTGCCGCCGAAAAAGAAAAGGCAAAAAAGTTCCCGGAGAGCCCCGAGCGCGATGTCCTCCGGTTTTTAATGGAGCACGCGCCGCTCGAGCGTTGGGAGCGCGATGTCCTCGAAGTGATTCGCGAGGAGGCGTACTACTTCGCGCCGCAAATGCAGACGAAGATCATGAACGAAGGGTGGGCTTCGTATTGGCATTCGCGGCTGATGACATTGCGCATTTTGGACGCATCAGAAATCGTCGATTACGCCGACAGAAATGCATCAGTTTTGGCAACGAGTGGTGGGCAGCTAAACCCATACAAGCTCGGCGTGGAGCTCTATCGAAACATCGAAGAGCGATGGAATCGCGGGCAATTCGGCCGTGAATGGGAAGAGTGCGACGACCTAGATGCCAAGCGCTCTTGGGATCGCCGGCTTGGGCTCGGCCGCGAAAAAATATTTCAAGTGCGCGCGCTTTACAACGACGTGACGTTCATCGATGAATTTTTGACGGCCGACTTTTGCCGCGATCACAATCTGTTCGCCTTCAGCTGGTCGAACCGCAACGAGCGCTTCGAGATTGAAACGCGCGAGTTTCCATCGATCAAAGAGAAGTTGCTCTTCCAGCTGACCAACGCCGGAAATCCGTTTATCTACGTCGATGATGCCAATTTCGAAAATCGCGGCGAGCTTTTATTGCGCCACGATCATCACGGGTTAGATCTGCGCGCCGACTACGCGCGAGAAGTACTGAAGAGCCTCGTGCGCGTCTGGAAGCGGCCGGTCAATGTGGCGACGGTCGCGGAGGGGAAGCCGGTAACACTACGATTCGACGGGAAAGAGCAGACGGCGCGCCCCGGACGCGCGCCGACGCAGGGCGCACTGTTCCCCGAGTAAAGTCAGCACCGTAAACGTGCCCGTGCCCGTAAACGTGCCCGGCTTTTTCTGAGCTTTTAGCCGCAGAAAAAGCCGGGCACGTTTACGGGCACGGGCACGTTTACGGGCTTGTTACTTCATGAGCGCCATGCCGACGAGCATGTTCACGTTGTCTTGGCGGAGCCCGCCTAGGCCATGCAGTGCAAGCGCTTCATCAGACAGTTTAACCGACGCGACCAAGTGACCGTCGGCCATGGCGACTGCCTGTCCGCTCGGGAGAATCGCCCCCACCAGCCAGTGCACTGACCCAGGCGTTACCATCGGCAACACCCACTTGCTGGTGCCTGGAAGTCCCGAGATATCCTTCGCAACTCCAGACAGGACGGGCCCGTGCGTTGTGAAACCATGGTCATGACATTCCGCCTGAGTTGTCATTCCAGGGTTCAACTTCTCTTGAATATAGATGCCTTCCGGTCTCGTTGAGACTTCTGTGTCATCCGAGCTCGTACCTACGAACCACATGATATAGACCGCGTTGCAATCGTTCTCCCCGCGTAGCCGAACGCCAACTTGGCGCCGCAGCTCGCCGTCCTCGAGTGGGATCATCGGCATGATCGGCGACACGTAATAGAATGCGAGGAGTGCCGAATTATCGTCGGGAACGGCCTCGGTGACGCTGGTCTCAAAAGTACCGGTCGCTTTGAACAGCGGCGCTTTACTGAAGTCCATTAACTCGGGACCGGGATAGTCAGTCAACCGATTTGGGCTGGGGGAGAGGCTTTCAAGCCCCGTCCACTTATTCGGGATGGGAGGGATAAGGTCCTTGTTATCGGGACTGCTCGAACCAGCGCCACATGCGGCAGAACCGAGCACAAGTAGAAGAGCAAGAGCGGTGTTTACGATTCGCATATTATCACCGGGTTTATTGAGGTTGATATGGCGCGCACTCCGATGTGCTTTATTAACCCTATCTCCGTTCTTACCGACCGTCCCGTGAACTTTTCAATAAGCTTTAAATGACAAAGTAAATGTATTCATAACACACATGTCCCCTTATGCGTGTTCGACTGAGATGCTTATGAGATGTGCCAAATATCGAATTGAAGGCATGCGACGCCTAATCGATATTGGGCACATCTGAAGCCATTTCTTGACCCTTACGCGTGTGTGCGAATACCGTACGATGGCGCTGCCGGCCGTCTCGCGATCGGTAACTGTCGGCGTTTTGAAAGTACTTTTGTTGAAGTGGAGGGGCTATGTCGGTTGGTAAAGTAAAGTGGTTTAACGACGAAAAAGGGTGGGGCTTTATAAAGCGAGACGAAGGGCCAGATGTCTTCGTGCACTATTCGCAAATTGTCGGCGAGGGGCGCCGGGGATTGGTCGAAGATGAAGTCGTTGAGTTTGAAATTACCGATGGCCCCAAAGGGCCACAAGCAGTCAAAGTCCAGCGCGCACAGGCGATCTAGCGTTCACGCGGCGCGTTAACGCTTGAGGGGCACAGGGCGACTTTCGAACCGTTCTGTCTTTGGGTCGAACACTCTGGCTTCGATGCTGACGACTTGCCCGTCGTCGCTCACTTCGTACAAATTGAACCCGGCCATCCTCGCTGCCTCATCATGATGCAGCGAGGCGCTTGTTGCTCCAACCGATGCTAGTTCGCCTTGCGCGGTTCGGTGAACTCGGTGCATTCGTTCGTGGAGGTGGCCGTGGAGGAACAGGCCGCGATCGAGGCCATCGAGCGCTTTGCCGAGCTGCGCGGCGTCGCGGAGCCCTCGCATCGCGCGGTCGAGCAGCCCCGCCGGGTTATGAATCGGATGATGGCAGAGGATCACCGGCAAGCGCGCCTCTACTTGCGGCTGCTCCAAAATTCGGGTTAGCGCGGCCAGCTGACTGCTGCCAATCGTGCCGGCCGAGATAAGTGGCAACCGGGGGACGGCGCTCGACAGCCCGATGATCGCGACGGGGCCTCGAAGTCTCACGAAAGGGAACGCGCCTGCTGCGCAGTTACCGCTCAGGTCTGGCAGATCGCTTGATGTAAATGGGGCAAAATAGTCGGTAAATCGCTTCGATCGGGCTGCGCCGGCCGTGTACATATCGTGATTGCCGGGGACGATGCTGACGTGCTCGGGCGCGAGGTGCAGCTCGTCTTCGAGCAGCGTTTTTGCGAGCTGAAATTCGCTCTGGAGCGCGAGATTGGTCATGTCTCCGGTGATGGCGACATGGTCGACATGCATCGCGCTCAACTCGCGCGCGATCGCTTTGAGATACGCGACGCGGTGGATATGCTTGCGCTTAAAACGAAGATTGGCGTAGCCGGTGATGCGCTTGTTTAAAAAGCGCCGCAGCGGGACTCCGTCAATCGCGAGCACATGAAGATCAGAGAAGTGCGCGATCACGAAGCTCATGGGCGCCGACTCTACACTGTCAGAATGCGCGTTGGATGCTCAATGAGCGCGCGCAGCGCTGCCAAGAACGCCGCCCCGACCGCACCGTCGACGACGCGATGATCGCACGACAACGTTAGCCCCATGCGCCGACCGGGGACGACCGCGCCTGCTTGCACGATCGGCTCATCGCGCACTTGCCCGACCGCCAAAATCGCCCCTTCGGGCGGATTGATGACCGCCGCGAACGAGTCGACCCCAAACATCCCCAAGTTTGAAATCGAAAATGTGCCGTTTTGCATCTCTTCGGGCGCCAGCTTTTTCGTTTTGGCGCGCGCGGCCAATTCGCGCACTTCGGTTGCGATTGCGATAACGCTTTTTTTGTCGGCGTCGCGTACGACAGGCGTCAATAGCCCATCCGGCACGGCGACGGCGACGCTGATGTCGATGCGGCGGTGAATCACGATCGCATCCGAGCGAAATTGCGCGTTGCACTCCGGAACTTGCTTCAGCGCGAGTGCGGTCGCTTTGATCAATAGGTCGTTGACCGATATTTTTAACGGTTTCTTATCGGGTGAATTGAGCTCGCTCTTTGTGATTAGGTCGAGATTAATCTGCTCGCGGAGCTCAACGAGAGCGCCGACATCGGCATCGATGTTCAGATAAAAATGCGGGACCGTCTGCTTTGACTCTGTGAGCCGACGCGCGATCGTCTTTCGCATTTGCGAGAGCGGACGCACTTCGGCGTCGCCGAGCGACGAGAGCGGCGGCTCGACCGATGCGCGCGGTGCCGGCGCGTTGAGATCGCTTGCGACAATCCGGCCGTGTGGGCCTGATCCGGCGATGCCCGACAGATCGATCCCCCGGTCGCGCGCTGTTTTGCGAACGAACGGCGATGCCAATGCATTGCCGGACGCGGAGGACGGGGGAAGGACCGGTTCAGGGAGATACTCGGTGCGATCGAGAAGGCGCGGCGGCCGCGCGATGACTGCCGGTTTGACCGCTTCACCTGCCGGCTTTGGCGCAACACTCGCTGATTTTTCGGCTTGTTGTGGCGCTTCGCCCGGCTCTCGCGTCTCTTTTTTCGCCTCGGGGGGCGCTGCTTTTGGCGCTGCTGCTTGCGCACTCTGCGCAGTGGCGAGCAGAGCCGAAATGTCCTCGCCTTTGTTTCCTAGAATCGCCACCGGTTGACCCAGCTTGACATCGGCCCCTGCGTCGACGAGCCGCTTGAGCAGCGTACCGCTATCGAATGCGCGGAACTCCATCGTCGCTTTGTCGGTCTCGACTTCGGCGAGTAGGTCGTCAACACCGACCGCGTCTCCCTCGTTTTTGTGCCAGACCGCGAGGACCCCTTCTTCCATGGTGGGCGACAACTTCGGCATTTCAAGAATCTTCGCCATCTTCGCTCTAAGCTCCTCCGCGCGCCGGTTTGCCGACTCTTCGAACCATCTATTTACCTAACAGTCGCCTGACCGCAGCGATCACGCGCGCGGCACCCGGAATGCACATCTGCTCGAGCTCTGCATTGTACGGCATCGGAACGTCGAATGTCGCTACTCGCAAAATTGGCGCATCAAGGCTGCCAAATGCGAGACGCTGAAGGCGATCGACAATCTCGGCACCGACACCGCCGTACGGCCACCCCTCATGCACGACGATGCATCGATGCGTTTTCTGGACCGATCGCACCATCGTCTCTTCGTCGAGTGGGCGGAGCGAGCGCAGGTCGACAACTTCGACTGAAATGCCTTCCTTTGCTGCTATTTCAGCCGCTTCGAGCGCGACGTGTGTCATTCGCGAATACGCGATGAGCGTGATGTCGGCCCCTTGGCGCACAACATTTGCGACGCCGATCGGAACTGTATCGAGGTCGTCTGGCACCTCGCCCTTCACGGAATAGAGCGTCTCCGATTCGAGAAAGACGACAGGATTGTTGTCACGAATCGACGCTTTCATCAGCCCTTTTGCGTCGGCTGGGAATGCGGGCGCGACGACTTTGAGCCCTGGAATCGTCGCGTAAAAATGCTCCATCGAATGCGAGTGCTGGCTGCCGACCTGCTTTGCGCTCCCGTTCGGCCCGCGAAAGACAATCGGGCAGTTGAACTGTCCGCCCGACATTTGGCGCACTTTTGCGGCGTTGTTCAAAATTTGGTCGAACGCGACGGCCGAAAAATTCCACGTCATAAATTCGATGATTGGCCGCAGCCCGACCATTGCCGCTCCGATGCCAATCCCCGCAAACCCTTCCTCTACGATCGGCGTGTCGATGACCCGCTTTTCGCCGAACCGTTCGAGCATCCCCTCGGTGACTTTGTATGCCCCTTGGTAGTGCCCTACCTCTTCGCCCATGAGAAATACGAGCGGATCGCGCTCCATTTCTTCAATCATTGCTTCGCGCAGGGCTTCTCTATAACGCAGTGTTCGCATCTGTTTTGGCTCGTTTAAGCGGCGAACGGGCCGTCGTAAGTCGTCGGCTCGAGCACGTTGACATCAGGGGAGGGGCTTTCGTCGGCGAATTTTATGGCGTCTACCACTTCGGCTTCGACGGCCGCTTCAATTTTTGCCACATCTTCCTCGGTGGCTCCGCTTTCAATGAGCTTTTTGCGCGCCAATGTTAGCGGGTCGCGCGATTTGTGCTCTTCGAGCTCTTTGGGCGTCCGGTACTTCGCCGGGTCGCTCATCGAATGCCCGCGGAATCGGTAGGTTCGTACTTCGACGAGTGTTGGCAGCGACTCATCTCGTGCGCGTGCTACCGCCTCGGCGATTCGCTCTTTTACGAGCATGACGTCGGTTGCAAAAAAGCGGTCGCGCGCCATCCCGTATCCGTCGGCTTTGATTGAGATATCTTCGACCGATAGCGTTCGTGATAGCGGTGTTCCCATTGAGAATTCGTTGTTCTCGCAGATGAAAACGATTGGCAACTTCCATAAAGCGGCGAGCGATAGCGCTTCGTGAAAGCCGCCTATTGATACGGCGCCGTCGCCGAAAAAGCAGAGCGTCACGCGCTTATCGCCGCGATATTTGCATGCGAATGCGACACCGGCAGCCAGCGGAATGTGCCCGCCTACAATGCCGTACCCGCCGAGCATATTATTCTCGGCGTCGAACATGTGCATCGAACCGCCGAGCCCTCCCGAACAGCCGGTCGCCTTCCCCCAAAGTTCGGCCATTAGTTTACGCGATGACATCCCTTTGGCGATGGCGATGCCGTGGTCGCGGTAGGTTGTGACGACGTAGTCTTCAGGTTTTAGCGCTGCGAGCGCCCCGACTCCTACCGCCTCTTGACCGATGTAAAGGTGTAAGAAGCCGCCAATTTTCCCTGCGGCGTAGGCTCTTGCCGCTTCTTCTTCGAGGCGACGAATGAGATGCATTTGCCTGTAATATTCGGCAATTGGGGCGCTCGGCAGTGCAGAGTGCGCCGGCGCTTTTTTTGGGTGTGCTTTCTCGGCCATAGCCCAAACAGTGTAGCGGGCGGACGAGGGGGTCGCACGCGGGATTTCTAAAGATGAGCAATCACGATATGGCGCCCTGTCTGGTGATGTGCCGCGAGGCGTACAGGCGGGGTACGGAATCGCCGCGTCGCGTTATTTAGCCGCCATCGCTCTCGTTATCGGCTCCGCCGTCTTCCGACTCTTCGGCACCTGCGGCAGGTACGACGGCTCGCGTCGTGGCGCGCGCTTTGTCGTTCGTGGTGCGTGTTGTCCGCCCCCTGCGAATTGGCGCGCCCGCATCGGCGCCGTCGGCTATGTCGTTGCGCGCCTTTCGCCCGAGCATAAACAGCACGACGATCACGACTAGCGCGATAGCCGCGATGACATTGTGCGTGCGTCGCGTTGAGCGCGGGACGAGCGAGCCGGGCGCGATTGTATCGCCTTGCGCGACGCCCCACGACCGCGCTTGCACCGACCGAAAGAGCGCTTGCGATAGTGCCTCGCCAAAATCGCGGCACGTTGCATAGCGATCGGATGGGCGCTTTGCCATGCCGCGCGCGATCACCCGCTCGGCTTCGCGAAGGCCGACGATGTGCGGCGCCGCCTCGGTAAACGATGCGGGCGTCACTGTGCCGATACGCGTTGCGACTGTGAGCGCATCTTCGCCTTCGAATGCACGAACCCCGGTGATCGCTTCATACAGCGTCGTTGCGAGGGAAAATTGATCGGATAGTGGGGAAAATTGACCGCGAAGGAGCGCCTCGGGCGCGTTGTACGCCGGCGTGCCGAGCAGCGTGCCCGCGCGTGTTAGCGCAGAATCGGGGAGGCGAGCGACGCCGAAGTCGGTGACTTTTGCGCCGCGCGATGCGAGAAGAACATTTTCCGGCTTGATGTCGCGATGAATGACGCCAGCATCGTGCGCAACTGTGAGCGCATCGCCAAGCTCTCGCGCCATCGTTGCGACTTCAGAAATTGTCACGGCGTGATCGGTGATTCGCTCGCGTAGTGTCGGCCCGTCGACATATTCGAAAACGAGAAAGAGCCCGACCGGCGCTTCGTCGCCCATGTCGTAAAGGGTGACCAAATTAGGATGGCTGACGGCCGCCACCGCGCGCGCTTCTTGGCGCATGCGCGCGAAAAGTTCGTCGCGCATTTCAGGGGGAATGCCGAGGTCGTCGCGCAATATTTTGACGGCAACGAGGCGGCCCAAAACCGAATCGCGCGCGAGAAGGACGCGCCCCATCCCCCCCTGGCCGATCAGCCGGATGGTTTCGTAACGCCCAATGCGTGCGCCTATCGGTGAAGGTATTTCACTCATCTGAGCTAAAGATCCATGCGCGGTTCAGTATGCTTCAAGACCTATCCATTCGAAGTATACGGATTAAAACAGCTGACGCGATGCGAACGGTTCGTTTCAAGTGGAATGAGATGCGGCGTCTCGGTATCGCACCGACCGGGGATGGCGCGCGGGCATCGCGGATGAAACGCGCACCCTGATGGCGGGTCGATCGGCGATGGCGCTTCGCCTTGAAGAACATAACGCTGTTCGCGCGCCTGAGGGGTAAGCGTTGCCACGGCGTTGAGCAGTGCGCGCGTGTAAGGGTGACGCGCGTTCGAGTAGAGATCGGCGGCTTCAGCCTGTTCGACAATCTTCCCGAGATACATCACGGCGACGCGATGGCTCACATGTTCGACCACATTGAGGTCGTGCGAAATAAACAGATAGGCGAGCCCCAATTGCTCCTGCAAATCTTGCAGCAAATTGACAATTTGCGCCTGAATCGAAACATCGAGCGCGCTTATCGGCTCGTCGCAAACGATAAACTCCGGCTTGACGGCAAGAGCGCGCGCTATCCCGATGCGTTGGCGTTGCCCTCCGGAAAACTCGTGCGGGTAGAGCCGCATCGCATCGCCTCGAAGCCCCACTTGTTCGAGCAGCGCGACAATCATCTGCTCTTCTTCGGAGCGCGAGCTTGCGAGCTTGTGAATCCGGATTGCCTCGCCGACGATCTCGCGCACCGTCATTCGCGGGTTGAGGCTCGAATACGGGTCTTGAAAAATGATCTGCATCTTGCGACGTAGCGGCCGGAGCTGTCGTTGCGACAGACGCGTGAGGTCGGTGCGGTTGTAGTAGACATGGCCGAACGAGGGCTCAACGAGGCGCAAAATAAGGCGCCCGAGCGTGCTTTTGCCGCATCCGCTCTCGCCCACAAGGCCAAGCGTTTCACCTTTTCGCACGTGAAGCGATACGCCATCGACCGCGCGAACGAGCTGGGTGCTCCGACCCAACATGCCGCGCCGAACTGGGTAGTATTTTGCAAGGTTGTCCGCGGCGACGAGCACGTGCGTCGGCTGCGAATACATCGCAGAGGATGGCGGCGGTAGATCGCTATTCATGACACTAGCCCTCCGACCGCGTTCGAGCGAATGCACCGCGCGAAGTGCCCAGGTGCTACTTCTTCGAGCGCCGGTTCGGCGACTCGGCATGCATCGATGACGAGGGGGCAGCGATCGGCAAAACGGCAGCCGGTTGGTAGGTCGAACGGATCGGGGACGATGCCGGGGATCGTTGGCAAGCGCTGTTGGCGAGAGATGCCGAGATGCATACCAGGGAGGCTTTGCAAGAGGCCGCGCGTGTATGGGTGCCGTGGCCCGGCGAAGATCGATCGTACCGGCGCGCTTTCAACGATGCGCCCCGCGTACATCACGAGAACGTGCTCGACGTAGTGCGAGACGACGCCGAGATCGTGCGTGATCAGGAGGACGCTCATGTTCATCGTCTCTTGCAGGGAGCGCAAGAGTTCGAGAATTTGCGCCTGAATCGTCACATCGAGCGCGGTTGTTGGCTCGTCGGCGATGAGCAGTTTCGGTTCGCATGCGAGCGCCATGGCGATCATCACTCTTTGGCGCATGCCGCCCGAAAGCTCGTGCGGATAGGCACCGGCGTTTGTCTCCGGCGACGGGATGCCGACGCGACGCAACATCTCAATCGCGTGCTCTTTCGCTTCGCGGCGCGTTCGTGATTGATGAAGGCGTATCGCTTCGACGATTTGCCATCCGACGGTGTAGACCGGATTTAGGCTTGTCATCGGCTCTTGAAAGATCATCGAGATCTGGTTGCCGCGGATGCTCCGCATTTCGCGTTCGGGCAACTTGAGCAAATCTTGGCCGCGAAACTCGATGTTGCCATGCTCGATGGCCCCTGGCGGCGACTGGATGAGCCGCAAAATCGACAGTGAGGCGACACTTTTGCCGCAACCGCTTTCACCGACAACGCCGACTGTGCGCCCGGCGGGGACATCGAACGAGATATCGTCAACCGCCCTAAACGTACCCCGCGCCGTGCGGAAGGTGGTTACGAGGCCGCTTATTCGCAAAAGCGGTATTTCGGTAGTTAACGTCATCGATCGGATTTCTTACAGTATACCAATCTCATCGAACTGGAGACCACCATGACCCAACAGTTGTACCCCCGTTGCTCATTTCGCCCCGCTTTTTTGGCAAACATCGCGCTGGCTACCGTCGCAATTGTGATCGGCTTCATTACTCGGAGCGAGGCTGACACGCCAATCGCAACCAAAAAACACCCCCACGGGATTGCCATACCGTCAAAAAAAGCCCCTGATGCCGCACCCCCAGCGCCTCTCCCGGAGGCAAAAGGAACAAAAATTGACAAAGAAACCTACGCGGTTGTTTTTGCTCCGGTCGGCGAGTGCAAGCGCGGATCCGAGTGCACCGCGACGATACGCCTCGAAACGAAAGGGGAGTACCATGTGAACAAGGAGTACCCAAACACGTTTACAGCCGACACATCGGGCGCTGTGCAAGTTGAGTTTCTACCTAAAGACCCGAACGCTAAAGCGAAGAATGTGTTCTCGAAAAACGGTGGCGACTTTTTGGTCGAGCCGAGCGAAAAAGTTGGCGTCATGCACGTGCGTTTTAAAGTCAACGCCGATTCGCCAACGGTTGCGGTGATTAACGGAAAATTAAAGTTCGGCGTCTGCAAACCGGGCTCGTGTGCGCTCGCAGCTGAGAATGTCGGCCTAACGGTGCCCGTCAAATAGCAACCAGCACCGCGGCGCTCTGATACTGTGTCGGTATGACAGAGCCGCGCGACTCTAGCATCTCCTCGCAGATCCAGCGCATCGCAGACTCTGTGCAGGGAGCATTTCGGACAGGGCGCCGAGTGCTCTCCTTCGCCGAATACCTTCAGCTGTTCGAAGGCGACCCGGTGAGGCACGCGCGCGATGCATGTCGCTACTTGCGCGACGTGTTCGATCACTTCGGCACGCGCAAAGCCGACTACCCATGGGGGCGGTTTACGCGGTGGAATTTGTTCGATTTGCCCTGGGAGAGCGCCGAAAAAGATGGGCTCTCGCGAGGAGCGCTCGTCGGCCAAGAGCAGGTGCAAGAAGAGATCTATCGCGCCGTTTCGAATTTCGCGCGTGAGGGGAGAGCGAATCGCCTCATTCTTCTTCACGGGCCGAACGGTTCGGCGAAGAGCACCATCGCGGCCTGTTTGATGGCGGCGCTCGAGCAGTATTCGCTGAGCGATGATGGCGCGCTCTATCGTTTCAACTGGGTCTTCCCATCAACGAAGACGACGCGAGGCACACTCGGGTTTGCGCAAGGTTCGGAGCGCGGTTCTGTCGAGTCGTACGCGCACCTCCCTGATGATCAGATCGACGCAAAATTGCTCGTTGAAGTGCGCGATCATCCGCTCTTTTTAATTCCGGTGGCGGAGCGCCAGCGTTTGCTAAAGCGCGCGTATGCGGCGCGTCCAGGCGCAGACGATGAAGGCGACAACGACGGTTACGGTGTTGAGCCGCCGGCCGAATGGATTGCGCGGGGGATGCTGTCGCACAAGAGCCAGCAGGTGTTTGAGGCGCTTCTAGCGAGCTACCACGGCTCGTACAAAGAGGTGCTGAAGCACGTTCAAGTCGAGCGCTATTTTATTTCGAGGAGGTATCGCACTGGCGCTGTGACAATCGGACCGCAAGTGATGGTTGATGCCGGCGAGCGGCAAATTACGGCCGATAAGTCGCTCGGGTCGCTTCCCGTATCGCTCCAAGCGTTAACGCTCTTCGAAGCGCGAGGCGAGCTGATCGACGCAGCCGGCGGTTTGATCGAATTTAGCGATTTGTTAAAGAGGCCGCTCGACGCCTTCAAATATCTCCAGCTGACGGTCGAGACAGGCGAAGTCGCGCTGTCGCAGCAGAACGTGCAGCTCAATTGCGTGATGATGGGGAGCGCGAACGAGCTTCATTTTGACGCGTTTCGTGAGCACGTCGAGTTTGCGAGTTTTCGCGGGCGGCTCGATCTGATTCGCACTCCGTATCTTCGTAGCTATGTGCAAGAGCAGACGATCTACGACACGCACGTGATCCCGCAGGTGCGAAGGCACGTCGCGCCGCACGCAACGGAGATGGCCGCGATGTTCGCCGTGCTCACCCGCATGAGAAAGCCCGACCCCGATCGCTATCCGCAAGCGCTGAGGTCGATCGTGTCGTCGCTGACGGCGGCCGAAAAGCTCGACCTGTACGGGACGGCGAAGCTCCCAGAGCGGTTCGACGCCGAGTCGCAGAAGCTGCTGCACGCCAATATCGCGGCGATCTACAACGAGGGCGATTCGTATCCGATTTACGAAGGGCGTATCGGCGCAAGCCCGCGCGAAATTCGAGCGGTCCTTCTCGATGCTGCACAATCGCCGAACTACTCGTATTTGTCGCCGCTAGCCGTGCTCAGCGAAATCGAAGCGCTATGCGAGAATCGAACCGAATTCGAGTGGCTTCAGCAAGAGCCGCTGATCGGCGGCTATCACGACGTCAAGCAGTTTACCGAGGTGCTCATGGGGCGCCTGCTCGCGAGCTGGGAGCGCGAGTTTTATGCGTCGACCGGCCTCGTCATCGAAGAGCGGTACGCGGAGCTTCTCGAGCGGTACGTGCAGCATGTGAGTTCGTGGGTTAAAAAAGAGCGAATTTTTAATCGCGCAACAGGCGCCCACGAAGATGCCGACGAGCGACTGATGGCGGAAGCAGAGCGCCTCCTCGACGAAAAGGGGGAGCCGAGCGATATCCGGCCAAACTTGATCGGAGCGGTCGCCGCATGGTCGCTCGATCATCCGAACGAAAAGCTCGACGTAGCGGCTGTTTTTCCGCACTATTTGCGCCGAATTCGCGAAGCGATGTTTGCCGAGCGGCGCCCCGGGGTGGCGGCGATCGCGCGTGATGTCGTGATCGTCATTCGCGACAAGGGGGCCGGGCTGGATGCCGCACGAACGCGCGCCGCCGAAGAGACGATCGAACGGCTCATCACGCGATTCAGCTACCGTAGGCAGAGCGCGGGCGATATGGCTAGCACGCTATTACGACGACGGTTTCACGACCTCGTCGTCTAGAAAGCGGCGGAGTGTAGTGTGAAAGACGATGTTCTCGCTCGTGAAGTGCGGCGATTTGCGTTTCCGGCGATTGCGCATTCGCTTTTGCAGACGCTCGTGTTCGTCGTCGATCGGATTATTTTAGGCCACTATTCAGAGACGGCGCTCGCCGCGATGCAGCTTGCGGGGCCCATCGAGTGGTCGATTTGGAGCATCTTTTCGGCGTTTACGATCGGTACGATTTCGCGCGTAGGGTGGCTTGTCGGAGCGCGCGATACGAACGGTGCGCGGCATGCGGTGAGCGCGTCTTTTGTCTGTACGCTGATCGCCGGAGTTCTGGTGGCGGCGCTTTCACCTTGGATTCTTACGGCCGTGGTGAAGTTCGCGCCTGCTGCATCGCAGCCGAGTGTTGACGAAGTTCGCGCCTACTTGCAAGTGACGCTGCTCGCGTCGCCGCTCGTATTTGCCGCGACGACGGCGACTGCGGCGCTTCAAGCGGGCGGCGATACGCGTACGCCGCTTGCAATCGGCATCGCTGTGAATGCACTTCATATCGTGCTCGACAAGTGGTGGGTGCTCGGTGGCTTCGGCGTGGCCGCGATGGGGGCGCGCGGGGCTGCTCTCGGCACAGCGGTAACATTCGCGTGCCAAGCGTTGCTCGGTATTGCGTTTCTCGTCAAACGAAACGCAGTGGCGCTGGAGCTAAAAAAACAGGCTTTGTTAGCCGAAATTCGCCGCATTTCGCACATTGCGTGGCCCGTTGTCGCCGAGCGCGCGCTCTATCACACAGGCTTTCTCGCGTTTGTCTGGATGATCGCGCTTCTCGGCGACGATTCAATGGCGGCGAACCAAGCGGTCGTGAGCGTCGAGTCGGCTTGCTGGCTCTCGGCCGAAGGGTTCGGTGTCGCTGCGGCGGCGCTCGTCGCGCAAAAACTAGGAGCTTCAAAACACGAAGAAGCGGAGCGCGTGATTCGAATTTCGGTCGGTTACGCCGTAACTCTTCTGACGACGGTAGGCGTGCTTTTTTTTATCGGCAAGGGGCTAATCTTGCCGCTCTTCTCGAGCGACGCGCGCGTAATTGCTATCGGACTTACCGCAGTTCCGATCGTGGTGATCGCGCAGCCGTTCATGGCGACGGCGGCGGTGATCGCGGATGCGCTTCGAGGTGCTGGCCTCACCCGCAACGTGCTTTTTGTAACGACCGTATGTGCGCTAGGTGTGCGTCTTCCGGCCACATGGCTCTTTTCGCATGTTTTAGGGTTAGGGCTCGCAGGTGTGTGGATGGGGTCGACAAGCGACTGGATCATGCGAACGCTCGTCTTCGCGGTCGCCGCGCGATTTTATGCTGCTAAAATTAGAAAGACATGACTCCCCTAATCGATACCCACTGCCACATCGATGTTCGTTTCCTCCCCGATGGCGCCGATGCCATTATCGAGCGCGCCAAGGCGGCCGGCATTGTCGGAATGATTGCGATAGGCGTAGGCGACGACATGGAGTCGGCCCGATCGGCAATGTCGCTGGCGCAGCGATACCCACTAATGATTCGCGCGGCGGTGGGAGTTCATCCGCACGAAGCGGCAAAGTTTGACGACACGATGTTTGCAGAGCTGAAAGTGCTAGCCGATGACGAATCAGTCGTCGCAATCGGCGAGACAGGGCTCGATTATCACTACGAATTTTCGCCGCGCGATTTGCAGCGAGCCGCCTTCGTGAAACAAATAGCGCTCGCGAGGAAGCTAAAAAAGCCGATCGTGGTGCACACAAGAAACGCAGCAGCCGACACGCTCGAGATCCTAAAGAGTGAAGGGGCAAGCGACGTCGGTGGCGTCATTCACTGCTTCAGCGAAGACATCGCATTCGCAACCGAAGCGCTGAAGATGAACTTCGACATTTCGTTTTCAGGGCTCGTCACGTTCGACAAGGCGAAGAGCATTCAAGAGACGGCAGCGTGGGTGCCAGCAGATCGCATTTTGATCGAGACCGACGCGCCGTTTTTGGCCCCCGTACCACTGCGTGGCAAGAAGTGCGAGCCGGCGTTTTTGGTGCACACGGCGAAGCGCATTGCCGAACTGCGAGGCGTGACGTTCGAAGAGATCGCGAAGATCACGTCAGCAAATGCGCGGCGCCGTTTCGGCCTAAAGTTTTAGAAGGCAGCGCGGGAGTATAACGGTCAAGCCATTCGCTTTCGCACAATGCAAACAGACTCGCTTTTGCACTTGATCAGTTCGAATGCGTAATCGGCGGGGATGAACTTCGCGATGACATTCCAGACCGGAATATATTCATCGACAATGTCTTCGATAACGAATGCTCCATCGGGCGCCAATAGAGGGAGCGCAAAGTTGAGGGTATTTAGATTTGCCCACGGCATGTGCAAGCCGTCGTCAATAATTAGGTCGAATTTGAGTGGAGCAAGTTTGAGGGCCAGCTCCGCAAGAGTGGCCGGGTCTGTTTGATCGACATGGTACGTGCGAATTCGCTCTTCTGAAAAGAGGATCTTCGCATCAATGTCGGCTCCGCAGAGCATAAACCGTTTGCCCCAATCACGAAACGCTCGGACGGACGCGCCGGGCTTGCCATGCGCCCCCATGTTGGATCGAATCTGCGTGTTGTTGGTGCCGAGCCCAATCTCCAAAATGGCGCACGCGTCGTTTTTTCGAGCCCCCAGAAGCTCGGCATAAACCAAGTGATAGTTGTGCTTGGTAGCCTTGTCAGACCCATACGCATTGAAAAGCGCCGCGAGCTCCTCTGCTTCGTTCGTGTATCGATGCGCATCCAGGAAGCTGTCAAGCGGCAACACTCGCACCGCATCGCCAGCACGCCGAGACATCTCCAGGAGAGTGTTAAACGTCTCCCGATAGTCTTCAATCCTGTCCCGAAGATCTCCCACGGAAGTACCGGTAGCCGTGTAGTACAAGCGATTAAGAATCAGCTTGGGATTATCGATCAATCGTGGAATTAAATTAGCAATCTGCCCCATGGTTCCAAAGGAATACCCGGTCCCCCAAAAATTGCGACCCACGCCCGAGGACGACCGCCACCGAAGGCGCGCCGAAGGAGCGCCGCCGCACCCAATGCGTTCAAAGGGGGGCGCTCCCGATTAATTTGTGCCGCCAAGTAAATGCTCAATGTGCCCCCGAATGCCCACCGGCCATTTGGCAATAAGCGTCGTGAGCCGCTCACGATCGTCAGCAAAAAGAGCGCGAGTCGCCTCTTCAAAGTGTGGAAGATTGCCGGCGATAGCCCACATAAACTTGCCAGTAGCATCGCGCCGACGCCGCGATTGAGCGCGAGTAGGCTCACGCATGCGCGCCTCATCAACAAGCGAGCGAAGCGCAGCCGAAGCGCCACGAGGCTGCTCCTCAAGCCAATCCCAGTGACGAGGAAGAAGCGATATCTCGCGGCAAATCACACCAAGCTTAGGCCGACCAGGGCCAGCAGGCGGGGGCGCCGCCCGAGCAATAACGTCATCAACAGTACCCCGAAAGTCAAAGTCAACCTGCTGCCCAGTAGCATCCTCAAAAATCAAAATCTGAGCATCAGGCCGCCGATCAAAATAGCGCTTAACCAAGCCAAGAAGCAAAACCAAATCGCCAGAAGCGATTTTTCGAGCACCAACAAAAGCCGCAAATTGTGGAGATACGTCAGCAACAGTTTCCATCCAAGGATATTACCCGGGTAATAATTGTTGTCAATATCACCCGGGTAATATGTTGTCACCAGCCGCCAAGCCAGAAGCGCCACCACCCCCAGTGCAATTCCCACCGAAGGAGCCCAAAGCGCGACCGAAGGAAGCGCAAGCGTCAACCAAGGGGCGATCGCAGGACAACATGCCGCGGTTTTCGGGGAGGCCAAGCGCTAACGGCGCTTTTCGGGCGCAACGTACATTGGGTACTTTGCGCCCGAAAAACGCCGTTAACGCGCCGGCATCGCCGAAAAACGCGGTATGTTGCGCGGTGTGTTGTGCCGAAGGAGGGAGTCGAACCCCCGACCTAGCGCGTATGAAACGCCCGCTCTAACCATCTGAGCTACTTCGGCAAATTGGGGGCGGCAGTATGGGCACGGCTTCCGCGTCTGTAAAGGTACTTTCGACACCAAACGATACGAAAACCGCGCCCAATTACCAAATCGCCCCGTGGCGGCAACGAATCAGTGTTCCCCAAAAAGATCTTGCATGCGCGATTCAAGCGCGAGCGCGATTTTATGGAGCGACGAGATCGAGGCCGACGATTCGGCGCGCTCGATCTGCGACAAAAGCGAAACGCTAAGTCCGGTTCGACGCGACATCTGCTTCAGCGTCAAATCCTTGTCTTTTCGAAGGCCGCGAACTGTATCGCCAATCACGCGATGCAGCTGCTCTTCGGGGGTGCGAGCGAGCCCTTTTTTACGCATAATTCGCGTAATTACTTCGCGGAACTCGTCCACGTTGAACGGTTTTTTCAAGTAATCGACGGCGTCGAGCTTCATCGAAGCGACGGCACTCTCGAGGTTTGGGAAACCGGTAAAAATCACGACCGCAATGTCGGTATCAAGCTTCCGAATGCGCCTCAAAACCTCGATGCCATCGAGCTTCGGCATCATGAGGTCGAGAATGATCAGGTGGTAGCCGCCCTGGCGGATTTCGTCTTCGACGAACGTCGGATCGGAGACAGCTTTTACGCTGAAACCGTCGCGTTCGAGCAGCGTTTGCATGTACTCGCAGATGGCGCGATCGTCATCAACGATAAGAATTTTGATTGGTGGGAGTTCAAGAGCCATTGGTACTTCTCCAGGCAAGCGACAACGCCGTCCAGGCGCTGCCAAAAAGGTCATGTCAAGAGGGTATGATAGCCCCGTTGACGTTACAGTGATGCTTAACATCGCGTTTGCAGACGGCAAAGGGAAAGTGACGATTTCGTTCTAGAGTCACCGATTCCGTTTGACGGGGTGACGAATCGCAAGCATTAAGCGGTGTCGCATTTTACGCCTGAGAGCGTCGATTGCGCGGGGCGTAGCGCAGTCTGGTAGCGCACTCGGTTCGGGATCGAGGAGTCGGAGGTTCAAATCCTCTCGCCCCGACTATTGCCAAAAGGCCGAAGGCCTTGAGGCCAAACTCGAGGATTTTGTAATTCCTGTACTCCGGCAACGAGGCGTTGCCTCCGTACAGGAAATAGCAAATCCTCTCGCCCCGACTATTGTGGTGGTTTTGTGCTTGTTTTCGGCTGGATGGTGAATCGGCTGAGTGGCTGTTACCAGCTGGTTACCACGAGGTGGCCAGCTGCGAGGCCGTTGCCATCAGGTCGCGGTGAGGCGGCCGACGGCGTGAGCCAAGGTGTTACCAGTCGCATGCAGGTAGCGTTGCGTGACGCTGATCGAAGCGTGCCCAGCGAGAACGCGGACGGTTTCGACGTCTGCGCCGCGCTGGATAAGCTCGGTGTAGAAGAAGTGCCGAATCTGGTGGAACGACCAGGGTCGGATTTCTAGCTTCGCTTCGAGCGTCTTCAGTCGCGTCAGAATGGCCTGACGCGTCGGTGTCGCCCCCGTCGACGTCACGACGAGCCGAGCTTTCGGTAGCTTCGATCGAACCGCCGTTTCCAAAAACGGCCGAAGAATCGGCGCGATCGGAATGAGGCGCTCGTGACCCGACTTCGGTGTCGACAGCTCGTTCTCGGAGAACGCGTGCCGAAGCGTGATGCGGCCTGCTGCGAGGTCGACGTCGCGACATTCGAGCGCACGCACCTCACCGCTGCGAAGACCGGCAAACGCCGCCAACGCAACTGCGAGAGCGAGCCAACTTGATGTTCCGCTTATGAGGCTCTCAATGTCCTCCATCGGCGGCGCATCAGGCAACTTGCGGCTCTCTTTCCACAGACGCGGCAGCTTCGGCACTTCGTCGACGACGCCAAGCTCACATGCACTTTTGAGAATCGTTCGAAGAAACATGATCCCGGCCTTTGTGCTTACACCGCGAGCATTGAGCTTTGCGGCGTAACTGTGGACAGAATCTTGCGTGATCTCATCGAGTCTAAGAGGCCTGAAATGATCAAGCAGCCCTTGCCGCAATAGTGCTTCATATCGCACCCGAGTTGCAGGGCGAAAGTGTGGCATACGAAGCGCTTTAAACGACCCTTCAACGAAGGCGCTAAACGTCGGCTTCGCTGCTCTTTCGTGCAACGTTCCAGTGCGCATGGCGCGCTCGTGAAGGCTCTGCGCTTCCAGCATCGCACCTGACCGAGTTTGTAAACTCGCGTCTTTGCGATACCGGTGCTTTTGCCCCGACTTATCCATCCATAAGAAATCAATGACCCAGCGGTCCTCTCCGCGACGGCTAACCTTGCGGACCGGACCAGTGTGACGATTTGCCATGAGAACCTCCATGGGCAGCCGCACACGCGCGCGGCCACTTTAGCATCCGGTTACGACTTGCGATCAATGGCTTCGACATTCGGAACGAAAAGCCGCCAGTTTTTGCCGAGCTTTTTTCCGACAACGCCCATCCCAAGATGCGCGACGGTCTCGCCGTTATGACTCCGCGCGGCGCGCCGCAATCGCGCTCGCAGAGCACCCGGATCGAGCGCCAGAAGCATCGCGGCAAACTCGACGTCGTACCAGCGCGATGCAGTAGCAGTCACTGTGCGGCTTGTCCCCTGAGTAGTTGTCGCTACACGCTTTATCGGTGAGCTCATGGGTCTCCTCCGTCGTTGGAATGATGCGAAGAAAGCAGCCCTAAGATTCCCAACCTGCGAGCGCACGGCTCGCGCCCGTCATGCCGCTTGCAGTCTCGGGATCGATCGAACGTCCCAAGCGCAAGCGTCACGCCGGCCGCGGTCGTGGCTCGAGTATCCCGGGCTCTTTGGGTTTCGGCAGACGCGTTGCCAGGAGCGCCGACTTGCCCCCTTTGGCACGTCCCCTCCCGCGTTTTAGATACGTTTTCAAAACGACTCGCGAGACGAATAGACCGCGCTCGCTCAGCAACGCCGCAATCGTGTCGAGGCTGTACCCCTTCAACTGCATGCGGGCGATGAGCGGCGCGAGCATGTGAACCGCTTCCGTTTTGTTGACGTTTTCCGGCGGGCGTGGCGGTAGCGCTGACAGTTCTGCTTCGATCTTTTTGATCACTTGGATGGGGATCTTTTTTTTCGTCATGGCATGGCCTCCTGAAAAAGAAGTCGGCAGCAGGCGTCGATTGTTTCCAGCGAAAGGAAGAGACGGCGTTGTTGGCGCTCGATTGGACTAACAGCAGTTTTTCGGCGATCGCCCTCTGCAGGTTTAAGTCGCCAAAAAGCGGCTCAGGTATCCAAAAATCGTCATCTTTTTTGAATATTTTGGAGCGTCCACGCGCGTGTCACGCGCTCGCAAGTCGTGACCCGGCGCATCGTCGGTATCGCTACCGCGCGTCCTTTGGCGCAAACGTTCGCGCGTCTGAGAAGCACCTTCAAACGACTCGAGATGTCTTCACAAGGCGGGTCCCTGCGCGTCGCTGCAATCTCTTTGAGGCTGTACACCTTCGCTGTATGCGCAGCGCCATAAAGTCAGTTTGCGTGCGGTCCCCCGATCGCGGCAGTTTGAGGGAGTCCCGAAACGAAGGTTTTAGGGCAAGATAAAGAGGCGCCTCCCATCGGCATCAGGATCGCTCGTTTGCACGAGCGAAATGTAGAGACCGATAGTGAACAAGGGAGCTGTGACATTACGCGCGCAGGCAAATGGTGCGCGAGCGGACGGAGACTATGCTTGCGACGAAAACGAAATTTAGTGTTTGCGGCCTAAATATGAACCAAAATCGCGGAGGACAACATGCGACGCCGACGCAGCAGTCTTTGCCGCGGAATTGTGAGGCGTGATGCGCAAAAAAGTAGGGAGAATAAGTCTGCTCACTTATTGTTTATCGATATGCTGGCCGCTATCGTCCGTGTTGATGGTGACGCTGTGCAGATTCTTCTTGGCGCAGCCAGAGGACAGCGATGACGAAGTTGCCGCGCAAGAAAGTGACGAAAGCCCCGACTGAGAAGGCGTCGAGAAAAACGACGGCGACTGTGAGGCGACAATCGCCGAAGGTAACCGCTCTTGCGACGTCACCTCGCGCGGTAATCAAACCTGCTTCCGCAAGTGAAGCGCAGATTGCAACGTTGGTGCATGAGCTCGGACGAATGATCGACGAAGCTCGAGGGCAGGTCGCGGTCACCGCCAACGCCGCGCTGACGATGCTCTATTGGCAGCTCGGACACCGCATTTACGTCGACGTGCTAAAAGGTCGCCGGGCCGACTACGGCACGCAAATTGTCGCCACAGTGGGGCGACAATTGGAGGTCCGCCACGGGCGGAGCTTTGGCGTGAAAAACCTGCAGCGAATGGTTCAATTCGCCACGGTTTTTCCTGATCCTGAAATTGTCGCCACACTGTGGCGACAATTGGGCTGGTCTCATTTTAGGGTGCTTATTCCCCTGAAAGATGCGCTAAAACGCGAGTTTTACGCGGAGATGTGCCGCGTCGACGGTTGGTCAACGCGCGAGCTAACCGAGAAAATCGACAGCATGTTGTATGAACGAACAGCGCTGTCAAAGAAACCGGAAGCGTTGATCCGAAAAGAGCTCGCGGCACTTCGCCGAAAGGGTGAAGTCACCCCTGCATTCGTCTTTCGCGACCCATACATGCTCGACTTTCTAGAACTGGCCGACACATACAGCGAAAAAGATCTGGAATCGGCGATACTTCGAGAAATCGAGCGCTTTCTTCTCGAGCTCGGTGCCGGCTTTGCCTTCGTCGAGCGCCAGAAACGCATCATAGTCGACGGCGACGATTACTACATCGATCTTTTATTCTATCATCGCCGCATGCGACGTCTTGTCGCGATCGAGCTGAAAATTGGTGATTTCAAGGCCGCCGATTCGGGCCAAATGGAACTCTATCTGCGTTGGCTCGACAAACACGAGCGGCACGCCGACGAAGAGCCCCCGCTCGGGATTATTCTGTGCGCGGGCAAAAAGCGTGAAACGGTCGAGTATTTGAATCTCGGTACGCGAGGTATCCATATCGCTGAATATCTGACCGATCTGCCGCCACGCAAAGTCCTAGAGGAGCGGCTTCATCGCGCAATTCAAGCGGCGCGCAGTCGCGTCGCGATCGTTTAAAATTACGCAATCCCATTAATCCCATTAATCCCATTAATGAAATTTCATTAAAGTAAACATTTAAACGATTCGCTGCAATTGTTTTATACATAAAATCGCAACAATGATAATGGTGCAACATGGCAAAAATGGGGATGATGTCAACGCTGTGTTGGATGTTTTTGATTGTTCTTGGAACAGGAGCGTGTGCTTCGACAAAGAGTGCCGTGACGGCACCTAGACCGTTGGCGAATGGCGACGGGCCCGAACGACAGCGGCGCGCGTTCATGAGCGCCGCGGACTCACTCGAAGCTCACAAACAGATCGCCCGCGCGTCGTACGCGTTAACAAAACTACGAGTTACGCGAATCAAAATTGTTGACGCGGCAAGTCCATTGAGCCGCCAAGAAAAACCGCGGAATTTTTGGGCCGCAAAGCCGCGAAGCCGCAAAGAATTTAAGGGGTGTGGGTTCGCGCTTGCCGACGGGTTCCGTCTTTCATG
>CAMAVR010000026.1 GCA_945861885.1 Nannocystis exedens | reverse complement strand
TCGCACCATCGCACAGAGCGATTAAGCATGCCGTTCATCCGATTAAAATAGCGAATTCACGATCTCTTCTACAGTTCTCAAAACCGGGCACGTTTACGGGCACGGGCACGTTTACGGGTCAGAGGAGAAATTGAGTACGCACCCTAACCGCTAAACTTTTTCGCCGGCGGTTGATCCGAGGAGCCCTGTCGGCTTCACGAGCAGCACGCCGATCAGCACGAGAAACACGAGCACATCGACGCCGCCTGAGTAGTCGGTCAGCTTCACGAACTCGCCGAGCACCCCGAGCAAGAGGCCGCCTAACATCGCTCCGGTGATGTTGCCGATGCCGCCGAGGACCGCCGCGACAAACGCGCGCGTGCCGATCACGACCCCCATCGTTGGATAGACTTGCGATTGATCGAGGCAGTAGAGCACCGCGCCGACTGCGGCCAACCCCGACCCGACCGCGAATGTCATTGAAATGACGCGCGATGTTCGCACCCCCATCAGACGCGCCGCCTCTTCGTTGGATGAGAGAGCGCGCATCGCTTTGCCGAACCAGGTTTTTTTTACGAGTTGGTTCAGCAGCACCATCACGACAACCGCGACGATAAAAATCACCGGCCGTGTTTGCTCGAAAAGACGCGGGTAGGGCCTAAATTTGGCCGAAAACATCAGCTGCGCTGCGTTCTGCAAAAAAACAGACGTTGCGAGTGCGGTGACAAGCGGCGTGATGCGTGACAGGCGTGTCCCCCGACCGCGCGCGCGTAGCGGCCTATAGGCGACCCTTTCAATGAGCATCCCGAGGGCGGCCGCTCCGATCATTGCCCCGACGGTGCCGCCAATTCCGGCGATCCATGGCGAGTGCGCTCCGCCAAGGGCCGTCAGAATAAAGAGTCCGACGTACGCCGCCATCATGAACACTTCGCTGTGCGCGAAGTTGATCATCTTCAAAATCCCGAACACCATCGTGTAGCCGAGCGCGACGAGCGCAATCATGGCTCCTTGAGCTAGCCCGGTCACCAGAGCCTCAAAAATACGATGCATCGCGCTCGAGCTCCCGCCGCTACTGCGTTGTGATCACTGAATCGAACTTGAATGCGTTATCGTGAATCGCCACGACGACGATCGCTTTTTTGGCGTTGCGATTCTTGTCGATCGTGATGTTACCGGTTGCGCCGGCAAAATCTTTCGTCTCTCCGAGCGCCTTTCGCACTGAATCGGGCGAGCCGTTTTCGCTGCGCTGGATCGCATCAAACAGCACCATCGCCGCGTCGTAACCTTGCGCGCTGAGGCTATTCGGGGCGCGATGGTATTTCGCTTGGAATGCCGTGATAAACCCTTTTGATTTCGGCCACGGGACATCGGGCGCGTACCCGTTGGTAAACCGCGCGCCTTCGAGCTCCGCGCCGGCCCCTTCGATCAGATTCGACGAATCCCACCCATCGCCGCCCATGAACATGCTCCCTGCGAGGCCAACATGCTTCGCCTGCCGCGCGATCTGCACCATCTCGTTGTAGTAGACCGGAGCGTAAATCATCTCCGGATCTTTGGCTTTTAGCTCTTCGAGGTAGGTCGTAAAATTCGTCTCCCCTTTTTGAAAACCTTTTTCGACAACGATCGCGCCGCCAAGTTTCAAAAAGTTTTCGCGAAAACTCTGCGCGAGCCCTGACGAGTAGGTGTCTTGTGCGGCGAACAAGATTCCGACTTTCGTCTTTTTCATGTTTTCGTAGACGTACCGCGCAGCGACTTCACCCTGCTGCGCGTCAGTGAAACATGTGCGAAACACGAACTCGCGGTTTTTCGTCACGTCGATCGCGGTCGACGACGGCGTCACCATTGGCACTTTGCTTGTGTTGGCGACGAGGCCTCCCGCCATTGAACGGCTCGACGCGACTTCGCCGAGCACCGCGACGACTTTGTTGCGATCGATTAGCTGGCGAACTTTGTTCGACGCTTCCATCGGTGTCGACTTATCGTCTTCGTAAAAGAGGCGGACTTTTTTCCCCTTCAATCCTGTGGCGTTTGTCTGCTCGACGGCGAGCTCGATGCCATCACGCGTGTCGCTTCCGAATGTTGAATCGGGGCCTGACAGCGAGAGGTATGCCCCCACGGGGATTTCGTTGCTCGGCGATTTGCACGCAACGAGCGAAAGCGCGATCAGCCCAAGTAGCGAAGAATAACGAAAAGAGCGCATAGGCGAGGCCTCAAAAAGAAGAGCAAATTAGAGGAGGTAAAGAGGAAGAGAAGGGATTCGAACCCTTGGACGGCTTGCACCGTCGGCGGTTTTCAAAACCGCTGCCTTAGACCACTCGGCCACTCTTCCGGAGCCGGCAGAATGCAATTTTCTTAGCTTTTTTCAAGCACTTTGCGCGTGCTCCCTTGCCAATTTTCTTCTTTCGGGTACCGTAACGTCCCCGAGTTTGGCGTTGGGCGCTTTTATGCCTGCCAGCCTCCACCCTTAGGAGCACCCCCCGAAGATGGCTCGCGTTACCGTAGAAGACTGCCTCGAACGAGAAGAGAACCGTTTCGCACTCGTTATCCTAGCGGCATACCGCGCGCGTCAGCTTATGAAGGGGGCAACGCCGCTCGTTCACTCCAAAAATAAAGCAGCGGTCACCGCGCTACGCGAAATCGCGGCCGGCAAAGTCTACTTCGAGCGCCCCACAAATGAAGTGGTCGATGAGTGGATTGTCGCGTCGGAGCAGCGCGACTTCGGCTGAGTAGGCCCTTAGAGCTGACACCGTGAAGCGCGACCTCGAACTAGAAGTAGGTTCGCGCGCACATTACGAAGACGTGAACTACTACACGTCCACCTACAGGCGTCGCATCGACGACGTGCAGTTTTACGTGTCGCTCGCGTGCAAAAACGGCGGCCCGCTTCTCGAATACGGCGTCGGCAACGGCCGCATCGCGCTGCCGATCGCGAGGCACGGCATTTCGGTTACAGGGATCGATCAGTCAGCGCCGATGCTTGCCGATCTCCGTGCTCGCTTGGCAAGCGAGCCGGTTGAAGTTCGAAAGCGCGTCACTCTTCGCCGCGGCGACATGCGCAAGTGCCGGATTGCGAAGCGATTCCCCCTCGTTATTTGCCCGTTCAATACCGCGCTTCATCTGTATACGCGCGCCGACGCCGAGCAATTTTTTTCGCGCGTTCGCTCGCATTTGGCGCCGCGCGGAGAGTTCGTTGTCGACATCTCGATCCCGTCGCTCACCGATTTAACGCGTTCGCCGGGGCGCGCGTATCACATGCCGCGTTTTAAGCACCCAACGCTTGGCAAAGTTGTGCGCTATCGCGAGTTCTTTGACTACGATCAGGCGCGCCAAATCATGTTCGTATCGGCCGAGCATGAGCCGATCGACGCGCCCGATGAAGCGTTCGTGATGCCGCTCGCGCACCGGCAATTTTTCCCGCAAGAGTGGGAGGCGCTTCTGCACTACAACGGGTTCGAACTCGATCGCATCGACGGCGATTTTTATGGCGGCAAGCTCACGCGCGAAAGCGACGTGATGGTTTGCCACGCGCGAAAGCGGCGCGGATGGGCGGCATCGTGACGGGCGATTTGGCGCCGATGTCGGAGCGGCTTGCCATCGTCCGTCAGCGCGTCGCTGATGCCGCGAAGCGAAGCGGGAGAAGTGCCGGCAACGTGCAGATTGTCGCGGTGTCGAAGTTTCATCCGGTCGAGGCGGTCCGCGAGGCGGTGGCGTGTGGTCAGCGCGTTTTTGGGGAGAATTATGCGCAAAATCTTGAAAAAAGGCGCGTCGATCTGGCCGATTTACCGACGCTTGAATGGCACTTTATTGGTCACCTTCAGACGAACAAAGCAAAGCTGATTGCGCAATCTGCCGACGTTGTCGAAACGCTCGATAACGTTTCGGTCGTGCGCGCGCTCGCGAAGCGCCTCGAATGGGTCGATGAACAGGCAGGCGAAGTGGTGCGCGCCCGAATGAAAGTGCTGATCGAAGTGAATGTCGCCGCCGAGCCGCAAAAGCACGGCGCTTCACCGGTGGATTTGGCCGAGTTGATCGATGCCGTCTTGGCAGAAAAAACTCTCGATTTGCGTGGCCTCATGACGATTGGGCCGAACGGGTCTCTCGATGATGCGCGTCGCGTGTTTGAGTCGCTCGCAACGATTCGCAACTTGCATCAGCGAATGGCCCCGCTCCCCGAGCTGTCGATGGGGATGTCGAGCGACCTCGAAGCGGCGATCGAGTGCGGGTCGACGATGGTGCGCGTGGGTACGGCCATTTTTGGTGACCGCCCCGCGAAGGATGAAGCGTAGCTACTCGCGCCTCGCGTGAACAAACGCCTCGACGTTCCCTTTCGGGCCTGCGATTGACGAGTTGCACTCGCCGATCACTTCAAAACCGGCCGCCTTTACGGCGCCTATCGCTTCGGAGATCGCCCGCGCTCTCACCGCCGCGTCGGCGATGACCCCTTTGCCGCGCGATGCTTCTTCGCGCCCCGCTTCGAATTGCGGCTTGATCAGCGCGACGAGCGCTCCGCCGGTTCGTGTGCAGTGCGCGATCGCGTCGATCAGCTTCGAAATCGCGATGAACGATGCATCGACGACAGTGAGGTCAACCTGACCGCCGATCATCTCCGTCGTGAGTCCGCGTGCGTTTGTCCGTTCGAGCACAGTGACTCGCGGATCGACGCGAAGTTTGTGCGCGAGTTGGCCGTAACCAACATCGACGGCAACGACGCCCGAAGCGCCACGTTGAAGCAGACAATCGGTGAAGCCGCCGGTCGATGCACCGACATCGAGGCATCGAAGCGAGCGCACGTCGACCGCGAAGGCGTCGAGCGCTCCGGCGAGCTTCACCCCACCGCGCGAGACGTACGGATGAAGCTCGGCGCGAAGCGACAGCTCCACATCGCCGGCGAACGCCGCGCCTGCTTTGTCAACGCGCGTTCCGCCGACGAGCACGTCACCGGCTAAAATTAGCGCCTGCGCGCGCGATTTTGTCGGCGCCAATCCGCGGTCGACGAGCAGCTGATCAAGCCTAATTTTAGCCATTGCGCGCCTCTTTTACGACCGCCACGAAAGTCATCGCATCGACTCGCGAAGCGCCATCTCGATGCGAGGGAGCTCTTGCGGTTGAACGCGCGGTTCGGCGATTGCAACGTCGATCTGAACGTCGGCGTACCGGTGCGCTTTGACCCGAATGCGCCCGCCGCCTCGCGCCAAGTCGTCGAACGAATAGTTGCCGCGCCTGTCTGTTCGAGCGCGTCGCTCCCCCACTTTCGTCGACAACGTCACTTCGGCTCCGCCAATTGGGTCGCCCGAATAGCGATCGCGAACCGCCCCTTCAACGGTCGATCCTGGCTGCATCACAATCTTTAGCTCACTGCTACTACCGTCTTCGAACACGGTGACGGGAGCAAAGCCGCGAGCGCGTGCGATGAGTTCGACAGCGAGACCGCGCGCGCCGGTGAGATTCGTCTCTCCATCGCGGTTCGTCATCGCGGCAATACGCGGACCGGTTGGCTTTGATCGACCGGTGATGCGGGCACTTGCCACCGGATAGCCGCGGTCGTCGACAACGCGCACCGCAAGCGGTTCGCGCGTACCGTTATCAAAATCTTTCAAATCGAGCGCTTCGACATCGCCAAAGCCGGTCGGTGGATCGAGCGCGACGAGCGTGTCTGAGGGGGGGATAGGCGGCACCGGCCCCGCGACGACGCCGAGGTGGCCCGACGCGACAAGCGGTGCGCTCGCATCAATGATCGTCGGAGCCGGCACCATTGCCGCCGCTGGCGCGATCGCTTCGGCGATGTCTGCTACCGCCGGCTCCTCTTCGGGTGCGCACAAAATAAATGTTTCGCTGAGGTGAGCGCCGGGGAGCTGCCCGAGCGCAAAAATTGCGATCGCCGCGGAGGCGACGACATGGATGGCGGGCCGTCCGCTCAATGAATCGTGTGCCATTCGCCATCGTGCTCGATGATCGCGGAAACGGGCGGCGCGATTGTTTCGCTCGGATGAGCGAGCGGCGGTTCACCCGGGACGGGCGCCGGAATTGCCACCCTGGGCGCTTCGTGCCGCTGCATTTCGGCGAGATACCGAGCGCGCAACTGATCGTGCTCGGCTTCTTCGCGCCCCCACCGCGCGATCGTCTCTTTCGCGTGCCGTCTCCGCTTCACAAATGCGTAGGCTAAACCGCCAATTGCCAAGACCCAAAAAAGTGACCCGCCAGTGATGAGCGGAAGGACGGTATAGCGGCTCGCGATTTCTTCGTGCCACTCGTATTCGAGCCGCTTAAGGCTAACGCCATATGCCTCGCTGAGCGCCTCGTAAAAAGGCTCTCCGTTGCGCACGCGCTTGATAAGCCCTTCGAACCGCAACCTATCGGGCTCGCGTAGCAAAAAGCGGACAAAGTCGGCCGATTCGGCATATGCGATCGTCACTTTGCTTGAATCGGCGGGGAAGCTCCGGTCAATTTCGGACAGCGGGAGGAGCGTTTCGGAGAGCGTTGCGTCCCACAACGCTTGGAGGCGCGCAAATCGACTCTCGCCTGACGCGTACACCGCAAACCCTTCGTTGAACCATCGCGGCACGTCGCCTCCGGTGGCATCGGCGAGTGCGAGGTGGGCAAGCTCGTGCCTCAGCACTTCATCGAGATCGGTTGCCTCGATCGACCGAGGAGCTTCCATCGTCAGTGCGATGAGGCGGAGCGCTGGATACGCCACACCGCTCGCGTACGCGGGGGGCGGCGCATGGAGCGGCGTCACTGCGGCCATCTCTTCCGGCGTCCGCGCGATTCGAACTTCGATCTGATCGAGGACTGGGGCTCCAAGTTGAGCGCTCAGAGTTGCTCGAATTTCTTCGGCGCTTCGGAGGAGCCCGGTGACTCGTTCGCGCGCTTGCGGCGTGTAAGCGATGTCGAGCCACCCGGTGCGGGCGTGCTCGAAGTGATGCGGAACGGCCGGCAAATCGATGCTTGTTTCAACGTGGGGCGTATCGGCTGGCGGTGAATGAACCGCCAGGTCGGCACGCGCGAACAAGGGTGTCAGTAGCGCAAAGATAAGGAGCGTGATCACACGCAAGTGTTTGAAATAAGGGTTCATCATGACACCACGGAGCGACTACACCCCCACTTGTTTTGAAAAAGGCGCCGCCTACCGCCGACGCCCTGACGAGAGAATCTGCAAAAGAAACATGAACAGATTGATGACATCGAGAAATAGGCGAAGCGCCGCGCCGATCGGGTCGCTCTCGTCGCGCTCTTTGAGGATGCGCGACGTATCGAACAAGATGTACCCGCAGAAGAGGAGGACACCGACGCTCGAAATCGCGAGCTGAAAGACCGACGAATGAAAGAAGAAGTTGAGCAGCGAGGCGCCGATGATCACCCACAGGCCCATCGACAAACCGGCACCCATGAACGAAAAATCACGCTTCGTGATGAGCACGTAGCCTGTGAGCCCGGTGAAGGCGCCGGCGGTCAGAAGAAAGGCGTCGCGTACCGGCGCTGGGCTTAGCGTTGCCCCATGCGATGCCGCGAGCTGCGCGATAAAGAGCGCGGGGGCGATAAACACGCCGGTAATGAACGTGTACCCAAACAGGGCGACCAGATTGATCCCCGGTTTGCGCCTCACCATATTCGCCCCGAAAAATGCGGCGATGTAGACGATGATGGCGATAATCCCGTGCTGCAAGCCGAAGGCTACCATTGGCGGAACCGCCAACTGCCCGCCGCCCATATCGAGCGGAACCGGGGCGCCGGAATAGAGCGCGACGAGTGCGCCGACTACGGCGAAGACAACGCCGCCCAAAAAGAGCGAATAAACACGACGTAGATAGGGCAAAATCGCCTGCGTAGCGGTGCCCTGGGAGACGGGATATTGCTGGATATCGTACATAGAAAACCTCGGCAGGTAGCGGTCAGTCGGTTTCGGGCGGGTGAGCCCCGGAGCCGCGTTCAGTTGAAGGTAAGTCGGGATTCCGGGGCGTCAATTGGCCAGAATCACGGCTCTTCCACGAAAATTACTCTAACGAAATTCCGCACTGTCAGATAAATGAACGGCGCGCAGGCAAGAGAAGTTAGCGAAAATATGACGCCGGCAAGGGGGCGCGGGTAGGGCAAGCGGCACAAAAAGACGCCAAAAACAGCGAAAAACAGTGCCATCGCCCCGAACCACAAGAGCCGGGTGACCAGAGTGACCATTTTCGGACTTGCATGAAGTGGGAGCAGTGCGCACCTGTAGGCTAAAAGCGATCGATCGTAAAATAGCGCGGTAGGCTAAAAGAGCGATCGGCCTTTGCGAGAATGTCGCTTGTGGAGGCTGAACACCACCCGAGCCGCGCCGCTTCAGATGGGCGAAGCGTGCCGAAGAGAATTGACGCAAGCGCCTTTTCATCGCGAATTTGAAGTCGATCGTCCTGCGCATCGGTGCCGATTGTCACAGCTTCCGCACAACGCCGCCCGTCGAGCGCTCGACGAACGTTCGTAATGCGCACCATCGGCCCGTTTGAAAGCAGGCCGCTTGGGTGTTCAACCCGCTCAGTTCCCGCATCAGCCGCATCGGGGTCGACGAGCGCCCACGCGATCGGATCGTCAGAAGCCACCTCCATCTCGATGAGCGATACTTGGTCGCGCTGCCCCCCCATTGTTGCCAATAGTGCCCGCCTCGCATCGTCGTCGATCGCCACGCATTCGCGCACGTGAAGTTGTGTCGCGGCGTGCGGTTCGCTCTGCGCGAGCTCCCACGCGGCGTAGCCGACGAGCGCATCGGCTCGCGTTGCCACAACCCAGTATCGACGCTCGTCGGCGAGCAAAAAATCCCAGTAGCGCGCCGTCCTGGCGATCCAGCCGGAATTTTTTGCGATGCACGTTTCGTAGCAAGTGGCGATCGCTTCACGATCCGCGCCGGTTGCCGCTCGAACCTGCACATCACCGCTGCCGCGCCATTCGCGCGGGACTGCAGCGGGCCGGAACCCGAGGCGGTGGTTTGGCGCTACAGAGGCGTAGCCGAGCCGCGCATAAAAAGCTTCGCGGAAGGGGAAAAGAAGGGTGATCACATCACCGCGCTGGTCCGCGACTTCGTGCAAGTGATTCAAAAGCGCCGAAGCGACGCCGCTGCCGCGAGCCTCCGGGGCGACGCCGACGCTGGCGATCCCCCCCGCTTGAATCGCCCTTCCGCCGAAGCCGCACTGCATCGCAAAAAGAAATGCGTGACCGACGATCGCGCCATTTTTTTCTACGACGACCGCATCGTCGAGCGTTCCGAGCGGGTTTGCAAAAAAGACTGTTTCGCGAGCCGCCACGCCGCGCGGATCGGGGAACGAATTGAAATGAATGTCGATGAGGCGATCGCGATCGGAGGCGCGGGCAGGGCGAAATGTGAACATGTTAAAAAGCGGGTCGTGCGGCTCGATTACAGCGCCGGTGGTCTGACGAAATCCGAAGCCGGAACTTTCCGCGGGTCGACAAATCGCCCGGCGTTGAATGCGCTCACATGCGACAGCTTCACCGAGTTGTAAAGAAGATTGTACAAAGCGTGGAGGTTAGGATTCGCCGCCCCTTCAAGCTGCGAGCTGAACGCCGCGGCAAACTCATCGGCGACCCACGTATTGACGCTGCGGTCGTAGTTGGCGGCAAACGAGTTCTCGTGAGCATTCGCGCCAGTGATCAAAAACGCGAGCGGCGCATTGAAATTTCGTCCCAGCACCCCAGCGTGGCACGCTTCCACGATCATCCAGAGCTCGCGGTATCGTTTCTGGGTGTGCATCGCGTTGACCTTGGCTCCCAGGTCTCTGGGGGTGATGAACGACCCCCGCCCAGATTCGGCCGCTTCGGATGTGTCACCGCCTACGAGCACGCCGTCGTCGCCGCCGTGACCGACGATAAATACGACGACGTTGCTTTGGTCGTTCGATTGGATGACCGGTCCGATGTTTCCGTTGTTTCGCGTGATATTTGCTTCGCCGGCGAGAATTTCGAGAATGTGCTTAGCCCCTTTGCCGTCCTTCGTGAGGTCGGACAAATAGTAGTCTGGAGGCGCGTACAAGTCGGGTCCATTGGGGACGTTTTCAATTTTTCCGGGAGTAGGATTTTTCGGGTTCGTAAGAATATCGTCCGCAAGAAACAAGATAATGTGCGTTCGCGGAACGCCATACGTCCGCAGAATGTGAAAAAAGCGCAGGGCATCGGCTTGATGTCGGTAGTTGGCGATGCCCGACGAAGTTGCACCGACGAGCGCCCAGACGTCTTTCGCTGGGTCGATCGGCGGGGGCGGCGCGTCACCGGTTAGAGCAAGCTTGTTTCTGTGCGCGGCGGCGGCAGTCTGCAAAACGGCCGACACACCCGCCTCGCCTTTGCCTCGAACGAAATAGTCTTCTTTGTTGTAAACCTGCTTTTCGCCGTCGATTCGCCAAACGGCGTAAGTCGTTTCTAGTAGGTCGACGCCGAGCTTTTCGTCCCACTGTAGGTTCCCGGTTGCGCCGGTGACATAGACGCGCTTGCCCGCGGCGATGGCATCGAGCGCGCCACCAATGTCTTGCCAATCGATCGTGACGTCGGAGTTGTCTGGGTCGAGTGTGGCGAGATCCCAAAACGCTTGCGCGAGCTTTTCGCCCGTCTGCAAATTCGCGCGCTGCATCGCGTAGGCGATCATCATCAGCGCATCGAATGCTTGGGCGGAATAGCTTGCGTCGACTCCCGGGATTGTGACGCCCGTCTCTTTTGAAAATACCTCTTCAAAGCCGGTCGACGTCGCCGCTTCGACCGATGTGCCGAGAATTCCGGTTGGGTCTTCGCCTTTTGCTACGAGCTTTTTCCAGAGACCTTTGTATTGTCCGCCGTCGGGGAAAAAGAGCTGCGGAACTTTGGCGGCGAAGAGCTTTCGCGCCTGCTCGATCATGCAAGTCGCTTGGTCTTCGGTTCGGGGGACTAGATAGAGCCAGTCGGGGTAGTAGTTCGAGTCGGGGTTTGTCGTCTCGTCTTCGGCGAAGAGTTGGTCCTTCACGTCACTCTCATCAGTCGCCTTTGCCAGAGCGTTGGCACGACCCGCGGCCACGCCGTTGTCGCGGAGGCGCTGCATCGCGGCGGCGCAATCGGTTTCCTTCTCGCCAATGCGCAGCGCCCCTGTAACCTGGAGGCCGACTTCTACGGCCCGGTCAGGAATCGCGTCAAAAAATGTCTGACCGTACAAGTTCGACGTCGCGAGCACCGCAACGCTCGTAGCGCCATGCGAAAATGCGTACTCGAGCATGACCTCGGCCTGCGAGACGTCCGATTCGACCGTACGCCAGAAATACTTCTCGCCACCGAACTGCTGTATCAATTCGCGCGTTGTTGCCGATGGCGAGACGAGCAGCTTCTTTTTATCAATAAATGCCGATGCGAGCGCGTCGGTGGTGTCGTCTTGATCGGTCCCAATTACCGCCTGAATCGAGTCGTCGTTGAGAAATTGTTGAGCCGCGCTTACGCCGCCGTCGACCGTGTCGGCGAACCTTCCGAGGTCGCTGTAGACAAGTTCGACCTGGTGTCCGCGAACGCCGCCCGCCGCGTTGATGCGCTTGAGCGCCATGTTAAGCGGAAGATTAAAATCGTTTTCATTCGGCCCGGTGAGCGGCAGCAAGACGCCAATTTTTACCGGCCCTTTTGCGCCGCCGGAGCATGCCGGCAGCCACGAACCGAGGAGGCCAATTGCAATAAGCGCACAACCGACTCTGGTAGCGATTTGGTTCCACATTCGCTCCCACCCCCGCCTATGAGTTTGGACACTACGGTATGACAAAATCGGCAAACGGGACACTTCGGGTGTCGCCGAAATTAAGGCTATTAAAGGCGCTAACGTGTGACATTGGCACCGATTGGTAAAGCATGTCGTAGCCGTCGAAAAACGACGTGTTCATTGCTGTTTCAAGCTGCGCATTGACGGCGCTCGCGAATTCGTCCGAGAGCCATATTTGAGTCGCCGGGTCGTAACCGTTTGAAAACGAGTCTTCGTTGGCGTTCGACCCGGTGAGCAAGAGCGCTCCGGGCGCCTTCAAGTTGCGCCCCAAAACACCCGAATGGCACGCTTCAACCGCGAGCCAAATTTGGCGGTACCCTTTTCTGTGAAGCTTTTCGACCGCTTCGGCGAGGCGGGGTGGCGTAACAAACGAACCGTGCGACTGCTCGGCCGATTCCGCGGTGTCGCCGCCGACAAGTAGCCCCGAATCGCCACCGTGGCCGACGAGAAAAACAACGACGTTGTCGTCCGGTCTGGGGGTGAGCACTTTTGGCACGGAGTCGCTCGCGTCGCCCGACAACATTCGCAAAAGATGGTCTGCGCCCCCTTCGCCGAGGCGATCGCGCTTCAGAATATCGGCGAGCAAGTAGTCGATTTGTTGATCGCGTGGGTGGTACAAGTTGGGCCCGTCGGGCGCGTTGTAAACCGTGCCTGGAACCGGGTTTTTAGGGTTATTTGCGATATCGTCGGCAGCAACAAAAAGAATATGATCGTCGCTCACACCGTTGTTTCGCAGAGTCCGATAGAAGCGGAGCGCGTCGGCTTGATGGCGGTAGTTGGCGAACGTCGATGATGTCGCCGCAATGAGCGCCCACAAATTGCCGCGCGGCCCTTTCGGCGAGTAGAAGCGACCGGTTTCTGAAAGCGTCTGCCGATACGCGATGCTCGCGGCGGTCAGCGCGGCCGACACCCCTTTGGATTGCTTCCCGCGAACAAGATAATGCTCCGGGTCTTTGCGATAAATCTGCTGGCTGCCGCGCATTTCCCAGACGGCGTACGTCGACTCGAGAAGGTCGACGCCGCGCTTGTGGTCCCACTGCAGGTTGCCGGTCGCGCCGCGAACGTAGACACTTTTCCCTGCAGCAAGCGCCTGGAGCGCATCCGGGATGTTCTGCCATTCGGTCTGCACGTCAGCGTTTTTGGAGTCGAGCGTCGCGATGTCCCAAAACGCTTGGCCGAGCTTGTCGTATGGCTGGAGGTTTGCGCGCTGCATCGCGTACGCGACCATGAGCAGCGCGTCGAATGTTTGTGCGGTGTAGCTCCCGCGAGCGCTCGGAATCGCAATGCCAGTCTCTCTCGAAAAAACTTCGTCGAAGTGACTGGTTAGCGATGCTTCGATCGACGTTCCAAGAATCCCGTCTGTTGGAATGTTGAGCTCTTTCAGCTTTTGCCAAACATTGGCGTGTTGGCCGCCGTCCGAAAAAAATAGCTGAGGTGTGCGCTGCGCGAACGCCTTTCGCGCCTCGCGAATCATGCAAATTTGCTGCGCTTCCGAGTTGGGGATGAGCACCAACCAGTCGGGAAAATAGGCGGTATCGGGGCTTGTCTCTCCGCGCTCACGAACAGCCGCGTCGGCCGATGCTTTGTCTTCGTCGCGCTGCTTGGCGATTCCATTGTCGCGGAGCATTTGCATCGCTTTCGCGCAGTCGTCACCGCCTTGATAGACGCGGAGCGTATCGGTGATTGCCATCCCAATGTTGGCCGCGGCGCGCGGAATGCCGTCAAAAAAAGTTTTTCCGTACAAATCGGATGTTGCAAGCACCGCCATGCTTTTCGCGTGATGCGACTTGGCGTAGGCGACCATGACTTGCGCTTGCGCCACATCCGACTCGAGCGTGCGCCACAAAAACTTCCCTCCGCCGTACTGGCGTATCAACTCGGCGGTTGTCGCTGCCGGCGAGACGAGCAGCTTTTGCGCGTCGATAAACATTTTCGCGATCGCTTCGGTCGTATCGTCGTAGTCGGTTCCGATGACCGCTTGAATGCTGCTATCGCCGACAAACTCTTTTGCGAACGCGACGGTCTGCTCGACCGAGTCGTTGGGCGGCCCGAGGTCGCGGTAAACAAGCTCAAGATGGCGCCCACGAATGCCGCCGGCCATGTTGATGCGCTTCCTCGCCATTTCGAGCGCGAGATCAAAATCGTTGGCGTTCGGCCCGGTGATCGGGAGCAGAACACCAACTTTGACCGGCCCCATCAGCGTTGCTACCGAACAGCCCGATGCCGCGGAAAGCGCGATGATAGCGAGCGAAACGAAGCGCATGTCGAGCCTGTAAGCGCGCCTACCGGATCGAAAAATCGCCAAAGAAAGTCGCACGAGTATCGATCGCCACTGTGTTGTAAGCGCTGGTGTGCGACCCCGCCACTTCGATGTAAATGTCATTGTACCCCTTGTACAACGAGGTCGTGGAGCCCCCCTGGAGCCTCTGGTTAAACGCGTACGCAAACTGATCGGCCGGGGGGATGCCGAGCGCCGGGTCGGACCCCACCGACCACGATTGTTCGTGCGGATTGGCGCCGGTCAAAACCACCGTATCGGCCACTTGAAGTCCGGTGAAGTCGCGGCCCAAGACGCCGGCGTGGCACGCTTCTACAACGAGCCACAGCTGTCGAAAGCCGCTTCCTCCGTTTCGTGCTTTGAGCGCTCGCACCGCGTTCGCCAAATTTTTCGAATTGACAAACCACCCTTTCGTGGGGGATGCCGCAGACTCTTGTTCGCCGGCTTGCGGAGTATCGCCGCCGAGAAGAAAGCCGCTTGTGCCGCCGTGTCCGACCATAAATACAAGAACGTTGTCGTCGGGCCCTGGCTCCAAGACTTTGGGCGTGTCGGCAGTTTTCTGACCGCTCAGGATTTGCAAATAGCGCGCGGCCCCATCTTGTTTTAGGAGCTCGCTGAGTTTGTAGTCGATCGTTTGGTCTGCGGGTCGGTACAGGTTTGGGCCGCCAGGGGCATTAAAAATCTGGTCGCGGAACGGGTTTTTCAAGTTCCTGGCTAAGTCATCGTTGATGATCAGGATGATGTGATCCATCGGCACATTGTGCTCGCGAAGCGTCACATACGCGCGAAGCACATCGGATTGATGGCGATAGTTTGACCATCCTCCCGAGCCGGCGACAAGGAGTGCCCAAAGCCCCTTTTTTGGCCCTTCCGGCGGAATAATGATTTGGTCGTCAATGAGCTGACTACGGTACGCGCTGCTTGCCGCTTGCAAAGCTGCCGAGACGCGATTGTCGGCGGCCGATGAATCTTGGAAATAGTGATCGGCGTCGTTGATGTACGTCTGCTCGCCATCTTGCACTGCCCAAATGGCGTATGTCGTGTTGAGCAGGTCAACACCGTTGACCGGGTCCCACTCCATCATCCCAGTCGCCCCCTCAACGTGAAGCTTCTTCCCTTCGGTAAACGATTTGAGCGCGTGCGCCGTATCTTGCCAGCCGACCGTCTCGTCAGCTGCTTTAGGGTCGACCGTTGCGATGTCCCAAAATGCTTGTGCGAGTTCGTCGGCGTCCCCAACGTTTGATTGTTGAAGGGCGAACGCGATCATCATCAACGCATCGAACGTCTGCGCTGCGTACCGACCGCGGTTGCTCGGTATCTGAATACCGGTCTCTTGCGTGAAGACTTCGTCAAAGTTGCTGTCGATTGATGGCTCGATCGATGTCCCCTCAATGCCGTCGCTCGAAATACCTAGCTGCTTAAGGTTCGACCAGAGATTGATATACTGGCCGCCATCCGGGAAAAATAGCTGTATTGGCTTTGCTGCGTCGCTGAACACGCGCCGCGCTTGAGTGATCATGCATATCTGCTGCGCCTGAGTGCTAGGCACAAGCGCCAACCAGTCCGGGTAGTAATCCTTGTCATTTCCGGTGGCTTTCGCGCGTGCCATCCGTTCCGGATCATTCGACGCAAGGTCTTCCGCTCGCCCTTCGTCGACGCCGTTTTTTTTCAGCTTTTGCATCTCCGGCTCGCACGCGTTGACGCCCGGTTCGGCGCGAAGCGAAGCTGTCACTTTCAGTCCGATTTCGGTCGCTTCGTACGGAATCGACCCGAAAAAGTCTTGCCCGTACACGTCGGTCGTCGCCAAGACTGCGATCCGTTGGGCTCCGTGTTTTTGCGCATGGTTGACCATCACACGCGCTTGCGCGGCATCTGATTCGACTGTGCGCCAGATGAACTTACTCCCACGAAACGTTCGGATAAGATCTCTCGTCGTGGCTGCGGGCGATACAAGAAGTTTGTGCGAGGCTTCAAACAGCGGAGCGATTGCAAATGAAGATCGATCGCTGTCGGTACCGATGACCGCGTGGATTGAAGGATCTTCGACAAGCTCTTTGGCGACTTCGAGGATCTTCTCGTCGTTCGTGTAGATTGGGCCAAGGTCGCGGTACACCAGCTCAACCTTCCGCTTTCGAACCCCTCCGGCCGCGTCGATTCGCTTGAGAGCCATTTCAAGCGCCTTCTCGTAGTCATTGGCCGACGTGCCAGTAAGCGGCAGCATGACGCCGATACGGATCGGGCCGAGGTCGCGGCCGCACGCGGCCGCTTGCGTCAACGTAAATAGGCCGAACGAAACCGCAAATATTCGAGCTGACCATCCCCTGGCTGGCGCCATCCCACCCCCCTAAGCTGTTCTCTTCAGAGCATAGCTGCGTGTCAGGACAATCGCGTCTTTTTGTCGGGCTTGTCGTTCGACGCTGGAGGTAGCTCGGCCATTCGCCGAGGCGCAATTCGGCTAAATCGGTAACAAATTCCACCTGTCGGGTCGATGTCGACGCGTATTTCGTCTGGCTGTTCTCGCGCAAGGCGTGTCAGCAACGCGTCGGCGACGACCGGCGTGACACCGAGCGCTCGCACGATGTCGGAGACGAACAGTTCGCCCGATTTTGCCTCGGCAAGAGTGTAAATTTTTTGAACCTGCGCCCCCCAGGTCTCATCACCGGCTCGCTCTTGAATGTAGCGACCGCCGCGAATCAGCGCGATGCCGACAAGAATCGCCATGATCGCGACAGGCCCTCCGATCAGGTAGCCGAGTGAGCCAAGCGACATGAGAAGCCAGGTGATAAAGGAGCCGACGATCACGCCCGCGACAATCACAACCCAACCAACCGTGCGCATGACCGGCCCACCTGCTTCTTTGACTCGCTCCATCGCTTGTTTTTGCATCGTTTTGGTTCTCAGTGCTCTGCTGGCTCGCGTAGGCCGAGCTCTTTCATCTTCAGTTGAAGTCCCTTGCGCGAAATTTTTAGAAGTCGCGCGGCGTGCGTCACATTGCCATTTGTCTGCGTCAGCGCTCGGCTCACGAGATCGCGCTCAAGGCGATTCATCGCGACGCGCACGTGCTCTTTGAGCCCCCCTTCGGCGCTGAGCATGCTTGGCGGCGCTGTGCTTGGCGAGGTGCTCTGCTGCCCACTTCCGCCTCGAATTTCAGGGGGGAGGTCGGCGAGGCGAATTTTGTCGACGTCGCAAAATAGAACGGCATGCTCCATAACGTTTTCGAGCTCTCGAATGTTCCCTGGCCAGGGGTAGGCGCCAAGTGCATCGATCGCTTCAGGCTCGACTCCGGCGACATCTTTTTTTAGCCGCTCGTTAAATTTCGCCAAAAAATGTTCTGTTAGAAGCGGAATGTCGCCCGACCGCTCCCGCAATGCTGGCAGGCGAATCGGCACGACATTGAGGCGATAAAAGAGATCTTCGCGGAACGTACCGGCGGCAATCAGCTTTCGTAAATCACGATTGGTTGCGGCAACAAGCCTTACGTCGACGTGCATCGTCTTGATCCCCCCGACGCGCTCAAACTCGCTTTCTTGCAGCGCTCGGAGGAGCTTAACTTGCATTTCGACCGGTATTTCGCCGATTTCATCGAGAAATAGCGTGCCGCCGTTGGCCAGCTCGAACCGCCCCGGCTTCGACCCCACAGCCCCGGTGAACGCCCCGCGCTCGTATCCGAACAGCTCACTTTCGATGAGCTCTTTCGGGATCGCCGCGCAGTTCACTTTGATGTACGGGCGGTCTTTTCGGGATGAATGCTCGTGGAGCGCCCTGGCGACGAGCTCTTTGCCGGTGCCGCTTTCACCCGAAATGAGAACGGTCGTTGGCGTATCGGCGACGCGCTCCAAAATCGAATAAAGCTCGCCGATACTCGTCGAATTCCCGATAATTCCGAACCGGGCGCCTGGCCCTGCCTGGAGCGATGCATCGGCCCCTGACAGCTGCCGCGTTTTAAGCGCTTTTGCTACGATTTGCCGGACTTCGTCTTTGTCGAACGGCTTGGTTAGGTAGTCGAACGCGCCGAGCTTTAGCGCCTCGACCGCGGTATCGATGGTACCGTGCGCCGTAATCATCACCACCGGAAGCTCGCGGTCCTCCTGGAGCGCTTCTCGGAGCAGCGTCATCCCGTCAACTTTGGGCATTCGGAGGTCGGTGATGACCATATCGATGTGGTGATCGCGCAGCGCTTGAAGCCCTTCTTCGCCGTTTTCGGCTGTAAGAACGTCATATCCGTCGCGGCTAAGCTGCGCCGAGAGGATGGTCCGGATGTTCGGCTCGTCGTCGACAATGAGAATCTGCTTTTTTTCGGGGAGCATGGTGTGCCTAAGGTCCAAAGGGGGTAACATAGTCCATCGTGCGCCGGGGCCTGAAATATAGCGACGAGGCGCCTCATTTCGCGTAGACTCCTTCGGCTTTTCTGCGCTTTCGCGCCCCACCGTTTTGAGCGAGCTGAATGACAAATCCGATCACCCCTGAGAGCACGCGTCCAGGAACAACGTCGACAACGCCCCCAGCAAGCTATGGCAGTGAGAACATTACCGTTCTCGAAGGGCTCGAAGCGGTGCGCAAGCGCCCGGGGATGTACATCGGCGATGTGCACGATGGCTCGGGCCTCCATCACCTTGTGTGGGAGGCGGTCGACAACGCGGTCGATGAGCACCTCGGCGGCTATTGCACGAAGATGGAGGTCACCATCCACTTCGATGGGTCGGTCACCGTCGAAGATAACGGTCGCGGAATCCCCACGGGGATGCACGCGCGAGGAGTAAGCGCCGCCGAAGTTGTCATGACCGTTTTGCACGCTGGGGGGAAGTTTGACCACTCCAGCTACAAAGTCTCGGCCGGACTCCACGGCGTCGGTGTAAGCGCCGTGAACGCCGTTTCCGAATGGCTGAAGATGGAGATTCGCCGCGAAGGGGCGGTTCATTTTCAAGAGTACCGCCGCGGGTTTCCGGTGTCGCCGCTCGCGGCCATCGGTTCGAGCGATAAAACCGGGACAAAAATCACATTTAAGCCCGACCACGAAATTTTCACGACGACCGAGTTTCAGCACGACATTCTCGCGAGTCGTCTTCGTGAGCTCGCGTTTTTGAACGCGGGCTTTCTCATTGTTTTGTCAGACGAGCGCGGCGAAGGCGGCCGCGAAGACATCTTCGAATACAAGGGGGGGATTCGCGAATTCGTCGAGCTGCTCAACAAGAACAAAGAGCCAATCAACGATAAAGTTGTCTACATTCTTGCGGAGCACATGCCCGAGGGGGGCGAGACGGCGATTATTGTTGAAGTCGCGCTTCAGTGGAACGCGAGCTACGCCGAACAAATTTTTTGTTACACGAACAACATTCACAACAAAGACGGCGGCACGCATTTAACCGGCTTCCGGTCGGCGCTCACACGCGTGTTCAATTCGTACGGCGCATCGCAAAATCTCTTCAAAGAAGTAAAGAGCGGGCTGACCGGCGAAGATGTTCGTGAAGGGCTCACAGCCGTCGTCAACATCAAGCACCCCGACCCGTCGTTCGATTCGCAGACGAAGTCGAAGCTCGTTTCAAGCGACGTAAAAGGGATCGTCGAGACAATCGTCGTCGAAAAGCTCGGGCGCTTTTTCGAAGAGAATCCGACAACCGCACGAAAGATCATCGAAAAGACGATCATGGCGGCAAAAGCGCGCGAGGCGGCACGAAAAGCGCGCGAAGTCGTGCGAAAAGGGGCGCTCGATTACACGAGTTTGTCCGGGAAGTTGGCCGATTGCCAATCGCGCGACCCGAGCCTGTCGGAGCTCTACATCGTCGAAGGAGACAGCGCCGGCGGCTCCGCAAAAGGGGGGAGAAATCGCAAGTTCCAGGCGATTTTGCCGCTCCGCGGGAAGATTTTGAACGTCGAGCGAGCGCGCCTCGACAAGATGCTTTCGTCGGCCGAAATCGGCACGCTAATCACGGCGCTCGGATGCGGCATCGGTGAAGGTGGCTTCGACGTCGAGAAGACGCGGTACCACCATATCATTCTGATGACCGACGCCGACGTCGACGGGAGTCACATTCGCACCCTGCTTTTGACATTCTTTTATCGTCAGATGCCGGAGCTTATCGAGCGGGGCTATTTGTACATCGCGCAGCCGCCGCTCTTTCGCGTGAAGCGTGGAAAAAAAGAGATTTACCTGAAAGACCAGCAGGCGCTCGATCGCCTGTTTCTCGAAAACGGCGTCGAAGGGCTTGTGCTTCGCGCGTCGCGAGGGCCGTCGATTTCGGGCGAGCCGCTGTTCCGGTTGGCCGAGCGACTTCGCATGTTTAGGCGCGTCCTGTCGAAGATCGATCGCCGCGCCGATGCTCGCATCATCGCCGAAGTTTTGCATACGTGCGGGCTCGGCAAGGCGGAGCTACGCGACCGCGAAAAAGTCGACCGCGCGATGCAGCAATTGCGTGCCGTTCTCGAGAAAAAATACCCCGATATTTTCCCGCTCACCATCGACATCGGGTGGGAGAATGAGCACGGCGCGGCGCTCGTGCAGATCACTCCGCGCCCCGGGTCGAACGCGCGCCCGCTGACACTCTCGTGGGACCTCGTCGACTCGGCGGAGTACGAAGAGCTCTATTCGATCGAGCAAGATTTGCGATCGATCGGGCCTGCACCGTATTTCGTGCGCGAAGCGAACGACAAGACGAACGACGGCGAGCAAAAAGTCGAAGATGCCGATGCCCTGTGGGACTGGATCGAAGCGCGTGGCCGCAAAGGGGCGCAAATCCAGAGGTACAAAGGGCTAGGCGAGATGAACCCAGAGCAGCTCTGGGAGACGACGCTCAACCCCGACGCGCGCGTGCTTTTGCAAGTGCGTGTCGACGACGCGGTGCAGACCGACCAAATTTTCACGATCTTGATGGGCGATCACGTCGAGCCGCGACGCGAGTTTATTGAAACGAACGCACTGAACGTGAAGAACCTCGATATTTAGTATTGCTCGTCCTTGGCGGATGCTTACGTTCCGGTTGAGAACGGAGGAGAGCAATGCGCCAAGATCGGATGACGACGAAGAGCCAGGAGGCGCTCCGCGATGGGCTTGAAATTGCGGCGCGCGCTGGCAATCCAGAGCTTGTTCCAGAGCATGTGCTTGTTGCGGCGCTTCAGCAAGAAGGGGGCGTCGCGCGGCCGCTGCTGCAAAAAGCAGGCGGTGAGATCGATGAGCTCGAGCGCGCCCTTGGCGAGCGGCTCGAAAAGCTGCCAAAAGTAAGCGGCGGCGCCGAGCCTGGAATCGGGCGGCGAGCGACCGAAATGCTTCGAAAAGCAGAAGACGAAGCGAAAGCGTTGAAAGACGATTTCGTGTCGGTCGAACATTTTGTCCTCGCACTCGCAAAGAGCGATCGCGACGTCCAAGCAGAGTTAAAAGAGGCCGGCGGCCTCGACTACGCAAAAATTCTGCGCGCTCTCGCTACAGTTCGGGGGAGTCAGCGAATTACCGATCGCGATCCCGAGGCAAAGTTTCAGGCGCTCGAAAAGTATTGCCGCGACCTTACCGACGCCGCGCGAAAATCGAAAATCGATCCGGTTGTCGGGCGCGACGAAGAAGTGCGCCGCGTGATGCAAGTGCTATCGCGGCGAACGAAAAACAATCCGGTGCTCATCGGCGAGCCAGGCGTAGGAAAAACTGCCATCGTCGAAGGGATCGCGCAGCGAATTGTGCGCGGTGACGTCCCCGAGTCGCTGAAAGACAAGCAGCTCGTCGCGCTCGATATGGGAGCCCTCGTCGCAGGCGCCAAATACCGCGGCGAGTTTGAAGAGCGGCTCAAAGCGGTTCTGAAAGAGATTGAAAGCGCGGCCGGCTCGATCATTCTCTTTATCGACGAAATCCATACAATCGTCGGTGCAGGTGCCGCCGAGGGGACGATGGACGCGGCCAATCTTTTAAAGCCGGCGCTCGCGCGCGGTGAGCTCAGGTGCATCGGAGCGACAACGCTCGATGAGTACCGAAAGCGGATCGAAAAAGATGCGGCGCTCGAGCGGCGGTTTCAGCCAGTCTTCGTCGCGCAGCCGACGGTCGACGATACAATCGCGATTTTGCGCGGGCTAAAAGAGAGGTACGAAGTCCATCACGGGATTCGGATTCAAGATGCGGCGCTCGTAGCAGCGGCAACGCTCTCCGATCGCTACGTGACAGAGCGCTTTTTGCCCGATAAAGCAATCGATCTGGTCGACGAAGCAGCGGCAAAAATTAAGATCGAAGTCGATAGCATGCCGACCGAGATCGATGTCGTGCAGCGCCGGATGACGCAGCTTCAGATCGAAGAGCAGGCGCTAAAAAAGGAGCGCGATCAGGCATCAAAAGCGCGCCTCGTGACGCTGGGTCGAGAGATCGCCGAGCTCCAAGAAGAGCTGAATGCGATGCGAGGGCAGTGGCTCCGCGAAAAAGAGGTCATCGAAAAAATTCGGGCAATGCAGCCCGAGACGGAGCAGCTCCGCGCCGAAGCTGACATGGCCGAGCGCCGAGGCGATTTAGGGAAGGCGGCAGAGATTCGGTACGGGAAGTTGCCAGAGGCCGACAAAAAGCTTGAAGAAGCGCGGCGGCAGCTCGCAAAAGTCCAGGAAAAGACATCGTATTTAAAAGAAGAGGTCACCGATCAAGATATCGCCGCGATCGTCGCGAAATGGACCGGCGTGCCGGTGAGCAAAATGATGCAGGGTGAGATGGAGAAGCTCCTGCGTCTCGAGGGGGAGCTCGGCAAGCGCGTCGTTGGGCAGACGGAGGCGATCGAGGCGATCGCAAATGCCGTGCGTCGATCGCGCGCGGGGCTTGGCGACGATCGCCGCCCGATCGGGAGCTTCTTGTTTTTAGGCCCGACCGGCGTCGGGAAGACAGAGCTGGCGAGGGCTCTAGCTGAGTATTTGTTCGACGATGAGCGAGCGATGATTCGCCTCGACATGAGCGAATACATGGAAAAGCACTCGGTTTCGCGCCTGATCGGGGCTCCGCCCGGCTATGTCGGTTACGACGAAGGGGGGCAGCTGACCGAGCCGGTGCGGCGCCGTCCGTATTCGGTCGTCCTATTCGATGAAGTCGAAAAAGCGCATCCCGATGTCTGGAACGTGCTCCTTCAAGTGCTCGACGACGGCCGGTTAACCGACGGGCAAGGGCGTACCGTCGATTTCAAAAACACCGTGATTATTCTGACGAGCAATATCGGCTCGCATCTGATTCAAGCGATCGAAGACCGGCGCGACATCGACGCCGAGCAGCGCAAAGAGCGGACGCGCGAAGCGGTAATGGAGGAGCTAAGAAAAGCGTTTCGCCCAGAGTTTCTCAATCGCCTCGACGAAATTGTGCTGTTTCATCGGTTAGAACGCGATCAGCTTCGGAAAATTGTCGATATCCAGATCGCGCGATTCGCATCGCGGCTCGCAAAGCGCGACCTCGAAATTGTCTTGAGCGACAGCGCAAAAGACTTTCTCGGCGACGCGGGGTGGGATCCGCAATACGGAGCGCGCCCGCTAAAGCGAGCGATTCAGAAAAATTTGGAAGATGTTCTAGCGAAGCGAGTCTTAGCGGGAGAGTTCCCGCCAGGGACGGCGATCGACGTAGACGCCCCACCAAAAGGCAAAGAGCTGACGATGAAGATAAGAATGAAAAACTAGGTTTTTTTGGTCTGTTTTTGATGGACAGTTGCGATTTATGGGCCATGGCATTTGGGGCTTGCTTATGGAGTACATGATGCGTCTTACCGTTCCAATTTTGCTGCTGCTTACCGCCAATTGTACGTCCAATGGCCTCAATTCTTCGGCGCCAGCATCGGACGATACAGTCCGCGCCGAAGGGTCTGCGGCAGCTCATTTCATGAAAACGTTGGGAGTCGATCGCCGTGGCGACACGCCTAACTCGAATATGACGACGCTGGCGTTCGAGCAGACGGTTGAAAAAGGGTCGACCTACCGATTCGTGTCTGGTCGCGGGATAGTCGCCGCGCCGGGAGAAGTTGCTCGCGAGATGGTTGCGTCTGACATCGTTCCGTCAGGGCTCAAATTTGCCACGCTCGATGCCGACTGGGATTCTGCCGTCGGGGTAGCCGACGATTCCAATATTTTAGGAGGAAACGGCACCTTCACAATTCACAGCGACGACGTCGAATTCAGTATTCCGATTGTGGAGGCGACGGAGGAGGCGCTCCGCTATTTTGGTGCGCATCTTCTCCGGGATGGCGACTGTTTCGAATTTAACGCTACGGGGCAGTTCCCCATTTTTACGATGGAGGTTGGCGTAAATTACGTTCGCGACTGCGTCATGGCGAAGGGGAAAGGGCTTTATTTAGAGCACCATAACGAGCCGCATTACCACGAGCCGCTCGATTCGGACGCTGGCGGTGTTTACCTTTTGGCGAAGCGGGTTACTTCGGAGGTGGGGCGTTCGCAGTATCGTGTCGTCGGTTTTCGAATCCCGCCAGGTCACGCCGTCTATTCGGAGCCTGGTGCGATTCATGACGACGGGACAGTGACCGGCAGGTGGCGCGTCGGGTATACAAAAGCGGAGCTCTTTTCAACGGCCGTTATAAAAAATAGGGCCGGTGTATTGGCTAATTTTGTATTTTCACCGTAGCGCGAGCAGCGGGCTAACCTGCGGCCAGTGCAGCCGCGTCGCTCGAATCGCTTGTTTGATCGATTAGGTCGACCCCTCGTCGCGCGAAGAGGCGCGCTGCTGCGGCGGATCGCGGATCGGCTTTCGCGTGTTCGACCAGGAGCGCTAGTTCGAGCGCCCGGCCGAGCGTCATCGCGAATCGGCGGCCGCCTGCTTCTACTGCGGCTAGCGAATGTTGACTGGTGTTCGCCAGCCAGTCCGCTGCGTGCGAAATAGCTCGTTTCGCTGCTAGTGCCGCGTCGCGGCATTCACTTGGCGCCGATTGCACGCATCGCTCCACTTCGCGCACCACGACGTCGATCGAGCCGCCTCGCGCCAGCACTCTGAGCACGTCGAGCGACAGTACGTTGGTCGTCCCCTCCCAAATAGGGAGCACCTGCGCATCGCGAAGGAGTCTCGGCAGGCCGGTATCTTCAACGTAGCCGGCGCCGCCGAACGCTTCGAGCGCCTCGCTCGTGATCGCGACCGCTTGTTTCGCGGTCGTCAATTTGGCGAGCGGCGTAAGCAGGCGCAAAAGTGCCGCTTCCTCGGCCGAAATTTCGCCAGCCTCTTCTTTGCCGATCAGCTCGGCGGTTCGAAACGCGAGCATAAACGCCGCTTCGAACTCCGCCTGCATCGCCGCGAGCGTATCGACATGCAGCGGCTTTTCGGAGAGTGGTGAACCGAATGCGATGCGCTTGCTCGCATAGTCGCGCGACAGTGCGAGCGCTCTTCGCATGCACGCGACCGCTGCGATTGCGTTCCATGTGCGAGTCACGCTGAGCATGGGGGTGATATTTTTAATCCCGCCGTTCGGGGTGCTGACAAGTGTCGCCAATGTGCCGTCGAGCGTCAGCTCTGCGGTCGGCACCATTTTCGTTCCGAGCTTGTTTTTAAGCCGATTGATCTGAATTCCGTTCAGCTGCCCGCTTGCATCGCGCGTCTCGAGATAAAAAAGCGCAAGCCCCGCGCCACCCGGTGGATTGCCCTCAGGACGCGCTAGCGTGAGCGCGATGTCGCTCGTTGCTGCCGACGTAAACCACTTCGTTCCGTAAAGCTTGTAGCGACCGTCTTCAACGTGCTTCGCGATCGTTTCGCAAATGGCGACGTCCGACCCGCCTGTTCGTTCCGTCATCCACTGCCCGCTTGTCCAAGCGCGCTCGGGATCGCGCGACGTCAGCCGCGGCAGCGCGCGATCGAGCAGCGCGCGATTGCCGCTGACTGAAAGCGTCTTCGCGGCGCCGTCGGTCATCGCGAGCGGGCAAGTGTAGACGCCCGACGACGTGTCGAACAGATAGAGCAGCGCGAACTGATGCAGCCGTGAATAGCGCCCGTGACGTCGCTCGTAGGGTGTCGCCACCAGCCCGTATTTGACCGCGATGGGCGCCATTCGCTTCCAGTGCGGCGTGAGCTCGATGCGATCGACGCGGCGCCCCCAGGCGTCCCACTGCGTAAGAGTCGGTTCCGACGTGTGGTCGGCGACTAGCGCATTGTGAAACTCGTCAGCCGCGAGAGCGCCGAGCTCGAGCAGCTGAGGTTCAATCTCGGCTAGGACCGCCGGCGGCAGCGCGCGTGCGAGAGCGGCGCGAAGGACGCGATCGGAGCTGTACTGATTGTCGAGCGTCGCGGGCGTCTGAAAAAATGGCATCGCGCGAGTGTAGCGATCAATCGAGCCCGGACGACGGTCTCTTTCGGACAACGACCGGCTCGGCCGGAGGAGGGGGGCGCTTCACCGCATGAACAAATCGCTTTCGCGGCTTTCGACTTGCAATTTCGCCTGTAAAAGGAAAAAAAGGCTTTTCGGCCTGATTTTTCGTAGTTTCGGCGCCGAGCGGGGGTTTGGCCGGGTTCGGTCCTGCATCGAGCGGCCCCTCTGCTGTCGCACTTGCGCGCACCGCGATTGCCGCCGGTTCCACCTCTCGTTCAAAGTCGTTTGGCACCACCGCCGCGAACCCGAGCACCGCCACGACTGCGCCGCCAGCGGTTGCGATCGCCATTGCCCAACCAATGTTCGATCGTCGGCTTCGTTTTGACAATCGCGGAGGCTCGTCGGTCAAACGACTCGGAAGCCATGGGCAATCGGTCGGTGGAGCAACGCTCGATGCAGTCACGGTATTGCCGGCTCGCATGGCCGACCCAACGGTCGTCTCTTGGGTCGCGACCGACGCGGTTAAAATGTCGGCGCTCTCTTCGCGCGTCATCGGACGAGTGTTCACGTCGTCGCTCTCGATCGCCGCGGCACCAAGCAAGCCGGGCCCTACGCGATCGTGTGGAACTCGCGCCAGGAGCTCGTCGACCGAGCGGTGGCAATCGGAAAGCGATGCGGAACGGAGCGCAATCGAGCGAAGCAAATTCGCAAATACCGCTGCGGTCGGTGGGCGCGCGGCCGGCTCTTTCGCCAGAGCGCAATGAACGAGCTCGTCGAGCTCTTGCGGTACTCGGGCCCATGCGGAAATCGGTGGCGGATCTTTTAGAAGATGCGCCGCCGAAACCGCGACGTCGCCCCCTTCGTGCGCAAAAGGGCCGCGCCCCGCAAGCATTTCGTACAAAACGAGCCCGACCGAATACAGATCGCTTCGCGCTGTCAGCTTTGACTGCCCCTGAAGCTGCTCGGGCGACGCGTAAAGGAGCGTGCCGGTAAACTTGCCGCACGGCTCTGTCGCTTGGCCGCCGCTGTACGTCATGATTCCAAAATCGAGCAGCTTCGTCTCGAATCGCCCGTCGCTGCAGCGATGAATAAAAATATTTTCTGGTTTCACGTCGCGATGAATCACGTTGTGACTGTGGGCATGCGCGAGGCCGCACAACAGCTCGACCGCGATGTTGCAACTGTGCGAAACGCCAAGGCGCCCGACATTCGACAAGACGGTTCGTAGCGGAAAGCCGCTCAGCTTTTGCATCACGTAGTAGCGGAGGCGCGCCGCGTCGCCCGTTGTTCCTTGCGTGATCACTTCGACGATATTCGGATGATTTAGGCGCGCAAGAATACGCGCTTCCCGATCCATCCGGTCGGCGAGGTCGTGCCGACTCGAGAGCTCGGCATGGAGCGTTTTTAGAACGTACAGTTTTGCGACGGTCGTATCTTCGACTTCATAGACCGTCCCCATCCCCCCCTGACCGATCAGGCGCACGACGCGGTAGATTGTCCCTGGGATCAGTCGACCGACTTCATACGTTGGGCATTTCGTTTGCTGACTTCGCACTGCGCCGTTGCTCATAGCAGCTTCGCACGCTCTCGCGCACTGCCGATCGCGCGCGGCAGCATTACGGGACAAAAACCCACCAAACAGCCAAAATGCCGGCAAAAATCGTGGTGGCGCCGGCCGCGAGAAGAGCCATGTCGTTCGGTAACCAATGGCGAGAATGTGTCCGAGGCGCAAAACTCTTTGACGGTTCAAGTTCAAAATTACGTGCGGCCTCGACATGCGGTGCGCGACCGAGCGCGCGTTCGGTTGCGCGATCGACCGCGAACACAGATGTTCCGCTGCGAAGCATCATTCCTTGTGGCCAATGAACTTCGCGATCGGTTGGAACTTCAACGTCGCCGAGCATGACGCGCGTTTTCGATGCGAGTGCGCGAGCCCAAATCGCATCGCCGCGCCGGGTCACTTCGATCTGTTGCCGTGACATCGCTTCATCTGCGATTGACCATCCGCATTCGGGGGCGCGCCCTACACGAAGCGTCTCTCCGTCGACAAGCTCTGGCGAGCGCTCTCCAATCGCCGCGCCCTCTACGGCGCGAAGCCTTACGCAGCGGCGCAAACTGGCGATCTCCTCGTCGAGTTGATTGAACGCCATTTCACGCGTTGACTGCGGCGCTTCGCCACAAACGCGCTCATCAATCGCGTCGATGCAGATCCACACCGCCCCAATTTGAACCCAATCGCCGCGTGAAATCGCGCGCTCTCGGCCTCTCTTCAACTTCACCCCGCCGACGTAAGTACCGTTTCGCCCCCCTTCGTCGACAAGCACCAATTGCTCGGCGGTGCGCGACCAACGAATTGTCGCGTGATGCCCACTGACGCTCTCATGGCGCACAATGCAATCGGCACCCGCACTTTCACCGCGGAGCGCGCCCGACGCGCGCCCGATTCGGATCGGAAGTGAATCGAATCGACGAACGTCGTCGACACGTGGCGATCGCATCTGGCCCCGCGATCGGCAAGGCTTAGTGGGAATCGTGAGCTTGATGCAAAAAGATGGTGTCACGGCAGAACTCGATCGGGCAGCGCGCAGCGGTTGCGCTCAACGCCGTTTCTCGCGAAAGAGGGTGTCGGGTCAAGTGTTGGAGCGAGATGATCGGCGGTCTTGATGGCGACACAATTTCCAGAGTTCATTGAGGGGTTTTTAAATGCAGCTCAATTGCCGACGCGCGCGCCTACGCTCAGGCGTGAGACGAGCGGCGATGCGTTTGCCGCCTACGGTTCGGAAGCGATCGCTCCACCGCCGCCAAATCCAAAAGTTCTCTCTCAGCCGCCGGTTCTATTTTCGTCGTCGCTCATTGCCGAGCGCGTGATGTCGACGACCGTCCGCACGCGCGGCCGGCGTGGAGTTCGACGCGACATCCTCCTCGTCGCAGCCGCATCGGTCGTTCTCATTGGAACTGTGACGATCCGTCTGTCGCTACCGGTCGCCGCTCAACCGCATCCAGCGGCAAGTAACGACGCCGCCCTCTCATCGCAACCAGGGTCGGCGCATCTCGAATCGGCGGCGTCTGGTAGGGCGGGGGCTAGTCCCCCGCCGCGCGCAACAGGTGGCGGCGGGGGGCAAGCCCCCGCCCTCAGCGCCGCAAGGCGCGCCACGCGAACAACGCGCATATCAGATGAATTCGAAACGACATTTCGTTCCCGCCCGGCGCCGCAGGCCCCCAAAAAAGTAAAAAATGTGCTCTAACCAGCGGAAATGAAGCGACGCGCGGCCATGCGATCCATTTGCCTCAACCGAACTACGCGGATGGCGATTTTTTCGTGCCTAGCCGCGGTTGCTTTTTCGCGAACATCTTCCGCGGAATCGGGCGCCGTCGTTGAAGAGTCGCGCCATCGATTTCAAGAGGGGCTACGGCTCGTCGCCACGAAAGATTACGGAACAGCGCAGTTGAAGTTCATGCAGGCGTACGTAATGACGCCGAGCGCAGAGATTTTATGGAACTTGGCGGTCGTCGAATTTAAGCAGGGGCTCTTCGCCGAGTCGGCCGATCACTTTCAAAAATACTTGGCCCATCCCGATGCCAACGCCGAGCGGAAGCGCCAAGCAACCACGCGGTACTTGCCGCAAATAGCCGCTCAGTCAGCTAAAGCACCGGCAGCCGTTGCCTCACCGATCGCAGCGCCCGACAAGCTCGACGTTCCTGTCGAGCCTGCGCCGAGTCAACAAAGCGCCGTTGCGAGTTCGGGCGTTGGTGAGAGCGTGAAGCAAGTCGAACCGGCGCCGGAGCGGTCCGTAACCAAAGTTTCAGAGCCGCCCGCCGTGTCGCCCGTCCTAGCGCAATCGCCATCCGATGCGAGCCAATGGTGGACAGCGCGGACAGTGACGGTGGGCAGTTTGGGTGCAGCGTCGCTGCTGGCAACTGGGCTCGGTATTTTTTTTATGTCGAACGTCGGGACGATCAACGATCGAGCCGCCGCCCTGCGCAGCAAAATTCCGCAAGGCTCATGGTGCGCTCCAGGCGACACCTCATCGACATGCATGCAGCTGCACGATCAGCGCTCGGCCCACGATCGAAACGGCATGCTTGCGATCGGCAGTTTTGCCGCGGGTGGGGCGCTTTTGGCGGCGAGCGTAGCAACATGGTTTGCCTGGCCGACATCAAACGGTGGTAAAACGGCGGTGACTTTGGTGCCGCGAGTCGCTTTTAGTAACGTTTCGGTCGAACTTGGTGGCTGTTTTTGAGCGGCGCTCGCAGTGCTCGATGAACGCTGGAGGGCTTTTGGCAATGCACGGATTGGGTCGGTTGCGGGGGGTGTCATGGGCGGCAATTCCGATTGTCGTCGGCGCATGCGGCCTCGCTGCCGCTCCGTGCGAATTTGACGCAACCTGCACAAAAGGGCCGACGCGAGACATGCGTGACCCGACCGGGCCGACACCGCCCGGCGCACTCCCATCGACCCCGTCATGCGATGCGCACGACTGGCCAACCAACGCCGATTGCATTTTAGGATCGGACGGGGGAGGGACATTCGTGTCGACGTCCGATGGGCGCGACGACGCGGCGGGGACACAAGCGGCTCCGCTAAAAACAATCGATGCGGCGATCCGGCGCAAAGCCAAGCGAATCTATTTGTGCGAAGGGCTGTACGAAGCGGGCGTATCAATCTCTGAATCGACCGATGGCGTTGAACTGCGAGGCGGCCTCTCGTGCGATGGCGGCGTGTGGGTCTACACCGGGAGCCGCCCACGCGTGCGACCGAAGGAGGGCCCGGCGCTTCGCGTCGAGAAGTTGAAAGTCGGAATGGTCGCCGAAGACATCGAATTCGAAGCGCTCGACGCACAAAAAGTAGGCGGCTCAAGCATCGCTGTGTGGGTTGAAGGGTCGATAGGCGTCGTCTTCCGCCGTGTGGGGATCAAAGCAGGCGCTGCGCGCGACGGTGCATCGGGTGCCGACAGCATCGGCAGCTGGCCGCTAACCGACGATGGGCGTCGTGGCAATGGGGCGATCGGTAAGACCGGCGGTGAAGCGCGAACATGCGAGTGCACATGGGGTGGGCAATCGACAGGCGGCCATGGTGGGAACGGTGCGGTCGATAAAGGTGTAGCGGGGGCTGATGGCGAAGTGGCGGTGATCGGCGCCCAACCATGGGAAGGGGCGGGGGGCGAAGGAGGGGCACGAAGCGGCGCGCTCGATGGCGGGCGCCCCGTGACATGCACTCCGGGCTTTGCAGGAGCATGCGCAGCGGCTCCATCTCCACCGATCGCCGGCGCTCCGCGAATGGTCTTCACATTGACTTCAATTCAGTGGACGCCGGGGCGTGACGGTGCGCCCGGGATGACCGGCCAAGGTGGCGGAGGGGGTGGCGGAAGCGTCGGTGTTGCGCCGGCTGGTGGCGGTGGCGGCGGCTGCGGCGGCTGTGGCGGTGGTGGCGGCCAAGCAGGGCAAGGTGGCGGTTCGAGCGTCGCATTGGCGAGCATCGCGTCCGACATCGTGATTGAGCATTCGGCGCTCACAGCATCGGCCGCCGGGCGGGGCGGAAAAGGTGGCAGCGGTCAAAGCGGTCAAGCGGGCGCCGCCGGTGGTGGCAGTTCGGGTGCAGGCTGCGGCGGGGGCGAAGGCGGCGCGGGTGCTGGCGGAAATGGCGGCGATGGTGGAGGTGGCGGCGCATCGCTAGGCGTCGCATTCTCAGCAAAAGGGCCAAAGATCGACGGCGTTCAGATCGTCGGCGCAAAAACGGTCGGCGGCGTGAATGTCGGTCCGAGCGGCCCGGGTGGGCGAGGCGGAGCGGCCGGTGAAGCGGGGCAAAATGCAACGAATTGGGGCTATGCAGGCTCCGACGGCGAGCCAGGCATCGGAGCCGCCGCAACGGAGATCGCAGCGGCATCGCGCCCTGTTGAGTAGCAATCTTTTTTTGGCAATCGCGATGTGTCGGTCGGCGCGATGATCTCGCCGTCGTTCCAGAGCCCAAGCTCCGACCTCACTGCGCGGTATGCGAGCGCGCGCTCGTCCCCCTCCCGGGCCCCTTCGATCACTTCAAGCACTTCCGAAATTTTGGCCGATCCTGTTGGACGAATTTCGATGTCGACGAGTAGCGCTACAACATTGCCAACAACCCCGGCGCGCGCAATCGCCGCCTCGGCAATCGATGAACCGACTTCGATTCGCCGCAGATACTCTTTCACGTCGACCCATTTGCCGACGCCGTCGATCCGCCTCATCACGCGAAGTGTCGAAGAGTTTCGCATCTCATCGGCGCGCTTTTGAAGCCACTCTTCACCGCCGAACGAGGCGAGCGTGCTCTTCGAAATCGCCACGGCATAGCGAGCGGTGTCGATCGTTTTTGAGAGCGCGACGTCGCTGCTTTCAAGCGCCACCGCCGACGTAAAATCGAACCCATCTGGCGATGAACGCGAGAGTTCGGCCAGCACCGACGACGGCTCAAATTGAGCGGCGATTTTTATGTCGACCATTTCGCACAGGCTCGATACACCGAGCGACAGCGCCGGGCCGAATATCATGTCGGGCATCGGATGAAAGCCGCGGCTGTAAGCGACCGGAAGTTCGAGTCGGCGAAACGCGCGCGGCAGTGCGCGAATGACATCGAGATGCGAAAGAAACGCCGATGCACCAACTTTGGTGAACGCGAATCGATAGCGATGCACCGGCGCGTCAACCGACAACGCTCTAACCGGCGGCGCCGCGCGCCCTTTCGGTCGAACCACCGGCGCGGGAGAAGCGGCACGTGGCGTATCGGCCCCGAGTTTGCGCAAGTAGAGAAGCCGTTCATCGCGCATCGCACCAAGATCGCACGCGACGCCGCAGTCGTAACAAACGAGCTTCCGTCGATCGGCATCGGCCTCTTGCAAGTTCGTGTGATGCACAAACATCCCGACTGCTTTTCCGCATGGTGGCGACAAGCGATCTTTGAGAGCTTTGCGGTACTCTTTCGCGAGAAAACCGTCGGCGAGGCCGACGTCGATGTGATCCCACGGGAGACGCGCGGTCACAGGAATTGTGCCTAAATAGGCCGAAATGTCGATGCTTTCTGCCGCAAATGCGTCGAGCCAGATCGCCGGATTTTTCAGCTCGTCCCACGAGTCGAAGCGCGCGCCGGCTCGGTAAGCGCGCTCGATCACGTTCGCGAGCTTTCGATCGCCGCGCGCGAGCACTCCTTCAAGCCACGACGAGTCGCTATCGTGCGTGCGCAAATCGACGCGGCAAAGGCGCGCCTCTTCGCGAAGCCACGCCTGCTTCTGACGAACTTGACCTTGCGAATCCATCGCACACCACTGAAACGGCGTGTGCGGTTTCGGAACATGTGTCGACACGCTAACGGTGACTTTCGGCGCGCCGCCGACGCCAAGCTCGCGTTTCACCCGTTCGCCGACACTACGCGCTCTCCCGCCCACGCGCGCGATCTCGCGAACATCAAACTCTTCTTCCGTAGGAAGGCCGATCATAAAATAGAGCTTCATCGTCGACCATGCGCGAGAAAATACCCGCTCGGCCGTTGTCATTAGCTGCTCTTCGGTGACGTTTTTGTTGACGACATCGCGCATGCGTTGGCTGCCAGCTTCAGGCGCGAATGTGAGCCCTGCGGCGCGGACGCCCTGAATGTCGTCGAGAACGTTCTCTTCGAGCCCATACGCGCGCAGCGACGACACGCTGAGCGACACGCGTTCGGGCGTTAGCTTGTCGACCACTTTTTTGATCAGCGGCGCGATGCACGAATAGTCGGCGGTCGATAGCGACGTGAGACTCACTTCGTCGTAGCCCGAGTTTTTCACCGCAGCGACGACCGTTTTTACAATCTCTTCCGGGTCGCGCTCGCGCACCGGGCGATAGATCATCCCCGCTTGGCAAAAGCGGCACCCTTCGGTGCAGCCGCGCGCCACTTCGATCGACATGCGATCGAAAATCGCTTCTGGCCCGCCGATCGGCCCGTCATCGGGGAACGGAAATCGATTGATGTCGGCAACATGAGCGCGGCGAATCGGCAGCGAGAGCCCCTCGGCGAGTGACCGCGTGACAACTTCAAACCCCGTTGTCTCGTCGGTGAGCGCTTCGTACAGCGACGGGACATAGACCCCTTCGAGCTTCGCAATCGCAAGCAGCCGCTCGCCTCGGGAAGCGCCATCGGCCCGCATTTTAGCCCATAAGCGCGCCACTTCGGGGAACCGCTCTTCGCCGTCGCCGATGAGAATCGCGTCGAAAAACGGCGCCATCGGCTCTGGGTGCGTCGCGCTCGGGCCGCCCGCGATCACAAGCGGATCGCTGTCGCTGCGATCGGCCGACCGGAGCGGGATGCCGCCGAGGTCAAGCATCGTCAAAATATTGCTGTAAGTGAGCTCAAACTGGAGCGAAAAGCCGACCACGTCGAAGTCGGAGAGCGGCCGAGCCGACTCGAGTGAAATGAGCGGGAGCGAACGCGCCCGTAGTTCTCGCTCCATGTCGATCCACGGCGTGTAACAGCGCTCTGCGAGCATCGCCGGGTCGTCGTTGAAAATTTTGTAGAGAATTTTGTAGCCGAGATGGCTCATTCCGATGTCATAAACATCGGGAAAAGCGAGGCAGACGCGCGTGCTTACGGCAGACCAGCTTTTTGGCTTCGCGCCAAACTCGCCGCCAAGGTAGCGAGCCGGTTTGAGAACCAGGTGCATAAAAGCGGCGTAAGGGTGGCCGGTTGTCGGACGGGAATCGACTTGCATATGGCGTGGTTCCGCTAAGGTGAGCTACCGGCGTCGCGATGTCCAAAGAAGACAATCTCGTTATTCACGAAATTTATGCAAGCATCCAAGGCGAATCGACATTTGCCGGGCTGCGGTGCACTTTTGTCCGGACGACGGGCTGCAATTTACGCTGCAGCTGGTGCGACACGACGCAGGCGTTTTACGGCGGTACGCGCATGGATCGAGCCGACGTGCTGGCGCAAGCGCTAGCGCTCGATACGCCGCTTGTCGAGCTGACCGGCGGTGAGCCGCTCCTTCAACCGGCCGTTTTCCAATTGATGACCGAGCTCTGCGACGCGGGAAAAACAGTGCTCGTCGAGACGAGCGGCGAGGCCGATATCGCAAACGTCGACCCGCGCGTGCATAAAATCGTCGACCTAAAAGCGCCAGGCTCGAACGAGTCGCACCGGATGCGCTGGTCGAATTTGCAGCACATCACGCCGCGCGACGAGATCAAATTCGTGCTCGCCGATCGCACCGACTACGAATGGATGCGCGGCGTGATTTCCGAACATCGCTTGGTCGAGCGAACGCCGAATCTGCTGGTGAGCACGGTGTTCGGCAAGCTTGCGGCACGCGATGTCGTTGCGTGGGTGCTCGAAGACAAGCTGCCGGTCCGCGTTCAGCTTCAAATGCACAAGTACGTGTGGAGTGCCGATGCGCAGGGCGTTTAGAGCTATTTTTGTCGCTTCTTTTTTGCTGCCAGCGTGTGGAGTGTCTCGTGTGTTACCGCGAACGGCGGCCCAGTCGCACGCCCCGGTCGACCTTCTCGTCGTCGCCCCGCATCCAGACGATGAAGTGCTGATGGCAGGCGGCGCGATCGCAAAGGCGGTGCGCGACGGAGAAAAAGTGAGCGTCGTCGTCGTCACCAACGGCGACTACACTTGGAAGCGCAACGGCTACGAGCGCGAAGCCGAAACGGTTAGGGCGCTCGCGCTTCTCGGAGTCGGCGAAGAGAACATCACTTTTTTGGGCTATCCAGATGGCTATCTAGGCAAGCTAGGCGAGGCGCCGCTCGGGCTCGTGATGCGTCGAGGCGAAGATGGCGGGTTCAACCTGGGCGACACGACTTACGCCAACCGTGGAGCCGCTCGCGTCGATGAGCATATGGCGCGCACGGGGGAGCACGCGCGATATACGTCGGCGAACCTGACGTCCGACCTTGCGGCGGTTCTCGACCGGACTTCTCCGCGGCGCGTCATCGTTTCGCATCCGAACGATGGTCATCGTGACCACGCGATGACCTATGAGTTTTTCAGGCGCGCGTTCGACCAGTCGCATCTCGAGCGCGTCGAAGTCTTGCGCGCTTTTGTTCACGTTGGTCCATGTTGGCCAAACGGGGCAAGCATGACGGAGCCGTGCCCGGCGGTCACCCCGATGCCCGACACGCCGATGCCCGACCTGCCGCCGGCCAAACGTGAGCTCTTGACATCGCCCGTTCGAATTCCAATCGGTGATGTCTCAAATCGAGACGACCGCGATCTCAAAATGAGAGCGATCGGCGAGTACCGGTCGCAATTCGATCGGGGGCCTAACGAAGACTGGCTCATGATGTTTGCGCGGTCGGATGAGCTATTCTCTCGCGAAATCGTCGAAAAGCGCCCGTAAGACCGGCTCGCATCCCGAACGAATACCGTCGAGATATCGCTTATTTGCCTGTCTCATCTGCGTAGCAATGTTGAATGCACCCTCATTGTGTGACAGACATCCCCACGTGGATTTCGTTGATGTTCAACGGACGTCCAGGCGCTCGGGGGTTCTTAAGCTCACGTGCGCGCTATAACGCAGCGCCGAGTTTCACCGAATGCAATTCCAGAACTCCATAAGTAGAGCTCCTTCTGTTCAATTGACGCCGATCCCCGGGAGTCCAATCCGGGCGATGCGTCAATCGGCCCCATGGCTAGACCCTTTTTGGAAGGGGATTATTTTTTTGGGGATTGTCGTCGCGTTCGCGATTGCGCACTCGATGCTCCCAACCTGGTCGCATGCCCGGTTTTTTGATGGTTCGTCCATCATGGGGATCGTCTGGTCGGTCGTGGGGATCGTTGCCGGCGGCTATTTTCTTCTCTCGCTCCTGTTCGCGCTTAGCTACAGCCCAGCGCTGTCGGTTTCTGACGCAGAGCTTCCAACGTGCACGCTAATCATTCCCGCGTTTAACGAAGGGCCGATGGTTCGCATCGCGCTTCTTTCAGCGCTGCGTAACAATTATCCGGTCGACAAGTTTCATATCATCGCGATCGATGACGGCTCGCAAGACGACACATGGACGCACATGTCTGCCGTCCAGCGCGAGTTTCCGTCGCGCGTTACGGCGATTCGGCTGGAAAAAAATGGCGGCAAGCGCGAAGCGTTGCGCACCGGTTTTCTGCAGGCGCGCGGCGAGTTTGTCGTGACGGTCGATTCCGATTCCCGCATCGATCGTCAGGCGATCCGCAACATTGTCGCGCCGATGGTCACCGACCCGGAGATTGGCGCAGTTGCCGGTAAAGTGCTCGTTCTTAACCGTTACGAGAATTTGATCACGCGTCTTTTGGCGGCACGGCTTTTTATTACGTTCGACTTGATGCGAGCCGCGCAATCACGTTTCGGCGCGGTTTTGTGCACGCCGGGCGCCCTGTCTGCTTACCGTCGCGAAGCGGTGCTCCGCGTGCTTGAGTCGTGGTCGACGCAGACATTCCTCGGGTCGCCATGCACGATTGCCGAAGATCGCGCTCTTACAACGTGGCTTATGCGGACAGGCTACCGCGCCGTCTATCAGTCGAGCGCGCTCGTTCACACGATTATGCCGTCCGATTTGCAGAAGTTGTTCCGGATGCTCTTGCGTTGGGAACGCGGTAACATTCGCGAAGATTTCGTGATGTTTCCGGTGCTCTTCACGCGGTGGCGGTCGCGCGATCGCTGGTGGCCAACGTTTGAGATCATGTTTCAGATTGTCCAGATGCCGCTCGGGTACCTCGCGGTGGCGACGACAATCGGTCACTGCATCAAGCACCCGGCGGTTCTACTGCTCGTGGGCGCGGTCTCGGTGATTACGGCGCTTGTGCAGTCGCTCTATTGCCTGCGCTCCGAACGAGGGACCGATTTTCTCTACGGAGTCGGCTACGCCTGTTTCGCGTTCATCGGCCTGCAGTGGATTTTCCCCTACTCGTGCCTAACGTTAAAAGACGGGCGCTGGATGACGCGCTAATGGCGCTTGGTTGTGGCGGCGATTCTTTTGCCGCCTAGCAGCCTTAGCGCTCTGCATACCGCTGCCTCTTTGCATGGGCCTAGTGTGCCGTTGTGCGTTGGCCAGCCTGCTGCAGGGTCGTGGCCTAGGATGCGCGACCAATCGCGTACGTCTGGCCCTGCCCATGTTGGCGGAGCTTGAGGCAGCAGTGCTTCGCGGTCGATTGGAAACCTGAGCGGCGATTCGCCCGATGGGGCCGACTGCACGAACGCAAATCGGTGCGTCGGCGTGAGCCCCACACGCTGAACCGCGGAGCCGTCGGGGAGAGAGTAAAGAAGCGTTGTTAGACGTAAAATCCCTAAGTGGGCGACGTCGTCCAGATACTCTTGCGCGCACCCCTTTCCGAACGTTGGCAGACCGACGCTCGGCCCTCGGCGATACGATGTTAGCCCCCCGGCGATCATTTCGGCCGCACTCGCCGTGTCGGGATCGACGAACGCCGCCACTGGGCCGGCCCATCGCATCTCTTCGGGCGGCTCGGGCGCGCGGTCGGTTTCGATCGCGCCGTCACGCCGCTTCATCGGAAAGAGTGGAACACCGGGTAAAAATAGCCCCAACGCGTCGATCGCGCCGTCGGTCGACCCGCCGCCATTGCCGCGCAAGTCGAGCACAACCCCTTCGATCGGTCGGCCTCCCCGATTTCGCTCGAGTATCAGCGCTTCACCGAGCTCGCTCCCGAGGCCGTCGCGGACGTCGCCGATCGTCACCACGAGAACATCACCGCTGCCGTAACCGACGCGTTCAACCGGCAGTTCTCGCGTTGCCGACGCGACAGCCTCCGGCTCGTCGGGGAGCCTGACCGTCAACTCGAGCAGCTCGTTTGCGAGCGTCGCCCCTTTGCTCTCGATAGCGCTTGGATCGGGCGGCGTGCTTACCGTTCGCCATACAAGTGCGGCGAACGGCCGCTTTTCTTCGGCGAGCGCCAACTCAAGCTGATCGATCTGCTCGACGGAAAGACCTGCGAGCGTCATCCCGGCAAATGAAAGGACAATATCGCCTGGCATAAGCGGCGGGGTGACGGCGCCGTCGATGCGAATCCCCAGCGGGGCGCGAGCGAGCCGCTCCCAAAAACGGCGTGGCGGATGCTCTTCGAGATCGACTTCGTAAACGCTTGACTCTTCGTCGAGCGGAGCCCAGGCGCCGTGCGGGTCGACAAGCGGCACATAAGCGCGGATGGCGGCCGCCAAGAGTGCATCGCCCCACTGATCGCTCGACAACGATGGGAAAAATCGCGCACGCGCGACTTCGCTGTACGGAGTGACGGCAAGCCCAAGCACCGATTGCGCGTAGCTCACGCGCTCGCCCAGCAGCGCCGCGAAAGCTCGCCCTGGACGGATCACCGTTCCCGTCTCGAATGTCGAATCGCCGGACCCATCTGAATCACTCCAGGATTCGTGCTCTGGCGCGCTGTTCGTCGCGGAGGCTGCCTCGTCGAACAGCTCGCGCAGCTCGTCGACCCAATCGACCATGACAGAGCCGAGCTCACGCATACGGCTGCAGTCGCCCCCTTGCGGCTGCTCCAGCTCAGCGAGCAGATCGGCTGCGCGCTCGAGGAGCAGCGGCGACAGCGGTGCGTCGGGGGAGGCGCTCCACAGGCCGTGCGGATCGAGCCAATCGGCAACCCCTTGTGCAAAATGTCTCGGCGCGACCAGCGGCGCATCATACGCAAGCGTTCCGCGTACTTGCGCGACAATCGAGCGGGCCGCATCGCACGACAGCGCTGCAATATGCCCTGTTGGAATGCGAAACCCGCGCATCGGCGCTTCAATGGGGCCGTCAGCGCGCTCGGGGGCGGGCGGCCCCATCAATTGATGCAGCGGCCCTTCGAGCCGTCCGACCACGCCATTCACGGCCGCCGGTTGGCTCCCGGGAGCGTGCGAGAGTCGCCATGCGGCGACTGCGAATGTCCCGAAAGCAAGCACGCTGCAAGCGACAAAAGAGCGGCGCATCGAAGTGAGCACCCTAGCAGGTCGAAAGCGAGTACGCCGCGACGTTCATCGACCGGCGAACACATTTCCGTCGACGTCGACGAATCCTCCAATAAACTACCAATTCCCGGGAAATAGGACGCCGAATCGGCCACCAACGAACTACTATTTGACAAATGCTTCTCGTCATCGACATCGGCAACACGAACATCGTTTACGGTCTTTTTGACGGTGATACGCTTCTGCATCAGTTCCGAGTCGAGAGCAGCCGAAACAAAACATCGGACGAATACGCGGTCGCCCTGGTTCAGCTCCTCGCGTACAACCGAGTCGATACGGCCCGCGTCTCCGCGGCGATTATCGCAAGCGTCGTCCCTTCGTTAACGACGCCGATGATTCAGGTCGTAAAGCGCACGTTCGGTATCGAACCGATGGTCGTCGGCCCGGGGCTACGCACGGGGATGGCTATTTTATACGAGAATCCGCACGAAGTGGGAGCCGACCGAATCGTCAACGCCGTCGCAGCCTACGAGCGGGTTAAAGCGTCGGTCATCGTCGTCGATTTCGGAACAGCGACAACGTTCGATTGCGTCACCCCGAAGGGGGAGTACCTCGGCGGCGTCATCGCTCCGGGGGTGCAAATCAGCGCCGACGCGCTCTTCGCAAGGGCAGCGAGGCTTCCGCGTGTCGAGATTTCGAAGCCGGCAAAAGTCGTCGGGCGGACAACAACCCATTCGATTCAATCGGGCCTTGTTTACGGTTATGTAGGCCTTGTCGATGGGCTCGTCGATCGCCTGCGCGATGAGATGGGCGGTCGCTCGGCCGTGATCGCGACAGGCGGGCTCGCCACGATGATCGCGCCGCTCTCGCGCACGATCGAGATTGTCGACGACGTTCTGACACTGACCGGCCTTCGTCTGATTTACGGGCGGAATGCGTGAAAATCGCAAAGTGGGGGGCTGAGGGGCGCTGGGTAGGCCTGTCGTGTGTTGCAGCGGGGCTTGTCACGGCGATGGTGCTCGGTGTCGCCTTCGGTACCGAGCCGCTGTCTATCTCGCGCGCGTTCGACGATGCGTCGTCGCTCGATCGCGTGGTGATGCTCAACGTGCGCCTGCCGCGCGCGCTTCTTGCCGGGCTTGCTGGGGGCGGCCTAGCGATTGTCGGGGCGGCATTTCAAGCTGTTTTGCGTAATCCGTTGGCCGAACCGTTTGTGCTTGGCGTTTCGGGCGGCGCTGCGTTCGGTGCTACTATTGCGATTCTCCTGGGGCTCGGGGCTGCCACAGTTGTCGGCGCATCGGCGACGGCGCTGTTTGCGTTTGGCGGCGGCCTCAGTGCGATGCTTCTTGTGCACGCGCTGGCGCGCGGCTCAACCGATTCCGGAATGTCGGTTCTCCTTGCCGGCGTTGTGGTGAATGCCACGGCTTCGGCGGCGATCACGTTTCTTAAGACGCTCTCAACGGCGGCGCAGTCGCAAGAGCTTCTTTTCTGGCTGACCGGTTTTCTTGATGTGCCGTCGACAACCGCGCTTGTTGTCACGAGCCTCTACGTAGCGGTCGGGTCGGCGGTTCTTTTGCGCGATGCCGGTCGGCTAAACCTCCTCGCGCTGGGCGACGAAGCCGCGTCGCATCTCGGCGTCGACGTCGGGCGCCTTCAGCGGCGCACTCTTTTTGCGTGTTCGTTTATTGTTGGCGCGATCGTTAGCGTCACCGGGTTGATAGGTTTTGTAGGGCTGGTTGTTCCGCACGCCCTTCGCCGAATTGTCGGCCCCGACGCTCGCATTTTGCTCCCCGCGTCGCTCGTTGGGGGGGCCGGAGCGCTGATTTTGTGCGACCTTGCAAGTCGCCTACTATTTCGCCTCTTCCACACCGAACCGCCCGTTGGCGCGGTAACGGCCATCGTAGGAGGCCCTGTTTTTCTGCTCCTTTTGCGCTCGACCCGCCGTTCGCGAGGCTAAAATTGGTCGCCGCTCGCGCTGGCTGCTCTGGCGCGCTACATTTCGCCCAATGCCCCCGTCGGACTCCGACCGATTTTTGGCGAGCCGACGTTCCGAGCTGCTCCCGATTGCCCCCTCTAGTTCACCCGGCGAGGGTGCGCCCGACGATTGGCGTTGGCAGGTCCGGCGTGCGGCGCGTACGACCGATGCTTTGGCAGCTGCGCTCTGTCTTACGCCGTCGGAAGTTGCGGGGGCGCGTCGGGCTGAGCAGGCGGGTCTGCCAATCAGCGTGACCCCTTACTACCTTTCGCTCGCTTCGCGAGACGATGATGCCTGCCCTATTCGCCGGCAATGCATCCCCGACATTGCCGAAAGCGTCGTGGCCGATGGCGACCTTCTCGATCCTCTTGGTGAAGTGCCGAACGAAGTCGCTCCACATCTCGTTCAGCGTTATCCCGATCGCGTCCTGCTGATCGCGACCGATCGTTGCTCGGTCTACTGCCGCTTCTGCACGCGCTCGCGCATTGTCGGTAGCGGTGGCGGCGGTACGTCGCTTGAAGCGCTCGCGCCAGCGTTTGAGTATTTGCGCGCGCACCCAGAAATTCGCGATGTGATTGTCAGCGGCGGCGACCCTTTGACGATGAGCACGGAGCGGATTGAACGTCTTATCGCAGCGATTCGCGCGATTCCGAGCATCGAGACGATTCGCATCGGCACGCGCGTCCCGGTGACGCTTCCAATGCGCATCACCGACGAGCTTCTCGCCGCGCTGCGCCCGCATCACCCGATCTGGATCATGACGCACTTTAATCATCCAAAAGAGGTGACGCCAGAGTCGATCGCGGCGTGTACGCGTCTTGCTGACGCCGGTTTCCCGGTGATGAATCAGAGCGTTCTGCTTGCCGGAATCAACGACGATGCAGATGTTCTAGAAACGCTATTTCGTAAGCTGATTCGTATGCGCGTCCGGCCGTACTACCTCTTGCAAGCCGACCCAGTCCAAGGGACGTCGCACCTTCGCACGTCAATCGCGCGCGGCATTTCAATCATGGGGAAGCTCCAAGGGCGCCTCACTGGCATTGCGCTCCCAAAGTACATTTGCGACACGCCGGGAGGCAAAGGGAAAGTCCCGCTCCAGCCGAATTATATCGTCTCCACGGACGGCGCAAAAACGACAATGCGCACCTTCCGCGGCGAGCTAGTCGATTACATCGACCCGCCAAAAGCCGACTAAGCGAGTCCGATCGCGCGTGCGCGAACCAGGCGAAATTGTAGGCAGCGCAACACGGCACTTGCGGACGGGCGATTCCGAGCCATGACTCGGCCCATGAAAACGCCTTCTTACCTTTTTCCCATTGCCGTCACGCTGTCGGCGGGATGCGCTTCGCTTCTTGCTGGTTGCGGCACGTCATCCTCCGACACCCTTTTAACGAACAGCCATCGCGTTAAGACATCCCGTCCGGTCGAGTCGTCGAGTCACGTGGTTGCCGGTGCGACGCACGACGGCGACACGTTTTTCGATGCCATCGATCCGGACGATACCGATGCGGACGATGTTCAAATTCCGCTGGCGATTCTTGCACAGTCGGGCGCGGCTGCATCGGCCGATGAGTCGACGTTGAAAATCGAAAAGGCAGTGTTGTCGTCGCGAGTAATTTTTGCGAGCAAAGAGACATGCGCATCACCCGAGGGGGGTCCGCTCTTTGATTTGACAGGCCTTCTTCGCATTAAGAGTGAGAAGGCGGTTCGCGTCAGGCTTGATTATTCAATCTGCCCGTCGTTGAAAGAAGAAGGCGGAGAGGAAGCATGCGCGCCAGGGTCGACATTCGAGCCGATGACCGTGCGGTCCCAAGATCACGACAGCGAGTTTGTCAGTTTGAAGGGGCTTGTCGGCCTAGAGTTAAAACAGCGAGTGCGCGATTTGATCGCCGCCGCGCCGGCGCCGAACGTGGACGATCATGTGATCACGAAGATTGGGGCAGGGGGCGGGCGCGTCGAATTTGATGGGCAAGTCGAGCTTGATCCAAGATCGTCACTGTGCGGCAAGCTCATGGGGCACCCAGGCGCCGACGCCGACTGGTCCCGTTTCCACACGTTCAACGTGCGTGTCTGCGCGCTGGCAGCTGACGAAACTGAGTGCGCGATCGCGAGAGTGCGGCTCGACCGCGGCGAAATCGCGCATTCTTCCGAGGCCGACGCGCCTCCGAGCACGTTTGAACGCACTCTGAACAAAAAGCACCGGATCGTGGGCGGTTATTCGTTTGCGCTCGAATCGTTTTCCAACGAGAGCAGTGTCATTAATTCAGACGGTGCGTTTGCAAGCTCCGAGTTTGGCCTTCGGGCGACGGGGGAGACGGTGCGCAAGCACCCCAAGGCGCTAAAGCACTCCGACATGGTGAAATTTGTCGTTGGCGCAAGCGCTCCGGTCAAAGGCAAGGCGAGCACCATTGCCAAAATGTCGTTCTTTGATCAGTCGCTCGGTGAAACGACGCTCGATGACGGAGAGGGTAAGCTTTTCGACATTCCAATCGCAAAATCGATGCCGCTTGTCGATGTTTGGCTTTACGGCGTTGAGTTTACGATCAGCCTTAATCTTACCGGTCACGTCGGTCTCGACGCCACGTCAACGGCGCAGACGTCCGATACCTATTTGTCCACAGAGTCGGAATTCGGGCACGATATTCTCGCAACGACAAAGCGCATTGAGCCGAATGGCGCTGCCATCGCTGGGCACGCATCGTACGCGACGGCGCCGCGCGGCGACATCAAAGCCGGCATCACGGCAAAAGCCGGCATCGGTGCGCTCGGTATCGATGTGATCAAAATCTCGGGCGGCCCGTCGATCACTCTTGTTCAGTTTTCAGTCCCGATGATTCACGAACTCGATTGGGAGCGAGCCAGCACCGCAACCGGCGAGTCAACGATGCGCGCCATGCGAACGACGGGGATTCGAAACGACATTCAAAGCGGCGACGGCGACGTAACAATTGCGCTACCGGCCGCGGCAACTTGGCTCAAAGCGAAACTGTCGAGCGGGCCGCCGCCACGCGGCACACTGCGACCGATTTCGTGGGCGGGGAAAAAGCACTCCCACCTAGTAAGCAAAAGCGTCGAAGCAACGCTCCTCGCGCTCTAG
>CAMAVR010000025.1 GCA_945861885.1 Nannocystis exedens | reverse complement strand
GATCGCTGGGCGAAATCAGGAAAGTGGACTCGGCTTTTTCAAGCGCTATCCGCCGACCGCGACAACGAATGGCACAGCATCGACAGTACAATCAATCGCGCTCACCAACACGCTGCGGGCGGAAAAGGGGGGCGGCGAATCAGGGAATACGGCGCTCTCGCGGCGGCCTTTCCACCAAAGTTCATCTTGTCGTCGACGCGCTCGGTTTACCGGCAACGAACGAAGTCGAGGGCCAGATGATAAACGTCGAGTTTTTCGTGGTCGAGAATCATGAATGATCATCGACCGCCGATGGACAAGGTTGCTTGAAAACGACATTGCACCGAAAAAAACCGGGCACGTTTACGGGCACGGGCACGTTTACGGGCACGGGCACGTTTACGTGGGCAGATCAGATTTTGAGATCACGCACTAATACTCGGGGAGCGGCTTTCCGTGGGCGTATGCCCTGATACTTTCGAACAAATCTTTTAGATACGTTTCTACCGTACTAGCGCCTTTGCCGGTCGCGTTGATGTGTTCGATAAGCTCGAGCTCGGTCGTTGAATCGTCGATCCGCCTCGCAACCAGAGAACCGGCGAGAATGCGTATATAAGCCGTCCCCTCAGTTTTTTGAAAGCGGACTTGGACTGTTTGTGGCTGAACCTCATTCCCCTCAGCGATTTCGAGCAGCCATGTCATGTCGAAAGCAACCGTGATGATCTGCTTTACGACGTTGTGAATTATGTACGAAGGGGGAAGGACTTTCGGTTCCTCCTTCAGCGACCACCTCGTAACGCTTCGACGATCGGCGCAGACATCGACCTCTTGCAACGCTTCCCAGACTTTGTCGATGGGCGCCTTTATGAATGCGCGCCCGTGCGCCCATGCGTATTCCGGCTGACTGCCAGTCACGACGCTGATCGTCTCTGGATGGCGATCGAAGCGATCCATCGGCCGCGGCGCTCTATTCTCCGGCTCGAGCGGTTGAGTGCCTTCGCCCTCTTTGAGAGGCGTTGAAATATTACCTGCGCAACCGACTGCCGACAGGCAGAGCGCACCCAATGCTATTGCCGTCGCCAGTCGAAAAACTGACCGGAAGATCTCAGAGAACGCCATCGCCATATCCTGGGGTTAGATGCGGTACATCGTCACGACGCATGCGCCGCCAAGCCCTAGATTATGCTGCAAACCGACACTAGCGCCAGAAACCTGCCGGCCCCCCCCCTGATTTCGAAGTTGCCATACGAGCTCAGCGCACTGGGCAAGCCCCGTGGCCCCTAGCGGATGCCCCTTCGATAGGAGGCCACCCGATGGATTTACCACGTATTTCCCCCCATAAGTGTTGTCGCCGTCCCATATAAACCTCTCAGCTCCGCCGACTTTACAGAGCCCTAACGCCTCATATGTAATCAGCTCATTGGCGGTAAAACAGTCGTGTAGCTCGACCACATCGACTTCATCGGGCCCGCAGCCCGACTCTTCGTAGACTTTTTTGGCTGCGGCGGCGGCCATATCGTAGCCGACCATTTTCATCATACTGCTCCCAAAGCTCGACTCGGTATCGGTCGTCATCGCCTGGCCCGCGATCCATACCGGCTTTGAAATTCCGTGTTTCTTGGCAAATTCGTCTGAACAGAGGATGGCCGCGGCGGCGCCGCATGTTGGCGGGCAGCACTGGTAGCGCGTTAGCGGTGCGAACACCTCTTCGGATGCGAGCACTTCATCGACTGTGAGCGGTTGATTGAAGATCGCGTTTGGGTTGTTTTTTGCGTGACTTCGCGCCTTCTCGGCGATTTTAGCGAACGTCTCCTTCTTGGCGCCGTACTTTGCCATGTACTCGCGCCCCGCCCCGCCGAACATTTGCGCGGCCGCGGGTGCTGCCGTTAACTCTTGCGCCCGAGCCATCACTGAAAAGTGTTTGTCGATCGGATTGAGGCGATCGTTGTATTTCGACCCGAGCGCCCCCTTTTCCATCTTCTCGAAACCGACCGCGAGAACGCATTCGGCTAGGCCGCCTGCTACCGCCTGCTTTGCGAGAAACAGCGCTGTCGACCCTGTCGCGCAATTGTTGTTCACGTTGACGACCGGAATCCCCGTCAGGCCGACCTCGTAAATGGCTCGCTGCCCACATGTGCTGTCGCCGTACACATAGCCAGCGAACGCTTGCTCAATTTCTAAAAATTGAACGCCAGCGTCGGCAATGGCGGCACGCGCGGCCTCGGCGGCCATCACGTTGTACTCATCACTCGCCCCCGGCTTTGCGAACTTGGTCATCCCTACGCCGATGACATTGACTCGTCGTCCCATCTTCATTTTTTGGCCTCTTTTGGAGCGTTTTGGAGGGGGTTGGAGGGCTACCGCGCGTTTAACCCGGCTATCCCGTTCGATAGAACAATTTTGTCCCGCTCGACCACTCTGCACTGAAAAATTACTTTGGTCTCCGACTCTTTCCAAATCTCGGTTTGCAGCGTTTCACCTGGGAATACCGGCTCAGCGAACCGCACGCGAATGCTGTTTATCAAGCTCGCGTCGCCGCCGCACACCGCTTTTGCGATGTGACGCCCGGCGTACCCAAACGTGCATAAACCGTGGAGAATGGGCCTTTCGAATCCAAAATTCTTTGCAAACTCTGCATCGACGTGCAGCGGATTAAAATCGCCGGACAGACGATAAATGAGCGCTTGGTTCTGGCCGATCAACTCTGTGAGTGATGCATCAGCCTCGCGATCGGGCTTTGCGCTATTCACGCCAGGGACCGCGGCCGGACCGCGATCGCCGCCCCAACCGCCCGCGCCTCGCACGACTGTTGTCGTCTCGTTGTGGAAGAGCTCCCTCCCCTCGTCGTCGAAGCTTCTTGTCTCCGTCACGACGAGCGCGTTCTTCCCCTTATCGAAAATATTCTTGATTCGACTTTTGTGGGTCAACTTTGCGTTTAGCGGGATTGCCCTTCGGATTTCGACAAACTGCTCGCCGTGCAATGTCCGCTCGAAGCCGTAGTTTAGCCCTGGTGCTATGCGCCCTTCTTTGAAGAGCTGCATCATCGCATTGATGGCCGGCACGACTGCGAATGTTGGAAGAGCGCAAAACGGCTTGTGGTGCCCCTCGTAGACATAACGCAGCTCCGCTTCATCGCGCGGATCGGCCGCGGCCCCGACGCCGAGCGCATACAATGCGAGGTCGCGCTCATCGTAGCTCGACTTCATATCGGGGAACTGGTAGCCGAGCGCCCTTTCGACATCGATCACCGGCGCGTGTTCGCCAGGAGCGTGCGGCGCGCGTCCGGTTGTGGACTCGGCTGTTGAATCTGCGGGGGCCGCGCCAGGCCTGACAGCCGCGTCAAAAAAAGGCTGAATCGCTGACGCAAGCTCTGACGGATGACTCGACCTTTCGTAGCCTACGATCGCTCGCCAGCTATCTCGCACGCGCTCTGGCGTCAGCTCTTCGCGCGAGCGAAGCAGAACCCCCTCCGCTCGCTCTAGCCTCACCCCCGCGATAAAACCGCCCCCCACTTCAAACACATCACCGCTGCTTTCGCAGCTTTCGTGGCACAAATATGCGACGAGGGGGCTCACGTGTGCGGCGCTTAGTCCGTCTGCCATTTCTTTGGTGAACATCGACTCGGTGAGCCGCGATGTTGCAATCGGCGCCACCGCATTCACCCGAATGCCGCGCGCTCGCCCTTCGACCGCGAGCGATTTTGCCAGCCCTACGAGCCCAAGCTTCGCGGCTGCATAATTTGCCTGCCCAAAATTACCGTACAGCCCCGCCGCCGACGTTGTCATGACGACGCGGCCGTAGCCGAGCTCGCGCATCACGCGCCATGCCGCTTGAGTCACGTGGAACGCGCCGCTCAGATGGACTCCGACGACTCTGTTCCAATCGTCGGCCGTCATCTTATGAAAGCTTGAGTCGCGCAGGATGCCGGCGTTATTTATCAAAATATCGACTTTGCCGTACTTCTCTAACGCTGTAGCGACGACCTTCTCTCCTGCCTCGACCGAATCGTAATTGGCAATCGCTTCGCCTCCGAGCGCGCGAATTTCGTCGACGACAGAATCGGCGGCTCGGCTGCTCTCGCCTGCTCCGTTGGCTGCGCCGCCGAGGTCATTCACCACGACGCGGCAGCCTCGTTTCGCGAGTAAAAGCGCGTATTCGCGCCCGAGCCCACCACCAGCTCCCGTGACGATCGCGACGCGCCCTTGAAACGACAGTACGTTGGTCATTTTCGGTTCCTAAACTTGATTCCGGTCCGCCACGTAAACGTGCCCGGCTTGTTGAGACCAAGCGCGTTCCAATTTCAAGGGGCGTGAGCACTATCGATTGAAAAAAAATTGAAACGTGTTCTACCGAATAGGCTAACAACAATTTTTGACTAAACTTCGATAGCGAACTGCAAGGGGCAGGCGATGGGTGGAAACGCGTTTTGGAGCTATGCAGCGGAGCGGCCGTCGAGAGCTGCCGCGATTGATGCGAACGGTCGCACAATCACTGCAGGCGAGCTGTGCGCCCGCGCAAATCGGCTCGTCAATGCACTTCGTCGTCGGGGCATTCGCCATGGTGATGCGATTGCCGTTCTTCTCGAAAATCGCATCGAGTTTCTCGAGCTCTATTTTGCGGCGACCCAAGCAGGTTGGTACATCACGCCGATCAACACGCATCTGTCGTCACGCGAAGTTGCGTATATTCTTCAAGACTGCGAGGCAAAAGCCTTTTTTTGCTCCGAGCAGACAGCCGCTCTCGCTGGCGAGGCGGCCGATCAGGTCGGATTTGGCCATTCGGCGCGCTACGCAACAAGCGCGACAGAGTCGTTCGCTTCGATCGAATCGCTCATCGAAAATGCATCGGCCGAGGCGCCACTCGAGCGCGTCGCCGGCGCAGCGATGACCTACACGTCGGGCACTACCGGCCACCCTAAAGGAGTGCGCCGCCCTCTCGCTGCGGAGGTAGCGCCCGAGGTCGCCGCCGAACGAAACGCACTATTTTTATCGCTGTTTGGCATCACTCCGCACGATGGCGTGCACCTCGTGTCGTCGCCGCTCTATCACACTGCTGTCCTAAATTTTTGCACCAATCATATGCATTTTGGGCACACAGTTGTCTTGACCGACAAGTGGTCACCAGAGGCGATGCTCCGTCAAATTGCTCGGTACCGCATCACATCAAGCCACATGGTGCCAACCCAATTTCGGCGCCTGCTAGCGCTGCCAAGCGAAGCGCGAAACGCGTACGACATATCGTCGTTGAAACAGATGATTCATAGCGCCGCCCCCTGCCCAATCGACATCAAACGAAAGATGATCGAGTGGTGGGGCCCGGTCATTCTCGAGTACTACGCCGCGTCCGAAGGGGGCGGCACAATGATCACATCCGACGAATGGCTCAAGCATCCGGGGAGCGTGGGGCGCGCGTGGCCGATATCAAAAATTCGGATTTTGCGAGACGACGCAACTGAGTGTCAACCGCGTGAAGTCGGCACCGTCTACATGAGCATGGCGGGGCACAAATTTGAGTATTTTAAAGATAAAACGAAGACGCAATCGAGCTGGCAGGGCGATGAGTTTACGGTAGGCGATGCCGGCTATCTCGATGAAGATCGCTATCTGTATCTTTGCGATCGCAAGAGTGACATGATCATTTCAGGCGGCGTCAACATCTATCCCGCAGAAATCGAAGCGGTCCTCGCGCTTCATCCAAAAGTAGGCGACGTCGCCGTTTTCGGCATCCCCGACGACGACTGGGGCGAGCAGATCAAAGCGGTGATCGAGCCGAGTGAAGGGGTTACCGCATCGGCCGCGCTCGCCGACGAGCTTATCGGCTACTGCCGAGAGCAAATCGCCGCATTCAAGTGCCCGCGATCGATCGACTTCTGCGACGCGCTCCCGCGTGACCCAAACGGCAAGCTGTACAAGCGGAAATTACGAGACCCATATTGGGCCGATCGCCCGACTCAAATTTAGCAATCAACGATCCACACACGGAGAAGCCATGTCGATACCTATCGTAACAAGCGTCAAGCACTACTTCGAAACACTGCCTGAGCGCTTTCAGGCGAGCGCATCAAAAGGGGTCAAAGCGACCTACTTTTTCGATATCGCCGGAGAGAGCGGCGGAAAATACGCGGTCACTGTCGATGACGGGACGATGAGCGTCACCGAAGGCGATGTTGCCTCGCCAAGCGCAACGATCAAGATGCACTGCGACGACTACGTGCAAATGGTAAACGGCGAGCTAAGTGGACCCGTGGCGTTTATGAAGGGGAAGATGAAGGTCGTCGGTAACGTGGTGCTTGCGCAAAAGATGACGGCGATGTTCCCCCCCGGGAAGGCGTAAACTCGGCGGGCACAATTCGTCGGACGGTTTTGCCGGAGCTGCTTTCGGAGCGTCGGTCGGCGGTGGCGCCGGCGCGGCCGGTGGCTCTGGCGGCGAGCTGAACGGGCTCTTGTTAAAAACGAGCGTCCCTTTAGGTGCCTGGTATGCGATTTTCGCCGAACGCATTCCCGCGGGTGGCGCATCAAAAAGAACATCGTTCGTCAGATTTCGAAATACCGGATGTGCTGGCGGGGGGGGCGGGGGCGGCGCGGCGAAAACTAAAATTGAGCTGTCCTGATTCAGCATCGTAACTACCGCCTGCGCCGCTTCCTGATATTGAGTGATGATCACTTCGACACGAAATCTTGTCGGCTCTGATTCGCCTGAAACGATGATTTGAGCGACCGAATTTTTGAGCGTTTCGAGATCGGCGACAAACTGATTGAGGCGCGCGATCACTTGGGCCGTGGTGATCGTTTTTTTTACCGGCGGGAGCGGTGTTACAACGAGCTGTTCGATGCGATTGCTGAATTCGGCAATATGTGCGGCAGGGTTGATATGACCGCCGTATTCGTCGGCTGTGAAACGAATTGCCGTGTCATCTTCTAAACGCTGAAGCATTTCCGCGAAGACGATCCGTTCACGCAAAATTGGCACGTTGTCGCGCAAACGCGACTGCGTGGAGAGCAAGAGCGGGTCGGTTTTCGGATAAAACGAACCGCGCGCGTACGATGAGCAGGGGTGCACCGGTTCGAGATCCATAACAACCCGCGCGATTTCCATGTCGGCTTGGAACACCGCTTCGAGGTCCGATTTGTTGTAATTGAGCGGACTGCGATATTGGTACGCGCTGATCGGCGCATCCCCTTCCAGAACGCCGTAGTCGGCCAATCGGCTGCGATTTAGCTCGGTGTCGAACGAACACTGGCGCTCCCAGCCGTGGTGGGCACGATGCCTTGAGGCGCAGCCGACCATCGTCGTCAGAACGATCGCCCCGCAGACGATACGTGCGGCTGCTCCCTTTTCGCCCATTTGCGCCCCACCCCTTTTAAAAAGCGTTCGTCGGTGAGCGAAAAAGTCAATTATTATCGCTGTTTACGTGTGCAAATGTGGGCGTTAAAGCGCGCTGTCGTAATCGACTTCGACTTCGAGCGAGGTCGGCCGAGCTTGGCACGTTAGGATTAGCCCTCTTCGCTTGTCGTCGGACGTCAGTGCGTCGTCGGCGCTCATTTGCACCTCGCCGCGGACTAGGCGCGCTATGCAGCAGCCGCAAAACCCCTCTTCGCATGAATATGGGGCATCAATGCCGGCGGCGATCGCCATTTCGAGAATGCTCTTGCCCGCTAGCCTCGGCACATCGACATGTGCGCCCTTGTATGTGATCGGAATAGTTTGACCACCCACGTCCGGCAGTTGTGCATCGAGCTCATCGGCCCGTGAGTCCGACTTGGCCGCCTGTTCAAATCGTTCGATAAAAATAGCCGATTCATCGACTTGCGCCTCGCGTAACCCCGCTTCGATCGCTGCCATGAACGGCCCGGGGCCGCACAAATAGTACTCCGCCGCTTCGGCGCACCGATAACGCGTGATATCGCTCGCGCGAAGAAAGCCGTCGTCTTCGTCGTAGCGATAAACGACTTCGAGACGCCCCTGGTGCTGTTCGCAAAGAGCATCTAACTCGCGGCGAAAAATGACCGATTGCCGATTTCGGTTTGCGTAAACAAGCCGCGCCTTTCGCTCGGTGCACGCGAGCGCGTTTTTAATGATCGATAGAATTGGAGTAATCCCGCTGCCGCCGGCGAAAAACACCAACCGTGCGCTCGATTCGCGAAGAACAAACCTCCCTTCAGGCGGCAGCACCTCGACCCACGCCCCCTCGCGCAAATTATCGTTTAGCCAATTCGACGCGCGCCCGTCGGCAACTCGTTTGACCGTAATTTTTGGTGCGCGCTCTGTCACCGGGCAGCTTGCGAGCGAGTAGCAGCGCCGTAGCGATTCACCGTTGTAGGTTAGATTGAGCGATACAAATTGACCGGCACGGTAGCTAAACTTCGCCGCAATCTCGGCCGGCAGATCGAAGACGAACGATTTTGCATCGGCCGTCTCTTCGATGACGCGCGCGATGCGCACCAAATGCCCACTTCGCTGAATTGATTTTGAAGACTCGTTCGACGCCGCCATACCGCGCCCTTTCAATGCAACAACGCGAAACATGCATTATCGCTCCTTGCTGAGCAAAGTGAAACATGTTTCATTCCGACGTCGATGACATCACAGTCATAAGGAGGAAGCGTGCGGCGTTTTGAAAATCGCGTTGTCGTAGTCACCGGTGCCGGATCTGGGATTGGCAGAGCAACCGCGCTCCGTTTTGGCGCCGAAGGGGGCCGAGTCGTCTGTTTTGATCTCCATGAAGCAAACGCCGAATCATCGGCAACCGAAATTCGAGCTGCCGGCGGCGAAGCGTTCGCGATGGTCGGAGACGTTGCCGATCCGGGCGCGTCGGCAAGCGTGATGGCGGCCGCCGTTGCCCGGTGGGATCGCCTCGACGTGCTCGCCAACGTCGCCGGAATCGGCCGATTTGAGCGAACAAGCGAGGTCACGCTCGACGGATGGAATCGCGTTCTCGCCGTCAATTTAACCGGCACGTTTTTGTTCTGCCAGCAGGCAATTCCGCATCTATTAAAAACGAACGGGGCAATCATAAACGTTGCATCGGTCGCCGGCGTAAAATCGCACCCTTACTCCGCCGCGTATTGTGCATCAAAAGGGGGCGTTGTCTTACTCACGAAAGCACTCGCGGTCGAATACGCCAGAAAATCGCTCCGAATTAATTGCGTCTGCCCCGGTGGCATTCAAACGCCTATCTTGGAAAACTTTCGTCTTCCTGAAGGCGTCAATCAAGCGGCGTTGCAACGTATCGCACCGTATTCAAGAATGGGCACACCGGCGGAGGTCGCTGGTACAATTGCATTTCTCGCATCAGACGATGCCGGCTACATCAATGGCGCGTCAATCGTAGTAGACGACGCGCTCAGTGCTTAATTAGGGAGAAAACATGGCCATCGTGCAAGCCGGAGAGACGACAGGGGGAGTACGCCGCCTACGCGTCGCAAACCCAGCGACGAAAGAACATATCGGCGATATTTCCGTCAATACGCTCGAAATTGTGCGTGAAACGGTTGCTCGTTCGCGCACGGCACAAGAAGCGTGGGGCGCAAAAACAGTCGATGAGCGAGCGATCGTCATCGACCGCGCGCTAAAGCTGCTCATCGCCCGCCAAGAAGATTTTATTAGCGTGATCATGCGCGAAACAGGCCGTTCGCACTTCGAAACGATCATGATGGAAATCATGCCGGCGTGCGATGCGCTCTCTTATTTTTCTAAGCAGGCAAGGCGCACGCTCCGCGATCGAAAAGTTGGGCTCCACCTCCTCCGCAACAAGCGGCTCACAATCACATATCAACCGCTCGGCGTCGTCGGCGTGATCACGCCATGGAACGGGCCGTTCATTCTGTCGATCAATCCAGCGATTCAAGCGCTTTTGGCAGGCAACGGCGTCGTTATCAAACCGTCCGAAGTCACGCCATTTTCAGGCAAACTAGTCGCCGAACTCTTTCGCGACGCAGGCCTCCCAAGTGGCCTCCTCGCAGTCCTCGAAGGCGACGGGGAGACGGGCGTGGCTCTGATCGAATCGGGAGTCGATAAAATTTCGTTCACCGGAAGCGTGAAAACAGGTCGAAAAGTCGGTGAAGCGTGCGGGCGCAATCTCGTCCCCTGCACACTCGAGCTCGGCGGCAAAGATGCCATGATTGTTTGCGACGATGCCGATGTCGTGCGCGCCGCCAACGGCGCAGTGTTCGGTGCCTTGATGAACGCAGGGCAATTTTGCTGCTCTATCGAGCGAATTTACGTAGCCGAAAACATCGCCGATGAATTTATTCGTCGCGTCGTCGCAAAAGTAAAAACACTAAAGCAAGCAACATCCGGTGAATTCGATCTCGGCCCGATGATTTGGCCGCCCCAGCTCGACGTGATCGAACGCCACATTGAAGATGCGAAAAAGCACGGGGCAACCGTACTCGTTGGCGGCAAGCGAAACGAGCAAGTCGGCGGGCTCTATTACGAACCGACGGTGATAACCAATGTGACACACGACATGGCGATCATGCGCGAAGAGACATTCGGGCCAGTCGTTGCGATTGTTCGTGTTCAGAGCGACGACGAAGCGATTCGCTGCGCAAACGATTCGACTTACGGGCTCACGGCGACCGTCTGGTCACGCAGCGATGAGCGCGCCGAAGCAATCGCAAAGCGCCTCGTCGTCGGGTCAATTTCGGTGAACGACGTCGCGCTCACTTACGGCGCACTCGAAGCGCCATTCGGTGGGCGGCGATCAAGCGGCGTAGGGCAAATCCACGGCGAAAATTCGCTGCGGAATTTTTGCTACCCAACACCGATTCTTTTCGACCGTTTTCGCACAAAAGAAGAGGTCGTTTGGTATCCGTACACCAACGACAAGGCAAAGCTGCTCCAACGTATTATTCGTTGGATCTGGGGGACACCGCTTGGCAAATTGATGTCATGAAGATTCAGGTAGATTACGACTTATGCGAGTCGAACGCCGTGTGCGTTCGCGCAGCGCCCGAAGTGTTTGTTGTTGACGAGAGCGACCGCCTGATGCTTCTCGCCAACAACGTCGACGGGGAGCTTCTCGAGCGGGTAAAAGTAGCAGTAAGGCGGTGCCCGAGGCACGCGCTCAAGTTGATCGAGGTGACCGAGCACCCCGCCCTCTCTTAGAAACCCGGCGGGTTTCTGCCATTGGTGCGCCGCATTTCCCAGCAGACTCCTAGGGAGCGCGAGAGCGGGAGTGTTTTTGGCTTCAAATGTGTCACAGCGATCGCGCTATGACTTCAAATCGCTTTCAGTTGCGCGCGGTCGCACTTGTCTCTTTGCTTTGTTCGCTGCAGTGCGGCACTACCGACGGTGCGGTCAGCGGCTCGACTTCGGCTCCTTCAAATGGCGGCTCTTTCTCAAAGTCGGGTGCGCTCGGAGACCTGTTAGACATCGCCATTTCGCGGGAAGAGTTTGCGGTCGCCCGCGCGAAGGTGCGCTCAGCGATTGCAAACCCAGCATTTGACTACAAGGAGTATTGCGCGCCAGCATCCGAAGACGCGCTGATGATCGACCGCGCGTCGAAGTACATTTGTCGCATCGCTAAAGCGCCGAATTTGGCCCTTCGTTTTTCGAAAAACGAAAGCGAAAATATGTGGCTCCGCCGCGAATACGCCGCGCTTGATGCGATCGCGGACTACTCGTCGACCGCCGAATTTCCCATCGAACTGGTGCCATATGACGACCAAGGGACGTTCGACGTCCCTTGTTTTGAACCTGAACCCCCAACGGGCGACGCGGCTGATCATACCGATGCCGTAAAACAAGCGCCCTCCGGGTGCATCGGTTACATCGCTCGTTGGATGAACACGCCGACTTTTAAATTTTTCACCGGCGTCACCTGGAATGCGAGCCAGGGGCTTTTAATGGCCACTATGTCAGCCGATTTCGACCGACCGGCGTTTGCGAGGGCGTGCCGCGATGTCAGGTCGATTATGGGCTTCTTCAATCAAGAGTTTATCTGGGGTATTTTTGGGACGCTTACGGTCAAAGGGCCGAACGCCGGCCGGATAACACTTACGGAGCCGCAGCACGTATCTACGATCGACAGATCCAGCGCCTTCGACTACCACGCGCGCCTGACAGCCGGAGACCTCTCGGTCATCGAAGAGTTCCTATGTAAGCGATAACTCGCGGCATTTTTCGCGGCGCTTTTCGTGCGAGAATTGCTTCTGTCCGCGTTATGCTTCCGGCTGAAATAGAAGTACGATTACCAATTATCAGTATTACGGGGCGTCTATCATGCCAGCTACCGTTTTATCGTTGGAGTACGGCAATACCGATAGACCGCCGCTCATTACGACACTGCTGCTCTCGCTTCAACATGCGTTTCTATCCGTCTCAAGCTTGTTGTTGCCGGTAGTTTTGTTATCGACGTTTGCGAATCCTTACGACGCCGCGCATATTATTCAGGCGACAATTCTAGCATCCGGTATCGGCACGATTTTGTTGTCGCTGCATACCCGGCTTTTCAACGCAAACGTGTTTCTATGCTCTTATTATGATCCGGTAAATTATTCACTCTCCTATTTGGCATTGCAGAGCGGCGGCCCACCGCTTTTGTACGCCGTCAACTATCTTCAAAGCGGACTGTTAATTTTATTTGCCGAAGGCATCACAAAACTTCGCAAATTCGTCCCGCTTGAAATTGCAGGTTTAGTAATTTTTATGACCGCGCTTTCGGTGATTAGCGCAGCAATTTGTAATTCGTTCGGCGGCGTTGACAAACTCGTGGACCTGCGGTTCGACGTAGGTGCCTGTCTCGTATCGTCGCTATCGCTGTTGGTAATGATCGGTTTGTCGGTTTGGGGTGGGAAACACTTTGCCAAGTGCAGCCTACTCGCTGGCGTAATCTTTGGCTTAATACTAGATGCTCTTGTGAACCCGCGAACAACACCACTTATTTTATCAAGCACAATTGTCTCGGCGCCCACGGTTATTTGGCCGTCGTTTAACTTGCTGAGGTGGGATTACGTATTGCCCTTATGCGTCGCTACGTTAGGCGTCGGATTAAAATCGATGGGTAATTTGATCGCGATGCAAAAGATTAATACGCCCGCGTGGGAACGCACTGACGTTCCTCAAGTCAAACGAGGGCTACTGACCAATGCTATTTCGTCGTTCATTAGTTCGCTTTTCGGCGGATTTACGTTGGGCATGTCGACGGGCAACGTCGGTTTTGTGGCAGCGACCGGCGTTAGCAGTCGGATCCTCGGTAGCGTCGTGGGCAGCGCTCTTGTGGTCGCGTCATTTTTTCCGGTTGTTAGCGAACTCGTGGCGCAAATTCCGAAACCGGTTATCGGCGCAGTACTCGTTTTTGTCATTCCGAGCATTTTGATCGCGGGGATCCAGGTTATGACATCGCGCCCGACCAATGCGCGGCGGGTATTTTTGATCGGTCTTCCGATTGTTATCGGGTTGGCGTTCGAATTTGTGCCCCAATTGGAGCGCGATATTCCGCCGACTTATCGGCTCATTACCGAATCGCCACTTACGACGGCGACGATTCTCGCGATGATTCTAAACTGCGTTTTCATCATCGGTAACCGCAGAAAAGCGCAGATGCCGGTCGATCTATCGGCTCTCGCAGACGGGGCGTGTGTCGTGTCTGTAAAAGACCACACTGCCGCATGGAATCTTGCCGAAGGCACGGTCGCAACAGCGCAAGATACGCTAACCACTTTACTCTCTTCGTTGAAATTGATTGCCGCTAACGGGCAGGCAGTTGTTGCGATGGACTACGACGACTATCAATTTAACGTTGAAATCCGCTATGTTGGTAAAGCATGTGATACGCAGCTATCGAAGCTGAATTTAGGCGATATGGCGAAAAAGGTCGATCAAATTAAATGCTCCACATTGGCTGACGGCGGCCAACAGTTCATACGTTTCGTTTTCGAACAATAGACGCCGCCCCACCACTATCGTTCTACGCGAAGGCCCTCGCTACTACCGCCAGTCGCCCCCTTACGCGCACCGATTTCGCCACTCTTACGGCCACTTTGAGCGGTCGGCGGGGGTCTCGCATCTCCGGTGCGTGCTCGACCCCCGCCCGTCTTGCTTTCGGGTGGTCGCTCCGGAGCATTGCCTTTGCGCTTGCCGCTACGTTCGTACCGAACGTCTGCGCCGCACCGGAGACGCGAGCCCCCCCCCGCCGCCCGCTCCAACTGTGTAGCCCCGGCTCGTGCGGTGAAGCCGCTTGGGTCGCCACTGTATGGCGGTTGGGCTCCACTCCCCATTAAAAAATAACGAAGGGCTTCGCATCCAAACCTTGAGGTGGCGGTCAGAAACGCTCGTCCTCGCAGCATTAGGTCGCGCTCTATTTTTCACACCACTGTGTCGTACTTGTTTATAATTTTTGAACGCGAGAGAGGCCCACGCTACAGACCGCCACCTGAAGGTCTGGATGCGAGACGCCTGTGCGTTGAGGTTGGAGGTTCCCTACCGTGTTAAGGGACTTCACCGCACGAGCATGGTCTCCACAGTTGGAGCGGGCGGCGGGGGGCTCGCGTCTCCGGTGCGGCGCAGACGTTCGGTACGAACGTAGCGGCAAGCGCAAAGGTAATGCTCCGGAGCGACCACCCGAAAGCAAGATGGGCGGGGGTCGAGCACGCACCGGAGATGCGAGACCCCCGCCGACCGCTCAAAGTGGCCGTAAGAGTGGCCGTAAGAGTGGCCGTAAGAGTTGAGCATCAACGATCGAGTTTGAAAACGCGGACAGCATTTTCGCGCAAAAACTTCGGCCAAACGGCCTCCCGAAAAGGCACGTCGCTCAGCTCGCGAACAATCCGCTCAAGCGAAAGCCCCATCGGGAAATAACCCGCATACATCACTTTATCGGCCCCCCGAGTATTCGCGTAATCGATAATCTCGCGCGGGTAGTGCTTCGGAGCAAACGCACTCGTAGAGTAATACAAATTCGGCCACTTGATCATAAGCTTCACCGCCAAATCGGCCCAAGGCTCACACCCGTGCCGCGTCACGATCCGCAGCTCCGGGAAAAACCAACATACTTCATCAAGAAGCGCCACATCTTGAGCCATCATCGGCACACGCGGACCAGGAACGCCGGCGCAAATGCAAATAGGAATATCGAGCTCCACGCACTTTGCGTACAGCGGATAGAACTTTTTATCGTTGATCGGCACTTGCGGACACATGCCTGCCGGGAACGCCGTTGCCGCCTTCACACCGTATTCGCGCACCGACCGCTCTAGCGCTCGCACCCCCTCCATACCCAAATTCGGGTTCACGAAATAGCTCCCAAAAAAGCGCTTTGGATACTCTTTGATCGCCCGAAGCGTATCGGGCTTTGCCGGATCAACGCCGATCATCGCGCGATCGACGCCGTACCGATCCATCTCATCCACAACCATCTTTACGTAGTCGTTTTGGCGCCCCGGCTTCGGAATGTCTTTGAACATGTACTGAGCCGGAAACTCGAACTGCTCTCGGCTCTCGCGATCGAGAAGAAGCGGCTTCAAAAATTCGTAGTGCGAACGGTCGTCGTCCGTTGGGACTTGAAGCATCAGGTCGATCATCCCAATATTTGTCGGCATCGCCATGCGATTCTCTTCTCCGCCTTCCCACGTACCCGTTTACGGGCGGAAGGCACTCTAGTCCTCTAGACACGCGAAGTGAAACATGTTTCACATCCCGTTTATGAAGACTTCGAAAGCACAATCGAACGTTTCCGAATATCGTCCACGCGTCGCGCTCGTTACCGGAGCCAGCGGCTTTATCGGTTCGCATCTCGTGAAGCTCTTAGTTGATGAGGGGGTCCACGTTCGCGCCCTCGTACAAGACGGCGTTCCGCTGCAAAACCTCAACGGCCTACCGATCGAGCAAGTCACCGGCGACCTGCTCGACCCAGCGTCGCTAAAACGCGCCCTCGAGGGGTGCGACACAGTGTTTAACCTCGCAGCTATTTTTGCCTACTGGCTTCCAAAACCGGCGCTCATGTACCAGGTGAACGTCGAAGGGGTCAGTTCGCTCATGTCAGCCGCGCTCGAAGCAGGGGTCAAGCGCGTCATTCATACAAGCTCAATCGCGTCGATCGGCACCGCCCCAGGAGTCGAATCGGCCGATGAGACAACAGCGTTTAACAATTGGGAGACGGCAGACGACTACGTGCTGAGCAAGTACGTCGGCGAGCTCGAAGCGTTAAAATTTAACGCGAAAGGGCTGCCAGTCGTCGTCGTCAATCCGGCCTTCCCTTTTGGCGCCAACGACATTGCGCCAACGCCGACCGGTCTGCTCATTCAGCGTTACGCAGCGGGGCAAAATCCATTCGTTTTCCACGGGGGCATGAACGTCGTCGATGTACGAGATGTAGCCCGAGGGCATTGGCTCGCCGCGCTCCGAGGACGGCCTGGCGAGCGCTATATTCTCGGGGGCCACAACGTCAGCTATCGTGAATTTTCCGCGCGCGTGTGCGAGTACGCAGGCGTCAAGCCGCCGCGATGGGAGGTGCCAACAGCGCCGTTCGCCGCCGTCGGCCGCGTGCTCGAATGGGTGTCAAACAACATTACGCATCGTCCGCCGCTCATGGTCGACAAAGGGCTCCGCTACACGACAGAGCGTTATCTCTACGTCGACACCAGCAAAGCGAGGGCCGAGCTCCAATACGAGCCGGGGCCATTCGAAGATGCTCTTCGTGAAGCGGTTGAGTGGTTTAAGGCGGGGCGCGCGCGGCGGATGGCCGAGCCAGTGCGCGTCGCTGCGCCGAAGCCAGTGCTACCAGCGTCACCGGCCGCAACGGGCAAAGCGTCGCGAGTATCCGCTAGCAACTAAAATGTAGCAATTAACGCCGAGATGCGATGGGAGCGCTGCCAATGGATGGATCGAAGAGCGAAAGCCGGAACCCGGGAGGAGTTCGCCCACTCGTTGCGGACTATCTTCTCGAGTTCACCTATAAGCGGAGTCTTGGCCCCGTCATCGGCAATTTTTTTTCCGGGCTGCGCGAACAGCTTATCTATGGAGCACGAACCCCCTCTGGTCGCGTGATCGTCCCGCCTACCGAATACGATCCAGATACAGGCGAAGCAGTCGTAGAACATGTTCTAGTGGGTGATGCTGGGCGGGTTGAAACTTGGTCCTGGGTGGCGGCTCCTCTGGCGTGCCATCCGCTCCCCCACCCTTTCGCATGGGCGCTGATTCGGCTCGACGGCGCCGACACATCGCTCTTTCACGCGGTCGACATAGGAGCTCGTGAATCAATGAAAACCGGCATGCGGGTAAAAGCGCGTTGGCGAGCCGAGCGAATCGGCACAATCCGCGATCTTGAATGTTTTGTTCCCGAGTGGTTTCGATGAACTACGCCGTCACTCGAATGTTGGCGCCGGTACGCCTCCCTTTTGTTGTCACACCTGGAGAGGCGCTGTCGCGTTTTTTGTCGGCTCTCGTCGAAGGGCGGCTTATTGGCGAGCGCTGTTCTGAGTGCAGCAAAGTCGTCTTGCCGCCGCGCGGCGCCTGCCCGACATGCGGCATCGCAACCAATCCACGCGACAACGTCACCGTTTCAGATGGGGGGACGGTTGTGATGTTCTGCATCGTGAATATCCCGTTTGAAGGGCAGACGATCAAACCGCCGTATGTTTACGCAAGCATTCTGCTCGACGGCGCCGATGTTCCGCTTCTTCATCTTGTCGAGGTGCCGGTCGACAAAGCGCGGATGGGGATGCGAGTGCGAGCCGAGTGGGCCCCCCCCACCGAGCGAAAGCCGTCGCTCGAAGCGATTCGTTGGTTTGTTCCGACGGGTGAACCTGATGCTTCTTACGAAGCCTATAAGGAGTACGCGTGATGCGCGATGTTGCTATCGCATCGTTCGCTCAGGCAACATTCGAGCGAAGCTCTAAGGATGAAGTCGAGCTTCTCGTCGACGTGATCACACGTGCCCGCGCCGAGTCGAGGCTGTCGAAATCCGATATCGGTTTCACCTGTTCGGCGAGCTGCGATTACCTTGGCGGGCGCCCGTTTTCATTTGTCAGCGCGCTCGATGCGGTCGGCGCATGGCCGCCGATTTCAGAGTCGCACGTCGAAATGGACGGAGCGTGGGCGCTCTACGAAGCGTGGGTTCGCCTTCAGCACGGCGATGTCGATGCCGCCCTCGTATACGCCTTCGGCCGCTCATCTCAGGGCAATTTAAATCAGGTACTGTCGACACAGCTCGACCCGTATTTTTTAGCGCCGTTGTGGCCCGAGGGCGACAGTCTCGCCGGGCTACAAGCACGCGCGATGATCGATGCGGGAGTCTGTTCAGAAGATGAGATTGGAAGCATAGCGACACCACGCTACGGCGATGGCGCCGCCGCGATGGTTCTAGTCGCCGGGCCGCTTCTCGAGCGCGCGAGCAATGCAGCGGTGATTCGCGGTATCGATCACCGCATCGAAGCGCATTCGATCGGCGCGCGCGATTTGACACGCTCTTCCTCAACGCAGCTCGCAGCCGAGAAGGCCGGCGCTTGTCGGCGCGACGTCGATGTAGCGGTCGCCTGCGCCCCGTATGCGTATCAAGAGATCCTGCTACGCCGCGCGCTATCTCTAACCGATAGAACACGTTTCACTTTTCTCGGGGGCAATTCTGTCTATCCCTACATCGTCGCGGGGCTGAGCAGTGTCGGTGAAGCGTTTGCCAAGATCGCAAGCGGCAAAGCACTCAGCGCAGTGGCTCACGCAACGTCAGGGCCGTGCCTTCAGCAAAATCTCGTCTGCCTACTCGAGGTTCAGCCATGAGCGAACGATGTGCAGTCATCGGCGTTGGGCAGACAAAATACGCCGCCAAACGTGGCGATTTATCAATCGCTGGCCTCGTGCGTGAAGCGGCCGAGCGGGCGCTCGCCGACGCCGAGCTTCGGTGGCGCGATATCGATGCGGTCGTTATCGGCAAGGCTCCCGATATGTTCGAGGGGGTAATGATGCCGGAGCTGTATCTGGCCGATGCGCTCGGAGCCGTCGGCAAGCCGATGATGCGCGTCCATACAGCTGGGAGTGTCGGCGGGTCGACGGCAATCGCTGCGTCGCATTTGGTTCAAGCCGGTGTGCACGAGCGCGTTCTTACTGTCGCTTTTGAGAAGCAGTCTGAGGGCGATGCGATGTGGGCGCTCTCGCCAAAGTATCCATTTCAGCCGCCGCTGGTAGCGGGCGCAGGCGGATTTTTTGCGCCGCTGATCCGCGCGTACATGCGAAGGTCCGGAGCGCCAAACGATGTCGGCGTTCGCGTTGCTGTGAAAGATCGCCTCAATGCGCTCAGAAATCAGTACGCGCATTTGCAGCTGGCCGACATCTCACCAGAGACAGTCCTGTCGTCGCCTATGTTATGGGATCCGATTCGCTATCTCGAAACATGTCCTTCATCCGACGGCGCGTGCGCGATGGTGCTCTCAAATGAGGCGAATGCGGGGCGGACGTCGAGGCCACCTGCGTGGGTCTTGGGGAGCGCGGTTCGGAGCGAGCCGGCAGTGTTTGCTGGGCGCGATCAAATAAATCCACGCGCCGGCGCCGATTGCGCGAGAGATGTTTATCGGCAAGCCGGAGTGACCGACCCGGTTCGCGAGATCGACGTCGCCGAGATTTACGTTCCTTTTAGCTGGTTTGAGCCAATGTGGCTCGAAAACCTAGGCTTCTGTGAGCCGAATTTCGGGTGGCGAATGACGCTCGATGAAACGACATCGCTGTCGGGCCGCCTGCCGGTCAATCCGTCCGGCGGCGTGCTGTCGTCGAATCCGATAGGCGCGTCCGGGATGATTCGTTTCGCAGAAGCCGCGCTGCAAGTTCGGGGGATGGCGGGCGAGCACCAAGTTGATGGGGCGCGCGTGGCGCTTGGACACGCGTACGGCGGGGCGTCGCAATTTTTCGCTATGTGGGTCGTGGGGGCTCGAAAGCCGTGAAAACCGCTCAATCGTTTAATCTCGCAGATCTTTTTGAAAGCGTTGCGGCGGCCATTCCGCAAAAGCCCGCCGTCGTGTGCGGGGCGCGGCGGCTGACATTCGCGGGGCTCGATCATCGCGCCAATCGCCTTGCAAACGCGCTTCACGCGCGCGGCATCGGCTCCGGCGATCACGTCGGGCTCTATTTGCATAACGGAACTGAATATTTAGAGGGGATGCTCGCGGCGTTTAAGCTTCGTGCCGTGCCGATCAACATCAACTATCGGTATGTTGAAAATGAGCTCGCGTTTCTATTCAACGACGCGAATCTCGCTGCGCTCATTTACCAGCGCGAGTATGCGCCACGCATCGCTCACGTGAAAAACAGCGTTTCGACGCTTCGCACATTTATCGCGGTCGATGATGCGAGTCTCGCCGATATCGCGCCGCTCGGCGGGGCGCTGTACGAGCCAACGCTTGAAGTGGCGGCAGCCGAGCCTCAGGCAATAAAGCGTTCCGGCAGCGATCAGTACATCATCTACACCGGCGGTACGACCGGGATGCCGCGCGGCGTGATTTGGCGCCACGAAGACGTTTTTTTTGCCGGGTTACAAGGGGGCGTTCCTGGCGGAGAGCCGATCGTTCGCCCAGAAGAGCTTGCGATGTTAGCGCTCGATCGCGAAGCGCCGATGACAATTTTCCCCGCGGCGCCATTCATTCACGGTGCAGCGCAATGGGCCGGGCTGATCGGTCTTTTTTCTGGGGGGAAAGTCGTGCTGATGCCCGGAAGAAGTTTCGATCCGGTACGCGCGTGCGAGCTGATAGCGGCCGAGCAGGTCATTGCGATTAATCTCGTCGGAGATGCGATGGCGCGGCCGTTCGTTGAAGCGATCGGTCGACGCGCGCAAGCGCTTCCAGATAGTCCGTACGATATGGCGTCCTTGATGGTCGTTTCATCGGCAGGGGCCGTGTTATCCGATTCGGTGAAGGCAGATCTCGAACGTCAGCTGCCCAATGCACTAGTTTTAAACAGTTTTGGTGCGACCGAAACGGGCCATCAGGGAACCATTTTTCCCGGCCAGAGTTCGACCAAAAAAAGCTTTTTTATGGACGAGAGCAGTCGCGTTTTTGACGATTCACTGAAGCCGATCGAGCCGGGGTCGGGGCAAATCGGCAAGTTGGGGAGGCGCGGTCGGGTGCCCGTCGGCTACTACAACGACCCAGAGAAGACGCGAACAACGTTCGTGACAATCGACGGCGAAAGGTGGGTTTTAGCCGGAGATCTGGCGACAGTCGAAAGCGACGGGATGATCACCGTGCTCGGGCGCGGCGCCGTGTGCATCAATTCAGGCGGAGAAAAAGTCTTCCCCGAAGAGGTCGAGTCGGTGTTGAAAGGGCATCCTCATGTGCTCGATGCGATTGTCGTCGGTGTGCCGGACGAACGGTGGGGCGAGCGAGTGGCGGCGGTGATTCAACCGCGAGCTGGGGTAACGATCGCGTTTACTTCGATCGATGCCCACTGCCGCGAGCATGTCGCCGGATACAAAACACCGCGCACCATTTGCGTCGTCGACGAAATCGTGAGGCAGCCAAGCGGCAAGCCCGATTATCGTTGGGCAAAGGAGCATCTCACAAAGCATCTGAATGGCGAGGCGTAAATGTTCATCGATTATTCGCCGAGCGAGCGGGCGCTTCGAGGTGAACTTCGGAGCTACTTTGAGCGGCTGGTAACGGACGACGCCCTCGCCGAATTTTCGGTGAGCGAAGGGGGCGGCCCGCACTATCAGCGGATCATGCGGCAGCTCGGCGCCGATGGGTGGCTCGGAGTCGGCTGGCCGAAAGAGTTTGGTGGTCAAGGTCGCTCCGCCATCGAGCAATTTTTGTTTTTCGACGAAGTGCAGCGGGCAGGCTTCCCGATTCCGTTTCTTACGCTGTGCACTGTCGGGCCGACATTGATAAAGCATGGCACCGACGAGCAAAAAGCGCGCATTTTACCGGCGATTTTGCGCGGCGAATACAACGTGGCGATCGGCTATTCCGAGGCGCAGGCCGGCACCGACTTGGCCTCACTCAAAACGCGCGCCGTTCGCGAGGGCGATGTGTATGTGGTGAACGGCCAAAAAGTCTTTACGAGCCTCGCCGAGTGTGCCGATGCGATTTGGCTCGCCGTGCGCACCGATCCGGCAGCCCCTCGCCACAAGGGAATTTCAATTTTGCTGGTCGACACGAAGCTCCCCGGCTTTTCGTATACGCCGATTCGGACGCTCGGCGACAACCGCACGAACGTGACGTACTACGACAACGTGCGCGTGCCGGTGTCAGCGCTCGTTGGGCGGGAGAATCAGGGGTGGAGTCTGATTACAACGCAGCTTAATCATGAGCGAGTAGCGCTATCAGCCCCAGGGCCCGCGACGCGCTTCGTCGAAGAAGTGACCGATTGGGCGCGGCGGACGCGGCTCGGAAGCGGCGCGCGCGTGATCGATGAGCCATGGGTTCAAATGAGTTTGGCGCGGGCCCACGCGAAGATCGATCTGCTCAAATTGATGGTGTGGCACCAGGCATGGAACATCGATAACGGGGTGCTCGATCCAGCCGAATCGTCGACGGTGAAAGTGTACGGTAGCGAAGTTTTTCTCGAGATTTACCAGCTATTGTTAGAGGTTCTTGGCCCGCTGGGGATTGTGAAAGAAGGGGCGGAGGGGGCACTGCTTCGCGGGCGGCTCGAGCGGCACTATCGGACGGCGATTGTGCTTACTTTTGGGGGGGGGACGAACGAAGTTCAGAGGGATATTATTGGGGCGGCGGGGCTACGATTGCCCAGGGGGGCTCGGTGAGCTCGTGATTTTACGGTTTGAACTGCCGCGCACGCGCACGCGCACGCGCACGCGCACGCGCACGCGCACGTTTCACGATCACGATCACGTTTCACGATCACGTGATCGTGATCGTGATCGTTCACGTGATCGTTGACGTGCGCGTGCGCGTGCGCGTGCGCGGTCGGAATATGAACACAGGCAAGGCGTGATCCGATGGACTTTTCATTCAACGACAGTTCGACCGCGGTTCGCGATTTAGCGCGCGGGCTTTTTCTCCGTTCGCGCGGGCCGAGCTTCGCAACTCTCGCCGAAACAGGGCTTCTCGGAGTCGCTGTTCCAGAAGCGTTCGGAGGTTCCGGGCAAGGGCTGATTGAGCTTTTTGTTCTTCTTCGCGAAGCCGGTTCGGCCGCGCTATCCGTGCCGTTAGTCGAGACTCTGTGCGCTACCGCAATGTCGATCGCGCGATTTGGGTCGGACGATCAGCGTCGTCGCTATTTATCCCCGTGGTGCCGAGGAGAACACGTTCTAACAGCCGCGTTAACCGAAGGCGGCCACGGCGATTTTGCCGCTCCCCGCACTTCGGCGCTTAGGCGTGGTGATTCGTGGGTGCTGTCGGGGCGCAAAGTGATTGTGGCGCTCGCCGACGTGGCTCACCGAGTTCTCGTGTCGGCAAAGACGGCCGATGGCGCAATTGGCCTATTTTTGCTCGATCCGCGAGCCTCTGGCGTAACGTTGACGCCGCAGGTGATCACCACCGGTGAAACACGATTCGATGTTCATCTTGAGTGGGCACCAGTAGCTGACGACGATGTTCTCGTCGCGCCAACCGTAGCCGCATCGCGCAAAGGGGCAGCCGATTGGGTGAGCGGCTGCGCAACGCTCGGTCTATGTGCGCTGCAGCTCGGCGGAGTAGAACGTGTTCTACAAATGACGGCGGAGTACATTTCTACGCGCGTGCAGTTCGATCGTCCTATTGCAACATTTCAAGCGGCGGCGCATCGCGCAACAAACGCGCGAATCGATGTCGACGCGATACGACTTTCGCTCTGGCAAGCGGCGTGGCGATTCGCCGAAGAGCGCGGCGCGGCGGCTGAGATTGCGATGGCAAAGTTCTGGAGCGCCGATGCGGGGTATCGCGTCGTCTGCGCCGCTCAGCACTTGCATGCCGGCATCGGGTTCGATCTCGAGTATCCGCTGCATCGCTACTATTTGCAGGCGAAATTGAACGAATTGATGCTCGGTGGAGCATCCGAACAGCTGCGTCACATCGGCGCTCAACTTGCGGAGGCGTAGGCTATGCGAACACAGCTTGCTGAAAAACTTGGGGTCGAGTTTCCGATTTTTGCGTTCAGCCATTGCCGAGATGTCGTCGCCGCTGTGAGCCGAGCGGGCGGGTTCGGTGTGCTCGGCGCCGTAGCGTTTTCGCCGGAGCAGCTTGAAATAGAGCTAAAGTGGATCGACGAGCACATCGAGGGGAAGCCATATGGCGTCGATGTCGTGATGCCGATGAAATACGAAGGGTCCTCGAAAGACGGCGGCGACCTAACAAAAGAGGCGTTCGAAGCGCTCATTCCCGAGAAGCACAAAGCATTTGTCGGCGAGATTCTTCGTCGATACGAAGTGCCGTCGCTCCCCGCCGACGAAAAGGCAGAGTCGCTCCTCGGGTGGACACAATCGGCCGGGCGTTCGCTGGTTGATGTCGCGCTTCAACATCCGATAAGTCTGCTCGCAAACGCATTGGGGACGCCGCCGGTCGATGTGATTGAAAAAGCGCATCGGCACAACGTGCTCGTCGCGTCGCTCGTAGGGACGGCCGAGCAGGCGATAAAACAAGTGGCGGCAGGGGTCGATGTTATCGTCGCGCAGGGGACGGAAGCGGGCGGCCATACCGGTGAAGTGTCGACGATGGTGCTTGTCCCCGACGTGGTCGATGCGGTCGGGCCGGTGCCGGTTCTCGCCGCGGGAGGAATCGGTTCGGGGCGTCAGATGGCCGCCGCCATGGCGCTCGGTGCGTCGGGAGTCTGGACGGGGTCGCTGTGGTTAGCTGTGCGCGAGAGCGATACAACACCGGCGCTCGTCGAAAAATTGCTTCGCGCAAAGTCGACCGACACAGTCCGTTCGCGCGCGCTGAGCGGGAAGCCGGCGCGGCAACTTCGAACCGCGTGGACAGAAGCGTGGGACGCAAAAGATTCGCCCGGTACGCTTCCGATGCCGCTGCAATACATGCTGTGCGCCGATGCGCATTCGCGAATTTATCGCTACGCCGACAAAGAGGGGACGCGCACCGGCGAGCTGTTAGGCGGTGCCGCTGGCCAAATCATCGGCCGGATGAATCAAGTGCGCGGAGCACGCGACGTCGTCGCGTCGATGGTCGAAGAGTACGTTGCGACTGTAGAAATGCTGACGCAACTTCTTCAATCTTAAAGCGTCGCGACTTGCTGCGTCACAGAAATATCCAGTTACGATTTACAAATCCGCGCTCACAATAATCAGCAACAGCGTTGCTGCACGATTATTTGGCGATTCGGTTGCGCATATAAAAAAACATCATACTCCTGCCACCGCCTAAGGCCCACCGGCCTCAGTCCCGCCATGTAGCGGAGGGAAAGAACTATGATGCGTACAAGAAGTATACTTTTTGGTGGATTATTTTTATCGGCGCTCGCCGCCTGCACAACAAACGCGTCCGAAGAAGAGTCGACCGGCACGGTCTCAAGCGAACTCAAGACAGAAGCTCCGACGCTTCATACGTTTCGCGACGCCTTTTTTGCCTACGCGAACCAGCAGCGAGGAAAGCCGTACACGGCCGCGGAAATTCAGTCACTCTCGTACATTCCTGAAGAAGATGTGCAGAATCCGATTCCGAAACTCGGACTCGATTTCGCCGCGAATCCGGAAGTCGCGTTCAACGCGATGCTCGACTTTTACCAGACGAAAAAGCCGAGTCGTCAGTTCGCCAACGGGCAGCTGATCCCCATCAAGCCGATGAAAGATCCGAACGCGATTTTCGCGAAATCGGGACCGGTCACGATCGTGATTATCCCGGGTATTTTCGGCGAAATGATCGACACGGCGCCGTTTGATGAAATCTACGACCTAAACGAAACTTCAACGCTCCGTCGCGCATACGATGAACAGCTAAAGAGCAAGCAGACGAAGAGTCGACGACTCAACCTTCGTAATCTTCGCATCGAAGAAGTGTCGCTTGGTGAAGTCGTTCGCGCAGGTAGCATCGACGATCAAGCCGGCCGCCCGCTCGTCAACGTGATCTTCCTCAAAGCGCATCCGGGGTCGCTCGAGACGTTTGGGACGATCGCCCAAAACAGCGAACTCTACAAGGAACGACTCGACACGTACTTCAAGTTGATGGGCGTGCCGGCGAACGGATTTACGTTGCTCGGCTATTCACGCGGCGCTCTCCCGGCGCTCGAAATGGCGGCCGACTTTACAGACGAGAGGCAGCTCGCGAAGTTTCCGTGGGGGAAGAAGCTGACCGGAATGATTTCTCACGGCGGTCCGCTCTACGGGACGCCAACGGCCGACATGATCGGCGAGAAGCTCAAGCCTGGCGTACAGTCGCTTGTCGACTCTGTCCCAGAGAACAATTCGATCGGCAAGCTGGTCGGAGCGCTTCAAGAAATCGCTCGCGATTTGAAGTCGTGCGCCCCCGGGGCTGCGCGCCCTGAAGTTATGCAGCAGGTTATCCCGAATTCACTCTTGTGGATGAAGTGGGTTATGCCGATTGCCGGCTATCAGGCTAAAAACCAGCCACACCCGCAGCTCGTAATCGAAGGAAACGCGGCGCGACAAGCTGACCCGGGGCGATTTTTCAATCTGTTGAAATCGTCGACGTACAACACCATCAACTTCGTCGGCCCAGCATTTTTCGACGAATATTGCGCAAATATCGACCGCTTTAAGAGCCTCGTAGGCCACGTTTACGACGGCGCGGCGACGATGAAAGTCGCGAACCGGATGCAGTGGTGGCGTACGCGAAATCTGCCGGACGGATTCCGCATTTACACGATGGCAGCGACGCAAGGCGACGCGACTGTCGGCGGCAGAATGTGGCCGAATACGCGCAACAAGCTCGCGTACGATCTCAACTCGACCGACGACGTGAGCCTCCGAACGAACTACTACGACTTGCTCGCGATCTCGAAGATCGAACTCAACGACGGTCAGGTCCCCTACCCGTACTCGCACGTGTGGCCGGAGCTGAATATCGCGCTCAATCCGCACCACAAGACGCTCAAGTCTTACGAGATGGCGTACATGGGCGGGCACCACTGGGCCATCGCATTCCGCTACGCCTTCCCGATGGAAGGGAGCACCGGGAACCCGTTCCCGCGCGTCGCTCTGATGCAGGCAATGGCTAACTATATCGCTCAGACCGAAGCGAGCGAAGCTAGCGCGGCCCAGTAATGAAAACTCTAGCAACTTTACGACGGATTAAAATGAATACTCCACACTATCGATTTTTATCACGTTCGTCGTCTTCGATTTTCGTTGCGACGGCAGCACTTTTCATCGGTTCGCTCGCCGGCTGCGGCGGTTCGGATTCTGAGCAGGCGGCAACAACGGCAGAGCCGGTCCACGGCGGCGATCGAACGCACCCGCTCTTCCCGAAAGGGAACCCTGGGGAACTTACGATCGAAAACGGTCAGGACACTTTTCAGACCGGCGAGTCGATCAAGTTTAAGGTTCACTGCCCGTACGACCGGACCGGAACGTTAACAATCACGAAGCAGGACGGAAGCGAGCCGCGCGTCGTTTGGTCTGACGACCCTGGTATCCGCGCAACGAAGCGCGTCGCCGCCTCGGTGCTCCGCCCCGGCCAATACAAAGCGACGCTTACGTGCGTAGGCGATGCAACAACGACGCAAACACTTGCATTCAGCGTAGTACCGCGCGGCGATGAATCGGCGCCGGCTCCACGACATCCATTGATGCGCGCGATTATCTCCGAACCGGGGGCCGGCGGCGAATTTATGACCGACACGGCGATCACCTTTAGGGGACGCTGTGAAGACGGCGCGCGGTATGCGTCCGGCGAATGGACGTTCTCGGGCCTAGGCACCGAAATGCACGTCGCGGCGAACCAAGTAACCAGTTCGTTTCCGACGGCAGGCGACTATACGGCGACGTTTAATTGCAACGCGACGTACGGTGGATCGGCCGATGCGTCGACGGTCGCATTCAAAGTTCTACCGGGCAGCGGCTATATGGAACCTGCGCAGGATGGTCCAAGGCGAGCGCTTATGGAGGTCATCACCCAAGCGCAAACGCAGCGAGCCAGAAGCCTTAGGGCCGACGGAGCTCGCCTCGTCGCCGATGCAGCAAACTATCTCGGTGGCGCCACGCTCGAGCCGTCGCGAGAGGCGCTTCGAGCGGCCGAACTCGCAGCCGAAGAAGTCACGACTAAGACAATTGAGCGCATGGTGAGAGACGGTTACGCGCAAGGGCCAACCGTCGCGGCGATTAAGGCGGGAGTACTCACGCATGAAGCCGCTGTCGCAATGATTGAAACCGGGTTCTTCGAAGACCTGGTCTTGACCGCAGCCCAGCGCCCGGACGTAACCGAGCGAATCGTACTTGGCCTTCTAAAGCCAGACGCGAACGGCGTATCGGCAATCGAGAAGAATATCTCGCACTTTATGCAGCCAGAAGCGACGGCACGAGTGATGGCGGCAATTGTCGAATCGCAACTCGTTCCACACATCATCGAGCAAGCGATCGCCATGGCGATGGCAGGCGCAACGCAATCAGCAGCGGCAATGACCGAAATGCGAGAAGCCGGCGCACAAGTTGAAGTCGTGAACCTCCATCCGTCGTGGATGCCAGACATCACCGACGAAGAGCTCCGCGGGCAACTCGACGAACGACTCAAGTAACACCGCTTTGATTTGAACAGGGAGAGTGGGAGAGCGGAAGGAAACAAAACTCCCGCTCTTCCGCTCTCCCTGTTCATTTCTGCGGCGTTTTAAAATGTTAAACAGGCACTAGTGCTACGTCTACCTTCAGTTGACGGGTAAAAGGGCCGAGGGTTGCAAAGCGCATCTCACGTCAGAATGTCTCGTGATCGTGAGACGTGATCGTGAGACGTGATCGTGAGACGTGCGCGTGCGCGTGCGCGTGCGCGTGCGCGTGCGCGTGCGCGTGCGCGTGCGCGATTTGTCAGGGGCGGTTCGGGTTGGATCGCCGCGCGGGTGCCTCGTCTTCAATGTTGTTCTGTTGGGTCCCGCGCACGCGCACGCGCACGCGCACGATCACGATCACGATCACGATCACGTGACCGATTACGCAAATAGCTTACCCATCAACCGAAGGTTGATGGGGCCTTAGTTGAGCGGCGCCGCTTCAGCAATTTGAACCGCTGGGCGCGCTGATGGCTCGCTGTAGAACTGTTTGCACCATCTTCGGAAGAGGCCGATCGGCCCATCCCCCTCGCACAAGAGTGGCGGATTTACGTAGACCTTATTCTCCCAAATCGGAATATCTTGCTCGAGCTGCCGCTCGATCTCGCGCATGAACGCGGCGCCGACGGTCGACGTGGCGTCGCGATCGGTGAGCTTTTGCACCGAAAATGCGAATCGCACGTCGACGTAGTCGTCGTCGATTGGCGTGGTGCAGGCGACTAGAAGTGTGTTCACAATCCCGGTGAACCGCGTGATCGCGTATCCGAACCCGTAGCTCACGCTTTGCACCGTCCCCTGTACTTTCCCCATCGGCGTTCGCATCTTTGTTTGTGACATCACTCGCAAAATGTGACCGTCAACTTCGGCTTGCGACGTTGGGATTTCTACTGTCCCGTGCACGTAGTGAAAATGGGCGGAATCGACGGCATTTTCCGCCAATTCTTGATTGTGTGACCGCACTTTCCACCGGCGGCGCTCGAACGCCGTCCATCCTGGACTCCCCACTTCGGCTGCCTGCTCGACCTCCCATGCTGGGGGCGCGCCTTCAGCGTGATGCCACACCAAAATGAGGCCGCTGAGTTCACGCGCGATCCATGGGTGCACTTTTGCGCGGGGCGGAATTCGCTTTGCGTACGGCACCTCGACGCACTCGCCCGATCCATCAAACTTCCATGAATGGAACGGACACGCAACGCAATTGCCTTGCACTTTGCCGCCGTATCCAAGATGCGCGCCGAGGTGTGGGCAGTACGCGTCGAGCACATGGGCGATGCCGTCGTCACCACGAAAAAGAACGAGCTCTTTGCCGAAGTATGTCAGCGGCAGCACGGCACCGACCGCAAGCTCATCAGAATATGCAACTTGAAACCACCCGTTAGGATAACGGGGAAACGGAAATCTCATGCAGTCCTCCACAACCTGAGCTGTCCCCGCGGGCTCCCTTTTACAAAAAAGGGCCGGTTGACGACCCGCGAACGCCTCTGAACACTATTGTTGCAGCCGCTTCTACCTGCTCCATCACTTGCGCTTGCGACGACACCCCCGCGGACCAACCGACCAATGCTGCGAACCATATTTGCTGCATGAGCATTGCGACTGCCCCTTCGTTCGCCGTTGGCGGCGCGGCTGTTGCGTCGTTAAATGACAGCCGGCCGACACCGCGTAGCGCCGCAATCATGAGGCCGTTGATGCGGCCGTGATACGCTATTACCGTTGCGGCGGCCGCTGGCACACCGGATGCCATTGCCCTTAGAACGGCTCGCGCGAATTTTGGCTTTCGGAAAAAGCCGCGGGTTAATATTCGCAAAAAAGCGACGACTCGCTCTTCTGGTGACTCGCCTTTGGCTGGGTTTGTCTCCATCCGTCGCTCGAGTAGCTCGGCTTCTCGCTCCATCGCCGCGCACAAGAGCTGCTCTTTGCTGCGAAAACTTTTGTATAACGTACCCAATGCTACGCCGGCCATTGCCGCGACGTCTCGCTGGCGCACGTTATCAAACCCCCCTTCTTCCGCGAGCTCGACCGCTACGTCGAGAATCTTGTCGCGCCGGTCGTCCATGGCAGAAAGTGAAACATGTTTCACTCGCGAGCGCAAGTGATCTAAGAACCTGAAACACGTTTCATAAATTGCGAAACAGGAGAGCTCGTGACCCCTCTCGATGAATTTAGAACTCGCATCAAAAGTTGGCTCGAAGAGAACTGCCCCGCCTCGATGCAAACACCGCTCGTGAACGACGATGAAGAGGTCTGGGGCGGGCGAAACGAGCAGATCAAACTGGCAGATTCAAAGCTCTGGTTCGAGCGAATGGCACACGCCGGATTGACAGCACCAACGCTCGCGAAAGAGTACGGCGGCGCAGGGCTGAGTGGTGCCGAGGCGGCTATTTTCGACGAAGAGCATCGTCGTTTAGGCTGTCGCCCAGCGCTAAAAAGCATCGGAATTTGGATGCTCGCTCCAGTCATTCTTCGCTACGGCACCGAAGCACAAAAACTCGCATTTTTGCCGCCAATGTGCCGCGGTGAAGTTCGCTGGTGCCAGGGCTACAGCGAGCCCGGCGCAGGGTCCGATCTCGCGAGCCTGCAAATGCGCGCTGAGCTTGAAGACGATCACTACGTCGTCAACGGCCAAAAAGTATGGACATCACAGGCCGACAAATCCGATTGGATATTCTGCCTCGTGCGCACAAGCACCGCCGGCTCCAAGCGCGAAGGCATCAGCTTTCTTTTGGTCGATATGGCGACGCCCGGAGTCACGGTCAAACCGATTCAACTTATCAGCGGCTACTCACCATTTTGCGAAACGCATTTTGAGAACGTCCGCGTGCCGATCATAAATCGAATCGGCGAAGAGAACCGCGGGTGGCAAATCGGCAAAGAGGTTCTCGAGTACGAGCGGTCGCTCATTTCTCAAATGCGCGACATGAATGCCGACGAAGATGAGTCGCTCGGCAATCTTGCAAAGAGGGCAATCGGTACGAAAAACGGCGTGCTCGCCGACCCAATTTTGCGCGACCGAATCGCGCAGGCCAACATCGATTTTTTATGCAACAAGCTAACACTTCGGCGGTCTGCCCAAACGGTCGCGGCAGGGCGTAGCCCCGGGGCCGAAACGTCTATGTTCAAGTACTACGCTACCGAGCTAAACAAGCGGCGGCGCGAGCTCAAAGTAGCGATTGAAGGGTTTCAGGGGCTCGGGTGGGAGGGGCCAGGCTTCACTGCAGGCGAGCTTCAGCACACCCGTGAATGGCTCCGTTCGCGCGCCAATTCGATCGAAGGGGGGAGCTCCGAAATTCAGCTCAACATTATTGCAAAACGTGTTCTCGCGCTTCCCGACTGAGGTTCAATAATGCCGTTCATTTTGTCTGAAGAGCAAGAAGCGATACAAAAAACGGCGCGCGATTTCGCGACGGCAAAGTTGCCGATTTCGCTCGTGCGAAAGCTACGCGAAGGCGACCCTGCCGGCTACGCCGTTGGTGGGTGGAAAGGCGCGGCCGAGCTCGGGCTTACGTCGATCGCGATTCCAGAACAATATGGCGGTTCTGGGCTCGGTTTTTTAGAGCTTGGGCTTGTGCTCGAAGAGTGCGGGCGAACGCTCGCGCCGCTTCCGTTTATGTCGACAACGGTGCTCGGCACTCACGCGCTCCTTCTTTCGGGCTCTGAATCGCAAAAGCGAGACATCCTTCCGCGAGTCGCCTCTGGCGATCACATTTTTGCATTCGCGCACGAAGAGTTGCGGCGGCACGCGCCGTATCACGTAGCAACGCGGCTCGAGCAAACCTCGCGCGGCATGCGGCTCACCGGCGAAAAGCTGTTCGTTCTCGACGGGCATATCGCCGATTCAATTTTTGTCGTCGCGCGCGCGTCGGGCAACGTGGATGAACGCGGCGGTCTTGCAATCGTTCTTCTACCTTCAAACGCAGCCGGCATGACGCGCATTCGGACTACAATGGTCGACGGCCGTAACGCCGCACGAATACGCTTTGATGGCGTGCATGTTGGCGATGCCGATATCGTCGGTACTCTCGGCGGCGCTGCGAGTGTGCTTGATGCGCTGTTCGCGCGGGCGAGCGTCGCGCTGAGCGCAGAGATGCTTGGGGGCGCATCTGAAGCGTTTGAGCGAACGCTTGCTTATCTAAAAGTGCGAAAGCAGTTTGGCGTAGCCATCGGTTCGTTTCAAGCGCTGAAGCATCGCGCTGCGGTAATGTTCTGCGAGCTTGAGCTTTCGCGATCACTCGTGCGCGCCGCGCTCAATGCGATCGATGAAACAAGTTCTACTGTGAACCTGTTGGCGAGCGCCGCCAAGGCGCGCCTATCCGACACATTCATGCTCGTCGCAAACGAAGCGATTCAGATGCACGGGGGGATCGGCGTGACCGACGAATGCGATATCGGTTTTTTTCTAAAGCGAGCGCGCGCTTGCGAGATGACATTCGGCTCATCGTCGTACCATCGCGACAGGTTCGCTACGCTTGAAGGGTATTGAGTGAAGAGCACGATTCACATGCTCAAAAGCGCCGTGGAGCTTCACGGCGCGCGCGCTGCGATTTCGTCGGGCGATGGGGCGGTCATTACCTATGGCGAAGCTTTTACGCTGGTTAAAAGAGCGGCAAAAGCGCTTTTATCGCGTCAAATCGCCCACGGCGACCGCATCGCTATATGGGCGCCAAATATTGCCGAGTGGGTTGTCGCCGCCCTCGCCTGCCACGCCGTCGGCGCAATTCTCGTACCAATCAGCACGCGCTTTCGCGGGGCCGAAGCAGCGCATGTGCTGCGAAGTAGCGGAGCGCGTTTTCTTTTTACGGTCGGTAAATTCTTAGAGAGCGATTTTGTCGCGCTTCTACAAGAAGAGAGCGCCGCGCCGCACGTTGAAACGGCCTTCTTAAGAGGAGATGCGCGTGCCGGAATCGTTGGATGGGATGAGTTTTTGGAGGCCGGTGCACCGGTCGCCGATAGCGAATTCGCCGCGCGACTAGAACATGTTTCACCCGATGACATTTGCGACATCATGTTCACTTCGGGGACAACCGGCGCTCCAAAGGGGGTGATGTCAACGCACGGTCAAACGTTGCGAGCGTTCGACACATGGGGGTCGATCGCAGGGCTCCGCGCCGGCGATCGATACTTGGTGATCCCGCCGTTTTTTCATTCATTCGGCTACAAAGCCGGTTGGCTCGCTTCGTTCATCAAAGGGGCGACAGTATTCCCGCAAACGGTGTTTGATATACCCGCCGTGCTCCGCCGTATCGAGCGCGAACGCATTACTGTAATGCCCGGTCCGCCGACGCTCTATCAAGCGCTGCTCGACCACCCTGATCGCGCAGCTTTCGATCTGTCATCGCTTCGCATTGCGGTGACCGGCGCCGCAATTGTGCCGGTCGACCTCGTGATGCGAATGAAACGCGAGTTGCAGTTCCAGACGGTGCTAACGGCGTACGGCCTCACCGAGGCCACCGGAGTGACTACAATGTGCCGCGCCGGCGACGCGATTGAAGTGATTGCGAATAGCTCCGGCCGAGCAATCGACGGAGTTGAAGTGCGCGCGGTCAACGCAGCGGGGAGCGATGTGCCGCGCGGCGAACCAGGCGAACTTGTCGTCCGCGGATACACAGTGATGCGCGGCTACTACAAGAACGAAGAAGCGACGCGCGCCGCGATTGATGCCGACGGCTGGCTCCACACAGGTGACGTCGGAGCGATCGACGAAGCCGGCAATGTGCGCATCACCGATCGCATCAAAGACATGTTTATCGTAGGCGGGTTCAACGCCTATCCGGCCGAAATCGAGCGCGCACTGTTAGAGCACGATGCGATAAGCGAAGTCGCAGTCATCGGTGTTCCCGATACGCGACTGGGCGAAGTAGGAAAAGCGTTCGTAGTGCTGCGCAAAAGCGGGGCGATCGAGCCGAGCGAATTGATAGAGTGGGCCCGCGCCCGAATGGCTAACTACAAGGTGCCGCGAAGCGTCCAGTTTGTAGGGCAATTACCGCGAAATTCATCGGGAAAAGTGCTAAAATTTGCGCTTCGCGGGAGCGACTCAATTTGAGCCTAAAGTAGTTCGCCAAACCGCACTTGCGATCGGGCCGATTCGTGTCACATCCTGCGATGCGTAAACACAAGAGTATTCTAGGCTTTTTCTTCGCTTTTTCGGCCGTAATCACCGGCTGCTCTAGCTCTTCTAACGGTGAAATTGACGGGGTTGAGAGCGCAGCTGCTGAGGCATTGGCGAAAGCCGGTAGCCGCCGTCCCACCGTGTTTCACAAAGCGTCGCGATCGACTCAGACCGGGTCGACGCATCTTCCGAACGTAACCGAGAACCCAAGCGTCTACGAGCGCTGCGAACACGGCGCGTTTGGCATCGAATCGGTGACGACAACGACCACCGATCATAATGTCGACGGGGCCTGGGTTTCAAATCGATGGGATCTCGCCAACGGCAAATGGACATCGGTCAAAAGCACTGCACCACATTCGTGGGACCCAAAGTCCGAAACCGGCTGGTGGGATTTTGAGCGCCCATGCGCCGAGCTCGCCAACACAAAGCGCGAAGAGCTCATAGCCGAACGGCAACTCAGCGACCCGCACAACGACCTAGTGAACATCATAGCGAGCGGCGAAGCGTCAATGTCACGCCACCACAGGGCAGAACAAGCGCTCTGCACCGTAACGCTAACGAACATTCCAGTATGGAACGCGCGAGCGGCGGCACCGTGCCCGACGCTCCCTGGCACATCCAACTAAGCGCCCTCCCCTCGCGCACGCAGCGCCGTGCGCGTACTTTTCTCTTCAGCATACGAGTTGCCTAATGCGACGTTGCCTTCGTTTGTTCGCTAATTTTGTTGGAGCCGTGTTTGTTCTCCTGCCGGCATGCTCCAGCGTCGAATTTGACGAAGAGTCGATCGGCACAACGAGCCAGGCGATGGTCGGCCCGTGTTCGGACTTGGTTGTATCGCCTCCCGATCCGAGCGACCAAGTATGCCGCGGTCCCTGGTTTTATCGGCGACACCAGCCTAAGTGTCGCGTAGTAAAAGCCGACCCACGGTGTGGCTACGCTCATCCAGAAAAGCTGTTTCCGGAGTATGCGCTCTGTGAACACGGCGAATTCGGTGTTGCGTCTCTCCAAAAAGAGACCTTCACGCAAGATATTCACGGGGCGGCAAAATCAAAAAAGGTGATGGAGTTTGACCAAGGTCGGCGCATCGGTCTAACCACCGTTTTTTCGCACTACGATTTTGCCACGTCGTGCAGCGGGTTGGCGTTCCAGCGGCGCGAAGCGATCATTCAAGCTCGGCGAGCTCACGATCCGCGAAACAGTTTGGATCGAATCGTCGCGGTAGGGTCGATAGACAACTCGATCGGTCCCGAGGCAGACGCGGTAAGACGCTGCACCGTCACACTGACCAACATCCCCATCTGGAACGCGCGCGCCGCCGCTCCATGCCCGCAGATTGGCGAAAAGTTGGCGCCCGACGTCACACAGCCACAAGTACCCCGAACGTGCGAAGTCGACTCCGATTCGCCATACGAATGCCCGCTCACCGAAGGGATCCACTTTTCACCGGCGGGCAGAAAAATCGCCGATGCGCTAACAGGCGATCCGTTGGCGGAACACCAGGCGGGATGCCTAACCGGCGACACATTTCCCGCGACGACAGATGAAGACGTAAACAAAAAGTTTGCGCACATGAATCGTATGCGAGCCGCGATCGAGCAAAATGTCGCTTCGATGGCTGCGCTTCCTGATCGCGCAGCGGTTCGATCGTATTTGGTTGGGAACAGCAAGTTGCTTATGGAGATGCGCGGGTCGCAGCTCCACGAACCTCATTTTAATACCGAATTAACTTTGTACGCGACCGAGCCAGAAGTGAACCACGAATGCGTGAGTTCCGCTCCGACGATCGGCCCGTTTCCGGCCGCTTCGGCAGACGAAAACTCGCGACTCGCTCACGCGACTCTTTCGTTTTGCGCGAGGCTCGCGGCCGATCACATTCGCGCTGCGGAGCCGGCTTTTCATGCGAAGCGATGCCTTGAAGCAGCAAACATTGTTGCCAAACTTTCATCACCAACGCGCGAAATCTTCCGCGAGCGCTTCGTCGACATGTCGGAAGTTTTTCTGCGAAAATTAGACGGAGAGCCGATCGTTTCAACCGACGCACCAGAGCGCGGTGCGGCGATTCGCGCGCGCCTCGTTCGGATTGCCGACTGGTATCGCGGAGCACGAACGCTTTATTCAGCCGCGGAACGAAATCAACTCTACGCCGCTACCCATCGCATAACGTCTGGCTTTTGGCGGGCGATCTATGCGCGACAGCTCACCGACGTTCGCGCTTCTGAGCGCGACGCTCTTTCGAAATTGGCGTTCGATGCCGAGCAGATGGAACTCGCGGTTTTGACGGAACTGCTTCGCCCCGGCTCCGACGAGGCACCGGCCGCGCTCGATACCGCGCCGCTTCTCGCGATTGCAGGCGACGCACTTCACGGCCTCTCATCTCGCCTGAACGACATGTCGCCGATTCACGACATGGCGTGTCGATTTTCGCCGTGCGCGCAGACGCCATCGCAGTCGACATTCACTGCGCTGTGGCGAGCGATTGCGCTTCTCGGCGATTCGCAAAAGCTCAGTGCATATTTGGAGCGCCCGGCGCTGCGCATTCCGAACGAATGGCAACGCGTTTTCAAAGCGTTCAGCATGCCAAATAGCCCTTATTTTAGCGCGCTTTCAGATACTTTTGCGGTTCATCGGGCATCGCCTGCGCTCTTGATGACAACGTCGAGCGTCGACATGCCATCCGTTGCCGCTGAGCTTTCGCGGATTGTTCAGCTCGCTCAACGTCGAATGTCGAACTACATCGACACAGGACTTTTTTCGCCAACCGGAGCGAACGTTCTCGTTACAGGAGTGCAAGATAGCAAAGTCGCGTCATCGGTCGCGGAAGTGCGCCGTGCGTCGCTCGAGTTGACATCGGTCATTGCGGAATACGAGCGCGGGCGAGCACGTGAGATGCAGGTGCTTCTCGATCAATTTGCTACGCGTCAATCGCACGGCGATATTGACGTTGCGATCGAAAAATCAACCGCCGATTTTATGGACAAATCGCGCTCTCTTGCCGCGCTGCGCGTCAGTGTCGCTGCAGACGATGCGGCGTTTGGCAATGTTGCCGACGCCTTTGGCAAAGCAGTAGCGCGCGATCGCGAAAGCGCCGAATTGCGAATCGCGTCGATTCCCGAAACGCTTCCAACGGTGACGCGCGATGACGCGCGCTATTTTGCCAACTCTTCGACGCTGCTCGACGATATCAGTATTGCGCCACGCGGGACGGTTTGGAAACGCTCGATTGGCGCCGGCGAAGTTCTGACGTTCGATGTTAGCGGCACTTGGTCGCCAACATGTGCGCTAAGCCGCAGCCCAGCGGCGAGAGATATTGTCGACATCGCTCACGCAAGCATCGGGCCGGAAGGCTTTTTCTTGCAGAACCATCAGTCGAAGTATTCTATCGCATCGCAGGCGAACACGACGACGTCGGAGACGCGCACAAGCAAGTCCGCAAGCCTACGCGCCTGCAACGGGCATCGGATAGAAGCCGGAGCGCCCGGATTGCTCAAAGCGGTCTATGGCGTCGCCGGATACGGGTATGCATTCATCGAAGGCTGCTTGGCAGTCGACTCGTCAAAAGCGAATTCGTCGAGTCACTCTAATTCCGACGTCGACGCCTCGGAAAGCCGAGCCACGTCGATGTTCTCGACCGGAATGCGGCTTGCGAGCACCCCTTTCCCTGACCTCCCGGCAGGAAGCCTTCTTCTCGTTGGGGTGCTGCCTACGAGGGTCGATTCCGCATCGATTCGCGTCGTTAAAGTTCTGCAATCCTCTCACAACGTCGTCGTCGTATCGGAGCCTCTCGACTTCTATCTTGTCGTCAACGACGAGTCGGGCTGCGGCAAAGGGCTCGGCGGATTGACCGTGAGCATGACGCGCCTCACGCCGGCCGGAGCAAAGTCGAAAGCTCTTGCAGAAGCGATGGCGACAACACTCAACGAGCTTCGCGAGCGCCGCAATCAGATCATTGAGCGCGGCTCGCTTCTCTTGTCTGAACCTGACGCGATTCGCGCGCTGGCGGCCGTCTCTTTGCGCAAGCACCTTGGCGCCGACCCGCAACGTACTGCGCCTGGGTACCTAGGCTTTTTTCACGCGCTTTTGGAAACGGAAATCACTCGCCTTCAAAAGATCGCCGCAATCCGAAATACGCAGTTCGAACTGACGCAGCTTGCGACGGTTCTCAAAGGCTACGCTTTCGACGGCGAGAGCACCGCTCGTCAAGGGCGGCTTCTTGATCTCATGCCGCAATGGGCGCTTCGCGAACTCGACGCGACTCGCTTGCGTTCGAGCATGCGATCGATCGTCGACACAATTTCGTACGAAATTCATCCGGCGCTCGCGCTTCGCCATCCTGAATCGCTCGCCGCCGCGAAAGAAGATCGCGCGCTTCAGAGCGAACTGGCGACGATCATGAACGACGGCGCGTCGACGTCGCTCGCCGAACTTTCGGTGCGCGTTCGCGACGCGGCCGAAAAGATTGCGACGCTTTCGGAAAGGGCGCTACGACGGGCGCCAGACCCAGGGCAAAATACGTTCCGAGCCGTCATCAGCTTTCCGCGTCCCGACGTAGAGGCTCGCGCGCGAATGTCCGAGTTTCATCGCATTGTCGATTCTCGATCGGAAGTCGTATGGAACGCCGCGCGCTCGGGCGACGTTGCTCGCATTTCCGTGCGCCCTAGCGATCTCTATTCACGAAGCGGCGGTTTTAGCCGTGTTCCATGCAATATGGGGGCGCCTGTGCTCAACGGAATGGCGATCTACGTTGGCGGAGTCGACGCGGCCCCGGCGAAAGCGCTCAACGCGATGGAATGGAAAACGACGGTTAAAACTGACAGCCTCGTCGATTTTGCGACATCGGAAGGGCTAGTTTCATACCGAATCGGCAACGAACAGTTCCGCGAAGGGACGATCGGCACGCTATTCGGCGCAAGTTCAGACGCCGCGCTTGCATATAGGCCACGCCAAGAGGGTGTTCGTCCACTCGTCGGCATGTCTCCTTTCACGTCGTTCTCAATCGATTTTTCAGGGCTAAATACGATTTCTTCACGCCCTCTCGATGAGGCTACCGAACTTTTGTTGGTCTTCGAGCTCGACACGAAAGTTGTACCGGACGGCGTGAGGGGCGTTTCGTCGTGCGGCGATTTGTAAAGCGCGGACGCGCGATTGCGGCGTTTATTCTTGTTTCGAAGTTCGCGATCGCGGGCGGCGATTTTTTTGAAGGGCGCGTGCAGACTCCGGAGCTCAAAGCGCCGGAGCGTGGCTCTATCGCGGGGCAGCTATCTAAAACGGTGTTCGGCCCGTCCGATGTGAATCGCGGTGCGATGACGCTCCCCTCGCCTTTTGACGTGCCGGAAGAGCGAGGGCCAATTCAGGGTTCCCCTTTCCCGCTCTACTCGCAAGAGTCTGGCATTTCTGAATGGGGGCTCGGATGGCGCGCGAACGTGATGATTCGGCGGAGCCGTCTTCGCGGAGACGTTGACTATGAAGCCGATGATTTTGATGGCCCTTGGGGGCGCATGATCAAAGGGGCCGACGGCGCGTTTTACCCGCAAGGGATGTCGCCGCCGGTGCGCGTTATGGTGAGCGGCGAAACTCTCGTTGCGCATCTCCCCGACGGCGCTCGATGGACGTTTGGTGGTGACGCTCGCGTGACATCGCCTCGCGGGACGTACGCTTGGTACCTCTCGAGCGTGGTGAACGCGACCGGTCGCTCGACGCGCTTTTCGTACATCGCGAATGCGAGCGGACGGCAGTTTATCAAGAGCGTTGCTTATGGCGGTGCGAGCGACAATGCGCAGGTTCGGGTCGAATTCGACTACGAGATTCTAAAACAACCGTTCTCGGACTACCGAAGCGGCCGCGCCGTGCTTCTCGATCGACGTGTAAGCGCTGTCCGCGTTTTGATGAACGCTGGCGCTTCGTTTGCTCCGCGCTGGAGCTACGCGCTCGGCTATCAAAACGATTCGACAGGCCCCGCGTTCTTTCTGACATCGATTCAGAAGTCTTTCGCATCGGGCGCGACCGATCCGCCGACTACGTACAAGTACGCGCAGCAGGCAGATCATTTTGCGTCGACAACGCCGCGAGAAGCGCCCGCTGTGACGAAGCTTGCGAAGCAGCTTCAGACGCGGCAGTTCTTGCCGCCAACATTTAGCACCGCGGTCGATGTTGATCTCGATGGGCGCGTCGATCTTGAACTTGCGTTCGACAATCAGACGTTAGTTCAACGCGATGATAGCTTTGAGGTCGTCCCTGCCCCGCCGAACGCCGCTGCAATAGAGCGCGGATGTCGATTTCGCCCTTCGGCGATCGCGCCGGCACGCGTGCTCGCCCGCGTAACACCAACGGATGCCGAGCCGCGCGTTTGGGCGACTGAATCGGGCGCCTCTGACAGCAATGTCAAAATTTGTCGGCTCGACGGAAGCGCGCTTTATACGTCAACCGTCAAAGGCGTTTGGGGATTAGGGGCAACCACAAGGCTTGCCGATCTGAATCGCGACGGGAAGCCGGACTTTATACGCGTCGGTGAAGGGCGTTACTTTGTGCTGCCAAACACGAGCAGCGGAGATGCCGTATCGTTCGGGCCGACCGTCCGTGGTGAACTGCAGCCGGCTTTTACGCCCGATGCGGTATGGATCGAAGATGCCAACGGCGACGGGCTTGGCGATCTTATCGCTTCTGTCGGCGGCAACGTCGTCATTTGGAATGCGACCGGCCCGCACACGTTTGAAGAACGAGGGAAGACGTTTCGATTCTTCGATGGTCCGACGGAGCTGACGAACCTTGCCGACTACGACATCATGTGGATCGACGCGAACAAGGACGGCCTTGTCGATGCGCTGCTTTCGACCGGCACTTCGTATTACCTTTACACGAATCGTGGCGATTCATTTCAGCGCGTAAAATTGCCTGCGCTGTCGCAATTGTCGTTGGCGTCGACAAAGCCGGTGCCGCTCGATCTTGTCGGGAGCGGTAACACGGAGTTTATTTATTTCGAGCATAGTGCTGCCAAAACAGTGGCGATCGATTCTGCTGGGGCTTCGCTGCTTGCGTCGGTCAACGACGGCAAAGGGACAGAGATTTCATTTCGGTACGGACGCGCTGCCGCTTCGCGCGGGATCCGTTCGCGGCCGACGGTGCTCAAAGAGCTCGACATCAAACGTGTTGGATACGAACCGGTAACGTACGAGTTCAATTATGCTCAGCCGACCGTTCATTCGGTGGGGCACTTTTTGGTTGGGTTCGATACGGTCGTTCGTCGCGGCGCGCTCGAGACGAACACGATGTCGTTTCGCAACGACGACCGAACCTCCGGTCTGCTTCTTTCAAGCATCGTGGCCGATGCGCTTGCGCCAACGGTCGAACACGTCGCGTATCGCGAATACGAAGATGCGACGCTTGCCGGCTTGCCGTGGGCGCGGCTGAAATCTTCTGGCGAAGGGTTTCGTTCGACCGACCCGATTGCGCCGCGCGTGCTTCTCGAAACAACGACCATCGGCGCATATTCTCAAGGCGTATGCCCTCGCGACATCGAACTGTCGACCTCCCACGGGACGCGAAAGACAAACTACACGTACGCGTCGATCGACGCATTTTCGCGTCATTTTTCCTGCTTTAGTGCAACTACGCGCGTTCGCGGCGAACACACCGACGCGCGGTTCAATTTTGACCACTCGGCGCGAATCGAACGCGATGCACGCGGCCTTCCGACGACGATTACGCTTCTTGGTCCCGATGAGCCGGTCGTCGTTCAGAATGTGACGTACACGGATGACGGGCTTGTCGAATCAATTTCGTCGCCCGCAAAAGGCGAAGTTCGAGCTTCGTACGATGCAAGCACGCGACTTCTCGCGTCGGTCACGGCGGCCGATGGTGTTACGCAGTCGGTCACCGATCGCGACCGAGTTACCGATGCCGTGCGCGAAATTACGACCGATCGCGGGAGCCTGAAGCTTCGTCAGCGATTTCGGTACGATTCGCACGAAAGGCTCGCATCGCGTTGGGACGACCTCGGCGCGGCTACCGAAGCGAAGCCCAACGCGCGTATAACCTACCGATACGCGTCGACAAGCGAGAATACCGCCGGGCTCATTCAAGTTGAAACGCTCGTTCGCGGCGGCGCGGCTCCCATCGTTCGTCGAAGCGCGGAGCTCCTTACGGCCGGCGGCGAGTCGATCGCGACCGGCGGATTAATCCCGGAGGGGTGGCTGCTTGGTTCGATTGCGGCGCGCGATCCGTCAGTGCGTCGAACCGAACTTTTTCGCGGCTCGCCGATTCACGGCGACATTGCGTCGCTGCGGATTGCCGATGCGATTCGCACGGCTGCGTCTGTTGGGTCGAGCACGCACTCGCTCTTTGGTGCGACTGTTGAATCGACGACTCAGTTTCATCAAGATGCGCGTCGAATCGACCGAAGTACGTTTTCGCTCGGCGGCGACCTGGTTGTTGCTACTACTGAAAACGGGCTATTTTCAACGAGCGCGCGCTACGATGCGGCAAAGCGAACGACCGAGTCGAAAGATGCATCGGGCGCATCTTGGAAGTATCGGTACGACGCTCTTGGTCGCCTTCGCGAAGTGACACTCCCCGGGGGGCAGAAGCAGTTTGACAAGTACGACGCTTACGCGCGCCGATCGGCGGTTGTCCGCGAAGGGCTTTTGCAAATTGACTACACGTTTGACCGGCTAACCGGCGACGTTTCAGATGTGAAGTACTCAGCTTCCGGCGGCGGCGCGATGCGATCGGTTCACTACGCGCGCGATGGGATAGGGCGCGTTACCGTTGAAACGCATCGCGACGAACAAGCGAAGAGCGATCTTCGGTATCAGTACTATTTCGACGGGAGTAGCCCCGACGAACCAAAACGTCGAGACAAGCTAGGCCTTCTGACGGGTGTGCAAGGCCCTGGTTATTACAAGCGATTCGACTACCGAGCCGACGGTTCGATGCGCCGTTTTGTTTTTACGGTCGACGGTTTTGGGGAGCTCGATACGTCGTTTCGCTTCGACGATGACGGCGCGGTTCGCGGGCGCGCAGTCGCCGCAAAAGGCTCCGATGGCAAGCTGATATCGGCAGTGACGACCGAGACAACGCGCGATGCGTTTGGGCGTGCGAGCGGGACGCTTCTTCAAGGGGCTGACTTCGCTTCGTACGGGTACGACAAAGAAGGGTCGCTCGATTGGGCGCAATTTGCGAACGGCGACGTTGTTACGTTTCAATACGACCGATTGACGCGCGAGCGCGTGGGGCTGAATCAAAATAGCGGGGCGTGGGCTTCGGCGAACAGTCGCCGCATGAACAATCGCGGGTTGATTGCGCATGAAGATATCGACGTGGCGGGCGATCGCCGTCGGCGCGCCTACACGTATGGTCCCGAAGCGTATTTGACTGCGGCGAAAGACGAGCGCGAGTCGTTCGGTTACCAATATTCACCGAGCGGCGAACTCGCCTCGAGTGCAAGTTTGACGCGTGATCGACTAGGGCGCGTCGATGTGGTGAACGGTTGGCGCGTTACGTACGGGCCGAATGGGCACATTCAGACAGCGAACCGCGGCGGGCGAACGCTTCGCTATTTGTACGACGAATCGGGCCTAAAAATAGCCAAATTTGAGCAGGAAAAGCCGGCCGTGATGTTTCCGGCCGATGGGTCGATGTTCGACTCCGCGAGCGGACTTATCGAGCCGGTATCGGTCGAAGGGCAAGTTGTCGGATTTCTTCATCATGGCGGTTCGGGAGCGGCGCCACGCTTCGAAATGCGGTCGGTCGATGCACGCGACACAATTCTATCGAATGGCGGAGGCGCCGCGAACTTCGCATCGCCGTACGGAGCAAGAGCCGAACATCCGGCCCACGCGCAAGCAATCGATTTCGCACGCAAAGGCTACGACAGCGACATCGGGACGCTCCGCATCGGCGTGCGAGATTACGACCCTGCGACCGGCCTGTTCTTACAACCCGACGCGCTCTACCTCGAGACACTAAGCAAGTGCGTCGAGTCGCCCGTCAGCTGCAATCTATACAGCTACGGAAAGAATAATCCGCTATCGCACATCGACCCAAGCGGTAGCGACGCGGTCGACATAAGAGCAAGGCAGCTAGAAGCAGCATTCGCCAAAGATTTCGACAGCGGCATGCGAATGGCCGAAGCCAGAGCCGTAGGGGCCGTAATAGGCGCCAGCATAGCGCTAGCGGCCCCAGCAGCAGCCAGTGCGCAGGCGCTAGGGCTATCAGTCGCGGTAAGAGTGCCAGGGGCAGTAGAGGCGGCAACAGCGCTCGTAGCGGGGCTAAATGAAGCAGCCGGAGCTGTGGGCACCGGAGCCGTATTGGCCACCGCTGGGGCAGTGGGTGCTACTGCGGCCGTAGAACGCGGTTTTACGAGGGCTGAACTGGCTGTCGTGCGTGAAGTTAAAAGCGTGTACGATGCCAAGGCTATCGCGGATATACGCGCCGCGTTTCAAGCCGGTGGGGCTGAGCTGCAGCTTGGGGGGAGGACGATCATTGTAGCGCCGGATGCACCGGCTTCGGGCATGACATTCGGAAATGGATTTATCTTAGGAGGCGAAGCAATTCGGTCTCCAGGAGAGTTAACAAAATCATTTTTGCACGAGATCCATCGTCTAACTACGACTCAGTCTGCTGCAGGTGTATCGCGTGAACTAGTAAGGAATGAGACCAAGGCCGCTTGGGATTTCGCCGATCGTGCGTATGAGGCATTTTTTAAATGACACCCGAGTTAAAAAGATGGATTGACGCGCTCAAAACACTCGCGGTTGACCGCGAGGCGCGCGTGCGTTGTCCCGAGCGAGACGACGGTTGGCTGACCGTCATAGACGTGCCCTGCTATGGCGACACCAAGATCGAGCGCTATATGACGTGCGACAGTTGTGGCGCACGAAACGTCGCGTTGATGGCAGCGCCAAAGCCGCCAAAGACTTAGCGCACTCGAACCGTGGGATCCCTATTCTTTACCCCAGCCGTTCAATGATCGTGACGTTCGCTTGGCCGCCGCCTTCGCACATTGTTTGTAGGCCGTAGCGGCCTCCTGTTCGCTCC
>CAMAVR010000024.1 GCA_945861885.1 Nannocystis exedens | reverse complement strand
GGAGACGGAGACGGAGACGGAGACGGAGACGGAGACGGAGACGGAGACGGAGACGGAGACGGAGACGGAGACGGAGACGGAGACGGAGACGGAGACGGAGACGGAGACGGAGCATCCTCTCCCGCTTCGCGGGAGAGGGAAAGCGTGACGAAGTCACGCGAGGGTGAGGGCTCAGCGTTCTCAACTTTCCCGACGAAAGATCTAAATCGAAGCAACCGCGCACGTGATTGCCCATGTCGACGACGTCGTTCCTGTGATTCGTCGAAGCTTGCGTCTGCGCAGCGCTTCACTGGGGTCGAGCTTGGTCGACGGGTGTTCTTGCGCGGCGGTTGCGAGCCCTCACCCTCGCGTGACTTCGTCACGCTTTCCCCCTCACCCTCGCGTGACTTCGTCACGCTTTCCCCCTCACCCTCGCGTGACTTCGTCACGCTTTCCCTCTCCCGCTTCGCGGGAGAGGATGCTGCTTTATTCCACGCGCAGCGGGTAGCGCACTGCTAGCTCGCGCAGCAATTTTTCATCTGCAGCTTGCATCTTCTCTTGCGCGAGCTTGATGCGAATTGACCGCTCCGCTTCCGAGAATGAACGCTCGTGCGCTTCCGATTTTTGCGTGAGGCGAACCACATACCACCGCGCTCCGCTGGTCGATGCATCGGAGGCGCCGACTTCGACGAGACGCCCTAAGACATCTCCAACTGCGCCGATCTCGAACGCGGCACGACGCACCTCTTCGGGCACGCGTTCATTGCCGCCGCGTGCGTCGCCGGGAGGGCTCACGAAGCCTAAATCGCCGGCTAAATCGAGAGGACTATCCCCCACTGATTCGATCGAATCTGCGCGCACAACTTCGCCCCACTTTACGCCGGTTGTCGCTTTCCGAGCAGCTGCAAGCGCTGAAACCCCTTTCGCCTCGCTCGACACAACAATGACCGAAATCCGCCGCCGCTCTGGGTCGCGATAGTTGCTTCGATGCGCCGCAAAATAGGCTTGCACTTCGGCTTCAGGTATCGCCTCTGGGCCACCGAGCGATTTGTGCGATTCGGCTAGCATCGCATCACGCAAGGCTTCGCGTACCTCTTGCTGCGCCATCGGCGACTGATCGTACCCTTTGGCAACCGCCTCTTGCGCAAGAAGCTCGACGTCGATCATCTCGTTGAGAAACTCTTTTCGTCGCTCCGCAGATTGATACCTTAGGCGATCGAACTCATCCAGATGCAGCAGCGCATCGGCATAATCGCCTACAGTTATCGTAGTTTGCCCCACCCGCGCCAGAACTCGAGCCGACTGTTCCGCATTCAAAGAAGCGGGGCCCGATGCATCAGGAGACGGGCGTTTGTTCTGAAGTGCGGTATTGTTGCACCCAACAAAAACCGCCACGGCGAAAACAGCGCAGACAAGTTTTGCGTTACCGTCTAAACCGAACATCATGCCCTTAATCTCGGACGAACGCGAAGAACCGACAATCCCCCCAAAGCCAGCCGATGGTCTCGTACTTCGGAGGGTTCTCTTAAAACTTAGTGGCGAAGCGCTAGGCGGGCGTGATGGCGGCATCGGGATCGATCGCGACGTGCTGCAAGCAACGGCCCTCGAGCTCGCTGAAGTTCGGTCTTTAGGGGTCCAGATAGGCATTGTCGTCGGTGGAGGGAATATCTTTAGAGGGCTAAAAGGGGCAAGCCAAGGGATGGATCGGACACAAGCCGATCATATGGGGATGTTGGCGACTGTGATCAACTCGCTCGCGCTACAAGATGCGCTCGAAAAGGCAGGCGTGCCAACACGAGTTCAGACCGCGATCGAAATTCGGCAAGTCGCAGAGCCGTACATTCGAAGGCGAGCCATCCGCCACTTGGAGCGAGGTCGCGTCGTTATTTTCGGAGCAGGGACGGGGAATCCCTATTTTTCAACCGACACGGCGGCAGCCCTTCGAGCGATGGAAATTCACGCCGATTGTTTGTGCAAAGCGACCAAAGTCGACGGCATTTTTGATCGCGATCCGGCCCGATACCCAGACGCAAAGCTTCTTTCGCAAATGTCATACGATCGCTTTTTGGCCGACCGAATCGGCGTGATGGACGCCACCGCGATTTCGCTATGCCGCGACAATCACCTAAAAATCCGCGTATTTAGGATGTCTGAGTACGGCAATATTCGGCGCGTCGTCATGGGCGATACGATCGGAACAGTCGTTGAAGAATAGGCGTCGCAAGTTACCAATTGGGATATAGTCACCGCGAACAGCGCGCGGGAGCGCTGCGCGACGGCGGAGTTGAGGGGGGACGATGGGGCGCTTCGTAGGTCATGTGGGGGCCGCGGTTGTACTTCTGGCAGTCGCTGGAGCTATCGGCGAAGGGTGTGTCCACCCCAATACGATGTTGGTCTTGCGGGCCGTCCAGGCGCCGTCAGACAACTGCACGTATTCGAGCGACCGAAACGCCACGTCTGTCTCAAAAGGCGTACTCGACCTTGGGCTTACAGCAAGCTACCACGCCGCACTTCTGGTCGGAAGTCAGCTTGTGTCGACAAGTGAGGCGAACACACCGACAGCGGAAACAAATCGAATTATTGTCAACGGCGTTTCGATCCGTGTCACCGACGTTAAAGGTGCGCCGGTAGGCGAAGCATTTTCGACGGTTGCCACCGGTACCGTCGACCCAGCATCAGGCGGTTCGATTGGGCCGTATGAAGTAGTGCAGTCAACGCTGCTAACAAAGACGCTCGCCAATGCGATCGGAAGCGCCCTCGGCCCCGGAGAAACGCGTGAAGTTGTTGCTAACACACGGGTTTTCGGGAAAACACTCGGAGGCCTGAAAGTCGAATCAAACGAGTACCCGTTCCCGATCATCGTGTGCGATGGCTGCCTCGTCTATTTTCCGCCAAACGACGATTGCACTAAGGCGCCTGAGTCGACGCAGGCGATCCCTCCGGAAGTCAATAGCAGCCAATCAAAATGCACCCCCGGGCAAGATCAACCGGTCGGGTGTTGGACCTGCCATCCAGCACGCCCGATGTGCGTTCCAACCACAAATCCGTGGCACGCGTCCCCCGGTTAGTCATTCGACAGGTGCAGGGCGACGCCACACTACTTGTCGCACTTTGTGCGGTGCAGCCGACGATTCCAAAAAATTGGCGAAGCTGATAGCGTAGGAAAAATGGAGCGACAAGTCGTTCACTTGACCATCGCCGGGCAATCGTTGCGCGTCGTCAGCACCTCTTCGCGAGAACAGCTCGGCCGGCTGGCAGCCATTGTCGAAGAGCGCATGCGTGCGCTTGATCCGCAAGGGCGGGGGGCCCTAACGCAGACATTGCTGCTCACCGCATTGGCTCTCGCTAACGACCTCGACTGCGAACGAGCAAAGCGGCTCGAAGTCACGGAAGACACGCGTCGGTTCTTAGCAACGGTGAAAGAGCGCGTTGATGTCGCGATCGCCGGAGGGGAAGTTGAGTCGGTGGGTGATGGCGATTGTTTCACGTGAAACAGTCTCCGTTGGCTCACCTCTCATCGCAACTTGCCGAACTTGCCGCAAACGACTTGTTGCGCGTACCACCGCCTATCCAGTCGCCTGAGCACCCATCATTTTGTTCCAACGACTACTTAGGGTTGGCGTCAGCGACTCATAGTGATCAAATTCCTGCAGGGGCGGGCGCTTCGCGCCTCGTTACCGGCGATACGCTTGTTCACCGTAAACTCGAAGCGGCGCTTGCTGGCTGGCTGAACGTCGAAGCGGCGCTTCTTTTTTCGAGTGGCTACGCAACGAACCTTGGCGTCGTCTCCACTCTCGCTGAACCGGGCGACCTTGTTGTAAGCGACCAATTGAATCACGCTTCGATCGTCGACGGCTGTCGACTCTCGCGGGCCCGTATCGCCGTTGTTCCTCACTGCGATGTCGCGGCAATCGACCGCGTCCTCTCGGAACGTACCGAGGCGCGCGCATGGGTTGTTAGCGAATCGTATTTTAGCATGGATGCCGATTCGCCCGACTTGGTTGCACTACGCGAGTCCTGTACACGGAACGGCGCGGCGCTCATTGTCGATGAGGCGCATGCTCTCGGCCTCTATGGGCCCGATGGCCGCGGTATCTGCGCCGAACGCGGCGTCGTACCGGACGTAATCGTCGGAACGCTCGGAAAATCGTTTGGCGCGATGGGCGGGTTTGTGGCCGGGTCACGCGATCTGATCGCCTGGTTATGGAATCGATGTCGCTCGTTCGTCTACTCAACGGGTCTCAGTCCGCGCGTCGCCGCTTCAGCGCTAGCGAATTTTCAGACAGCGCTCGGCAACCCGATGCTACGCGGGAACGCTCTTGCGAACGCTCAGCGCCTGCGAAACGCTCTTGCAAGCTGCGGGATAACCCCGCTTGGCTTTGGCCCGATCGTCCCTTGGGTCATCGGCTCCAACAGCCGGGCGATGGCCGTTTCAGCGCGATTGGCGCAGGCGGGAATTGTTGCGAAAGCGATTCGACCGCCAACGGTGCCTGTCGGCCAAGCGCGCATTCGTTTTACGGTCAGCGCAAAGCATTCGATTCAAGACATCGACTATCTCGCCAAGGCGGTGGCCACTGTTTGCTAACGCTCCACTAATTGTTGTAACTGGTACCGGCACCGGCATCGGCAAAACTCACATCGCGTGCGCCCTTGCTAGCGCACTGAAAGATAAACTTCGTGTCATCGCCATTAAGCCGATTGAAAGCGGGTGCACCGATGATTTCGAGTCGGACGCCTCAAGACTTCGCAGCGCGGGCTCTGACATCATTTTACCCGTTGCCCCGTACGTTTTCGCTGAAGCGATCTCTCCGCACCTCGCAGCACGACGTTGCGGTCGCTCGATCGAACTCCCGCGCGTTGTCTCATTCGTTCAACAAGCACGACGCGCGGCCGACCTTGTTATCGCTGAACTCGCCGGTGGTCTCTGGTCGCCGCTTGGCCACACACTTTTTAACGCCGATGTTGCACGTGAATTGCGTCCGAACGCACTTCTTCTCGTCGTTTCAGACCGACTCGGTGCGATTCACGATGCAGTCTCGACCGTCATCGCCGCTTCTTCGCGCGGCGTTTCGATCTCCGCAATCGCTATGTCGGCGCCCGCCGAGATCGATTCGTCAACTGGAAGTAACGGCCAAGAAATTGCCGCTCTTACCGGCGTCCCGGTTGTGTTTGAAGCGCCGCGAACCGATTTCGCGCAATTGGGAAAATGTGCCGATGTTCGTCGGTTTGTAGCGCAATACGCTGGCCGAGCCCGCGACGGGGGCGGGAAGGGACTCTTGCATCCGATACTAGGGTGAGCGCGCTTCCCCCACTGGGAGAAAGGTTAGCGTGCTTCCCCCCTCTCCCCCTGGGAGAGGGGAAGTGGCTACCGCGCTCATCGCTGGGGGTGAGGGCATACGCGGCTCACGCGGCTCACGCGGCTCACGCGGCTGACGCGGCTGACGCGGCTGACGCGGCTCACGCGGCTCACGCGGCTCACGCGGCTCACGCGGCTCTACCGCCACTACCCTCACCCCGCCGCTTCTTCTCATTTCACCCACTTCCCTCTCCCGGAGGGAGAGGGGGGGGGCGACGACCTCGCTCTAGCTTGATCGTTTCTCCTGCTATGGCGCGTGCGAAGGCTCGATCGTGGGTCACTAGAATGACGAGCGCCCCTCTCTCAATTTCCTCTGCGATCGTCTTTTCTAGCATTTGCATGCTTGCCTGATCCAACCCCGTGGTCGGCTCGTCGAGTAGCAACAGTTGCGGCGCCCCGACCAGTGCGCGCGCCAGTGCTAGACGCTGCCGCTGCCCTCGCGAATACGTTCGGACATGCCGGTCGCCAAATGCTCCAATTTCAAAACGAGCTATCGCGGCGCCAACTTTCGACGATCGATCGTCCGGTGTCGATTCGGCGTCCGCATACAACGCCGCCGCCAACTCTAAGTTTTCGCGGCCGGTCAGATCGAGGTATGTCAGCGTGTCGTGCGTCAGCCAACCGAGCCTTTCCCTTATTTTTGTGCGTGTCGCGCCAAACCCACGATGAATCACTTCGCCAGAAGTCGGCACGGTCAGTGTTCCGATGAGCGAAAGTAGCGTCGACTTTCCGGACCCATTCGCCCCCTCGATTCGAACGAGCCCTGGCCCACGCAAGAGCGCATCGACGCCTGCTAGGGCGCGCACTCGACCAAAACTCTTCGATACACCGCTAAGCTCAACCTCCATCGATCCTCCCAAGTTTAATGGCGCTTTGGGCCGCCACCACCGCCTCGCATTTCGGCGCGATGTCGACCGCCGCAATGAACGCCGCTTTCGCCGCCTCTGTACGGCCGAGACGACGCTCCGCGATGCCTAGAGCGGTGTGCGCCATCCACGATGGGTAGAGAGATGCCAGCCGTTTCGCTCGAGCGGCGATGACCGGGAGGAGCGCGGCGTCGACCGAAGAAGCGGCGCGATACACCGCTTCGACCTCCGCGCACGCTTCGGGCTCTTCGAGTGAAAAGCGCAAATGCTGCACTTCGCCGCGAAGAACGTGACCACGATTTACCGACTCCAATCGACGCAATTCATCGATCGCCCCGGCACGCGAACCTGTTTTGTGCAGGGCGCGCGCGAACAATAGACCGAGCGGAACGTCGAGCGATGGACCGAGCGCCTTCGCCAGCACACAAATTCGCGACGAGCGCGCCAGACCGTCTGCTTCGTTCGCGACAATCAGCTCGAGCGCCTTTTTCAGCAACGCGGGTGATGCGCCGCGCGATGCTGAAAGGAGTATCGCGTGATCGACGAGCTTAAGCGCGATGTCGACCCGCTTGTGTGTCGCACCCAGCTGCGCGAGCCCAATGAATGCCCCCACGTGCCCCGGCGCCCGATCGAGCACCGCGCCCCATGCATCGATCGCCGCCTGGACAGCCGCCTCTTCGGCTCTCATCGCTCCAAGCTCGAAAAGAAGATGAATATCGTTCGGGTGCCTACCCAACGCTTCGTTGACCGACTCGATCGCCGAACTCTGATCGCCAAGTGCCCGATATGCTTGCACCAATGCGAGCCGTCCCCTCGTGTGATCCGGAGAGCTCGCGACCGCACGACGAGCGTCGGCGAGCGCCTGCGCCGGCATCCCCAACCTCAACGAGGTGATCGCGTGCGCTTCGATCAGCTCCACGCTTAACGGGCTGTCAACCATCGCCCGCTCAACGGCTCTCCGCCCCGCGCTCACAATGCGAGTCTCACTTTCGCAATCACGCGCTACCTGGACCACCAAATCGGATAGCCTTTTTGCCGGTAGCGCGACCGTCGGGGCGTCGGCTACGGCCCGCTCAAAATAGGCGATCGCCGCGATAGGATCGCGCACGACACCCAAAACAGGGTCGCGAATTGCCGACCGTTCTCCAAAAAGGAGCGCCTCGAGGGCATCCCACTCGAGCCCCGCAATTTCTTCGAATGCGCCCCGATGGCCCCCACCAACGCGCTGCCAAATCCGCTCAAAAACCTCCCCAATCGCTCGCCCGGCTTCGCGCTCTTCGACGCCGGCCTCAAGCGTCACAAACAGTTCGCTCGTGCGCGCGTCGTACGCCATCACGCGAATTGAGCCGCGCCCGTCGATCGGTGGCTCAAACGCGCCTGAAATCACAACCTCGATTTCGCGCGGTGCATTTTCAATCTGCCCGATCTCACGCCACGTTGCTGGGAGCACCAACGCTTCAACCGGTTGGGGCGTCGGCCGCGGTTGACCAACCTCTTCGCCGGGCGCATCTTGCTGTTGTGAATGAAGCTGCGCCAGCGCAACCTCCTCACCGCGAAACAGCGCCGTTGAATGCACAAGCGCGGCAAGCCCTAACCCGAGCCCTTGTCTTTCGGACGGCACGCCGAACGGAATTACAACTGCGCGACCAACTTGCATTGTACGTAACTACTCCATAACCGCAATCCATGCGAAATCTCACTGAAAATACGCTATTTTCGGAGCAGGCCCGCAGACGAGGCCCAGCGTCGGCGCCTCTCGCCGATCGCATGCGGCCCCGCACGCTCTCCGAGCTCCTTGGGCAGGCGCATCTCGTTGGAGATGCAAAACCTCTCGCACAAGCGATCGCCGCCGACCGCCTCCCTTCACTTATTTTGTGGGGCCCTCCCGGAGTTGGAAAAACGAGCTTAGGCCACGTCATCGCCAGCGCGACAAAATCGGTCTTCATCCCGTTCAGCGCCGTCCTCGGCGGCCTCCCCGAACTCCGCACGATTTTGGCCGACGCGCGAGAACGTCGCGACTACCGCGGAGAAAAAACAATCGTTTTTGTCGATGAAATTCATCGATTTAATAAGGGACAACAAGACGCGTTTCTCCCCCACGTCGAAAGCGGCGTTATCACCATGATCGGCGCAACGACCGAAAATCCTAGCTTTTCCGTCAATTCGGCCCTCCTTTCCCGCTGCAAAGTCGTCCGGCTTCACACGCTGAACGAAGCCGATCTTTGTGACCTACTCGCCCGCGCAATTGTCGACGTCGACCGCGGCCTCGGAGCGCTCTCGCTAACATTTGACGACGAAGCGATCCAAGCTGTTGCAAAATTGGCTGATGGCGATGCACGCCGGGCCCTCTCGATGCTCGAAGCGATCGCCAATTTTCTTGCCAGCGGCGGATCCGGCCACATCGACCGTGACGTTGTCTTCACCGTCAATGACCGCGCCCCAATTCTGTACGATAAGCGTGGCGAAGAGCGCTACAACGTTGTCAGCGCTTTCATCAAATCGATGCGCGGGTCCGACCCAGATGCCGCCATTTACTGGATGATGCGCATGCTGGACGCCGGGGAAGAGCCTCTCTTCGTCCTCCGACGAATGATCATATTCGCGAGCGAAGACATCGGCCTAGCTGATTCGCGCGCGCTCCTCGTCGCCACGGCCGCCGACGAGGCATTTCGCCGCTTGGGGATGCCGGAGGGGCTCTACCCAATGGCGCAAGCCGCCCTCTATTTGGCCACCGCGCCGAAATCGAATTCGACGAAAAACGCGTGGCAACGGGCGCGCGAACTAGTCGCCGAACGAGGCGCCCTCGCCGTACCGATGAAATTGCGCAACGCACCGACACGCCTGATGAAAGAAGAGGGGTACGGCGAAGGGTACCGCTACGCGCACGACTACGACGACGGGGTTGTCCCAGGCGAGCGCTATTTGCCCGACGAACTGAGCGAAGTCGTACTTTACGAACCTACGCCGCGCGGCGAAGAGGGGCGAATTGCCGAGCGCCTGGCCCGCCTTCGAGGTAACGAATAGCTGATGATCGATGTAGCTGTTGTTGGGCAAGGGACGACAGGTGCCGCCGTTGCCGCACTCTGCGCGCGTCGCGGCCTCTCTGTCGTCGGCCTCGAACGGCACGACCTACAAGAGGCAGGCGCGCGATGGGTCAACGGCGTCTCCGGCTGGCAGTTCGACGAAGCACAGATCGAACGACCTTCCGGCGATGAGCTCTTCGGCGTAGTCACCGCGTTTCACGTCGTCGCCGGTTGGGGGCCGCAGCGAGTAACAGCCAAGCCCGATCTGTTAGAAGTCGACATGCGAAAGCTCGTCGCGCGACTGCAGCAAGTGGCGATCGCTCACGGCGCAACGCTGCACCCGAACGTCACCGCGCACGGCGCTCAAAACGGCATACTTGAGACAAGCATCGGCCGAATCGAAGCCAGATGGATCGTCGATGCCTCCGGTTTTTCAGGTGCGAGACTAATCGGGCAGCCGCGAATTCAGCCGCGCGATATTTGCGCCGCAGCCCAAGAAGTGCGCCGCGTCGTCGACATTAAAGCTGCGCGATCTTTTTTTGAAAGCCACGGAGCCGCCCCAGGCGACACGGTCTGCTTTACGTCGATTGCTGGCGGTTATTCAATCGTCAATGTCACGCTAAAGGGAGAGACAATCGGCATTCTTACCGGCTCGATCCCGGCGGACGGTTACCCCACCGGAAAAGCGCTTATCGACCAATTCGTCGAAAAACATGCCTGGATCGGCGACACAATTTTCGGTGGCGCGCGCAAGTTGCCGCTAGGACGACCGATTAAAAAGTTCAGCGCTGGCAATGTGATCGCCATCGGCGACGCGGCCGTTCAAATGTTCTCCGCCCACGGTTCAGGAATCGGCGCCGGGCTCATCGCCGCGAATCTTTTAGCCGAAACGCTCGCGACGGGCGGAGACGCCGCGCGCTACGAACGCCTGTGGCGAAAACGCTACGGCCTGCTCTTTGGCGCATACGACCTTGTCCGTCGATTCAGCCAAAATCGCACGCCTGAGCAGCTCGCGGCGCTCATGCGCATCGGCGTCGTCAGCCCAAACAGCATCAAAGCTGGCCTCGAACAGCGCTGGCCGGCCCCTTTTTCGAGAGCGTGATCGACGCTCTATTCGAGCAGCCCGAGCGCCGCCTCTAACTCGCCGAGCGCGTGCCCATCACCACGCGACCGAGCCACCAAAACACCCGCGGTATACCACTCACGCGCAGAGGCGAGATCGCCCCCTTTGGCCAGCATCTCTCCACACATCAAATACATCGCCACGTAGCCGGGGTCGCGCGACCGCAGCGTTTGAAATGTTCGCAGCGCGTCGTCGAACCGCTCTGTCGACCGGTACTCCATTGCCAGCCCGTACCAGGCCATCGGGTCCGTTGACCCATCAGCAACCAATTTCTCGAGAAATACGAGCCGTTTCGACATTATGTGTTCTCCACCACCCCGATAAACGGAAGGTTGCGGTATTTCTCGGCGATATCAAGCCCGTAGCCGACGACGAACTTGTCTTCGATACGAAACCCCAAATAGTCGATCGGCACTTCGACCCGCGCGCGCGCCGGTTTGTGAAGGAGCGAACAGATCTTAACGCTGCTCGGCTGCCGCGTTCGAAACAGGTCGATCAAATGGGCGATTGTCAGCCCCGTATCGACGATGTCCTCCACGATAAGCACGTCTTCATTCGCGATCGGGCTAGACAAATCTTGGGTGATTTGCACGACACCGCTCGTGTCCGTCCCCACCCCATAAGAGCGCACCCCTAAAAAATCGATTCGCAGCGGCAAGTCGATCGCGCGCGCCAAATCGGACGCGAAAATGAAACTCCCTTTTAAAACGCACACAAGCACGAGCGGCCTGCCCGCATAGTCGCGCGTGATCTCTTCACCGAGCTGGCGAACGCGCTCCGATATCTTGGCGGCGGAAATCATCGTAGAGATTTTCTCGGTCATGCAGCCACGAGTTAAGGGGTCGACACGCTCCCGTCAATCGCTTGCGCGCACTTCGAGTGAATTGCCGTCGGTTGTCATCGTGATCGCGCCATCGCGATCGGTGCGCCAAACGGCGGCGCCGGCCCCTTCTAGCGTTTCAAGAACTTCGGCGCTTGGGTGCCCGAACCGATTACGAATCCCGACAGAAATCACCGCGTGACGCGGCCGAACCGCTGCGATCAGCGCAGCGCTCGACGATGTTCGACTCCCGTGATGCCCGACTTTTAAAACGTCGGCGTGCAGCTTTTCAGCCGGGAGACTGACGAGCGCCGCCTCTTCGACCCCCTCGGCATCGCCCACAAATAAAACCGACCGCCCCCCGTAGGAAACCCGAAAAACGAGCGAATTGTCATTCGGCCCGTAGTCGGACGTAAACGAAGGACATGGGGCCAAAATTTCGACCGTTGCGCCGCCGACCTCCCGACGCCCGCACAGTTCATGCGGATGAACTATCGGCACCGCTCTTTTTCGCATTTTATCTAAAAAGTGCTGATATTCACCGGCAATTTCCTCGAACTCTCCTTGGCCGGTATCCCATACTTCGCGCACGTGAACCGCGTCGAGCCCGCTCAATAGCCCTAGATAGTGATCCGGGTGCGGATGGGAGAGCGCGGCCACGGCAATCTCGTTTCGCCGGCGTGACCGCAGTTCGTTCGCAAGGAGGGCCCCGACATTAAATGAGGCGCCAACCGCGCCGCCGCCATCGACGACCATCGCCGTCCCGTCGGGGAAATCGACAATTGCGCTATCGCCCTGGCCGACATCGAGAAACGTCACTCTAAGCTGCCCGCGCGGCGCCCCACTTCGCCGCGCAAACGCTTCACTTACGCCGACAAGAGCCACTATCAATAGCAACCCGACGCCAACCTCGCGAGGCGCCCAACGATAAAAACGTGAGCTCTCCGACCCACGAACCGGCGCGCTACCACCGAGCCGTTGACGCACAATCAGCACGACGAAGAGCGCCACGCCGACCCATTCCGCCGCCGTGAGCGGCGTCACCGCCACGAGAAATGGCCTACAATCGGCAGTAAAATGAGCGATCGCGCGGATCATCCGCAGAGCGCCTTGCGCAAGAACCGCGCAGCCTCGCTGAGCATCGCCAAATGCCGAAAGAACTGGCTCTACTAGGCACAACGGAAGCGCCGTAAACTCTCCAAGCGGCACCGCCAACAAATTGGCCCCCAGCGCCGCCACCGACATCGTGGGGGCAAACTGCGCGAGAATCGGGACACAAGGGATCGCCGCGGCGCATGTGGCACCGAGCGAACGCGCCGCCATTGCCAATGGACGCGGAAGCGCATCGAATCGCCTCTGCATCATGAGCGGCGCCGCTGCAAGAAGGCCAGCCGTTGCCGCCGCCGACAACGAAAATGACAAGTCAAAAACGGCCAAGGGATCGGCGACCCCAATAGCGACCAGCGACAGACCAAACGCCCGCCACGCGCACGGCTTTCGCCCGATCACCTCCGCAAGCAGTGCCACCGTGAGCATCGACGCGGCGCGGCGGGCCGAGCCCGAATCACCTGAAAATTGCGTGTAAAACCAAGTCACGCCGATCGACAGGCCGGCCGACCACCGCGCTGTATCGACCCGCGCCGCCACCGCCTCGATTCGCCCGAAAAGCTGCGTAATGAATGACTTTACGCCCCCTATCACGAGGACAAGGTGCATCCCCGAGACGGCGAGAAGATGCGCTAGCCCGCTTTTTTGAAACGCCTCGGCGTCATCGTTTGAGAGATCGCTCTCACCGAGCACAAGCGCTCGCGCCATCGGTGCAAATTGGGGCGAAAAGCAACGTTCGATCTCGCGCCGGGCGAAATTGCGCGCCCGGTCAATCAACGCCAGAAGCGACCGACCGCGACGAATCACGTGAAGATCACTGGCCGCCCCGGACGCCACGACATCGTGCCTCGCCTCCTTGGGCGCGGGGTTCGGAGAGAACGGATTCAAATACCGCTGCCGCGCATCGACCTGCATGCGCGCCCGGACGATGTCGCCGCGGGACAGCTCGACGCCATCGCGACTAAAGAGTGTAACCCGCCCGGAAAGCACGCCGCCCGCCTCGCACTCCCACTCGCGCACCTCGCCATCCCAGCGCAAAGCGCCACGCGACTTCACCGGTGACGACAACACTTCGACCTCGCCACTGCATTGCTGCTTTAAGGCGCTTGAAATCTCTTCGCTTCGCTTCCACTCGAATTCGACAAGGCGCAAATACCCCCTTAGCCCCGAGATGCCGAGCGCCAGCCCGATCGCGAGGACGACCCACCGCGTCATCGACTGCCTAAGAAGCAGCACACTCAGGGTGGCCGCGATGGACAGCTCGATCGGCGCAACGGCAGCCAAACCTCCGCAAATCAACGACAATCCGATAAGCACCGCTGGATCCATGGGGGACACCTAGGCAAGCGGTATTCCATCGCCAACGGCGCACTTTTCTCGGACAATTGCAGTCCCCACCGCCGCGGAGACCGTCCAAACTGTCCAGTTTGCTGTCCGCGGACAGGGCCGCCGGCCCTGTTTCAAGCACCAACTACTTGACAAAAAGCCGCCACCACTTCATAAACCACGCCCCTCGCCTTCGGCTGGCACAAACCGGTGATTCGATTGCGCATGCATCGCATGTGTGCGAAACCGCCGGCCAATCCGAAGCGAAATAGAAGAAAGGCTGGCGTTTATGCCCAAGATGAAGACCAACAAAGCCGCCTCAAAGCGGTTCAAACTCACCGGAAAAGGGCGCGTACGCCGCTCAAAAGCCGGGGGAAACCACGGGTTGTCGAACAAGTCGCGCAAGCGCCTTCGCCGCCTACGCGGCAACGACATGGTGAGCACCGCGCTCGAAGCCCACATCAAGCGTCTCATCCCCTACGGTTGATCGGAGAGTTTGAACTATGCCTCGCGCAAAACGTGGATTTAAAGCCCGCCGCCGTCGTAACCGAATTCTAAAACACGCTTCTGGCTACCATAGCGCGCGCTCGCGCCTTTTTGGGTACGCCAAAGAAGTTGTGATGAAAGCGTGGGTCTATGCCTACGCGCACCGCAAGCTACGCAAGCGTGATTTTCGCCGTCTTTGGATCGCGCGAATTAACGCAGCAGCGCGCCTAAACGGCACGACATACTCGCGCCTAATGCACGCACTAAAAAATGCAAACGTAGCGCTAGATCGCAAAATCCTAAGCGACATAGCAATCGCCGATTCAGCCACGTTCACGCAAATCCTGCAATCGGTAGGCATAGCGGCCTGATCTTCTGATCGACCCGTAAACGTGCCCGTGCCCGTAAACGTGCCCGGTTGTTCAAAAGAACAATCGGGCACGGGTTTATTTAGCGCAGCATTCACCAGATATTTCTACGGTCACTACGTCGCCGGTGTGCTACCCCGGGAGGCCAATGGCTGGCCCTCCGCAATCGAGCAATTCCGAGAACATCGAATCAAATATCGACGCCGGCCTGGCGACGCTTCGAGCCCAGTTCCCCGCGCGCTTCAACGCCGCGGAGAGCGAGCCGTCGCTTCGTGAAGAAAATGCCAAGCTGCTCGGGAAAAAAGGCGAGTTAACCGCCATTCTCAAGCAGCTAGGAGCCGTCGCCCCCGAAGCCCGCAAAGCGATCGGTGAGCGCGTCAATGCCCTCAAAACCGAAGTTGAAGCGGCGTTCCAAAAGCGCCTCGCCACCATCGAGGCGGCAAAGCGCGATGCCGAGCTAAACGCGCGCCCGTTTGATCTGACCCTCCCCGGCCGGCTCGCCGCGCCAATCGGGCATGCCCATCCGATCTCGATCGTACGCGACGAGATCGTCGATATTTTTGCCCGCCTCGGCTTTCAAGTCCATGACGGGCCCGAAATTGAGCTCGAAGATTACAACTTCACGAAGCTCGGCTTCCCCCCCGACCACCCTGCGACCGACATGCAGGATAGCTTCTGGACAACATCGGGGCACCTGCTTCGCACGCATACGAGCAATATTCAGGTCCGCGCAATGCTGTCGCAAAAGCCGCCGTTTGCGTTTATCGCCCCGGGCGCGGTCTATCGCCGCGACGACGAAGACGCGACACACCTACCGATGTTTCACCAGATCGAAGGCTTTATGGTGAACGAGCGAGTGACGTTCGCCGAACTTCGCGGCGTCCTCACTGAATTCGCCGAACGGCTCTACGGGCGCGACACAACGATTCGGTTTCGGCCGAGCTACTTCCCGTTCGTCGAACCTGGCGCCGAAGTCGATGTCCGCTGCGTCTTTTGCAAAGGGGGCGGCTGCAGCATTTGCAAGCAGACTGGCTGGATCGAAATACTCGGCGCCGGGATGATTCACCCTGCGGTGTTCGAACATTGCGGAATCGACCCCGAAAAATACACCGGCTTCGCGTTCGGGATGGGGGTCGAGCGCATCGCGATGTTGAGATATGACATCCCCGACTTGCGCATGCTCGTCGAGAACGACCCGCGATTTCTCGTGCAATTTTAGCCTATCGGAAGTCATATGAAAGCTTCGTTTAATTGGTTACGCGCACTCGTGCCGACGCTGCCGAACGATCCGCGTGAAGTTGCGGGAAGGTTGGCCCGTGGGGGGATTGAAGTTGAGACGATGCGTACCTTCGGCGATGGGGCCGAAAAGTGCATCATCGCGCGCGTCACCGCCCTGAGAGCGCACCCCGCGCGAACCGGGCTGCGGCTAGTGACGGTCGATCTCGGCGCGGTCGGGGCGATTGAAGTGGTCTGCGGCGCCGCGAACGTACCCGACCCAGGCGGCCTTGTTGTTTTCGCCCCGCTCGGCACGACTCTCCCCGCAAAAGGGATGACGATCGGTCGCCGCGAAATCGGTGGTATTGTCAGCGAGGGGATGTTGTGCAGCGAGGCGGAGCTCGGGGTCTCAAACGAGTCCGACGGGATCATCGTGCTCCCTGCAGAACTGGCGGCGCCCGGAGCGCGATTCATCGACGCCGTCCCGTCGGCGCACGACACGATCTTCGAGCTCGGCGTAACGCCAAATCGCCCCGATGCGCTTGGGCATATCGGGCTTGCGCGCGATATCGCCGCATTGTCGTCGATCGATTGGACGCCGCCGCCTCTAAAGTCAGCTCTTTTGGCGCATGGCAAACAAGCAACGTCAGAAGTCACGGTGCGCATTGAAGATGCCGAAGGGTGCCCGCACTACGCTGCCACAATCGTTGAAGCGGTCACTATCGAGCCATCGCCGTTATGGCTTCAGCACCGCCTCACTTCACTAGGAATTCGCCCGATTTCAAACGTCGTCGACATGACGAACTTGATGCTGATGCTCTATGGCCATCCGCTTCACGCGTTTGATTTCGACCGCGTTTCCGACGCGACGATTGTCGTTCGGCGCGCGCGCGAAGGGGAGCGATTGACGACGCTCGACGGCGTTGAGCGAACGTTGTCTACCGACGATCTGGTGATTTGCGACACAAAAGCGCCGATCGCACTCGCCGGCGTGATGGGCGGCGCGGCCAGCGAAGTGACATCATTGACGAAGCGCGTTTTGATCGAGTGCGCCTATTTTGATCCACGCGTCATTCGGCGCGCCGCCAGACGTCACGCGATTCATAGCGAAGGGAGCCATCGCTTCGAGCGCGGCATCGACAGCGGCGACACCATGCGCGTGCTGACCGACGTGACGGCCGGCGTGGTGGAGCTGACAAGAGGGCATGCGGTTCCGGGGGCGACTCTCGTCGTCGCGAAAGAGATTCGACAGCCGTCGGTGCGCCTTCGAAATGCACGTATTTCGCAGCTTTTAGGCTTCGATATCCCTGCCGCCGAAGTGGCAACGTCGCTCCGGCGTCTCGGATTTGTGAAGCTGAGCGGCGATGCTGAATCGTCAACGTTTGTCGTACCGACGTTTCGCCCCGATGTGTCGCGCGAAGTCGATCTGATCGAAGAAGCGGTGCGCCTTCACGGCTTCGACGCCATTCCGCGCGCGATGCCCACGGTCCTTGCCATCCAAGGGCCTCCGGGGCGCGAAACGTTTTTACGGCGCGTTCGCGATGCCGCCGTGACGTTCGGCCTCTACGAAGCGCTGACGTACAGCTTTGTCTCGCCGGAACAGCTCGAGGCGGTCGGGGCGCCGGCTCCAACCGTCATTCTAAAAAATCCGATGAACGATCAGCGTTCCGTGATGCGAACGAGCCTCTTGCCCGGACTGTTCGAGTCGCTTTCGCGCGCGAGGCGGCACGGCGAACGCGACGTGCGTCTCTTCTCGGTCGGCACGCTGTTCGGAGAGGCACCCGCTGGGCAATTGCCGCTCGAAACGTCGCATTTTTCGGCTCTTTTGGCCGGTGATCGCCCATCCTATTTGCAGCACGCAGAGCCGGTCGATGCCTGGGATGCCAAAGGGTTGGCGATCGGCATGTTGGCGAAACTTACAAAGCGGTCCGCCGATGTCGTCACTTACACCGCCGACAAGCGCCCTTTGTACCTGCATCCACGAGCCGCCGGCGAAGTGCGCGTCGATGGCGTGGCTGTCGGGCGCATTGGTCTGCTTCATCCTGACGTCGCCGCAAAGTTTGATGTCGGAAACGACACGGTGGTCGTCGAACTCAATCTGCAAACGATCGCCGATTTGCCTAAAAAAGCCGAGCGAATCGCTCACCTACCGAAATTCCCCGCAAGTACTCGAGACCTCGCTCTCGTTTTGTCCGACGATATACCGGCCGGCGATGTGCTCGCGAACATCGTGGCGTCGGCGGGCGATCTCGGTGAATCGGTATCAATTTTCGATCGTTTCGTCGGCAAAGGGATCCCGGCCGACCATGCGAGCGTCGCGTTTCGGGTAGTCTACCGCGCCTCCAACAGAACATTGACCGATGCGGAGATCGATGCGCGTCACGCCGCAGTCGTCGCCGCCGCGCAAAGTCGGTTCGGTGCGCAGCTGCGAAGCTAAAAAAAACTCCCGCTCTCCCGCTCTCCCTGTTCAAATCTCGTCTCTCGGCAGTTGCCGAAGCGTGTAAAAATGCGGCGCGGCTACCATTTTTCGTGAGAACTTGCGTTTTGTCGAAGGGAGTCTCAGGAGCCGTCCCATGGAACTTGTCCCGCCGTCAACCAAAGGATTGAGCCCGTCACGAGGCCAGGTACTTTCACGCCGCTTCCGGCTTATCCGACCGATGTCAGACGACCTGCTCGGTACGGTTCACGAAGCCGAACCGCTGAGCGGAGGCGCGCGCGTCGCGGTTTCGCTGCTTCACTTTGAATACGCAGCCGATGCCCGTGTCGCCGAGTGCTTTACTTTGGAAGCGCGGCGCGTTCAAAAGCTCATTCATCCCGCTGTTGTGCGCACATTCGAAGTGCTTCGCTCCGAAGAGGGGGTGCCGTACATCGTGTCCGAACTCTTCTCCGGCGCAACGCTGAGCCAGTGCCTTGCGGGGGGAATACGGGTCGCCGCATCGGAGGCGGTCGCGATCGTTACGCCGGTTTTATCGGCGCTCGAAGCCGGCCACGCGCAGAATATTCCGCATCACAATTTGAAACCGTCGAACATCCTCTTAGTGCCGGCGTCGGGCGGGAGCGCCGTTGTCAAAGTAGCCGGTTTTGGGGCGGCGCCGGTCATGGCGGCCGCAGGCATTCCGGGGACGTCTGGCTATCGCGCACCAGAACAGATCACCGGGATTGGCCCGGTCGACACGCGAGCTGACCTCTGGAGCGTCGGCGTCATTCTTTACGAGCTGTTGACCGGACGACTCGCGTTCCCAGCGCCGACCGAATTTGCGCGCGGCGTAGCGATCACCAAGTCGGAACCGACGCCGCTCGAACAGATCGACCCGTCTCTTGCCCCGTTCGCGTCAATTGTAAGGCGCGCGCTCAAGAAGAACGCGCGCGATCGATTTCTGTCGCCGACCGAAATGCTCGATGCGATTCGAACGACCGGTATTTCGCCGACAGCGATCACGCTGTGCAACATGGCGCTCGCTCCACAAAGTTTGGCACCCCCAAGTCTCGCCGCCCCTGACAGCCTCGGGCGCTACATGCCGCCGCCGACGCTTACCCGTAGCGACGCAAGCGCCGACATCGCATCGTCCGTCCCCGCCGAATCGGTTCGCGTGCCGAGTCACGTTGAAACGCCGCGCGTGCGCCGCGCGATGATCGACGACAAAACGCTCCCGTCGAGCGGCCTTCCGATCATCCCTCCTTCATCAAGTGGCGTTCCGCAATTGAAGCGCGCGGTCTCACTCCGGTGGGTGATGATTGTCGGGGCGATCGCATTAACGATCGGACTGCTATTTGGGCTGATCGTCGGACGATAATGTCTCGCCGCTTTGGCGCTTACGGAAGGCGGCTGTCGCCTTTGGCGGCCGCGGTACTGAAGTTGCCGTGCATGTTCGCGATCAGCTCTGGCAATAGGTCGCGAACTTCGGGCTTCCCTTTCAGGTGCGACAGCAGCAGCATCGATACTTCGCCGAACGTCTTTTCGAACGCGAGCCCCTCGCGCGTCCGCGCAGCAACTTTTTCGCGCCCCGATGCGAGGTCTTCCTCGAGCGCCTCCGCATACCGCGCGAGCTGACCGCGAAGCTCGTCGATCTGTTTGCGAAGGTCGCGCGCTTGCGCATCTTTCGTCGCGGCGCGCCGCTCTCTTTCGAGCAATAAATCGCGCCGTATTTCGAGCACGGCGATCGCGCCGCCAAGCTTTTCGTGCGCCGCTCGAATCGCCTCGGGCGATGTCCCCGACGCTTCGATTCCGTGCTTCGCCTCCACTTCGGCAAGCTCTGCCAAACGCGACTGTTCACGCGCTTTTCCGGCTTCGACCTGCTCCGAGGCGACTTCACGAAGCACGCGCGACTCTTCGTGCGCGAGCTCTTCCACTTTTCGACCAATTTCAGCCCGAAGCGCACGACCTCGGCGCTCGAGCGCTTCGAGTTTGCGCGAATGGCTCGCGACCTCCCCCTCCAGCCGGCTCGCCTCCGACGCCAAATCCCACGCCTGCGCCACCGCATCGTGAATCTCCGGCGGCGCATTCCCTCCGGGGTAAGCTCGACTCGTCAGACGCGAGAAGAGCGCGGCCCGACTCGCCCACTCGATGACACCCGGCGACTGCGGAGGTGGCGGCGGTGGCAGCGCCAAATTTTCGCCCGACGCGAGCTCCCACTGCGTGTTTGGAAGGGCTCGCTGAATCGCTTTCAGCTCCTCGTGCAAGTGGTGCCCGTCTTGAAAGCGCTTGCGACGATCTTTTTCGAGCAGCTTGATCACAATCGCTTCAGCCGCCGGAAGCACGTCAGCTTTGATCGAACGCGGCTTCGGAGCCACAGCGGTTCGCTGGAGCTCAAGCAGCGTTTCGCGGTCGTCCGAACGAAACGGCAGCTGGCCAGTCAGCATTTCAAAAAAGAGCACGCCGAGCGCATAGAGGTCGCTCTGCGGGCCGGCCTCTTCGCCCCGCGCTTGCTCGGGCGACATGTACTCTGGCGTCCCAAAAACGGCCCCTTTTGGCGCCAATCGAGGGTCCATCGCCAAATGCGCGAGGCCGAAATCGAGGATTTTTACGAAGTCTTTTCGCCCGCCTCGCGTCGTAAGAAGAACGTTGTCGCTTTTTAGATCGCGATGCACGACGCCTAGATCGTGCGCGCGAGAAAGTGCGGCGCACATTTGCTCGAGAATATCGACCCCACGCGCGAGCGGCATCGGGCCGCGTGCAAGCTCGGTCGCGAGAGACGTGCCGACGAGATACTCCATGACAAGGTAGAGCTCGCCGTCATCGGTTTCACCGATGTCGTGAATGTCGATGATATGAGCGTGATCGACGCGATTCGCCGCGCGCGCTTCACGAAGCATCCACGCGCGGAGGTGCGTCTCACCGCGCAAGTCGGGCCGAATAAGCTTGAGCGCCACGACGCGATCGATAAGCACGTGCCGCGCGCGATAGACGATCCCCATTCCGCCTTCGCCCGCGCGAGCTTCAAGACGGTAGCGTCCGGCGATCACCCGCCCGAGCATCGGATCGACCCCCTTCGCGCTAGAACTGTTGCGTTGCCCATGTGGCATATTGCGGCGCTCCGAGTGCTGGAAACAGACTCGTGACGATCACGAGATCACCGCACATAACGGCTCAAACCGCTAGCCAATTTAGACGGGTCGCGTCTGACCCAGAGGCAAACCCCCTACTCGTCGGTACCTAGCTTCCGCTCGAGCGCCTCGATGTGCGCTCTTACCTCAGGATCGGCGTCACGCAGTGTCTCGACTTTTCGAACCGCGCTCATGACCGTCGTGTGGTCACGGTTGCCGAAAGCGCGCCCGAGCTCCGGAAAGCTGCACTTTAGGCGCTGTTTGCAGAGGTACATCGCCACGTGCCGCGCGAACGCGATGCTCTTGTGCCGATCTTTTCCCAGCAAGTCGCCGCTTCGCAGTTTGAAGTGGTGGCAGACGATCCGCTGGATGTCTTCGACGCTCGCATCGCTTACGCGCGATGTCGCGGTGGCAGCAATTTCGAGCCGCGCGAAGTCGATGTCGACAGGGCGCGAAAGGAGCGACGACTTGGCGGCAAGGCGAATTAGCGTTCCCTCGAGCTCGCGTACGTTACTTCTTACCGTCTGCGCGATGTAGAGAACGACGTCGTCGCCTATATCGAGCCGCTCTATTTGCGCCTTTTTTCGAACAATGGCGACACGCGTTTCGAGCTCGGGGACTTGAATGTCGGCAACGAGCCCCCACGTGAACCGCGAAACAAGCCGCTCCTCCATCCGCTCGAGCTGCTGCGGATATTTATCGCTTGTCACGATAATCTGCTTACCGGCCTGATGAAGCGCATTGAACGCGTGAAAAAACTCTTCCTGAGTCTGCGTCTTTGACGCCAAAAACTGGATGTCGTCGACAAGAAGGAGATCGCATCGTTCGCGGTATCGCGCGCGAAACTCGTGCATCTTCTGGTCTTGAAGCGCTTGCACGAACTCGTTGACGAACTTTTCGGCCGACACATAAATAATTCGCGCGTCGGGACGCTCTTCATGAACGCGATGGGCGACGGCGTGCACGAGATGCGTCTTGCCTAGCCCCGTCCCCCCGCAAATAAAGAGCGGATTGTGGCGCCTACCAGCCCCGCCTGCGGCCGCGATGGCCGCGGCATGGGCCAACTGGTTCGACGGGCCGAAAACGAAGTTTCCGAACGTGTACTTCGAATTTAGGCTGTCGAGCGGCGCGCCGCTTGATGCGGCCGACACGACGGGTGACACGCCGCCTGCTTCGGGCGACGCGGATTCGCGAATCAAGCTCAAGTGTTCCCCCCGCGTGTTCGGGTGCAGAGCCAATGGTCGAGGCTTTACCGGAAGCTCAACCGGCGCCGCCGTTACAGGATTTGAAAGACCGCTATCGATCGACCAGGCAAGCTGGACGCTCCAGCCGGTCTGCTCGCGGATGTTATCTGCAATTGCTGGGATGAAGTGGTCGCTTACCCACTCGCGAACAAACTCGTTTCGGGCGCGTAGGCAGAGGACTCCATCGGTGAGGCTATCGAACTGAACTCCTGAAAACCATTGATCAAAACTCGCCGGTGACTTCGTGCGCGTCGCCACGATTGCCGCGCGCCAGAGCGCTTGGGTCATCGGCTCAGCCGGACCGCTCTCGTTTGCCGACTCGCTTTCCAATTCGGTTACCGGTTCCGGTTGCATAGACTTTTGAATGACTCCTGTACCCGAAAGAATAGCTTCCCACCCGTCGCGATTGGTTACCAGGCCCCCACCGCGCCGCACAATCGAAGAACGATGCCTCCGTCCCTCACACAAAAAAGCTTATTTGCACCACAGGTTATCCACAGCATGTGGAAAACAAGCGTGTAACGCTGCGTCATGTACAAACACGCTTAAAATTCCCCGCTCAGTTGCTCTCCCCCAACGACACAACAGTTACGAACCACTCCACAACTAGAATTTCAAGCCGCGCCGTGCCCGATGTCGATGAAGCAGAGCGTTCGTCAACAAGGACGATTGAGGTGGTACCACCGCCTGTTTGCCCACGTCCACGCTGTTTTACGAAAACGCGACAAATCGGTGACATCGTTGCTGAATCTGTTCACCATTTTCTAAGGCTCTCTTTTTTTGTTGCGCGCCGCCTTCTGCAGTGCAGTGTGGCGTGTCGGTGACGGACGTGTTCCAAGCCGGTAACGCGGGGCGTCTGGTGATGCTACGCTTTCGTTTTCGGAGCGAACTAATGTCAATAGAAATTGCGCAGCCGTTTTCCACAGGCCGAGAGACTTTCTAGAATTGGCAAGTCAAAAATTAGGCGACTTGTCGCACTCACTGATACGGTCCCCGAACTTTGCGATTTCGTGAGATGTTTCAGCATTTTGGGGCACAGTCGCCCCTGATCCACGCTCGCTCGAGTCGCCCCATTGGCTTGCTGTTTGGAGTCATCTTCGGACTCGAAACGTTCGCCACGACTGCGCTCGCAAGCCCGTCAATAACGTCGCTCGAACAGGGCTACGCGCTCGGCGCAATTCAAAATGCGCGTTCGGTTGCGATGAGCGGCGCTGAAGCAGCGCTCGGCATATCGACAACGGCGCTCTTCAGCAATCCAGCAAATATGGCCATTGCGCGCGTCTATCACGCGGAAGCATCTGCCGGCTATTCGCCTGAAGCGCGACGGCAAAGCTACTCCGGCGCCATTGTCGATTCGATGTCGTCGCGCATGGCGGGAGGGATCGGCGGCGCATGGAATTTGCTCGACCCCGACGGCGTAAAACGACGATGGATCGACGGGCGAGCCGGGCTAGCGTTTGCCCTAGGCGACATGGTTGCGATCGGCGCGGCGGGGCGTTTTGTGTGGCTTGAGCAGTCAACCGGAACCGGGCCGTTTGGTCCAAGCCTCGCAGCCGACGGCCTCCCAGGTCGCCCGATCTTGACACGATTCACCTTCGACGCAGGGATGACTATCTCGCCCACGCCGTCGCTGCGCATCGCAGGAGTTGGCCATAATTTGACGAACAGCAAACTCGGAATGTTACCGATGAGCGCGGGCGGGGGGATCGGATTTACAAGCAGCCAAGTCAATCTCGAAGCCAACGTGCTCGCCGATTTTGCCACGTGGGGGAAGCCTAAGGCGCTCTTGATGGCCGGAGGCGAAGTGTTCCTCGGAGGTCACTTTCCGCTACGCGCCGGCTACCGCTACGACGACGGCGGCAAGATACATTCGCTATCGGCCGGCCTAGGCTATGTCGACCGCGTTTGGGGGATCGAAGTAGGCGCCAGGCGCGACATCGTAGCAAAAGCGCCAATGACAATACTGTCGCTATCAATCCGCTATTTCTACGACGGCGGCCAACCAGCAAACGCCGGAAGGTAGTCGCCGAAAAACGGGCGGATTTCGGACGAGACCGAGTGATATCGTATTCGGGCGCCCGACACGTACGCTTGTACGTCGAGGGCGCCCGGATTCGATATCGCGAAGGTATCGCCCGGAAGCCGCCCGTTTTTGCGGAGAGAGAGGGATTCGAACCCTCGGTACGGTTACCCGCACACATGATTTCCAATCATGCACCTTCGACCACTCGGTCATCTCTCCAAAAACTGCGTCGGGCTCTCTAGCACATGGCAGGCGCCACCGCACTGCCTCGGTGCGCTTTGCGCTCGGGACGCTGTGAGATCCTGATTTATGAAACCTCGTATATCATTGCGCTTTTAGCTGCTTTGCTAGCTCTTCTATTGCCTCTACTACTCTTGGCCCTGGGCGTAGCATTCGCTCGTCTCTTGTTGCTACGACTCGCCCATTTTGCACTGCTGGGACTTCTCGCCATCCCGCTCGATCGGCTGTAATGACCGAACTTGCTTCCGTTCCCATTCTTGCGTCTACGATGATATCGGGGCGCTTTGCTAGCACTTGCTCTATGCCGATCGTCGGGTAGGGGATGCCGGTTTCGGCCATAACGTTCTCGCCGCCGGCGGCTTGAAGCACGTCGTCGGCGAAGCTCCCGGCTCCGGCTACTACGATCGGCTCTAGACCAAACACGATCAGCACTCTTGGGCGGCCGCTTGTCTTTGCCGACCCCCGCACCGCCGCTAGCCTCTTCTCCATATTCGCTACTACGCGCTCGGCCTCGGCCGTTTGCCCTACTTCACGCCCTACCGCGACGATCATCTCTTCGATCTCGCGAATCGACTCTGTCTTTGGAAACAGCGTCCGAACATTGCGCTGGGCTAGTTTTTCGGCCAATCGCTGCCCGCCGGGCCCGCGCGCGCCGACGACTAGATCGGGCTGCAACGCCAAAATCGCCTCGAAATTTGGGTCGACGAAGCCACCTACAACCGGGCGCCTTTTCGCCTCTGGGGGGAAGTCGCAATAGCGCGACCGGCCGACCAGCGTGGCACCGGCGTCGATCGCGAAGAGCGTTTCAGTAGTGGAGGGGGAGAGAGAAACAACCCGATGAGACGCTAGCGGCGCAGCTAACTTTGACCGTGAGCACGCCGCTAGCGAGAGAAGAACGAAGAGGGCGAATCGATACCGTTGCAAGCTACCTACTGCTTACGCTTGTTACGCTCGTCGCGCACGCCTCTTTGAGAAGGCGACCACACCGAGCGCGAGCCCTAACGACCCCCACACGCTGCTCGCACCGCGCTGACCGATGGGGCTCACCGAACAACCGGCAGCCGAAGCTTGCGTTTCGTTAGCGGCGCCGGGCACTTCATCAGCCGCCGACTCTAGTGCTGCCGTGTTCGATGCGGTGCTCGCATTCGCCGGCCTCAAGTTGCCGTTGTCGGCGAAGCAGAACTTGCTGCGGCATGAGTAGCCGTTCGGGCACGCCAGCACCGACGAGCATCTCGCCGAACAGACGGACGGGTTTCTCCCGAGATGCGCGCAGACCTGGCTTTCGCACTGACGCGATGCCGAGCAGCGAGCGTTCAACCGCTTTTTCGAACTTGTTGGCGCCGTTGGTGCTGCAGCCGAACCGGTGCCTGGGGCAGGCGTGCCTGGATCGGTCGCAACCGGTGCGGGCGGCGTCGGGGTCGTTGAGCCCGGCGGCGGCTGAGGAGCTGGCGGCGTCGCCGGATCAGACTCTGGAGGCGTTGCCGGTGCGGGGGGCGGCGTCGGCGTTGGCGTTGAGACTGGAAGCGTTCCGGGAATCGGTGCCGGCTCAAGCGTCGTCGCAACCCATGCCGGCGCAGCGTACCCACCGAGCTCGGCAGCCTCTTTCGCCGCCTTGATGATCAGATCGCGCCACATATCGGTGCGCGTGTAGATCGATCCGACGCAACGCGGTGGCCATACCGACGTATCGACGCCGCCGCGCGAAAGCACGCCCATCGTGACCGGCGCGCCCGCCTGGAACGACCGCTCCTCGTACGCGCTGGAGCCGGAGTCGCCCTGACATGTCCCGTCCTCCGCGACGAACTCTGCCTCCTTCACGTGTCCGGCTGCACCGGGAATCTGATCACAGTTGCGTTCCGCGTCGGTGTCGCCAGGCACGCAGTACATATTGATGGCGTTGCGAATGCGCCTCGTTCGGGCATCATTCCCAATCGGACTCGTGACACCGTACCCGATGGCGGTGAACTTGAAATCATAGGCCTCGCGATTCGTCACGCGGCGCTCAATCGCCGGTGTAATCGGCGTTGCTAGCGTGCTTGGTACCGACGTGGCCAAAATGATGAGCGCGATGTCGTTGCCGCAAAGACGCGCATCCTCGGGAAGGATGATTCTTTTGCTGATAAACGTGTTCTGCGCCGTGTCCATGTACGTGTCGGTTGTCACGACGACTTTGTCTTCAGGAATTCGCAACGCGCCGAATTTCGCGTCGCCGCACGTGACTCGCTCGGGGCTCTGTGATACGCAGTGCCGCGCCGTAATCACAAGGTTCGGCGCGATCAAGGCACCGGAGCACGTTCCCATCATGTCGCCGTCAATCATCGTCAGCCCGACCGCATACGGATGCTTCGTATCGATCTTGCCGCCTTGGATTGCCTCGCTAACGGGCCCCGCATTTTCTGGCGCCCCGCCGTTTTGATCGCCGTCATTCACGGCGAGCCCGAATCCGTTGCCGCACCCCGTTCCCCCTAAAGCAAATGAAACGCCCAAGGCTGGAGTTACGACAAGCCCTCCCGCCATCACCAACTGCTTAAGTTTTGCTCGCATGGGCTGCACCTCGTAACGATGATGTTGGAGTCGGCGGCGCGAAGCGCTCGTTAATGCCTCGCCCGAGCGGCGCGACGTCCAGATGCTGCAGCGATCCGACACGACGCGTCTCTGTGATCGAATCTATTCATCGCGCTGTTAAGTACAAACAAAAGCGATGCTTTTTGCGCGCGCATTCAGTAGAGTGAAAAGTTTCGACGCACGGCGGTTGTGCCGCTTTTGAAATCGCGACTACGCGAGCGGCGCGCGCTTCTTCGCTCATCGCAGCGCGCGCGTCAAGGCGCGTAAGTGATGACAACCTCTCTTTTCAGCGCGCCGCAAGCTCGCATGCGCGTGAAGAGCTCTGTCACCGCACGCTTCGAATCGTCGGCCATTTCAAGCGTATCGGCGTTCGCGTACATCGCGAGATAGCGATCGAGCGTTGCGCGATCGAGCGGCAAATCGCCGCGTGTTTCAGCGCTTAAAAGCGCGTCGATCACTTCATCGCGATGCGCGAGCCCCCACGCGATCGACTTACGGCAGAGATCTGACACGCGCGCGATCATCTCAGCACCGAGATCGCGGGCGATCGCATTCCCCCCGAGCGGGAGCGGAAGCCCACCTGTCAGCTCACTCCACTTCGCTCCGATATCGACAACTTTTTTCATCCCCTCACGTTCGTAGGTCAGTCGACCTTCGTGAATCACGAGCGCGGCATCGACCTCGCCGGTGCGCACGGCATCGAACATCCGCGAGTAGGGCGAGATCGAAACTTCGCGCGGAATAAAGTCGCTCAAAAGAAGTCGAAGCACCGCGAACGCCGTCGTTTGTTTGCCCGGTATCGCGATCACTTTGCCGCGAAGCGACGCCAGCTCGACCGCCTCGCGCGCGACGACGACCGGCCCATACCCACGGCCGACCGAAGCTCCGTGCGGGAGGAGCATGTACTGCTCTGACACCGCGGGATAGTGCGCGATTGACAGCGCGATCACGTCGGCGCCTCGCACTTCGGCGTCGCGATTGAGCGCCGCCGTATCGGCGCGACGATGGGAAAACCGAATGCCCCCGCTTTCGATTTTGCCGTTTAGAAGCGGCCAAAACATGAACGCATCGTCGCTATCGGGTGAAAATGCGAGCGAAATTTCGGGGTGCGACATGGTGGTCATAGATAGGACTTTAGACGGTCGGCGCAAGTGCCGTTTAAGATGCATGGAACGGGATGGCCCCGCAGCACTTGTAGACACCATCGTCGGGGGGCGCTATCGCCTCCTAAGCATCCTCGGCGACGGCGCAATGGGGACGGTGTTTCTTGCGGAACACGTCCACATGCACAAGCGCTTCGCGATAAAAGTGCTCCACCCGGAGACAAATCGCATTCCGGAAGTGATCGCGCGGTTCGAGCGCGAAGCCGAATCGGCCGGGCGGATCGATCAACCGAACGTGGCGGCTGCAACAGACTTCGGGCAGCTCGACGACGGAACGTTTTTTTTAGTCCTCGAATACGTAGAAGGGCGAACGCTCCGCCAAGAGCTTCGAAGCGAAAAGCAGCTCGATCTTTCGCGCGCCATCCCGATTTTGACGCAAATCGCACGAGCACTCGAACGCGCTCACCACCTCGGCATCGTGCATCGCGATTTGAAGCCAGAAAACGTCATGCTCGTCGCGCGCGAAGGCGAACCAGAGCTCGTCAAAGTGCTCGACTTCGGAATCGCAAAAGTAAGGCCCCCGGCGGCATCGCCAAGCGACGACATAAAAACTGCGCTGACCGAAGTCGGAATGGTCTTCGGAACGCCCGAATATTTGGCGCCGGAGCAGGCCTTGGGCCAGACGATCGACGGCCGGGCCGACCTGTATGCGCTCGGCATCATCGCTTACGAAATGCTCACCGGAACGCGCCCTTTTCAGCAGGCGCAGGCGAGCCAAGTGTCGCTGCTTCTGATGCACATCAGTTCGCCCGTCCCGCCGATGCGTCAGCGTTCTACCGCTGTCGCCGTCCCCTCGGCAGTCGAAGCGATTGTCCTGCGACTGCTTGAAAAGAAGCCTGAACGCCGATTCTCAAATGCGCATTCGCTCATTGAAGCGCTCGAGCTCGTTGAAAGCGCGAAGAGCAAACCGCGACGCCGATTCCCGCTCGGTTCGTCAAAGCTCACCGATACCCCCCGACGTGCCGACCCGCCGCCCGCATCGCCACCCCGTGCCCGCTACGTCGAAGCAGCGCCGCTCGCCCCGCTACGCCCCGCGGAGCCGCTATCGGGCCCAGCCGCGCGCGCCGTTCGATTTTGCGAAGCGCCGCTAACGATCGAATCGCCCCGTTCATCCCCGCGCTCCACGCCGCGCTCTTCGGGCAGTTCGTCCGCGAGCGCATCGTCACGCACATCGCTACCGACCGCGGGATCGGTCGGCATCATCGCTCCGGCGACCTTTCATCGCCTGTCGCGCTCGAACGCCTTCGAGACGTGGCGTGCGATCGGCATGGCGGTTCTGCTCGTCGCCATCGTCGTCACGGCGTACTTGCTGCACTCAACCGCGCTCAATCACGAACCGCTCATTGAGCCCACGAAAGCAGTCGATCGATAAAAGGCGCGCCGAGCAGGTACTCGATCGCGCCAAGAATCAAGCACGGACCGAACGCGATGCGCGCCGACCGAAGCCCCGGCTCCGGCTCGCGACCGATCGGGTCTTCCACGAGCAGCTGCCTCGCCTCTTCGTCGCCGGCATCGGCCGCCGCCTGCATCTCCGCGCGCTCTTTCAGCACTGCCTCGGGCTCATCGATCCGGCCGCGAAGCAAAAACGTCACGAGAGCAAAGAGTGTCCCCTGAATCGCCCCGGCAAAAAGCACAAAAAGCGCGCCACGATAGCCGAACCAACCGCCGACAAGCGCCATCAACTTCGCGTCACCAAGCCCCATCCCAGGGAAACCGCGAATACGCCGATAGGCAAAAATAAACGGGAACCAAACGATAAAAAACGAGATCGCCGCGCCGAAAAGCGACTCGATCATCGGCAGCCCGCGAAGCGTACAGGTCGCTATCGCGAGAGCAGTACCGCCTAGCGTAATGCTGTCGGGGAGAATCATCGTTTCCGCATCGATAAACGCGGCGCTCACAAGCGCGAGAGCGAGGGCGAAGTCGATAAGATAGAGCGCGACCGCGCGACCGAGCGGAGTGCTCCCCGCAAGCTGAAAAATCACTACTTCGACGATCGCGAGCGAAAGCGCACCACCGATAAGCTCAACGAGCGGATAACGAAAACTGAGCCGCGTTCGACAACATCGAGCCCGACCGCGTAGCAGCAGAAATGAAACGACCGGAATGTTGTCGAAAGGCGCAATCGCGTTGCCGCACGCCGGGCAATGCGACGGCGGATGCGCGACGCTCATCCCGCGCGGAAGGCGGCAAATCACCACGTTCGCGAAACTGCCCCAAATCAGCCCAAACGCGACAGCGAACGTTCGAACAAACCATGTCGGCAGATCGCTGAGTGTCATCCTTAACCTTGGCGTCCGACTGCGACTTCTTCGCCAAAAAAATCGGAGAGCTCCGATCGCCGAGCGTGCGCGTCGCTGCGCCCCATTTCGATAAGACGCCGCGCAAACCCTCCATCAAAAAGAAGGTAGCTGGCGAGGTCGGCTTCGGTTGAAATGCCAAAGTCGAGCAGCGAAAAAAAGTGCGAGCCGAGCCGTGAATCGCCCTTAAACGCCCCTTTTTGCACATATTCGCTCGCGAGCCGCCCGATGTCTTCGCTTGGGCGAATCGTCAGGCACTTCACGTAGTGATAGGCCGGCGCGCCACGCATCGCCGCCGCCACGCTCAACTTTTCAGTAAACGATTCACCAAACGCGCGCGTCCCGTCGGCGATAACATTGTTCAGCCGCGCCAACAGCTCGATATCGGCGTCAAAGTGGTCGAGCAAAAACGCATTGAGAATTTTTCCGAGCAAAAACGCGGCTCCCGGCGCGCGCTGCGGCGCCGATGGCCCTTCTTCAGCGACGACGCCACGCACATCGCGCGACCCACCGATCGCGAGAACATGCGTTGCACCGAGCCGAAGCGCCGGAGCAACCGGCGTATTTTGGCGGAGCCCACCGTCCAAGTAGAGCGTTCCATCGATGCGAATCGGCGGAAAAATAATCGGTATCGCGCCGCTCGCGAGCGCGTGCAGCGGCCCGATGCGATCTGACCGAAACAGCGTCCGCGGCGGCGGATTTCGTGTGACTTCGAGGTCGGGGGCCGTTTGAATAAAAACAACGGTTCGGCCGGTCGACACTTCGGTCGTCGACACGCTAAGCGCATCGAGCCGACCGCTTTCGAGCGCATGGGAGACGGCGCGCCAACTCACTTCATTTTCGACCAAGTGCGATAGCGGTCGTGCATCGAAAAAGCCTGTCCCCTCGGCGCCGCCAAAAAGCATCTTCGGGAGGCGAAGAAGTTGCTTTGGGCCAAAACCGAGCACCCGCGGCGCTTCGAGCTCCGACCACAAATCGACGAGATGGCGCATGCCCAACATCGGATCGGAAAGATGCGACGCCAGATAGCAGGCGTTAAGCGCGCCGACGCTCGTCCCGCTCAAGACCTGAATCGACGGAACTCCACCGCGAGCGCGCGCAAATTCATCGAAAATATACCAGAGGACCCCCACTTCGTAGGCGCCGCGCGCGCCGCCCCCCGAAAGGATAAGCGCGTTTTTTCGGACGTAAGAGCGGACAACGGAACCATCCATACATCACCAGGCTAGACGGGGGCGCCCCGCTGAGCCACGACTTTAGCGCTCATCGGCGCATACTCGTCGGCGCCGAGGTAGCCGAATTCATGACGAAACTGCATAGCGGTAATCCCGCAAATCGCCGCCAACTTGGCGAGCTCGCTTGGGTCTTCGAAGTCGCCACGTTTGAGCCGAAGCATGTATGTCCGCGCAATCTTGTAGCGATCTGACTCAATGTCGACCATGCGCACCCGCGTTCGCCCCGATTTAATGTCGATAAGCTGATCGAACGGGATCGGCACAAACGACCCCGCCTGCATCGACACCATCACGTTCGAGCCCCCATCGAGGATGTACCGCGCCGCGCAATAGCCGAGATCGCGCGTGTACTCCATATCAAACGGAATCGGGTCGGCGCACCGGACTTCATAGCCGATCTGCTTTGCGACGATCGTCGCTTTAATTCCGAACTGACCGAGTCGCGCTTGCACCGCCTTCCGCAAAATATCACCGAGCGGAACTTCGGCCACGTGGATATTCCCGAGTTTGTCGCGCGGAACATCGACCAGTTTCGAAAGCTCATTCGGGTCGATGCACTCCGCGAGCCCCTCCGCGAGCATCGCCACGCCATCTTCGCGACCGTATGCGCGCCGCTTGATGATCGCCCCCGCGAGCGTGTCGACAATTGTCGAAAGCGGCGTCGCCCCTTTTTGGAACTCTTCTGGAATCACCGAGAGCGTTGCCCCGGCCGCTTTGCCGATCGACAGCGCCAAGTGCCCTGCTTTGCGCCCCTGCGCCACGACGTAGTACCAACGCGATGTTGTCTTCGCATCGACCATGAGATTTTTCACAATCTCGACACCGATGCTCCGCGCCGTCTGAAACCCGAATGAACTGATGTCGTTCGGCAGCGCGAGATCGTTGTCGATCGTCTTTGGCACATGAACAACGCGAAGAGCGCCACGCGAGGCTGTCGCCAGGAGGTAGGCGATATAAGCGGTGCCATCGCCGCCAATCGTGATCAGCTTGTCGATATTGAGACGATCCAGGGCGTCGAGCGTGAGCTTAATCGACGCTTCATCGGACGGCCCAGTTCGAGAAATCCCGATATACGACCCGCCTCGAAAGTGAATCCGGCTCGTCTCAGAAATCGTCAACGGGACGACGTGCGAGATGTCCCCCTGCATGATCCAGCGAAACCCGTCGACGAGCCCCACGACGTCGATGTTGGCGAGACGCGCCCGAATCGTCGCGGTACCGATAACACTATTAATTCCAGGTGCGGGACCACCCCCGACAAGGATACCGAGCTTTCTATTTTCGTTGTTCACGCCGCGAATTGTGACACAACGTCTGTTCGTTGTGGCAGAAGTCGTGCCTGGTTGGCGATCAATCGCCTAGTTGAGGAGGGACAATGAATCTGAAGAGAGCCATCGGCGCGTCGCTTACGTGCGCCATCGTGTGGGTCGTTGCAAGCGGCTGTTCATCGGCCGAAGACTCGGCGCAAGCGTCCCCAACAGAGGGGCGCGACGAAACACCGTCGGGCCATACTGAACGGACGGCTATTCCCTCAGCAGGAGCGAACTCAGCCCCAACAGGCGCCGCGCCCGCACCAGTCGCGGCGACCCTCGCAAGCGCCTCGCCGCCAGAGCCACGCGCCTACTCTTTTGGCACCTGCCCGGTGCTCGCAGAAGGGGAGAATGCGATTCAGTCGGGGGCGCTTGGGCGCACCATCTCGATCGTTTTGCCGCCCAACCCGGAAGGGGCAGGCCTAGTGTTTGGCTGGCATGGGCTCGGCGACAGCCCAGCAAATTTTTCCGCTAGAATGGACGCCAAGCAAAAAGCGATCGACGGAAACGTGATCGTCGTGATTCCGAAAGCAGCGACGGAGATCATGGGGGGCCTTCCTCCCACGTGGGGGTTCATCGGCTCTGCCGATAACGACCTCGCCCTATTTGATGATGTACTTGCGTGCGCTTCGAAGCAGTGGTCACTTGATCGGTCGCGCGTGTACACCACCGGCTTTAGCGCCGGCGGCCTATGGTCGACATATCTCGTCATGCACCGTAGCGAATACCTCGCCGCGGCGACAATTTTCAGCGGCGGCGCGAGCGACGAAGGCGGCTTTGCTCCGCAATTTGCGAAGCCGGCGAGAGCTGTCCCGGTGCTTGCCGTCTCTGGCGGCGATGGCGATATGTTTATGAACGGCATCCTCCAATTTCAGCAGCTAACCGATAACTTGGTCACGCGCCTGAAAGAGGGCGGGAGCTTCGTCATCGCCTGCAACCACGGCCAAGGTCACTCTGTCCCGTCGGGCGCCTCCAAGTGGGCCTTCCAGTTTTTGTACGCCAACAAGTGGGACCAAACCGACATCTCGCTAAGAGCGACACCAAACGCCCCGCCATTCCCAAGTTACTGCAAGTGGCCGTAACCCGTCATACAGCGGGATCCTTCGCGCAGCGGACGTTTAGCAGGCGAGTCGGCTTAACCGATTCGCCGCTTTTCTCACGCCGACTGCTTTGGGTCGCTCTTCGCGCACCACAAATCGGCTTAGCTCTTCAATAGCTCGCCACAGGTCGCCGAAGCGGAGATCCTTGTATAGGACTGGGCTCGTGCTCGTCTTCAGGAACGCGCTCAGCGCGCCGTCAAACCCGCCGCACGTCACAAGGACATGGCGCTGCTCAAGGCCAGGCTGCACCCGCGCCAGAGCGACTTGAAGCTGCATGGCGTCGCGATCGCCGATCGCCGCGTCACTCACGACGACGTCGATGTGCTCGCTCGCAAGAACGCGCAGCGCCCCTGGGATGTCGCTCGCTGTTCGCAGCAAATAAAAGCGCCGCAAGTAAGCCGCTGCCCACCGCACCCACTCATGATCGCTGTCGACAACAAGCACCTTGAGTGCCGGTACAACGCTCTCACCGCACTGCCTCGAATCCATCGTGATCCCCCTTCACGTCGGACAACATCACTCACAAAAATTAATTGCGAGGTCGGACTCGATAGCATGGCTACTTCGGAATGCCACATTCCTTGTTACGAATTCTGATTAATTTTTTTTCGGTCGTCGCAACGCGCGGGACAGAGTGTGATCATCCTGTGGAATAGTTGCGCGGCGTCTGTGCAGAGACCGAACAGACGCGCAAAAGTCTTGTTGAATAGCTGTGAACAACACAGTGGAAAACTTCTGGATGACTTGGGGTCATCCTCCGCTTCACAACTTCAAATTTACGGGCCCCACCAGAGCATTTCGTGAATTTCTGAAGTGCCATTCCGCTCGATTGTGACCTTGAGCAGATCACCCGAAAGGGAGAAGCGCGGATCGGCGGCGCTGTCACTCGAAAAAAAAATCGACTTGTGAAAACCGCGACCGCTTAACCAGAACAGATGAACACCATGGCGCCCCGGACCGCCGAGAACAACCATCCTGCCGTCGCCAACGACGAGAGCGTCGAGCCATCGAAAACCAAACTCATCGAAACGCGCCGCCGACGGAAAGTCGTCGCCAAGATCACGAATCGCCGAGAGATGCGCTTTAACATAACGAAAGAGTATGTCGTAACGAGGCTTCGCTATGCGCGGAAGTGCCCCTCGCTGAGCACGCTCCGCGAAAACGCACGGCAGATCGACCGGCTCGCCTCGCGGCACTTCAACATAAGCGCGGTAGCGATCGGCGAGTGTCGATGGAGCGTCGTCAGCAATCGACTTCAGTAGCCAATGAAAAACGGCCAGCTCCCCAGTGCCGGCCGCCGACCGAAGCTCGACGAGGCTCTCCCATAGCGGTCGCCGAACGCGCCACTCGCCGCCATGATTGCGAACGACGCACTCGCCCACGTACGCCGCGCCATGGACCAGTGCATTAAAAAGTAAATTCGCTGCGCCATCGCCTTGTGAGGCCCATCGAACGCGAACCGCCGGAGTCAACGCGGCACTAAGCCGATGAATGCTCGCATCCGAAAAGTCGAGCGTGAGGTCGCTCCCGAACAGCGCGCCAGCATTCGCGACAAACTTTTCCGCCGCTTCATGAAGGTGCCCGATGATATTTCGATTCGCCGCCGGATTCGCGTCTTCACGCCTCGTGCGCTCGAGCGAAGCCGCATCTGCGATTGTGTCGGCCGGATAGAGCGGCAAAAAATAGGTCGAAAACAGGCGATCGGCGCTCCAAAGCATTGCCGCTGACGTAGCCGCTAAACCGCGATCTGTCGACAAATCGGGCTAAAAGGCCTGAAACGTCTTCATGACGTGCTCGAGCTCCGTGCTCACTTCGGCAGGGCTCTGCGACTGATGCACGATCTGCGCGAGCAAATAGTGCTTGTCCCCTTTGAGCAAATATTCGAGCGACATGTTCGAAAACGCCGCTGTCTCGCCGCGCATTCGGCGCCGCACGACAAATTCGCGCCCCTGCGCGTTCCATGTCGCCATCGGGACCGGCTCGCCCATGATCTCCGCGCCGGCTTTTTTGGCGTCCTCTTTGTAGTGCTTAATGACGTCGTCCCACGACGCGCACGATTTGTCCTCACGGACGAATACGGAAAAGCTGTACTCGTTCGGCGACACATATTCGATAAACGACTGGTACTTTTGGTAGCTCGCGCGACGAACCATCCAGTTGATAGGGCGCGCAATGTTGGCATCGCCATCAAGAATCGTGACGCCTCGAAACGCCGCGCTATCGCCGATCGCAGCGTGATTCAGAGCCGGAAACGGCTTCTCGTAGTAGCCGGGGTCGGCCAGATCGTCCCACTGGTAAAAGACGCGGTTGTCGAGAGGGTTCGGCCCTGACTTGCAGGCGACAATCACAAACGGCAATAGGAGCGTGGCAAACCGCGCAATCGCGGCCAACCGATGCACCTTGATGCGCCGAGCCCCCCAATTCATCGTTTAACTAGGCTACCAGGGCGACGAATTGCGCGGCAAACAACTGTGTTCCGCCGCTTTCCATACATCGACATCTTTCGTCGTTTTGCGAAGTTTTGGTTTACCCGAGCCGCGCGCGATAGCCTGGCGGGTGATGACTTTGAGTATCGACCTCGCGGCTTCGCGAAGAGGCTTCTTTTCAGCCACATATGCGTATTTTGCGCTGTCGGTCGCGGCGTCAGCGCTCCTCTGCAATTGCATTCCAAACCCCGATGCGCACAAGTCGCTCCCGGCGCACCCGATCCCGAGCGGCTTTTTGTCAGCCGGCGTTTTTGCCACCCATCTAACCGCCCCCGACCGCCTTCATACCCACGGCTACGGGATGAAATTCGGCCGCGAAGTGTACACATACGATGAGTCGCTAAGCCTCGGCAAAATGACACTCCGCGACGACGTCTGTTCCGATTACGACACGCACGGCCAATACAACCGAATCGACCAGCAATCGATTGTCGAATTTCTGCAAGCGCGCGGCTACACGATGAAAGTGACGCGTGCCCGCGGCAACCTCTACTACGTCGACCTCCCGGTCCAAGCGGTCAAAGATCCGGTCCCGCGCCTTCGCGTAGCGATTTTAGATTCGGCCGAAAACGCGGGGTATCAGCTAAACCGCGCGCTGCTCCAGCATGGCAACGGTGCGTGGGGGGTGCACCGCAGCAACGTCGCGATTTTGGCCCCGCTCGGCACAATCGAAGAAATTATCGAATTCGCTGCTAGAACGAAAATCGCATGTTGGGGCATTCTCACCGTCGCCGGAAAAGGGAGCACGTACGTCGTCCCCGGCGGCTATTTTGAGTTGTAGAGCGGAAGGGCCCATTTTTCTCGTTGCTATCGCTATTTTTTTAGCGATTTACACATTTTGGGTCGATCGCGATGCCGCGACATCGACCGAGCGCATCGAGCGCGCGCGGAGCGTCTTCCCGGTATTTCGCCGCGAAAAGCTCTCGCGAATCGAAATTTCGCACGACCGAAAAACACTAGTATTGCGCCGCGACATGTCGATTCCCGACGGCATCGCGTGGACCCTTGTTGAGCCGCCTGCCGAAAGACTCAACGCCGTCGCGGTCGAAAATCTCCTCGCGGCGATTGAGTTTGCGACCATTGTTCGGCCTGTCGATGCCGATCGGGCGCTCTTTGGGCCGACTCGCACGCGCGGGGCGATTTCTATGGGCGAAATGACCGTCCACTTCGAACTTGGCGCCGAAGCCCCGACCCCTCAAGGGGGCGCCTACCTACGCGTCGACGGGACGACAAGCGTCGTTGGGCACGAATTAGCGGCTCAATTGGTCGCCCCCGTCGAGTCTTATTTCGCCCAACCAGACGCTCGGTAGCCTAAACCGCTCGAACTTCGTGGCGAGTTCGCTCAGTCCCGGTTACCACTTATCTGCTTTGTCCACCTTTTCTAGCGACCGCGACGACCAGACACTCCGACGTCACGTAAAAGAACAGCTTCGAAAGCGAATGGTTGGGTTGCGAATGACCGTCCCCACCAGCGCCTGCGCGGTTCGGTCGGCAGCGATCATCGAGCGATTGAAACAGCTTCCGATCCTCAAGACTGCGGCTCAAATAGCGCTTTTTTGGCCTATTTTGGCAAAGCACGAAGTCGACCTTCGCGAGCTGGACACGCTCCTTCGCGCCCGAGGCGCCACGATCGCTTACCCTTACATCGCCGAAACTGAATCGATTTCAGACGATGCGCCGATGGACTTTCGCCTTCTTTCGGACGTTGGCGACTTGGAAAGCAGCTCACTCGGCTTTCTCCAGCCGCCGGCCGATGCTCCGATTGCCGATTCACTCGACGCGATTATTGTTCCCGCTCTAGCCATTGACCCCTTCGGCCATCGTATCGGATACGGTGCCGGCTATTACGATTGCGCCCTCCGTGAAGTCACATCGCAAATTCCAAGCTGCGTGACGATCGGGGTCGCTTACGATTACCAACTCATCTCGGAAGTCCCCGTCACGCCGGGCGATATCGCTGTCGCGTGGATTGTGACCGATAGCCGAGTTATGCAGGCAGGAGGCTCCACGTGAGCAACTCAACAGAAATTATGATCTTCGTCCTGGTGGCGCAGGTTCTTATGTTCGCCGGCTACTGGTTCACGAAAGGGCGTTTTGCCGCGCGCCAAGCGCAAGCGCAGCCGCTTCCGCCACCCCCGCTGTCGACCGCGTTCCCCCCCGAATCGACCGACATTCACGCGCAGGGCCGGGCTCTTCGCGAACTAGAAGCGGCAAAGCGCGAAACCGATGCTTCGGCAGAAAACATGCGCCTTGAGCTCGCGGAGACGCAGCGAGCCGCCGAGCAGCTTCGTCGCAAAGCCGACGATGCGCGACGCGACCTCGAAACGGCCCGAAAAGAGGCCGCATTTGAGCTAAAGGCGGCCGCAATGCGCGCCGCCGACGATGCGCGCCTCGAAGTGAAACGCGACGCGATCGAACTCGAGCAGCGCCTACAGCTGCGCGAAGAGCGCGCCGGAAAACGCGAGAGTCTCGTCGGTCAAAAAGAAGAGCTCGTCGCGCAAAAAGAGCTCGATTTATCGAAGCGCGATGCAACCGTTCGAGCCATCGAGACTGCTGCCGAAAAGTTACGCGAAGAAGCCGTAAAACTCGTCTCGGACCAACGCTCCAAGCTCGAAGCGGTCGCCGGAATGACAGGCGACGAAGCGCGCGCGCGCTTGATCGAACAGTTCTACGACGAAGCGCGAAGGTCGGCCGCACGCGAAGCGAAGTCGATCGAAGATGCCGCGCGCGAAGAGGCAGAAAAGCGAGCGAAGCGCGTCATCGGCCTCGCGATTCAGCGGTATGCGGGCGACCACGTGCAAGAGCGCGCCGTCACGTCGATTCACCTGCCGAACGACGAGATGAAAGGGCGAATCATCGGCCGCGAAGGGCGCAACATTCGCGCGCTGCAAGAGGCTTGCGGCGTCGATTTCATCGTCGACGACACGCCCGAAACCATTGTAATCAGCGGCTTCGATCCAATGCGCCGCGAAGTGGCGCGCGTCGCCCTCGAGCGGCTCATTCAAGACGGGCGAATTCACCCGACAAGAATTGAAGAGCTCGTGATCAAAGCGCAAGCCGAAGTCGAACGTTCGGTGCACGAAGCGGCCGAGCAGGCGCTCATGGAGCTCGGCGTAACGCGCGTCCATCCCGAAATCATGAAGCTCTTGGGGCGGCTCAAGTACCGATATTCGTACGCACAAAACGTGCTGAAACACTCGATAGAATGCGGGTTTTTGTGCGGATTGATGGCAAACGAGCTCGGCCTGAATGTTAAGCAAGCACGGCGCGCCGGCCTTCTTCACGACATTGGCAAAGCGGTGAGCCACGAGCAAGAAGGCGGCCACGCAATGATCGGCGGGCAGTACGCGCGCAAGTACGGCGAAGATGCGATCGTAGCGAACGGCATCGCCTGCCACCACGACGATGAACCGGCCATCAGCGTCATCGGGCATCTCGTGGCGGCGAGCGACGCTCTATCGGGCGCAAGGCCGGGCGCGCGGCGCGAAATGCTCGAAAGCTACGTCAAACGACTTCACGATTTAGAAGGGATTTCGGCACGCTTTGCTGGCGTCGAACGCGCGTTTGCGATTCAGGCCGGGCGCGAAATCCGAGTGATGGTCGAACCGAGCGAAGTGAGCGACGCGGAAGCCGCGCTGCTCGCACGCGAAATCTCGAAACGAATCGAAGATGAACTCACCTATCCAGGGCAAGTGCGCGTCACAGTGGTTCGGGAAACGCGCGCGGTTGATTACGCGAAATAGGCAGGGGGCCCAATGACTTGTGCTGTCTTTTGCATCGGGACGGAGCTCTCGCGCGGCGAGCTCGTCAACACCAACGCAACATGGCTCGCCGATCAGCTCACGACCGCCGGCTTCGACGTGATCGAAAACGTCGTCGTTCCCGACGATTTTGAGGCGATCGAATCGACGCTCGAGCGGCTTGGGCGGACGGTCAAATTGATCGTGACAACCGGAGGCCTTGGCCCAACGACCGACGACTTCACCAGCGAAGCGGTCGCGCGGACGCTTGGGGTCCCGTTCGTACGAAGCGAAGAGGCGCTTTCGCAAATTCGCCAGCGTTTTCAGCGCGCGGGGCGCACGATGAGCCCGTCGAATGAAAAACAGGCTTATTTCCCCGAAGATGCGCGCATTTTGCCGAATCGCGTGGGGAGCGCGCCCGGCTTTTCGGTGATGATTGGCAAAGCGATCGCGTTTTTTCTGCCGGGTGTCCCCCGCGAGATGATGCAAATGTTCGACGCGCAAGTCTTGCCGGCAATTCGGGGGATGGCGGCGCACAATTCGTTTCAAATTCGGCTGCAGACGTATGGCGTCCCCGAGAGCGTTGTCGGCGAAAAGTTGAGCGATGTCGAGAGACTCTTCCCCGGCGTAACGCTCGGGTACCGCGCTCACTGGCCCGAAATCGAAGTCAAAGTGTTGGCGCAAGGCGACCTTCCCGCCGCCGAAGAGCTCTGCAAAGCGGCAACCACCGCGGTGCGAGAGCGGCTCGGTAGCGCGATTTTTGGCGACGGAGAGATGACATTCGCGTCGGTCGTTGGCGCCGCACTCCGCCAGCGCGGCGAAACGTTGGCGCTTGCCGAGTCGTGTACAGGTGGGCTTTTGGGCGCAAAATTGACCGCCGAACCGGGCGCGAGCGACTTTTTGCTCGTCGACGCGGTCACTTACTCGAACCTAGCGAAAACGAAATTTTTGGGGGTCGACGAAGAAATCCTGCGAGCCCACGGCGCCGTGAGCGCAGAGGTCGCCATGGCGATGGCCGAAGGGGTTCGCCGCGAGGCGCAAGCGTCGATCGGCTTAGCGATTACCGGCATTGCAGGCCCCGAAGGGGGCACCGACGCCAAGCCGGTCGGATTGGTATTTATCGCAATCGCAGCGGCAAGCGGCACGCGCGTGATCGAGAAGCGATTCGTCGGGGATCGACAGCAAATTCAGCTTTTTTCGGCCTACGCGGCGATGAAAATGCTGCTCGACGGCGCGGACATCGCGCGGCAAGAACCGGCATGAGCGAAACGGCGATGCGAGTATTTTTCGCGATCAATCTCGATATTCGGTCGACTCGGCGAATCGCCGATTATTCGCGGCAGCTACAGTCGAATCCGGCCGCTCCAAAAGCGAGCTGGGTCATCCCGCCAAAGCTGCACGTGACCCTTAAGTTTCTCGGTGAAATTGACGCGGAGCTCGCCCCCGCGCTCGGCGACGCCATCCGCCCTATTGCAGCGTCGTTTGGCCCTCTGTCGATCTCAACCGGGCGCCTGATCGGCCTCCCCACCACCGAGCGCGCACGCATTTTGGCGATCGAAATTGACGACCCCACCCAGTCTCTTGGCGAGCTTAGCCGCGCGATCGAAACGTGCGTCGAACAGCTCGGTTTCCCAGCGGAACCGCGCGTGTATCGACCGCACGTGACGCTCGCCCGGCCGCGCGATTGGGCCGATTTGGGGCCGCTGTTCGCCGCAAGTAGCCCGCTTCCACAGCTGGTCTCACCGGTGAGCGAAGTCGTCCTTTACCGCAGCGACCTGGCGCATTCAGGAGCTGAATACACCGCGGTAGGGCGCTGGCCGCTACGCACCTAACGCGCATCTCGGCGAAGGAAGCGAGTGGCGAGCATGCGCTGCGTGCTCTACAGTTGCTGCCCGCCTTTCGGCGGGGAAAGGCGACTCCCACGTGGCACGGTTCATCGACGAGCTTAAGCGGACACATTATTGCGGCGATCTTCGCGCATCAAACGAGGGCGATGAGATCGTCCTGTTCGGGTGGGTAGCGAACTACCGCGACCATGGGGGCTGCGTGTTCGTTGATTTACGCGATCGCGACGGCATCACTCAAATTGTGTTCGACCCGCACCAGACCGGCTACGGCGATGCGCCGCGCATCGCGTACGACCAGGCGCAGGCGCTCAGGTCCGAGTGGGTCATCGGCGTGCGCGGCATCGTTGCGAGCCGAGGCGCCAACAAAAATCCGAAGCTCGCGACCGGCGAGATCGAAGTGCGCGCGATCGAGCTCACCGTCTTCAACAAGAGCGACACGCCGCCGTTCGAAATCGCCGACAGCATCGACACAGGCGAAGAAAAGCGGCTGCAACACCGCTACCTCGATCTGCGCCGCGCGCCGCTGCAAAAGTCGCTCCGCACACGCCACCGCATCAACCAACTCACGCGCCGCTACTTCGACGAAAGCGGCTTTTTAGAGCTGGAAACGCCGATTTTGGTTAAGTACACGCCGGGAGGCGCGCGCAACTTTTTGGTGCCGAGCCGCCTTCACAACGGCAAATTTTACGCGCTCGCCGAAAGCCCGCAGCTGTTCAAACAGCTCTTTATGGTCGCCGGCTTCGACCGCTATTTTCAGATCGTAAAGTGCTTTCGCGACGAAGACTTGCGCGTCGACCGTCAGCCCGAATTCACGCAGATCGACGTCGAGATGTCGTTCATCAACCAGGATGACATTTTTCGGATGGTCGAAGGGCTCATCTTTAAAATTTGGAACGACGTGCTCGGCATCGATTTGCACAAGCAGTACCCAAGCGGGCGCTTTCCGCAGATGCCTTTTGCCGAATCGATGGCGCTTTACGGCAACGACAAACCCGACCTCCGTTTCGCGATGCCGCACACCGATGTGACCGATCTCGTGATTGAGCACAGCGGCGGCGGCGTGCCGTTTTTTGCCGATATTGCGGAGAAATTTAAGTCGGGCCGTTACCGCCGCGATTTGCCGACCGAAATTGTCAAAGCGCTTCGCGTCCCAGCAGCGAACGCGGCGAAATTGTCGCGCGCCGAACTCGACAAGCTTGAAGAGTTCGCGAAAGGGATGGGGGCCAAAGGGCTAGCGCGCGCGAAAATCGATGCAGAGGGGAACTGGCTGCAATCGCCGCTCGCGAAGCTAGTGTCGCCCGAGTTGCGGAGCGCGATCAATGCATCGGTCGGCGCACAAGATGGCGATTTGATCTTTTTCCAATTCGGCAAAGAGTCGGTCGTGCAGACGGTGATGGCGAATTTGCGGCTTCATCTCGCGAAAAAGTTCGGGCTGATTCCCGAGAGCGGGCACGGCGGCGAGTTTAACTTTTTGTGGGTCGTCAATCCGCCGCTGTTCGAATACGACGACGAACGCAAGAGCTGGGCGGCGGCGCACCACGCATTTACACGGCCGCACGACGAATGCGTCGACATGCTCGAGACCGATCCGGGCAACGTGCTCTGTTACCGGTATGACATCGTGCTCAACGGGTTTGAAATCGGCGGCGGGTCGGTTCGGCTTCATGACCCCGAAGTGCAGGCGCGCGTGTTTCGTGCGCTCGGCATCAGCGACGCCGATGCTCAGCAAAAATTCGGCTTTCTGCTCGACGCATTAAAGTTCGGGGCGCCGCCGCACGGCGGAATCGCGATCGGCATGGACCGCGTCGCCATGCTGCTCTCAGGGGCCGAAAGTCTGCGCGATGTCATCCCGTTCCCCAAGACGCAAAAAGGGACCGATCTGATGACCGATGCGCCAAGCCGCGTATCCCCCGAGCAGCTGCTCGAGCTTCGCGTGAAGACGATTGAGCCGTCGACATAAACGATTGCAATGACTTGACATGGGCGCGTACTGGTTATCTTCAGAGCGCGATTTAGTTCACTCAGAAACGGAGTTCAGCGATGTTGACAATTGGCGACAAACTCCCCGCTTTCAAGCTCACCGCATGCGTCGGGCTCGAAAAAGGGAAGGAATTTAAGGACATCACAGATAAGTCCCATCCTGGAAAGTGGCTCGTCCTCTTCACCTGGCCGATGGACTTCACGTTCATCTGCCCGACCGAAATTGCCGAGTTCGGGAAGCGAAATCGCGACTTCGCCGACCGCGGCGCGCAAGTGCTCGGGATGAGCACCGATTCGCACTTCGTCCATCTCGCATGGCGGAACAACCACGCCGATTTGAAGCATCTGCCATTTCCGATGTTGGCCGATATCAAGCGCGAGCTCTGCACCGAGCTAGGCGTTCTGCACAAAGATGCCGGCGTCGCGCTCCGCGTGACGTACATCGTCGATCCCGAAGGGGTCATCAGGTGGGCCTCCGCAAACGATCTATCGGTAGGCCGAAGCGTCCCCGAAGTGCTCCGCGTGCTCGATGCCCTGCAGACAGATGAGCTCTGCCCATGCAACTGGGAAAAAGGCGAGAAGACACTAGGGAAGTAACCCCGCCTCCTCTCCCGCAAAGCGGGAGAGGAAAAGCCTGGCGAAGCCAGGCGAAGGTGAGGGCAACACTGAGCGCAACACTGAGCGCAAGACAAGGCAGCGAATCCGAATCCAACAAGGCAACCGACAAACCAACAGCGCGTAACGATCAGAACAAAGGGCGCAACGTCGGCGGGAGGGTATTTCGGTTGCTTGGATTTATATTTTTGTATTTGAATTTTTTCCTAGCTCGGCGCTCTCATCTCGCCCTCACCTTCGCGTGGCTTCGCCACGCTTTTCCTCTCCCGCAAGCGGGAGAGGGAGCTTCTGCGTGACACATCGCGATCGCTATGCGCAGCTTGTTCGCGAAATTGAGGCGCACAACTATCGCTACTATGTGCTCGACGATGCCAGCATCTCCGATGCTGAATTCGACGCGAAAATGCGCCAGTTGCGCGAACTTGAGCAGGCCGATCCATCGCTCATAACGCCCAATTCGCCGACGCAGCGCGTCGGCAGCACCCCGCGCACGGGGACAACGAGAGTCCGCCACGAAGTACGGATGTTTTCGCTCGACAACGCCTATTCGGCCGACGATGTCGGCGAGTTTTTGCGCCGCGTTCATAGCGGCCTCCCGGGCGAATCGGTGGTCCGCCTGTCGATCGAGCCGAAGCTCGATGGCGGGAGCCTCGAAGTCATTTACGAAAACGGCGAACTCACGTCGGCCAGCACGCGCGGCGACGGCGAAGTCGGCGAAGATGTGACCGAAAACGTGCGGACGATTCGAAGTGTTCCGCTGCGCATCCCGCACACTGGCAAAATTACGTTGCGCGGTGAAGTGCTTCTCAGGCGCGCCGATCTCGAAACGCTCAACGAGATGCGCATCCGCGAAGGAGACGAGCCGTTTGCAAATCCGCGCAACGCCGCCGCCGGTTCGCTCCGAATGCTCGATGCGCGTGAAGTGAGTCGGCGGCGCCTTCGCATCATGTTTTATCAGCTGGTCGAAGGGGCAACGCTGCACGATTCGCACAGCGCGAGCCTCAAGTGGATGGCAGAACAAGGGCTGCCAACGCACCGGCTTGAGCGTATCGTCGAAAATGGCGATGCAGTTGCGGTGATGGCGGCCATTACGGACCTCGATCACGCGCGCCACAGCTATCCGTACGAGACCGACGGCGCCGTCATCAAAGTCGACCGCTACAAGCAGCAAGAGCTGCTCGGCTTTACATCAAAATTTCCGCGATGGGCCGTCGCGTACAAATTCGCGGCGGAGCGGGCGAAAACGCGGCTCACCGACATTCAGATCCAGGTAGGCCGCACCGGCGCGCTCACCCCTGTCGCGATTCTCGAACCGGTGGAGCTCGCGGGGACGGTCGTGTCGCGCGCGTCGCTGCACAACAGCGACATTGTAGCGTCGCTCGATGTGCGCATCGGCGACATCGTGGCGATCGAAAAAGCGGGCGAGATCATTCCGCAAGTCGTCGCCGTCGATGTCGACGCGCGAACGGGGCGCGAAAAGCCGTTCAAAATGCCTGACGCGTGCCCCGAGTGCGGCGGCCCAGTGACGACAAAATTGCGCGACGCCGAGCGCCCCGACTTGGGGAACGAAGCGACAGCGCGCTGCATAAACCGGAGCTGCCCGGCGCAAATTAAAGCGCAAATACACTATTTTTCACGCCGATTCGCGATGGACATCAGCGACCTCGGGCTCGTACTCGTCGACCAACTCGTCGAATCAAAGCTGGTGCGCGATGTCGCCGACCTCTACACGCTCACGCGCGACCAAATCGCATCGCTTGAGCGGATGGGCGAGAAGAGCGCGCAAAATGTCATCGACGCAATCGCGAAATCGCGGTCGCGATCGCTCGGGCGGCTAATTTGCGGTCTAGGGATTCCGCAAATCGGCCAAGTCGCCGCCAAGCAGCTCGCCGAAGCGGCCGAAACGCTCGACAAGTTGGTCACATGGCAAGAGAGCGAGACGCGCGAACAAGTCGGCGGAATTTTCGGCTTCGGCCCGAAGATGGTCGATAGCGTCGCGCAATTTCTCGGCGACCCAACGCATCACGAACTGCTAAAAAAACTAGCCAAGCTGAGCGTCAGCACGCCTGAACCGCGAGCCGAAGTCGCAACCACCGGCCCGCTCTCGGGCATGAGCGTATGCGTCACCGGAGTGCTGTCGAAAAAGCGCGAAGACGTGCACGCTGAAATCCGAGCCGCCGGAGGCCTGGTGCACGAAAGCGTAAAAAAAGGGACAACGCTGCTGGTGGCGGGCGAAAAGACCGGGAAAACCAAGCTAGACCAAGCGGCCAAGTTCGGCGCCCGAGTGATCGACGAAAAAGAGCTAGAAAAGCTGCTTTCGGGCGAAAACAGTTAAAAGAGCCGTCTCTTTTGTCACAAGTCTTGCTTAAAGAGACGGTTGTTTTGACATGTGCTATGCTAAAAGAGACGTCTCTTTTGACACAATTCGATGAAACGAGCCCTAACTTCTGAGCTAGCCGACTGGTACGCGAAAGCGCCCCACAAGCCTCTCGTTCTGCGCGGCGCCCGCCAAGTCGGAAAATCGCATCTCGTGCGCGCGTTTGCCGAGGCCCATGCAGGAGCGATCGTAGAGCTCAACTTCGAACGCGATCGCCACGCGGCCAAACTGTTCGCCGACTCCAACGATCCCGTCACCATAGTGCGCGCGATCGAGCTCTTTGCCAAACAGAGCATCGAACCAGGAAAAACGCTTTTATTTCTCGATGAGATTCAGGCGGCGCCAGAGATATTGGCAAAGCTGCGGTGGTTCGCCGAAGAGCTCCCCGAGTTGCACGTCGTCGCGGCCGGGTCGCTGCTCGATTTTGTCTTGGCGTCGCACTCGTTCAGCATGCCGGTCGGCCGAATTCGCTATCTGCATTTGGAACCGATGTCGTTCAAAGAGTTCCTCTGGGCGCTCGGCGAGTCGAAGCTAGCGGAGTACCTCGGCGAAATCGGCTTGCAAGACACAATTTCAGAGCCGATTCACGATCGACTGCTTCAGCTGCTGCGCGAATACATGCTTGTCGGCGGGATGCCGGCCGCCGTCGAAGCCTATCGCCGCGATCGATCGCTTTTATCGTGCGCTCGAGTGCACGAAGATTTGCTCACAACCTATCGCGACGATTTTGCAAAGTATGCGCCTCGCGTAGCGCAAGAGCGACTTGCAAAAGTGATGCAGGCGGTTCCGCGGCAGCTCGGAAAAAAGTTCAAGTACGTGAACGTCGATCGAGACGAGCGGTCAACGGCTCTTCGGCAAGCGTTCGATTTGCTAACGAAAGCGCGCGTTTGTCACCGCGTCCAAGCAACGGCAGCGACCGGCATTCCTCTTGGTGCCGATGCAAGCGATCGGCAGTTTAAGGCTATTTTTCTCGATGTAGGGCTGGTTTCTGCGGCGCTCGGACTATCATCGGTTCCGACAATCAACATCGAATCGCTAGTGTTGGCAAACGAAGGCGCGCTCGCAGAGCAAGTCGTCGGGCAGATGTTGCGGCTACTCGAACCGCCGTTCAAAGAGCCAGAGCTCTACTACTGGGCGCGCGAAGAGCGAGGGAGCGAAGCCGAACTCGACTACGTC
>CAMAVR010000023.1 GCA_945861885.1 Nannocystis exedens | reverse complement strand
AGGATCCCATGAACCACGGGGGATCCTTCGGCAAAAGCGGCCTCAGGATGACAGGTCTTCGAAAAAACGGCCTATTGTTGTTTTAGCTAATTCGCGCGGCTATCGGCGCTATCACTGGCGCCGGTTTTGGCTCTTTTAGGCGCGAGTGGAGCTTGGCTCCTGCTAGGATCGTTTCGCACAAATCGCCGTAACTTGTGCCATTTTTGGCCGCTATTTTTGGGATTAGCGATGTTGCGGTGAAGCCTGGGAGCGTATTTACTTCTAGGACGTACTCGTTGCCGCCTTCTGTCACGAGCATATCGACTCGCACTACGCCGGTGCATCCGATCGCCGCTACGGCGCGCTCTGCGATGTTTAGGACGCCTAGCATCCGCGTTTCAGGGAGGCGCGGCGGAACGAAATATTCTGTCTCTCCGGCTGTGTATTTCGCTTTGTAATCGTAGAGCCCGCTCTTTGGCACGACCTCGATGCCGCCGATCGCTTTGCCGTCGACAACGCCGACCTGCACTTCGATCGCTTTGACGTAGCGCTCGACAAGCGCGCACCCGTTGAACGACAGCGCTAGGTCGATTGCTTCGCCAAGTTCAGACGCGTTTTTTACCACGGTTAATCCGACCGACGAACCCTCGCTTCGCGGCTTTACGACCGATGGGAAACCGAACGTGCCGTGGAGCTCGACGAGCTCTTCTAGGCTCGCCCCTCGCTGCGCCGCATCGATGACGTAGTAAGGCGGCGTCGGAACGTTGTGAAGGCGAAAGAGCTCTTTCGCTTTGACTTTATCCATCGCCAGTGCCGACGCTACGACGCTGGAGCCGGTGTATGGAATGCCGAGGATTTCGAGCAGCCCTTGCACGCAGCCATCTTCGCCGCCGCTTCCGTGAAGGGCGATGAACACCGTATCGAGGTTGGCGCGACGAACGAGCTCGTCGATGCCGGCTCCTGCCGTTTCGGCACTGCCGCATACGACGCGCACGACATCGTGCCCGCGCGCTTCGAGCGCTGCCGCAATTCCTTCACCGGTGCAGAGAGAGACCTCGTGCTCGGCGTTTCCGCCGCCCATCAGCACTCCGACGCGCTTCTTTTTCATTCATTACCCTCGTGCGAGGCGATTGCCTGGACCAAACATCTGCTTAGCTGAGATGCTCTTAAAGCCCCTATCAGCCTGCGCCGATCGCGGTCAACTTTTGCCCAAATTGTGGAATTGTCTAGCGTAGATAGAGTAGTTCTCATGTTGAGACGCCCGCGATGAGATCTTCCGCGATCAGATCTTAGGAGCCGGGCACGTTTACGGGCACGGGCACGTTTACGGGTTCCCTGTTCAACTTCTTTGGTTTTTCGATTATGGGCGCTTGGGGTGGTTAGACCCCTCTTAATTGCTTTCCGTCGCTTCTTTTCGGTGTTTGCTCGCCCTTTTGGCAGCGCCGATGCCGCGCTTGCACTTGGCGTTGTGGCGATCGTTGCGTTGATGATCGTTCCGCTTCCTACTTGGCTGCTTGATCTGCTGATCGCGGCCAATTTATCGATTGCGGTGACGATTCTTGTGATCGTTCTGTTTGTCAAAGATGCGGTCGCTATCGCGACATTTCCTACACTACTGCTTCTTACGACTCTCTATCGCTTGGCGCTGAACGTTTCGTCGACTCGGCTCATTTTGCTGCAAGCCGATGCCGGTGATGTCATTCGCGCGTTTGGCAAAGCGGTTGTTCGCGGCAACTACGTTGTTGGGGCGGTCATTTTTCTGATTTTGACGATTATCCAGTTCGTCGTTATCGCCAAAGGGAGCGAACGTGTTGCCGAAGTTGGTGCGCGATTTGTGCTCGACGCGATGCCGGGGAAGCAAATGGCGATCGACGCTGAACTTCGGTCGGGCAGCATCGACGGGAACGAAGCGCGGCGGCGGCGGCGCGCTTTGACGCGCGAGAGCCAATTTTACGGGTCGATGGACGGGGCGATGAAGTTTGTGAAGGGGGATGTGATTGCGTCGCTGATAATCACCGTCGTCAACGTTGTTGGCGGGCTCGCGATCGGCGTCGGCTCTCGGGGGATGGCAGTCGGTGAGGCGCTGAAGCGCTATGGGCTGTTGACGATTGGTGACGGCCTTGTATCGCAAATCCCCGCGCTCGTTTTGTCGACCGCGGCCGGCGTGCTTGTCACGCGCACGGCGAGCGAAGAGCCTGACACGCCGCTCGGGCAAGAGCTTTCAAATCAGCTGCTGTCGGCGCCGCGTGCTCTCACGGTATCAGCGCTTTTTGTAGGCGCGCTTGCACTTGCGCCGGGGCTCCCTGCGATTCCGTTTCTTGTGATCGGCGTTGCACTGTTTTTCGCATCGCGCGCAGCGACGGCGACACGCGATTCGACGATCGCTCGCATCGACGCGGCGAATGAAAAATTTGTTCCGCAAGTTGCGCCGTGGAGTATCGAACTTTCGCCGCGATTGGCGACCGAAATGCAGGTCGCTGGCGGAAGCAAATTCGCGGCGAACTTGGCCGGATTTTCGCAGCTGCGAAGCGATATATTTCGCGACCTCGGGTTGCCGCTGACGCCGCCGCAAATCGCGGTCTTATCGGCCGACGCATCGCTCACTCGTCGCGCCGTGATTTCGATTTACGAAGTCCCCGCGAAAACGATCGATGTACCAGAGACGATCACTGATGCGAGCGCTTGGGTCTGGCGTGAGACTCGCGACGTGTTGACCGCGCGCGCTGCCGACCTCTTTGGGATGCACGAAACGCAGCGCCTTCTCGACGAGCTTGAACAACTATCGCCAGCCGTTGTGCGCAATGTTGTTCCGAAACCTGTTTCGCTAACGCTTTTGACCGACATTTTACGGCGACTTCTCGACGAGACAATCTGCATTCGCGATTTGCGCGCGATTCTCGAAGCGTTAGCGCCGGTCGCCGCGTCGGAAAAAGATCCGCTCGCTCTCGCAGAATTTGTTCGCGCGCAGCTGCGACGCGCGATCACGTATCGTTACACCGAGATAGCGAGCGCATCGTCGCAATCGCGTGTTGCCTCGGTTTACTTGTTAGATCCGTTCATCGAAGAGACAATTCGTGGCGCGATCACGCGCACCGCGGCCGGAGCATTTCTTACGCTAGCCCCTGCCCCGGCGCGCGACATTATCGAGTCGATCAAACAGGCAATTCCGGCGAAACCGCCACGATCAACTGTGGTGCTGACGCAACCCGATGTGCGACGATTTGTCCGCAAGTTGATCGAGGTCGATCTGCCAGGTGTGGCAGTACTGAGTTTCGCGGAGCTGCTACCAGAAGTGCAAATTCGGACGATCGCTCGGGCGGAGCTTCGGTAGTCGAGCGACTTCGATCATCGACGTCGATCCCTCGAAGTCGATCCTCGTTATTCGACCGCCTCGTTTGTTGGTTGATGCAGCGGGCTTACCTTCTCGATGTCATCCGCCGCTGTTTGATCGGCTTCTGCATCGCGGCCGCTGCAGTAGTCGTTGAACGACAGCGATTGCGGGGCGCTGTATTCGGCGAGTCGGAGGCATGACGCCATCCGCTCGCACCAGAGATAGCCGTCCTTTTCGTCGCACTGAGTCGACGCCGCATTCCCTTGCGGCTTGGTGTGTTCGGACGCGGGCTGCGCAGAATCGCTTTTCGAATCCGCACCGCACGCGCTGCAGAAGACTGCGAAAACAATGCCTGTCGCTACCAATCGTGAGCTCATGAAGACCAATACGGCGCTGATTGCGGCCGAATTCAGTCGTCGCGCTCTTTTTCGTAATCTTTGGATGGCCAGGTGGGGACTTCGGCGCTATAGACCCGAGCTCAAATTTTGGGCTGGTAGCTCAGTTGGTAGAGCTGCGGACTTTTAATCCGTAGGTCCCGGGTTCGAGTCCCGGCCGGCCCACCAAAATTTTTCTGAGACGGAGTGCGGTCTTTACTTTTTAAAAAGACCTGTTCTCGAACGAAAACAGGAGCATTCGTGCTTTCGGCGCCTTTGGATTGAGCACCAGAGCGCCGTCGTGATTTCGGCCGCGACGGTGAACGTTGTGCGCCCCTTCTGGCCCGTAGCCTGTCCCGAAAACAGAGATTGTGCTCGTCGTCACAAGCTCCGCTTCAATCCGCTTGGCGGTGCTCTCGGCCCCCTCGGTGCCTCGGAAATCGTTTGAGTGGACGCCGAGACTTGAGGGATAATCGAGATTTACGTCGGTGTGCCACCCCTGATCCCATGTTTGACCGGGCATTGCGGCGTCGATTTCGGCCATCACACCATCGACGTTTATGGCGATATCGTAGCTCTCTAAGTCGACGAGTACGACGAGATGCACATGACTGCGATCATGGCGGCACCCCGGCTTCCATTTGCGCGGCAGCGCAATCGCGACGAGCTCGCCATCTAGCCTGCCAAATGTTTTCGACACGCGGCGACCACTGTATGCGCCTGGGCATAGGTCGCGTTGAATCGTCTGGTCGATCGGCTCGATGCCCGGCTGCCCGCCGGGGGGAGGCGGCTCACCCCCTGGTGGCGGCGCGGGGGGCGGTTGACCCGCGGTCGATGGCGGTGGGGGCTGCGCACCCGCGCCTTCCGGCGGATCGACAATAGGGCGGTCGCTCGGTACGATCGTCGAGCCTGGAGCCGGCTCTGTCGCCGCCGGTGGAGTGGTCGAACCATCTGTCGGCGTCGGGTGCCGCGGGTCGACCGCTACGTCAGGTGGCAGCGGCCCGCATGCGGAGGCGGCCAGAACAAGGAACAAGCCGAGCGTGAGTTTATGCATCAACTCAATTGCTATCGTTGAGTGCATCTCCGCGGCGACAACAATTCCGTGAAAAAGCCGTTACTCTTGGCGCACAATGTGATCACGGCGGACGATTGCGTTCGCCTTGCCCGAATTGACCACCTTACGGCACATAGATGCCGATCTGCCACTGGTGGAGCCGCCCGCTGAGCTCGTCGTATCGCGTATTGAGCAGACTGATGACTTGAATCACATTGAACGCGCCCGATTTGCTGTCGCTCGGCGCCGTGACGCGCATCGTGACGCTCTTGCCGCTTGAAATCGGCGCCTCGCGCGTGCTCACGTCGATGTTGTCGATGAGGATGGAATTGAGCTGCAGCACCTGATGATGCGGCCCGACGAGATCTTCATCGAGCGAGCCATACGCGAACAGGCGCCACGACGGAAGCGTATCAGTCGACCACCCGGTGAGCGGAATATCGACCGACCCGCCCGGCGTGACGGCATACCATTCTTTAGGACTGCGAACGTTAAAGTACGGAGCCGACACCGCGGGAATGCACGGGTCGCCGCCCGCTTCGGCCGCCGAATTGCTGTAGACGCGCGTAAAATAGAAACCTTTTTCGAGAACTTGCGTTCCGTTGCAAAGGTCGGCGTTTTCGCCTCCGCCCCAACCCCACGCGCTACCGTTCCACGGCGTTTCATCGTCAACAGGAATTACGATGCCCGATGGCGGAACCGGATCGGTGATCGATTCCATGATTTCGTGCGAGCTTGCGTAAGTCAGTTCGTCTAACTCGTCGAGCCATGGCTCCGCGGAGCCGCAGCGTTGCACCATCCCCCAGACGAGCCCGCTACGCGAAGAGTGACGGCCATCGTAAATGCAGCTGCCGTCGAGAAAGACAGATTCGTCTTCGAAAACGCCTTCCGGAAGGTAGAGGATGTAGACGCTGTTTTGATCGGGCGGACCGTCGATGGCATCCCTGATGTACGCCGTCATCGAGTCTTCGTTTGCAGACCCTTCCCATGGACCGCCGGTCACAACGCGGTGGCCTGCGACTTCGCCCAGATCGTACTCTGCGCTAATCGTTTTCCACCATACGCCGCTTGCTAACACGTGGAGAAATTCGCTAATTTTTGTCGCGAGCGACACTTTGCCGGCCGGCGTTGACACGGTCGATCCTGGCGTTACGACGGCGACGATGTTTGCCGATTTCTTGTACTTCCCACTCGGGATTTTTGGAAACGACGCTTCTTTTTCGGGCGCTCCGTTTGGCGCCTCGTTGGGCTCCGCCGACGGTGCTCCGTCTCCGGAGAGCCCTGGAGAGCCATTGGAGTCGGTACCGCATGCCGCAACCGCACACGAAAAAACGGCCAGCTGCAGGAACGAGCGGGCGGCAGAAGAAAGGCGCGATATTCCGGGCATAGAACCCAGAACGTCGCGCCTCTAACCTCTATTAATGCCTACTTACCGAAACTACGTGCGAAGGGGGGGACTTGAACCCCCACGGTGTTACCCGCTAGCACCTCAAGCTAGTGCGTCTGCCAATTCCGCCACCCTCGCTCAGAATACGCCAGGAAACCCGACACATCCTCCTCCGCACTGCCTATCTTGCGATTTGCCGGACGGAGGCGGTGCAATCTACTTAAGAAGCGGGAGCTGTCAAGGACTGACGTGCTTTTGCGCTCGCCCACCCATCGCATTTGAGATGGCAGCGACCACTTCGGCTACATCGAACGGCTTTCGCACGCAGCCGCCTAGATCTCGGGCGATTGCGTCGGGGAGGCCATTGACATTCCCGGTCATGGCGACAATGGCGACTGACGGGGAGCCTAGGCGCACCGCCGCGAGAGCCCCTGGCACGTCGTCTATGATGGGCGAGAGGTCGATCAATGCGACATCGAAGCGGCGATCTTTTGGGATTGAGATATCAGCCGCTGTGCGTGCGACAACAACTTCTGCGCCGCGCGCTTCGAGCGCCGTTTCGAGAAGAGAGATCACGTCGTCGTCGTCTTCAACCACAAGGACGCGCTTCCCCGACAGCTGATGCGTGTTTATGCGCGCGGCTGACGGACGCTGCGGGGCCGCGGCGCCGCTGCTTGGCCACCTCAACATGAACGTTGCTCCACGCACCGTTTTTGAACCGCCGTGCGCCGCCAACTCTAAGTCACCGCCGGACGATCGCGCTAGCGAACGCGCGTAGCGAAGGCCGATCCCCGCGCCGCCTTTGCGTGTTGAGCCGCCTTCGAATAACTGCTGCCGCATCTCGGTCGCGATGCCTGGGCCGTCGTCCGATACTTCGACCTGCGCTTCGCCGTTGACGCTTGATAGGCGAATGCGAATCACTCCACCGGGTGGCGAAAATGCGAGCGCATTGAGCACGACGTTTGTGAGGACTTGCGAAATTGTCACCGGGCCGCGAACTCGAACTGCCGATTCGCCTCGAAGCACAATCCGCACCTCGGCTCGCTCGGCTTCGACGGCCAGTGCATCGACCATCTCGGCGACGACTCGCCCCATTTCGTCGTCGTCGCTATCGAGCACGGTGCTACTGCTAAGACTTGATGCGCCGATTGCGTGGCGAGCGATGTCACGCGCCATTCGTGCGCGCTGCTCGACGAGCTGAAGTGCGTAGTCGACCGACTCACGCGTCGCGCCTTTCGTCCGCGCTTCGCCAATCCACCCGAGGAGCACTGTCAGTGAATTTGATACGTCGTGCAGAACGCCGGCCAAATCGCGACTTGGATCGGTGTGGTCGACCGACTCAGGCAATTTTGCTGAACTGGAACCATCGGCGCTACCGCCCTGATTCACACTTCTGTTCGACACCGAAAACACACCGAGACGCTACGCCAATTTGCGCGTCGAGTCACGGGCTTGGTGCCTTTTTTGTTGACATTTGGCCACCAACATCGGCCACCGATTCTGCATGCGCGAGCGCGTCAATTGCGCGCCTCGCCCCCTCCACTGTAATGTCGCGCGCCTCAACGATGAGCGCGGCGACACGCTCGACGAGTTTGCCGACCGCCCCCGCTGCAACGGCCACCGACCTCGCGTGCAGTGCCATGTGACCGCGCTGAATGCCATCGGTCGCGAGAGCGCGAACCGCGGCCAAATTTGACGCAAGCCCGAGCGACGCTGCGATCATCGCCAACTCGCCCGCATCTTGAACGCCGAGCAGCTCAAGCGAGAGTCGTGCCGCGGGGTGCACTCTAAGCGTACCGCCGACCGTGCCGAGAGCTAACGGAAGCTCCAAAAAACCGGCTAATTCGCCCGCTTCGGAACGACGCCAAATGGCAAGCGGGCCGTACTGGCCGCTTCGCGCCGCGAATGCATGCGCCCCTGCTTCGGTCGCGCGCCAGTCGTTCCCCGTTGCGATGACGACGGCATCGACGCCGTTCATGATCCCTTTATTGTGCGTCGCGGCACGATACGGATCGAGCTCGGCGAAACGCGATGCGTTAAGAATGCCGTCGATCACCTCTTCGCCCGACATATCGTCGGTCGCTAGCACGTCCGCCGGAACGAGGCACCGAACGCGCACGCACCGTTGATCGCAAAGATTCGACAAAATGCGCAGCCCTACTTTGCCATTTGCGAGCTCGGCAAGGCGATCGGCGACCGCTTCGGCGACCGAATTGACGAGATTTGCCCCCATCGCGTCGCGGCAATCGACGAGGACGTGCACCACAATCATCGCGTCGGCGGCGGAACCGAGTGTCCGCACTTCGAGCCCGCGCACCCCGCCTCCCCGCGCAACTAGCCCTGAAATTGCTCTATTTCCGACCGCCACAATCTCTTCGTAGGCCGCCATAATGCGGGCGCGCGCGGCCGGTGCGTCTTTCACGCTGGTGAGCTGAATTTGGCTGATCATCACCGGCGCGTCGACGTCGGCTTTGAACCCTCCTCCGACGCGGACCATCTTCGCGGCGTTTGATGCGGCGGCTACCACGCTCGGCTCTTCGACCACCATCGGCACGACGTAATCGCGGCCGTTGACCCGGACATTGAGCGCAACGCCATACGGCAGCGCGTATGTTCCGAGCACATTTTCGACGAATTTATCGGCCGTTTCGGCATCGAGGCCGCCGCCGTCGAGCGAGGCACCGATCGTGTTGGCGTCAACCCCCGTCACGTCGCTCATGAGCGAACGGCGTTGATCGACTGTAACTTTGTAAAAGCCTGGCAAACGTGAGGTTCGAGCCATAATCAGTTGACTTTCGCGGACGGCGAGCGCGAAGAAACCACTCGCACGCCGAGCGAGTCAATGTGCAAGGGAATGCGCCGCATGTCGAGATGCTTCGCCTCTTCTTTGAACGTTACCGATTCGCAACGGGTCCCTAAAAAGATACCGATGTCGCCCCCCCCGGCGCCGGAGGGGAAAAAAACGGCCGATTCTCGCTGCGCTATCGCATTTAGTGCCCGAAATGACGGGGGGACGATTGGAGCATTGGCGGCGTCGCCGAGCTTCGCGAGGGCCATTTCGAAGCGGGTTGCAGCCAGGATAAACTTCGGGACGTCACCCGCGGCCAGCGCGTCGCACGCAGCGAACGATTCGCCCGATAAATCACGAAAAATCGCATTCCAAACGACCGACGATTGACTCCTGAGCGCATCGACGGCGGCTCGAAGGTCGACCGTCCGGGCGCTGACGCCGCTCCAATAGACGCTGAAAACTAGCGATTCTGGCAGCGCAAACGGCTCAATGTTCGCCGTTCCGTCTTTCGCTACCTGGTAACGATTGACGCCTCCATAAATGCTCGCCGCGATATCGACCCCGCTCCCCCCTTTTTGCCCCGCCGCGTGAGCCGCTCGCGCCTGCTCGAACAAACGGTCGCGCGTGGCGCGATTGAGTAAATCTTCGCCGCGGCTTGCCGCATCGGCACCGAGTGCTGCCGCGAGCGCCGCGGCACTCGAGCCGAGACCGATCTTCGTCCCGCTTTCGTACAGCGGCATACTATCGACTTTTGGTGCCAGTTCGGAGCCGAACGCTGCACGAATTTCTGCGGATGGCGACGCGATACGCGCCGTTGAATCGGCTTTCGCGTAGCGATCGACGGCGATCACAATCGCCGGCGCACCTTCGATCACGGCATAGGCGCCGGTGAACAAGACTTTGCCGGGCGCGATCACTTTCATAGAAGGTTGCGAGCGCCTTCGCCTGGCTGCGTTTCGATCACGCGCAAAACGCCGTTTACCGCTGCGAGCTCTCGCTTCACGCGCGGCGCATCTTCGGGTGCGGTGAACACTTTGACGTGCGGGCCGGCGTCCATTGTCATGTAAGCAGCGGTGCCTGATGCGCGAAGAGATCGCACGCACTCGATCGCATCGATCGTAGCGCTTCTGAGATAAACAATGCCGGCTGCCATCGCGGTCGCGTGCATAGCCCATGTGCTCGCCTCGGTTAGCTCGCCGAGCAGCTGACGATCGCGCGCTAGGAGCGCACTTTTTAGCGACGCGTGGATGGCGGGCGCATCGCGGAGCCACGCGTCGTAAAATGGGCTTTTTTGAGCCGTTTTTGTCATCGCGTCGGTCGACCCGATGCTCTTTTTTTGCTCCGTCGTGACGCAAACTAAAACAGTGAGCGGCAAGTAGTCGATTGGCGCAACCTGTTTGGCCGCCAACATGTTCCGCTCGTCGCCCGACTCTTGGCCCGCATCGAGCTCGACAAACCCGCCGAAAATACTTCGTGCCGCGCTCGCCGAACTTCGCCTTGCCAAATCGCTGATGCGCGCGGCGTCCCATTCGAGAGTGGCCGCGTGGGTCGCTGCAAGGGCGAGCGCCGCGAACCCAGATGCGCTCGATGCGAGACCGCTCGCCGTCGGAAAATCGTTGACCGACACAACGCGCGCGAACAGCCTAAATTCGGCAGCTGCGCGCACGCGGTCGAGGAGCGCGACGACACGACTATCGTACTGCGCCTCGCCGTTGATCATGACGCTATCGGCGGCAAGCGTGCGATCAAATTGAACGTGCGTTGTCGTGCTCATCCCCGACAACGTCACCGACAGGCTCGGCACCGCGGGGAAGTTACCTTGGCCGGCGCGCTTCCCCCAATACTTTGCGAGCGCGATGTTCGGGTGCGCTACGGCCGTTACGACTTGCTCGCAGTCGCGCCGTTCGCTCACAGGCTCGCCTCGACCGCAGGCGATGCGCGATGCGCGCTCGTTGACACCGCCGAAACGATCGTCACGAACGCGTCGAGCCCCATGGCGCCCCAGCCTTCGGTAATGTTGCTCGCCACTTCGTGATTTGGAGCGAGGGCGACGACGCACCCGCCGCCTCCAGCGCCAGTTAGTTTCGCGCCCAAAGCGCCGCGGCCCCGCGCGATGCTGCACATTGCATCGAGCTCGGGAATCGACACCGCGAGCTGTTTGAGCAGATTGTGATTGCGATCCATCAGAGCGCCGACTGCGTGCGAATCGCCCACTTCGAGAGCGCGGCCGCCGAGCGCTACGATTGCCCCTATTTCTTCGAAGATCGGCCCGATGCGCGACGACTCTGCGCGATGCAGCGCCGCGACCGCTTCGACCATACTCTTTGTGCTCGACCCGATGCCGCTGTTGGCGACGCACAAAATGAGCTCGCCGCGAATCCGAATCGGCGTTGCGCCGGCCCCGCGCGAAAACAATACTCCCCCGCCCTGCGCCGCAATCGCCGCGTCGATTCCCGATGGATTGCCGTGAAAAATACGCTCCCAGGCCATCGCTCGATCGACCACTTCGGCCAGCGACGCATTCGGGTGACGCGCTCTCACGAGTGCGACGCCCATCGCCGCGGAGCAGCCTAAACCGGCCCCTGGCGGGAGATCGGACGACGCCTCGACGTCGATCGCCTGCGCCTGTTCGCCTTCACCAAGCACGGCGCGGAATGCTCTTGCTAACGAGTGATCGTCAGTCTCGGTCACGTCGATCGCCCACTGAGCGATGCGTAGGCGATTTAGGCCGTCACTGGCGGGCCGCACTTTGGCTTGCGCGCCGCGGTCGATTCCGAGCCCGATGGCTGGCACACCGTGCACGACGGCATGTTCGCCAAAAAGAATTACCTTCCCGCACGCTGTTCCGATTGTCACGTCCACCCAGGGATCCTCCAGCCTTAATTTGCTCGATCGGTAAGCGTACCGATGGCACCGCGAAGAAGCTCCCTTCCGTGCCCTACTAGATCGGCGGCGTCAAGCGCTTGCTCGGATGCGCTGGCCAATTCGGCGAGGCGCATTTCAACGCGCTCTTTCGCCCCGCACTCTTGCGCTCTTGCGATGAGCGCTTCGACTTCATCGTTCGGTGCGCTGCTATCGCCAAATACTCTTGAAAATAGCCGCTCTGACCGCGTATCGCGCTCTAGCTCTACTACGAGTGCTGTTCGCTTGCCGCGCCGCAAATCGGTGCCGCGCGGTTTGCCTGTTACCGCTGGATCGCCGAACAAACCGAGCAGATCGTCACGGAGTTGAAACGCAATTCCGAGCGGCTTCGCGATCCGGGCGATTGCGTCACGCACAGTTGGCGATGCGCCTGCGAGCGCCGCACCGATAAGCATTGGGCCGCGCACGGTGTAGCTCCCTGTTTTTAGATCGTGCATCTGCTCGATCGAACTTGCGTCACGACTTACGCCGGTCATGTCGATCGCCTGACCGATGACGACTTCGCGTTGCATCGCGGCAAATTCGGCGGCGGCGTGAACGAGGCGCGACGACTCGACGCGTGTGCGAAAAAAGAGCTCTTGCGCGAGACTAACGCCCAAATCGCCGGCTAAAATCGCGAGCGCATTCCCCAAATCGCGATCTTGAACACGCTCTGCTAGCGCAACATGAACCGATGGGGCACCGCGACGCGTCTCGTCCCCATCCATCCAATCGTCGTGAATCAGCAGGTAAGCTTGCAGGAGCTCTAAAGCGGCGGCCGCCGGTAAAATGGCCCCTTCAACGCTGTCATCGCTCGAAGAGCCGTTGTGCCTTTTGTAGCCTCCGCACGCTTCGAATGCCGCGCACATGAGCGTTGGCCGAAGCCGCTTGCCGCCTCGAGTGACGAGCTCTTGAAGCGCCGGCGCTACGAGCGGGTCGCCAAAAAACTCCGACTCGACAAAAAAACGCGCGAGGAGACGCTCGACGTCGCTCTTGACGCCGGCGCCATACGCTTTGAATCGCGCCGACGAATGGCCATATTCTGCCGTACTTTCAGCTATTTGACGATTAATCTGATTACCTCTGTACCGCGTAAGTTACGGGACGACATGCGCCATGGTCAACCGCGAACAATCGCGCGACGGGGTGAAATCCGCCGCTATAGTCGCAGTACTGTGACACAGCTTTTTATCTCGCCCCACCCGTTCGCCGCGGTTGACAAAAGCGCCTTTCAGCTTTTAGAAGCCGCTGGGGTGCCGTTTTTGTCGAATCGGCTGGGAAAAAAGCTCACCGAGCAGGAGGTTGCGGAGTCGGTTGATGGAGCCGAAGTGCTCATCGCCGGCACCGAGCCGCTAACCGAACAGCTATTCAAAGAGTGCCCGAATTTACGGCTTATTGTGCGATTGGGGATCGGCCTCGACAACGTTGATTTCGAAGCGGCGCGCGCCCGGGGAATTCGGGTTGCTTATACGCCTGATGCCCCTTCAAAAGCGGTCGTTGAGCTCACGTTGGCGCTGATGTTGAACCTTTTGCGGGGGGTTTCCCTCGCGAACGGCGAGATTCACGGCGGCCGGTGGAATCGAAGGATGGGGCGGCGGATCGAAGAAGTCACCGTCGGTCTGGTGGGCGTTGGGCGTATCGGAAGCGGCGTTCTCGCGCTTCTTCAAGCGTTTGGTTGCCGACGCATTTTGGCTCACGACATTCGCCCAAACCGCGCTCTTGATGCGGCGTTTCGTTTTGAGTGGGTCGATAAAATGGCGCTTCTTGAGCAGGCAGACATCGTGTCGCTGCATGTGCCGCTAACTTCACGCACGCGCGGTTATTTGCGTCGCTCGGAGCTGCTCGCGATGAAGCGTGATGCGCTGCTCATCAATACGGCGCGCGGCGGAGTAGTCGATGAGAGCGATCTTTTCTCGGTGCTGCAAGAGGGGCATCTTGAGGGGGTGGCGCTTGATGTTTTCGAGCATGAGCCGTACAGCGGTCCACTCGCATCGGTCGAACGCTGCCTTATGACCGCCCACATGGGGTCGATGTCGGTCGACTGCCGAGCGCGAATGGAGCGCGAAGCGGTTCAGGAGGCGCTCCGATTTTTGCGAGGAGAGCCGCTGTTAAACGAAGTAACGAGCGGAGAGCCGTGAATGAGCATCGCCCACCGGAAGACCGATCACATCGCCCTCTGCGCCACCGAAGATGTCGGTTTTCGCGGCGTATCGCCCCTATTTTCAGACGTTGTGCTGGTTCATCAAGCGCTCCCCGAGCTCGATGCCGTGAGCATCGATACGTCGATCACGATGTTCGGCAAGACGCTGCGCGCGCCGCTCGTGATCGCCGCGATGACGGGGGGGACGTCCGACGCCGAGCGGATTAATCGCGAGCTCGCGTCGATTGCCGAAGAGCGCGGTATCGCTTTTGGCGTTGGGAGCCAGCGAGCGATGCACGTTTCGGCGGGCGCGGCAGCGAGCTATCGCGTGCGCGACGTGGCGCCTAACGCGCTCGTGTTTGGCAATATCGGCGTTGTGCAAGCGCGCACGATGTCGACCGCTGATGTGGCGCGGCTTGTCGAATCGATCGACGCCGATGCGCTGTGCATTCATCTCAATCCGGCGATGGAGATGGTGCAGCCTGAAGGCGATCGCGATTTTCGCGGCTGCTTGGCGGCAATTGAACGCATCGTAAAAGCGCTTGAAAAGCCGGTGATCGTCAAGGAAACAGGATGCGGCATTTCTTATGAGGTCGCGGTTCAGCTGAAGAGCATCGGAGTCCGGTATGTCGATGTCTCTGGCGCAGGGGGAACATCGTGGGTCGGCGTCGAGACGATGCGGGCGCGTGCATCGGGCGATCGCGCGAGTGAATCCACGGGCGAAGCGTTGTGGGATTGGGGGATTCCGACAGCGGCGAGCCTAGCGATGGTCGCGCGTTGCGATTTTGATGCTGTGATTGCAACGGGCGGCGTCGCGACTGGCGTTGACGTGGCCAAAGCGATTTCGCTAGGCGGGGCCGCGGCCGGCGTCGCCCGTCCGGTGCTCAAAGCGCTTGTTTCTGGCGGTCGTGAAGAAGCGACGCGCCTTGTCGAGCAAATTGAGCGTGAGCTTCGCATGGTGATGCTGCTTACCGCGAGCGGATCAATTCGCGATTTGCAGCGTGCCAAAAAAGTGATTCGCGGCGAGCTTCGCGCTTGGATTGGCGAATGAGCGCGGAGCAAAAACGCGTTCACGTCAAAGTGTGCGGCGTGACGAATGTCGGCGATGCGGTTCGGTGTGCCGAGCTTGATGTCGATGCGATTGGGCTGAATTTTGTCGCTCAAAGCCCCCGATGCATCAGCATCGGTGAAGCAAAAGCGATCGTCCGCGCCGTTCCGAAAAGTCTTCTCGTAGTCGGCGTGGTGACCAATATGACCATTTCTGAAATGGCGTCGCTTCGAGAAGCAACCGGCATCGGATGTCTGCAGCTTCATGGCGACGAGCCTGAGAGCGATGTGCAAGCGATGCTGCCGCACGCCTACAAAGCTGTGCGAATCGGAAACGAAGCCGACGTCGAAAAGGCGCGGAAATTTCCGGGCGATTACATTCTCGTCGACGCCAAAGTTGCCGGCGCGCTCGGCGGTACCGGCGCGCGATTTGATTGGAATCTGGTGACATCTCTTGCGCGCACAAGGCGACTGACTCTCGCCGGCGGATTGACGCCTGAGAATGTCGCGGAAGCTGTCACCACGGTTCAGCCATTTTGCGTCGACACAGCCAGCGGCGTCGAAATTGCCGGCGCTCCACGACGAAAAGACTTTTCGCGCGTTGCTGCTTTTGTGCGCAACACCCGCAACGCAGCGCTTGTTTTGCGTTCGTAGACTGAGTACCCGATCTTCAACCTGAACGGGCACAGCGTCAAAGCTGCAGCCAGCAGGCTTAACCACCATGCTTAGGAGCGCGGAATGAAGTCTTTTAATTTGTCACTAGTCGCCACGATGGTCGCCTTTGCCGCGGTTGTCGGTGGGGCCGGATGTTCCTCAACCGCCGCCGTTGAGTCGAACGACCTTGGCGATCATGCAGACCAAATCGAGGGGACATTCACGACATGTGAAGGGGCACCCGAGACGGTAAAATCGTATTCGATCACGCCAGATCAGCCGCGTCTATCGGCACCGGTAACAACCCCGATCACGATCGATGTAAAAACGCGAATCGTACAAGGGGCAAAGACGGTCACAACAGCCAAAATTGGCATTTTCACCGCGGCGCAGACAACGCGCGATTTCTGCGAAGAGAGCGCGAAAGTCGGCTTTCCTTGCCCGATCGAGCCAGGGATTCACACGATCCCGTTCGTGCAGACAGCACCTGCAGCGACACCGGCATTCGTCACGCTGAGCATCAATTCGAATGCGACGAACGCAGACGGAAGCACGATCTTCTGCATCAATACGAAGTTGAAGTTTATTCCGTAAGCACAGCTACGGCGGCAGGGGCTCGGCCCCCCACCTCAACATTGGCCTAACGCGTGATCTGAAAATCTGATCTGCCCACGTAAACGTGCCCGTGCCCGTAAACGTACCCGGCTTTTGCTTTTTCTGAGCGAGTTGCCAGCAAAAACTACCGGGCACGTTTACGGGCACGTTTACGGGAGGACCATGAGATCACTCGCTAGCCAAATGCGCGAAAGCGGCCCCTAAATCGGCTGCTTTGATGATCGCTTGCGGATTTAGCGGGCCATCGCCTAGGCGCTCTAGGATTGCCTCTGCGGGGCACATGCCTCGCGCGATTAGGCGTTTTAGCCCTTTTAAGTGCACTCGTTCATCGCGCCCGCACTCTTCTTTTCTTCCTCGCCGCTCTAGGCCCCCTTCGGCGATCTCGAGCAGTTGCTCTGCGACTTTCACGAGCGGGCTGCCTTTGAACTCTGTTCGAAGTGCGGTTCGCCATACTTGCGACCGGAGCTGTTCGATCTCAGCGAGACTCCAATCGGCCGCCATCGCTTCGGCTTCGTTCAGCGCTTGTTCGTCGTAGTAAATGCCAGTCCATAACGCGGGCAATGCGCACACTTCGGCTGGCCCTTGCGAATCTGCGCTTCTTACTTCGATTGTATTTTTTAGTCGGACTTCGGGGAACAGAGTATTTAGATGCGTCTGCCAATCGCCTTCTGAAGCGCGATGGCCTTTGTATCCGTTTCTCCAAAAATCGCGAAATGTCTGCCCGGTGTTGGCGACTTTTTTGCCGTTACGTTTGAGCATGAACATCGGAACATCGAGCGCCCACTCGACGTAGTCTTCGAAGCGCGAGCTTTCCGCCCATAGCGGGGGGATGAGCCCCGACCGGTCGTTGTCGACATCGAGCCACACGCGCGATCGCATCGATAGCGCGTCTGAGCGCTTTTTCTCGTAAAAGGGGCTATTTGCAAACATCGCGGCGGTAAGCGGCGAGAGCTTTAGGCCTACTCGCATTTTTCGCATTGCATCGATTTCGCTGCTGTAGTCAAAATTAGCCTGCACGGTGCACGTTCGCAGCATCATGTCGAGCGCGAATGCCCCGCGCGTCGGCAAGTACTCGCGCATGACCCCGTAGCGCATTTTTGGGACCCAGCTCAGATCGGACCTGGTTGCGAACGGTTGAAAGCCGAGGCCGAGCCAGCGGATGCCGAGCTGCTCCGAAATCGGTTTCAGCTCGAGCATGTGGCGCACAAATTCGGCGCACACTTGATGCACGTTGTCGACCGCTTTGCCGCTTAACTCGAGCTGCCCACCTGGCTCGAGCGTGATCGACGCTCCATTTTTTTGAAGCGAGATAACCGGACCGCCTTCGCTCTCCGACTCGGGCGCCCAACCGTATCGCTCGATGAATTGCGCCAAAATCCCGCTAATCCCATCAGCGCGTTCGTACATAACCGGCGATGCGTCGGCTAAAAACACGCCGCACTTTTCGGCTTCTGGACCGATCCGGAACGCAGATTCTGGCTTTATTGAATTTGTAAAGACGTGGAAGAAATCGGCGTGCGAACGAATCAACTCTTCTTCATTTAAGATCGGCATCATAGCAAGCCGGCATCTAGCACACGCTGGCAGCCCGGGCGCCTCCTGAATAAATTGACGATCAGGTGGTGTTCGATTTCTACTATCTGGCGCTAAGATGACGAAGTTGAAAGCTTCACACTCTACCCCCGCTCACCCGCGGCGCGATAACGTGATTTCGAACGTCTTGGTCGTCGTCAAAAGGACGTCGTATCGAACACTCGTCGAAGAAAAGCACGACGCTCGCATTACCGACTTAATCGCCGCTGGCGACCCGACGGTTCTTCGAATGCGCCGGTCGCACGAAGAGCATGAAGGGGCGGTCGCCGAAGTCGAACAAGCGCTTCGTGAGCTTGGCATTCCGGCGCAAGTTCAATACGGGGCGCACGCAAAAATCGAAAAGCATTTTGGGCTCGTCGTCACCGTCGGCGGCGACGGGACACTCCTCGCCGCATCGCATCAGGTCGATTCGCACATCCCTGTTTTGGGCGTTAATAGCGCGCCATCGAGCTCGGTCGGTTTTTTTTGCGCCACAAAAAAAGGGGCGATTCACGCGGCACTGGAGCAAGCGGTCACCGGGCGAATGATCGCGACGCAGCTAACGCGAATGCGCGTCGATCTTAACGGTTCGTGCGTTCACAATCGGGTGTTAAACGAGGCGCTCTTTTGCCATTCATGCCCCGCAGCGACGAGCCGATACATTCTTCGCGTGACATCAAAAGATGGGGCAGCCGTAGAAGAAGAGCAGCGTTCAAGCGGGATGTGGGTCGGCCCGGCTGCCGGGTCAACCGCTGCGCAAAAGAGCGCCGGAGGGCGAGTGCTTCCGCTTCTCTCATCACGCATTCAATATGTAGTGCGCGAACCGTACACACCACAAGGGCACGCGCTAAAGTTAGCGGTGGGCACGTTTGATGCCGAGTCAATATTAACGATCCGCAACAAGATGACATCAGCAAGACTGTTCCTCGACGGCGATCATGTCGGCGTCGAAACGGCCATCGGCGATGTGCTCACAATGCGCCGCTCGGACGAACCGCTAACGGTTCTAGGGCTGACGCGAAACAGAGCATAGCGAGTCGGATCGCGGACCAGTAACAAACCCGTAAACGTGCCCGTCCCCGTACACGTGCCCGGTTTTTGAAGCGCTCATCCTGCACCAGCGGAATGTGCCGCCATTGCCGCAATTTAGCCTGTTTTTCGAGTTTTTTTTGACTAAAGCGTGCATCTTAGAACCAGCTGCTAAGGTGGCCAAACATGAGACTTCGTCGCTTAATTGCAAATGGCGCGCTGCTTGGCGCGTTCGCTGCCGCATCACTTACTGCCCCCCGCGCAAACGGCACTCTCGCGATTGCCGCTTCGCTTCCAGATCTTGTTCAGAGAGCTGAAGCGATCGTCATAGTGACGCCCGTCGAACAGCATTCTTACGAGTATGGCGGGCGGATTGTCACCAAAACTCTTATGAGGCTCGATGCACCAATCGCGGTGAAACAAACCGCCGCAAAAGAGCTGCACGAGAACAGCGAAATTTGGGTGCACACTCTCGGCGGGCGCGTGCGCAACATCGGGCAGGTCGTCGACGGGCAGCCGCAATTTTTCCTACGCGAGAAGAAGCTTCTTTTCGTCTGCCGCGGTCTCTACCAAGGTGAAGAGGAGACGTTCGCTCCATGCGCAGGCGGCCAAGGAGTGATGGACTTTCACGCGACCAGCGAAACGACGCTGCGAGGATTTTTCTCCGGCGCGAAACAAACTGCGACCTCTCGAGAGATCACTGTCCGGAAGAACGTGAGCCTCTCGGCGCTCCTTCCGAAACTTAAAGTAACGATAAACGGGCCGGCCGAAGATGACATGCCGGCCGGCAACCTACTCGACGGCAAGTCGCTGGGCGACGCGATGCAGCAAATTCGTACTACTTGGAATAAAGTCAATGGCGCGCAATAGTCTTATCTTTTTATCGGTTGCAATCGCGCCTCTTTTGGCCCTCATCCCGAAGAGCGCTCACGCATTCTGTCGAACAACAACGGTCGCGATTCCGACAACGTATGCGCCGGACCAAAAAGGTTGCTGGAGCGAGGGGGTCCCGCTTTTTTGGCGCAATCAGTGCGTCGGGTACAGCCTTCAGAAAGCGGCCGGCGAGAATATTCCTTATCCTGTAGCGTCCGATGTTATGGACGCGGCGTTCAACCGATGGGCCGTTGTCCCCTGCCCCCAAGCTAGCGCCGATGGGCACGTTAGCGTGTCGATTCGGCCGTTTGATAACGGGCCGGTCGCGTGCACCAAAGTTGAATACAACGCGAACGCTAGCAATCAGCACGTGATTGTCTTTCGTGATGCAAAGTGGCCGCACCCCGGTGACCAGTACAATACGCTCGCGCTGACTACAGTGACGTTCAATACGATCACCGGCGAAATTTACGATGCCGACATGGAGGTCAACACGGCCGACCAACCGATCACAGCCGACGGGAAAGTGTTGCCTGACGGCTACGATTTGGAGAGCATCATCACGCACGAAGCGGGGCACTTTTATGGGCTCGCGCACTCCGAGAATCTTCGTGCAACGATGTATCCGCAGTATCAGCACGGAACGACGCTCATGCGGTCGCTATCGCACGACGATGTCGAGGGGATTTGCGCGATTTACCCGCCGAACGGGAAACGAAACGTCGGCACGTCGGTCGACAAAAGCGGGCAAATTGATGCAACGTCATGCGACCCGACCCCGCGCCACGGTTTCTCAACATTGTGTAAAGATGAGCAGCCGTCACGAAAGAAGAGTTTTCTTCCGTGCAGCGCGGCGGCCCGTTCACCGGGGCGAAGCGTTAGTTCGGTCGCGATGGTAATAGCTTCTGCATCAATGGCCGCAGTGGCCGCAATGCGACGACAACGACGGCGCTACGCCGAATAAGCTTCGGTCAAAGAGCCGGCGGCGGCCGGTGGGGAATGGCGCTCGACCGAAGCAGCGGCAACCGGCGGTGAATACGCTGCCGGCGCTTCGACGGTGAGCCCCATGTCGCGGAGGAGCGCCGTGTCTTCGTCTCCGCTTGGATTTGGCGTTGTTAGGAGCTTTTCGCCGTAAAACAGCGAATTGGCTCCGGCAAGCATGCAGAGCGCTTGCGCCTCGCGCGACATCTCCGCTCTCCCTGCAGAGAGACGAACGCGCGTTTTCGGCATCAAAATACGGGCGACGGCGATCATTCTGACGAGCTCAAACGGCTCGACCGGTTTTGCTGATTCGAGCGGCGTGCCTGGCACCGGCACGAGCGCGTTGATCGGGACGCTCTCGGGAGGCGGCGTCATATTTGCGAGCGTTCGGAGCATTTCGCAGCGGTCGTCGATGCTCTCGCCCATCCCGATAATCCCGCCTGAACAGACGGTGATCCCGGCGTTTCGCACGCTATCGAGTGTGCGCAATCGATCGTCGAATGTTCGCGTTCGGATGATTGATTTGTAGTTTTCGCGGCTTGTGTCGAGATTGTGGTTGTATGCGTCGAGGCCGGCCGCTTTTAATTTTTGCGCTTGCGCATCGTTAAGCATCCCAAGCGTAACGCAAGCTTCGAGCCCGAGCGCTTTTACGCCGCGGACCATTTCAATCACGCGGTCGAACGCCGGCCCATCTTTGACTTCGCGCCAAGCGGCCCCCATGCAAAATCGGGTTGCTCCGAGCTCGCGTGCGCGCTCCGCCGATTTTAATACGCCATCGACATCGAGCATTTTTTCGGGCTCGACCGACGTATCGTATTTGCTCGATTGCGGGCAATAAGAGCAATCTTCGGGGCAACCGCCAGTTTTGACGCTGAGGAGGGTGCAAAGCTGGACTTCGTTGTCGGCGTGATGACGACGATGCACATCACGCGCATCGTCAATCAGTTGAAGAAGAGGCCGGTCGTACAGAGCACGCACGTAAGAGCGCGAATACGGCTGTGTAAGCATTCTCGAGACGCTATCAGAGATCCCCCCCAACCCAGAAGAGCAAACCTCTGAACTCTGCCCGTAAACGTGCCCGTGCCGAACGTGCCCCAGGGCTTTTTAAATCGGACTAAAAAGTTACGCAGAAAAAAGATCGAGCGTCCTCTTCCCTTTTTTGCTGTCTTCGTCGACGCGGTGGTTAAACTCTTCGACCGCGCGATTGATATGCATTGAGCAGAATTTTGGCCCGCACATCGAGCAAAATTCTGCGTTTTTGAAGTACTCCTGCGGGAGCGTTTCGTCGTGCATCGCTTGCGCTGTTTCTGGGTCGATCGATAGACGAAACTGCTCTTTCCAATCGAACGCGTAGCGTGCTCGCGAGAGTGCGTCGTCGCGGTCGCGCGCGCCTGGCCTGTGTCGCGCGATGTCGGCTGCGTGCGCGGCAATTTTGTAGGCGATGAGCCCCTGCTTCACATCTTCTTCGTTTGGCAGACCGAGATGCTCTTTTGGTGTGACGTAGCAGAGCATCGCTGCCCCAGCCGTCCCTGCCATGGTCGCTCCGATGGCGCTTGTGATGTGATCGTAACCTGGCGCGATGTCGGTCACGAGCGGGCCTAGGACGTAGAACGGCGCGCCGTGGCACACTTCGATCTCTTTTTTGACGTTCATCTCGATCTGATCGAACGGGACGTGGCCTGGCCCTTCGATCATGATTTGCACGTCTTTTTCCCAGCATTTACGCGTTAGCTCGCCCAATGTGTGGAGCTCGGCGAACTGCGCTGCGTCGCTTGCATCGGCGAGGCACCCTGGACGCAGACCATCTCCTGCGCTGATGGTTACGTCGTACTTTTTGCAGATTTCAAGCACTTTATCCCAGTGGACGTAAAACGGATTCTGCTTGTGATTTTCGAGCATCCACTGCGCCATGATCGAGCCGCCTCGCGACACGATCCCCGTGATGCGATCTTTCACGAGCGGGATGTGCTCGACGAGCACTCCTGCGTGGATCGTGAAGTAGTCGACCCCTTGCTTCGCCTGATGCTCGAGGATGTCGATCATGTCGGCGGCGCGTAGATTTTTGATCTCTTTTGCGATCTGGAGCGCTTGATAAATTGGCACCGTGCCTAGCGGAATTGGCGATGCCTCGATGAGCGCTTGGCGAATTGCGTCGATGTCGCCGCCGGTCGATAAATCCATCACGGTATCGGCGCCGTGCTTTAGGCAGACGCCGAGCTTGTGCAGCTCACCCGCGATGTCGCTTGTTACCTGGCTGTTGCCGATGTTCGCGTTGACTTTGCAATTTAGGGCGATACCGATGCCCATCGGCTCGAGCGATGTGTGATTGATGTTTGCTGGGATGACGAGCCGGCCTTCGGCGACTTCAGTGCGCACGAGCTCGGGCGTCACTTTTTCGCGTGCTGCTACGAATGCCATCTCCTCCGTGACGATGCCTCGACGCGCGTAGTGAAGCTGAGTGACATTGGTGTCGCCAGCGCGCTTTTTTACCCACTCGCTTCGACCGCTTTTTCCGTTTTGATGTTCCATGGTTACAGACTCTTTTATCTCGAATCGCAGCGCTTGACGACCCTTCGTTTCATGCAAGTGTCGCCGTCGATCGCGGAGCGCGTTCGCCTTTGGCTTCAGTAGAAAGACGTTTATGAAGTTACGCTTTACAACAAGCAGGCTGGTCTGCACTATTTTAGTGACGGCCGCAGTCGGCTGCGGAAGTTCTTTGTCGGGGGCCGGTGGCGGAACCGACGGCGCCGTCGAGCCTTTGACAACAGTGGTCGCGCCAAAAAAAAACGCGATCTATTACACCGGCGAGTCGATCCGCTTCATCTTCACATGTGATGCTGGTGTGACGCCGACTCTCACGGTCACGCGAAGAGACGAGAACGGAAACGACGACCCGAGCTGGGAAGGCGCCGCTGCAAGAGCGGCCATGTCGCTTCCATGGGACCCAGAATATTCAGAAAGCGAGACGGTCGGAGTACTCGAGTGGTCGTCATTGACGGCGGGTCAATTTCGCGGCGACCTCAGATGCGGCGATTCAGTGCTGCCGCACCCGATTGTGACATTTTCGGTGATCGAAAGGCCTGAGGATGCAGCAGCGTTAGCAACGCTTGTCGAAGAGAGCCGTATCGTCGTTGCGCAAATCGCTTCGCCGGCCGATGCGAGCACGATTCAAGTGGGCGACGCGGTGACGCTAGAAGGACGCTGCGGCGGCTTTCATCGCGGGACCAAAAAATCGTGGCGATTTGTGGCCGTTGTCGACGGCGGAGCAGAAGAGGGCGAGGCTGTGGAGGGGACGGAATATGCGTTCGATGAACCTGGCGAGTACGCGGTCGCACTGCGGTGTCGATCGGAGCTGCACGCGTGGCAAGACGAGCGATGGCACTTCTTCACAGTGGTGGAGCGGCCCACTGTTCAGGAATTTGAAGACGCGGACCGCGAACAGGTGGAAGCGGAGGAATAGGATGCGCACAGGAATCCGGAGCGGAGGTACAACATCGCGTTTTCTTCGATTGACAAGTCAGCGCGGGTCGCTCATCTTCCTCGCCCCGTTTCCGCGGTTGTTTCGATAGGCCCAGATAGCTCAGTTGGTAGAGCAGAGGATTGAAAATCCTCGTGTCGGCGGTTCAATTCCGTCTCTGGGCACAAAAGACACGGGTTTTGGGGCGATACCTTCGCGTTAATGGGCTTTCGGGCCCGGAACGTACGCGGAGTACGCCCCGGGCCCGAAAGCCCATTAGCGCTTGGTCTCGTCCCAAACCCCGTGTCTTTTGACTGGTTCGACTTTTTGACTGGTTCGACTTTTTGACTGGTTGGACTTTTTGCTCTGGCTCGGGCTTTGCCCTTGCCCCTTTTGCCTCCCATTGCTTGGGGGCCGGGATGATACTTGGGCATGCCACTCGGTTTTTGCGCCCTTTTTACCCTGATCGTTGACTGGGGCCTTGTTTCCCTTATACTCCCTCGCCCCATTACGAATTTTGGCTGGAGAAACGCTTCGCATGCCGCTTCATACTGAAAAAAAGGCTGAATTGATTGACCAGTTCCGTACCCATGCGTCGGACACCGGTTCGCCTGAAGTGCAGATTGCTCTCATTACTGAGCGTATTGGCTATCTGACTGATCACTTTAAAACTCACATCAAAGATCACCATTCGCGGCGTGGTTTGCTTAGCCTTGTTTCTAAGCGCCGCCGCCTTCTCGACTACCTCAAGCGCTCTAGCCTCGATCGCTACCGTAAAGTGGTCGGCGCGCTTAACATCCGTAAATAGTCGATTTTTCGCGCTCGGCGCACAATTGCACTCTGCGGCCGGGCAAATTGGGGTACATTGCCCCACAGCTTCCGAACGTTGGCAACGCATTGTGCCTTTGCTCTTCGCTTCGTGTCCGCGAGGCGCTTTTTTGCCTCACCGCAACTCTCGCTCATCTTTAGTTCACTCAACGAAACCATCGGTTTCGTTGAGCTACTTGGCTAAGCCGACGAGCACTCTTCGCGGATAGGAATCGAGGACCTAAAGGCTGCGTTTTTCAAGCGTTCGGCGTTATGCCGCACGTAGCGGCCAGTTTAGGTCCATCATGGCTTTTGTTCGTGAATCGGTGATGATCAACGGCAGCCCGTTGACATTTGAGACAGGGCGCCTCGCTAAGCAAGCGCAAGGTGCTGTTCTTGTCACATACGGTGAGAGCATCGTGCTCGTCACCGCCTGCAGCGGCGATGCCCGCCCAGGGCTCGATTTTTTCCCGCTCACTTGCGAATACGTCGAGAAGACGTTCGCCGCGGGGAAGATTCCGGGCGGCTTTTTTAAGCGTGAAGGTCGGCAGCGCGACGAAGAAATTCTGACGAGCCGCCTCATCGATCGCCCGTGCCGTCCGCTCTTTCCTGAAGGCTTCCGCAACGACACGCAGATCATTGCGACGGTGCTCAGCTCCGACAAAGTTAACCCGACCGACGTGCTCGCTCTCACCGGTGCAAGCGCAGCGCTTCACCTGTCAGAAATCCCGTGGAGCGGGCCGATTGCCGGCGTTCGCGTCGCTCGCGTCAATGGCGAATTTATCGCCTTCCCGACATTCGAGCAGCAAGCAGCATCCGATATCGACCTCGTCGTCGCCGCATCAAAAGATGCGATTGTGATGGTCGAAGGCGGTGCAGCAGAAGCCGCAGAAGCCGATATCATCGAAGCGTTAATGTTCGCACATCGCGCCGCGCAGCCGATTTTGGAACTGATTGAGCGCATGCGCGCTGCAGTCGGCCAGCCGAAAAAAGTGTTCGAGCCAGCGAAGCTCGACCCGGCGATGGCAAAACGCATTCGCGAAATTTGCGACGCCGACATTTTGGCCGCATCGCTCATCAAAGAGAAGCCGCGCCGCTACGACGCTTACAAAGCCGTAAAATCGAAGCTCGTTACGACCCTATCGGCCGAATTCTCCGACACGTTCACGGCGTCCGAAAAGCTTGTCAAAGACGAGTTTGAAGAGCGCAAATACAACGTCGTACGCGAGTATGTTCTCGGGCAGAAAAAGCGAATCGACAATCGCCGGATGGATGAAATTCGTCCAATCATGACCGAAGTCGGGCTTCTCCCGCGCGTGCACGGATCAGCGCTCTTCCAGCGCGGCGAAACGCAAGCGATCGTCACAACAACGCTCGGCACATCGAGCGACGAGCAGAAGATCGACGCGCTCACCGGCGAACGTTGGAAGCGCTTTTTGCTTCACTACAACTTCCCGCCATTTTCGACCGGCGAAACGAAGCCGCTTCGTGGCCCAGGCCGTCGCGAAATCGGTCACGGTAATCTCGCGGAGCGCGCGCTTTCGCGGATGATTCCGCCGGCTGATAAGTTCCCGTACACGATTCGTATCGTGTCGGAAACACTCGAGTCGAACGGCTCATCATCGATGGCCGCGGTTTGCGGCGGGACGATGTCGCTGATGGACGCCGGCGTTCCGATCTCCGCGCCAGTCGCGGGCATTGCGATGGGGCTCATTTCAGACGGCACGCGAACCGCAGTGCTTAGCGATATTTTGGGCGACGAAGATAGCCTCGGCGACATGGACTTCAAAGTCTGCGGGACGGCGAAGGGGATCACCGCGATCCAGATGGACATCAAAATTGCCGGTCTTTCTCAGGCACTTTTGACGCAAGCGCTCGACCAGGCACGCGAAGGCCGGCTCCATATTCTCGGCAAGATGCACGAAACGCTTCACGCGTCGCGCGACCATCTGTCGAAGTACGCGCCGCGAATCACGACGGTGAAAGTAAAGCCCGATCAGATTCGCCTTATCATCGGCCCAGGCGGGAAGACGATAAAGGGGATTGTCGATCAGACCGGCTGCGCGATCGATATCGAAGACGACGGGACGGTCAACGTCGCATCGGCCGATTCAGACGCAGTGAAGCGCGCGCTCGACATCATCAAAGGGCTCACAGCCGAGCCTGAAGTCGGCGCGATCTACAAGGGCGCCGTGCAGCGAATCACCGACTTCGGTGCATTCGTCGAAGTGCTCCCCGGAACCGACGGGCTCTTGCACATCTCCGAGATGGCGCACACGCGCGTTGACCGCGTCAACGACGTGATGAAAGAGGGCGACGTAATCGAAGTGAAAGTGCTCTCGATCGAACGAGACGGGAAGATCCGGCTAACGCGCCGCGAGCTTCTCCCGCTCCCCGAGGGCGAAGAGGGCGAACGCGCGAAAGAGCGAATGCTCGCAGCGCGCGAAGGTGGAGCGCCGACGCGCTCAGGTGGCGGCGATCGAGGACGCGACGACCGCGGTCCGCGACGCGACGGGCCACGCGGCGGCCCACGCGCCAGATAGGTAGCTCACTAGGCCCTCGGCAGCGGCTGAGGGCCTAGCTTAGTCTGCGCCTTCCACGATTGCGTCTAGTATTGCCTTTGCTCTCGCTTTTGAGAACACTACTTCTAGCGCTTCGGTGAAGCCGGCTTCGCCGTTTGGGGCTATTAGCGTTATTGCTGTTGCGATTCCGCGCTCTACTGGGATGAAATCGTTGCCTGGCCTTTTTGGATCGGGGAGCGTTGGAATGCCCTTCTTTGCTGCTTCGTAGACCCCGCGAATTGCGGCGGTTTGCGCGGCAGACAAGAGGCTTCCACCTGGAGCTGCCTGCCCCTGCCCTGAAATTTCTCTGACAATGTCGTCCAAGTTGACGTCGCCGACGCGCGCCAAATGGCCTCGCAGACCGACAAACCAGTTGATTGTAATCAATACGTTTGGCTCGACGCGGTAGTCGCCTTCAACTAGCTGAAAATCACCTCTATTGCCGGCGCCGACGTGCACAAAAAAGTGCCCCGCGGGGTCAATCCTTGCGTACTCGCTTGCTTCGAAGTCGTATTCGTAGATGTTTCGAAGCTGCTCCAAGTTAACAGCGCGGACAAATATGTAGTCGTCGCGGTGCGTCGTGTGCCGATGCCGATTGATCAACTGGTCCAACGACGGGTGCGCGATAATCACGTTGGCTGGGGTATTAAAATTGCCGAAGTTATGATTAACGATCGGCTGAGCCGCGCCGAGAATCCCACCTAGCTGCGCCATAAAATCGACGCCGTTCGGCGCTGTGGGGAATTCGTAGAGGCCGGCGCTATTTCGGACGAGCAATACATACGGAATGCCGTTCGACGGCACGGTGTAGACGAACGCTACTTTCCGATGTTCTTTATTTTTCAACTGTTCAAAAAGCCGCTCGCTCTGCGTTCGCAGCACTTGAAACGTGTTCACCGCCGGGCCGCGCGGCGGAAGATGAACTTGGTATCCCCCCGTCGGTGCTGGAGGTGTGACTGGTGGCGTTGAGGGCGCGATATCGCCGCGGATTCCCGCCTTTAATAGGCGGTAAAATAAGACCAAATCGTTCGTTTTCACGGAAACGGTCGGCTCGCGGCCGCTATATCCAACTAGCGCCTGACCGGCGACCGCGACATTGTGATTCTCTCCCATAAGGCGCGACGTGCCATCGGCTGTCGCTCGTGACACCACGAGAGCTGGGTTCTTTTCGACTATTAGCCATGCGGCTGCGCTGATAAGAAGCGCCTGAATCTCGTCTTCGCTCATCGAAGCGACGCGCGTAGGGCCGCGGCCGATCACCGCGTGGGCGAGCGTCAAGGAGCGCGCGCCGATGGTGTAGCGGCCTGTCGGGCCACCGACCGGCAGATTGAGCAGCTGATTATCCAACGTGTGTGGATTCAGCGTGACGAAGTTCCCATGACCCAAATCGATGCGCCTGCCGGCAGTCAGCAGCGACGCGCTAGGCGGCGGCGATTCGTGATCACCCGCGTCGCTCGACAGCGAATGCAGCGCCGCGTGCGGAGAGACTGGAGGTAGAGTCGGCGACGCGGCGTCACCTGAAACGGTAGCGTCGCGTTCGACTTTTTCGACGTAAGGCTTTTTATGCTGCGGGCCCGCATCCGCGCCGGACTGGACCCCCGTTGATTCGTCCCGAGACTCGCTTTCGGCGAATACGCAACCGGCGGTCGGGACGAGCGAGACGGTTAACACAACCTGCGCGCGGATAGCGAGTGCTTGAATTGACATGGGTACCCTCTGCTTGAAGGTACATCGTTCGGAAACGGACGCCAGACTACGTTCGGAGGTAGTCGCCTCCTTGGCGCTCCAGGAACTCTTCGTATGTGCCGCTGTAGTCGTTGATCTTCCCTGGCTTTAGCTCGATCACTCGTGTCGCCAATTCGCTTACAAAATGGCGGTCGTGGCTTACGAGCACTACGGTTCCGGTGAACTGCTTTAGCCCCTCGGCCAGCCCTTCGATTGACTCGATATCTAGGTGGTTTGTCGGCTCGTCGAGAATCAGCACGTTGTGTTTGCCTAGCACTAGCTTGCCGAGCAAAAGCCTGGCGCATTCGCCTCCGGAGAGCGCTTCGGTCGGCTTTAGTGCGGCTTCGCCTTGAAACAAAAGGCGCCCCAAAATCCCTCGGATTGTCTCTTGTGGCGCTGTTTTATCGAACGAATAGAGCCACTGAAACGCGTTCATCCCCTTGGCGGTTTCACCTAACGCTTCATGGTGATCTTGCGCGAAGTATCCGACACTTGTTTCGTGCCCCCAGCGGATTTCGCCTGAATCGGGCTGCAGCGTGTAGCCGCGCGTCTCTTCGTCGAGCTTCGTTGCCGCGCCGACCATCAGCTTTAGAAGCGTCGATTTGCCGATGCCGTTCGCACCGATCACCGCGATCTTGTCGCCGCGATTGATGTTTAGATTCAACCCGTTGAAGATTACTTTTTCGCCAAAAGCTTTATCGACTCGCTCCATCCGAAGCACGTCGCGCCCGCTCGGCTTGTCAAATTCGAACCGCACGTAGGGCCGCACAAGACTCGAGCGCTTCTGCCCTTTTGCTTCGACCTGCTCTTCGAGCTTTTCGATCTGCTTCACGCGTGACTGCGCCTGCTTCGATTTCGACGCGTGCGACCCGAAGCGCTGCACGAAGTCTTGCTGCTCGGCGATCTTCTTTTTAAGAGCCGCCGTCTGCGTCGCTGCTCGCTGCTTGTTTTCGTACTTCGACTGCACGAATTCGCTATAATTACCAGTGTAAATCGTGATCGTCTGGTAATCGATGTCGGCCACGTGCGTCGCCACCGAATCGAGAAAATGCCGGTCGTGCGAGATGATAATGAGCGTTCCGCGGTAGCTGATCAAAAACTGCTCGAGCCAGCGAATTGAATCGAGGTCGAGATGGTTTGTCGGCTCATCGAGCAGCAAAATATCGGGCTTACCAAACAGAACTTGCGCGAGCAGAACGCGAAGCTTGTACCCCGAAGCGAGCGTGCTCATCGGCTCGTAGTGGTTCTCAGCTGGGATGCCTAGGCCGGCGAGAAGCTCCGACGCTTCACTCTCGGCGGTGTAACCATCTTCTTCCGCGATCGTCCCTTCAAGCTCGCCGAGACGGATGCCGACCTCGTCGGTCACTTCGCCCTCGAGAAGGCGCTCTTTTTCGGCGAGCGCATCCCACAGCGGCTTGTTCCCCATCATCACGGCGTCGACAATTCGCTCTTTGTCGTACGCAAAATGGTTCTGACGAAGTACGCCGAGGCGCATGCTCCCCGGGATCGAAATCGACCCGGTATCGCTGTCGTCCTCGCCGGCGAGGACTTTAATGAGCGTCGACTTCCCCGCCCCGTTGGCTCCGACAAGGCCGTAGCGCTTGCCTGGGTCGAACTGCATCGACACGTTTTCGAACAGAATTTTGGGGCCGAAACGCTTGGTTAACTTTTCAAGAACAATCACAGATAAAACTCAACCTGTTGGAGGCTTGGCACGAAATACGGGAGCGGCGTATGTAGCACAATTTTCGGCCACCGCGTCCCGTAACGCGACCGGATGAAACGCCCCCGGCAATTGCCAATTTGTACGCTAAACTGCGCCACAATGCCGCTATCTCCGATCTACGGCGACCCCGACGCTGACGGCGCCGATTGCGTCGCATGCGGCCGCTGCTGCCATCATTCACCGCGAACGGTGCATCTTCTTGAGTCTGACGAAGAGCGCATGGGAGAGCCGCTCTTGCGCCGCCTAACGATCGTAGAAACGACGCCGCCGCACTTCCGATTCATTCGCAACGAAGGCGACCGCTGCGGAGCCCTAGATGTAAGCGAGCCGGGCCTCTACCCCTGCTCAATCTACCAAGTGCGCCCCGAAGATTGCCGAATCGTAGAGCCCGGATCCCCCTGTTGCCTCGAAGCAAGAAGGCTCGGGCATCTCGGCGTAAGTGTTGAATTTAAGAGATGATAGGTTCGAACTTTCAAATACCATCGACTGGTTAGTTTTGTGACGGTACGTTCGACCCAATGATGCTGCTTCGCGTTCCCGCTCTGACCCTCGCTAACGCATGAGCATTCAGCTGCGGGAAATACAGGGATTAAGAGCGGTCGCTGTTGTCGCTGTTCTCTTATTTCATTTTGGTATTCATCAGATTTCTGGCGGGTACCTTGGCGTTGACATATTTTTTGTCATCTCCGGCTTTGTCCTCGCAAACCAATTTGCCTCGCGATCGCATCTGCCGATTAAAGTTGCCCTAGGCGAGTTTTATAGCAGGCGTATCCGCCGCATTGTCCCACAGACAATCCTGGTCGCCGGGGCGACATTGATCGCGTTTGCGTCTTTCGGGACTGATCAGAGTTTTGAAGAACTCCGGCGCGCCGCCGTGAGCTGCGCGCTGTTTATCCCGAATCTCTTTTTTTCCCACCTGGATACCGACTATTTTGCAGTCGCTAGAGCTACGTACAACCCACTGTTGCACTACTGGTCGCTCGGTGTCGAAGAGCAAATCTATCTTGTTATCCCGTTCTTGCTGATCCCGTGGTTTCGATCTGTCCAAACGTCGCGACGGCGACTGACACTTCTTGTCATTATCGTCGCCGCGCTAGCTAGTTTCTATGGGTTCGCGCGCAGTTACGGTAACGGCGCTAACCACTATTTTTTTTGGACACCGTATCGCTTTTGGCAATTTGGCGGAGGTATTGCGAGTTACGCGGTCTATCGACGTCTGAACGCTGACGCGCGACATCCTCTTATTTGGTTATTATCTCAAACCATCGCATCGGCGCTGCTGATCGTCGCCATTTTTGATTTGTGGCCGATTGCGGGGCACGGCAAAGTTGTTCCTGCGGCGACCGCAAGTTTGGGAGCAGCTTTGCTGTTAGCCGGTTGTCATTTTCACCGATTCGCGATCAATCGAATTTTGGCGAGCAGGCCATTGGTGTTTGTGGGCGATATCAGTTTTGCGCTCTATTTGTGGCATTGGCCAATCATGCTTTTGTTCAATGGGCCGTTTACCCGATTTACGATTCGCCAGGGGTTAGGCGCTCTTGGTGTCATCGTGGCTGTCGCGATTGTCTCTTTTTATTTGGTTGAGCGCCCATTGCGTTACGGCTCGTGGTTAAGCCGGCGCAGCGTTCTTTTTGCGGTTCCGGCAGGCGTGGCGGTTGTTTTTCTTTGCGCATTTGTGAGCCCAGAACTTCGCCGGGCAACGGGCGGTAGCCTCCGCGCGGTCATTAATGCGGCTTCAATCGATTTTCCAAACGAGCAAACTTGCATCGATTCGTTTTCGAAAACTCCGTCGGGCTCGTGTTTGTATTTGTCGCAATCGAATCCGCGCGCAAAAGTGATGCTGGTTGGCGATTCGAACGCCGTCCAATGGGCGCCGGCGCTCAAAGTTGGTCTGCCGCCTGGGGTGCAGCTCATCACTCAGACTCGCTTTAGGTGCAGTTGGTATGGTGATTTGTGCCCCGACTGGTCGGTTTTGATCTTGAACGACATTAGCCGATTAGAGCCTGACGTCTTAGTTCTGGCGACAGCCACCTATGGATTGCCAAATCAATCGGCGTTTAACCGCGCGATAGATCAATTTAGAAACAACGGTGTCAGAACCATCGTGATCGTCTTATCAACGCCCCAACCGCCTTTTGAGCCGCTACGCTGCCTCGAAGAGCGCGGAATCGGGACGGGATGCACCTACGAGACGCCGCCGCCAAATACGTTGAGCGTGGCGTTCGAACGATATTCAAAAGAAGCCCAGGGCGTCGTCGTTATCGATCCAACACCTCTTATTTGCGACGGCGAGCGATGCCGTGTTATGCAATTTGGGTTCCCCGTGTGGGCCGATCGGGGGCACCTGACCGCCTCTTTTGCGCGAGCAATCGGGCGCCGGTTTGTTCAACGAATTGACGATGCGATTCGGGGCAAATTGAGCAGCGAAATTCTCTCAACCAGGTGACTTTTACAACGGTGATCGCTAGCCCCCGAGCCTGATCACTTCGTCGTATTCCGCTTTCGTCACCGGCGTTACCGATAGGCGTGAGCGCTTTAGTAGCGCCATCGATTGAAGCGTCTTGGTGGCCTTTATGGTCGCCAGGGTTACCGGGTTGGCCAGCTGGCGCACTGGCTCGAAGTCTACGGCGCTCCAATTCTCTTCGGTCGTGGGGTCTTGGTAGGCCTCCCGCTTGACTCTGGCTACCCCTACGACCTCTTTCCCCTCGTTTGAGTGGTAAAAGAGGGCCAAATCGCCCTTTTTCATCGCTCGGAGAGAGTTGCGCGCCTCGTAATTGCGCACACCGTCCCACCCTGTCTCACTATCTTTAACAAACTTTCCCCAGGAATATTTGAACGGTTCGCTTTTGATTAGCCAGTATGAGCGCATTGGATTGATTTTTTAGTGGTTATTTCCGCGATTTTAGGCCCCTTTTGGCGCGCCGCAATGGGCCGTACTTATGGTTGCGCGCCCCCCCTGGGTGGCCCATGCTATACCGATTTTGCACCCCGAGCCGAATGCCAAACACTCCCGTCCCACCGAAACCAGAACACCCTTCTTCGCCGGACGTTAATTCGTTGGCATCTCCGTGGACGAAGCTCGCGACAGAAGTGGGCGGGATGGCGCGTGACGTTCATCACGTCGACCCGAGCTTGGCAAGTGTGCGCACTTCGCCCGACATTCTTCCGGAAGTTCCGCGCGACAGCGGCGGCCTCTTTGAGCTCGTGACGCCGATTGCGAGGCGCGCGCTTGAGCTCGGCCTCTCGGCACGCGAGCGCGGGTTTCACGTCTTCGTCGCCGCCGAAGCCGACGTGATGATTGAAGACGACATCGTTCGCTACGCATCAGCGTTTGCGCGAACGCGCGATACACCAAGCGACATCGTCTATGTGCACGACTTCGAGCACCCCGAAGCGCCGAAGCCGCTTATTTTGCCAACCGGGACCGGGTCGATCCTCGTCGAAGCGATGGATAAACTGATCGAGCGGCTCCAAGAAGTCGCGCCGACGATCACCGAAGCAGACGACGTTCAAAAGACACAAGAGCAGCTCACAAGCGATCTCGAAGCAAAAACGCGCGCAACGCTCCACGATCTCGAAATCAAAGCGAAAACGCTCGGCTTCGGCATCCGGTCGGTGCAGGGCGGCGTGCAGACGTTTCCGATTTTGCACGGTAAGCCGCTGAGCGCCGAGCAGTTCGATGTCCTCGACGAGTCGACAAAAAAAGCGCTCGAAGACGCCGAAGGGCACCTTACGCGCGCCGTCGAAAAAGCGGCAACGTTTGTGCGCGCGCAGAATGCGAGCTTTATGATCGCGCGCGATGAAGCGCTCGGAAAAGCAGCCGAAGCGGTCATCGTCGGCGTGATGAACGAGCTCATCGAGCAGGTCGCCGATTTGGGCGACGAAGTGCGCGGCTACTTGGAGAGCGTGCGCGAAGCGCTAATTTCGGACTGGGAAGATCTGATCGAAACAGAGACGTCGCAGCGCGAAGACGAAAACGAAGACCGCGATTCACGCGATCATGACCCTGAGCTAGCTACGCGTCTCAACCGATTCAAAGTCAATCTTCTCGTATCGCACGAACCGGGCACACCGGCGCCCGTCCTCTACGAGACGAACCCGACGTATCCGAAACTCTTCGGCTACCTCGAAAGGCGCGCTCGCTACGGCGCACTTTTGACAGACTTTACGCGCATCAGGCCTGGCACTCTTCATTGGGCATCGGGCGGCGTTCTCGTAATCCGTGCGGCCGACTTGCTCGCAGACCCGATCATTTGGGAGCGGATGAAGCGCGTTCTTCGCGAACGTCGCCTCGGCGCAGAAGACCCGCTCGGCCCACTTGGCCTCTACGCGACGACGCTACGGCCGGTCGCTGTGCCGATTCAAGTGCGCGTTGTTCTCGTCGGCACGGCCGACCTCTACGCGAACCTTCGCGAAGCCGATGCCGATTTTGGCTCACTTTTCCGCATCAAGGCCGAAGTCGAACCGGCAATTCCGCGCACCACCGAGGCGATGATCGCGCTCGATGCGTATCTCATGGCGATGGCAAAAGAGCGCGACTGGGGGCAATTCGATCGGGCGGCGCGCGCGCATTTGCTCGACCTTGCGACGAGGCTCGCAGGCGATCGCGAGCGGCTTGCGCTTAGCTTGTCGCCGCTCGAAGAGACAGCAGCGTTCGCGAGCGCACACGCAGCGGCGCGCGTTGCCGAAGAGTCGACCGGCGATGCAGCGCTGATCGTAACCGCTCCGGATGTCGAGCTCGCATGGCGCGAACGACGCGATCGACTCGGCGCTGCGGAACGCCATATTCGTGAAATTACGCTACGCGGTGAAGTCGCGCTCGATACCGAGGGGACACGCGTCGGCGTCGTCAACGGTCTCAGCGTCTACAGCACCGGCGACGTCGAATTCGGGCAGCCGATGCGCATTACAGCGGTCGTCGCGCTCGGTCGCGAAGGGATTGTTGACGTCGAGCGCGAAGCTCAACTCGGCGGATCAATTCACACCAAAGGGGTCGCGATTTTGCGCGGCTATCTCGCGCGCATGTTCGGCCAAGAGCGGCCGCTCAGTCTGCGCGCCCAGATTGCGTTCGAGCAGAGCTACGGCGAGATCGAAGGCGACAGCGCTTCATCGAGCGAGCTTTTTGCGGTTTTGAGCGCTCTGGCCGACGTCGGAATCGATCAGGGCGTTGCGGTCACCGGAAGCGTGAATCAACTCGGTGAGATGCAAGCTATCGGCGGCGTGTGCGCGAAGATCGAAGGGTTCTTCGACTTGTGCGCCGCGCGAGGGCTGAACGGCTCGCAAGGCGTGCTCATTCCACGCGTGAATTTGCCTCATTTGGTGCTTCGTAACGATGTGGCCGAGGCGATCGAAGCGGGGCGCTTCCATCTCTATTGTGTCGACAACGTGGCGCAAGGGATCGAAGTGCTCACCGGCCTTAGCGCCGGTGATCGCGACGCGGCAGGGCGTTTTCCGGCGGGGAGCATTTTCGGGCGCGTCGAGCGACGCATTATCGAAATTGCCGAGCGCCTACGACAAGCCGAAGGGCACGGCCCGCATCACGAGCCAAGCGACATCATCGAAGACCCACCCGCGGAGCGCTCCGACCCCAGCGACTTCGCGATTCGTTGAGCGATCGGCGCCAATCGCATACGTTGCATCACGGATGCCACTTCGACGCGATGATGGGAGTCCGCGATTGAATTTTTTTTCGTCCGTTGCGCTCAGTCTCGTAATTCTTAGCGGCTGCGCCAGTTCGCGTCCGGTAACGCGCATCGTTGACGGAAGAACCGTCGTCGGCCGATACATCGCACCCGAAGCATACGCAGCCTATTTGCGAGGAGTAATCGAAGAAGAGAGCGGCCATTGCGACAAGGCGCTCGTTGCGTACCAAGAAGCCGCCCGTTTCGATGGCGACGATCCAGAAATTCAGCAACGCATCGCCCGAATGCGCGCCGCCTATTCGTGCGCTGCTTCAAAATAACTAAATCGTCAAATCGGCTTTGTATCCCGAACTGAGCGACATTACTCACAAGCTCTCACGCCACAATAACTATTGAATAAAGACAAATGAATCGATAACTTTTTTTGGGATGCTTCATTTAAAGACCATTTCGCTCTTCGCGATCGTATGGGCTATCGCAGTTCCAATAAAAGTATCCTTCGCGCAGGACCACGGCGGCTGTATCGACGTAAACGGTGTGGCCGAACCGTGTGTTTTCCGTCTCGACGGAGGCTACAAGCAATCTATCGAGTCGATACGTAAAGGCTTGGCGCATGCGCTTACGAAGCGATTCCCGTTCGTTCAAGAAGTAAATAAACACAACAAACCGCTTGGAAACTGGATTCCGGACCCGGCCAATCTCGGCAGAACTAGGCCCTACGAGATTCTCATCTCAACGGAGTTGAACGATTCAATCGGTCAGGCCAACGACGCCGTCACCTTGGGCAAAGTTGCAATCTCCCTTGGCGGTAAAAACGGAACGCAGGGGCTCACGTACGTCGTCGGGATGTCAGCCATCTATGACGACGGCAACATTCCTAGCTGGTCAATTACCACCGCGCGCGACAGCGAAGTCGTTGAATGGGTAGATCGAGTGTCCGACGCCGGCGCACCCGCTCCGCCCGAGTGGAAGACGGCGAACTATATATGGAAGAAAGGCGATCCCTTCGCCCATAGCGTGAATGAGCAGCAATGGATTATTGGTCCAGACTATAAATTTATGGGATTTGAAACGACGGCCGATGAGGTGACTCTCTCGGTCGGGCGTTACTTTTTGAGATTAAAGCACTGTGCCGATTCTGTAAAAAAGGGGACGGACGTTTTAAAATATTGCTTCGGACGAGAAGACACCAGCCAATGGGTGATCGGGGCAACGGCAATCCTCATGGGGGAGGCGGTACGTTTTTATCCAATTCAGAACGCATTTGGCAAAGCGTTTACCGATCTTGATAAAACCGTTCGCGAGGCGAAGGAGCAGAAGAATGGGCCCGCGTTGTGGAACGACAATGGTCCTGTTGGTTGGCTAGACGCCATGTTTTCAGTGGTAATGACGGCCGAGCTAAAAAAAAGTATCAATTACAACGATTGGAAAACTGGACTTAAAGAGAAGAATCGCCCGCCCGTCCCTAATATGTGGACGCTTATTGCAGGCTACAAGACGATTAGCGAAGAACCAGGCGCCTACTGCAACGACGGTACAAGCCAAATTATCGGTCTTCGCTTCAATGGACCAGTTGTTCCAATGTTTGATGGGCTTCATTGCACGGCTTGTTCAACATTTGGCGTTCAAGGTTGCCCAACCTTCAAAGATTTTCAGAAACACAAATGAGCCATGGATCTGATACCGACATGAACCTCCGTGATCATCAAAAGCTGCAAATCTCTATCGTCCAAAAGAGGCGCACGATGCTTCGACGAAAACTTCTCGTGTGTGCGAGTGCGTCTATTTTCCTAATTTCAGCCGCCGCTGATGCCGAGCAATACGAGATTCACGAAGCGATATCTGAAGTCGATAACGTCATCGACGCAAATCCGGGGGCCCCTTTTATTCCGTCGCTCGCACAACTTTTTTATCGAAAAATGTTCGAACGAATGCCGCCACAGTTACTTTTTTTGATGGCGCTTCGTGTTGAAAATGACCCAGCCAATCCTCACTTATGGCTTGCGATGATGAGAACCCAGATCGTGGGGGAGCCGAGCGACGTAGCCGCGCTGAAGGAGCGGATGAAGCGCTATGATGCGTTTTTGAATCAGCTGGCGGGCAGGCCGGAACTCGCAAAAGCAAACGCAGAGCTATCGAACTACGCCCACAACGGTGCGCTCGACGACATCGGTTTTCTTGAATCGGTTAGCGGGCCCCACCCTGCCTATCCGGAATTGGCATCATTAATGACGCAATTTGAGCGATTTTGGTACCCGATGAGAAAGTCGAGACCGAGCAGCCCGCCGGTTCGGAAATAGTAGCACGCGCCACCGCTCCTCGAGCGCGATCAATGAACCGGTTTCGTCCGCTCCGTCGTTGACACTGCAGTCGGCTCGGGCGCGTAGGCGATTGTTAGCTCGATGTGCGCCGTTTCGCCGGCTCGCACTTCGACTGGGGCGGCCGATTCGCGACGTATTGACGGCAGGCGGGCGAACGCTTGAAGCTTGCCTACCGGAACCCCTTCGATTCGAAAGTGGCCTGAGCTATCGCTCACGGCGTGAAGCGGGTGCAATAGAACGTAAAGGTCGGCCGACGCGAATGCGCCTCCGAGCAGGTCGCGAAGCGCAAAATAGCCTGGTTTTTGTGGGTACAGCTGGATCGGCCCCGTTGCCTTACCGGCGGCCATTACGGCGATTGTCGGCTCGGCTTCGATTGATGGCGCGAAGAGTGCGTTGGTGCGGTTGATAAATTCGAGCCGCTGACCGATCGTGACATCGATCGTTCGCGGCGCGGCGGCGCAATCGTCGATGATCACTTCACGCGCTTCGTGCCGCTCGGCGAGATAAAAACCGTGATAGCCGGTCACTGCAACGAGCGCGTCACCCAGCGGCCGTCGCCCATCGGACGTCGGTGCCGCTTCGCGAAAGAGCTTTGCACGTGTGCGGGCCGCCGCTGGACAGAGCGCATAGGTGCCACTCGGAGGCGCGTCGGGGGCGCTTGGCCCCGTGACAAAAACGACCCCCTCGACCGCGCCTGTTGGCCCCGAATAGACCGGAAGCTTTTCGGGATTGACGAGCGCCTGAACCGCACTTGCTAAACCGACCGACGCACCGGCATCGGCGGCACTCACAATCGCGCCTTCCACGCGGGGAACGCGCTTCGAGCAAGCGCTGGCAACAATTGCCAAGAGAGCCAAAAAATAAGGCGACAGCGGAGAGTACTTCATCGGCGACTGTGTTTATTACGGCAGGAGGCGCCGGTAAACCTCCAATTTAGGCGGCAGCCCGGCCAATCTGTCGAGCGATTACAAAGATGCTCTGACGGCATCGCAACGCACAGGTTTGCCGCAGCTGGCGTTACTCGGGAACGACGATCTGCTGGCGCTTGCCCGCTCTTGCTAACAAGTGCGCGGTTTGCGTCAGCGTTTCTTTTACTTGATAGACTCTGCGGCCACGCTTTGCGCCGTGAGCTTTTACGATTGGCGCTCGGCCGTCGCCTTTTCGTAATTTGAGTGAGCGATGGGAGCCGTGGCCGGTTTCATGCGCGCCATCGAACGTTCCGCCCATTTTTCGCCATTCGCGATACAGCTCGCGGAGCGCGTCTTCGACTTCTCGCGGTGACACGTCGCCGTAATCTGGGAGCTGGTCCATCGCCGCGGCGATCAGTCTGTCGGCGACCGCATCTTCGTCATACGCGGCATCAGCGGGCGGAGCCGCTTGCGCGGGTGCTTTTTCTCGACGCACATAGGTCGCTGGAGGTGCTTCGTCGACGGCGTCATCGACCGTGAGTTCGTCGTCTACCAAAACGGCTCCACCTGCGCACGGTTCCAAAAGAACGTCGCTCACAGATGCAACATCTGCCGACGCCGCGCACGCCTCGCCGCTCGGCGTACTGGTGGTACCCGAGGTGGCGCACGCCGCGCCATCGCTTGTGGCAGTAACGCCTTTTTTCTTATTTCCTTTTTTCTTTTTACTTTTCGCTTTCGGCTTTTCGGTCGATTGCGAATCGTCAGCCGCTTCGTCAGTGCGATCGAGCAGCGCAAGAACTTGCCCCAATCGGCCGAAAATGACCGGGAAATGCGTTTCGAGTTCCGCCGTTTTCCACTCCTCAAAAGCGATACCCATCACGTCGCGTGCATATTGCCGGAATTGCCCCACCGTCTCGGCGGGGAGAAAAATCGATGCGTCGTGCTCATCGGCGCCGCCATACGCTGGGTAGAGCTTTAGCAGCTTGACGATTGTTCGATACAGCGGGTCAGTTCCACCTGCGCGCTCGGCCTTGCCGCGACTTACGACGAGAGAACGGTCTAAACTTCGCGCTTCGTCCTCGGCCGCCGAAACAGTGACAATTTTGCGCGACCGCTCGCCCGCAACGAGCGCGATTCCGGCCGACCGCTCGATGGCCCATTCTTTGTTTGGCTGCTCTTTGATCACATACGCGCGAGCCGCCCTCCCCCCTTCAAACGTCCCAAAGCTTGGCTGTGCAACCGTTAACTCTCGCCACGTGGACTTCGGGTATCCATGCGCAGTAATCGGAACGATTTGCCCTTCGTCATCTCGAACGAACAGCAACACTCTCTTGCGGTGTTGTTTTGGCTCGTCCCAAACTCGGTAGGTTACTCCGTCGCGCTCGTTCAGCGACTTGAAGTGCGTTACCGGATACGCATTGAGCTTCGCGTACGCATCGCGCGTGACACCAAGCATCACTTGTCCGCACGCGGTATATTGCGCGTCGATTTCCATGTGTTCGAGGATCTCGGATAGCCCACCGCTGAGTGCTCGCGGGCCGCCGGAGTGCGACACCATGACCTGAAGGTCGACAAACAGCACGTCGACCGCCCCTAACGCGAGATCAACATCCTCAAAAAATGCGTTTGCCAACGGCAGCGACGAGCCGACCGGTTGACGCTTCGTTCTGGCAATTTGCTTTATGAGGTCGACTAAAAAATGGCTGTCCGCACCCGGGTGGTAGGCTTGCACGAAGCGCGAGACGCTCGGAACCGTCGGTTCAACGCGCGCAACATCAGTATCCAACCATTCAAGAAGGCACTCTCTCGGAGGCACCGGCTCGCCGTCTGACAGCAACGTGAGGTGCCCCGTCAAGTACTTCGAAAGTATCGCGGGATGCATGCGCACGCGCCGGGCAAGTGCATCGACGCCCTTCGTCGTCTCCACATGAAAATCGGGATCATACGACTTCGGATCAGACCGCGTAATTGAGTACTGCACCATCGCGGCGGCTATGTGATCGAAGCCAATCAAGCCAAACGGGAATGCAACCGGATATCCGACTTCGACGCGGTACCCAGCGTTTGCAACCGGCGCGCCAGAATCGACCGCATCGGCTTCTGAAGCTGCGGCTTTGGAGGCGGACCGCGCGCTCAACATCGCCTGGGCAACGCTCGACAACGTGCGGTCGCTCTCGTCGATCGGGCCGGACGAGCATCCAACAAGAACAAGTGCAAGAGAAGCGCAATATATGCCTGCTTTTCGCGACAAAATTTTCATGTCGCCTGAGTCTTTGGGATGACCCGCCAACCGCCACGAAAAAGAGCGTTCGTCATGCAATTGTTATCGGTCCACCGTCCTAACGACCTTGCCGCGATCGTTCTCGTTTTGAGAAAAACTCGCCCGATCCATGCCGCAACTTAATAATCATGTAAGCTGACCGTCTAATAATGATGCGCGGCTCGCGATGCGCTGCTCGCGACGCGCAGCGCGCAAACCTCCGATATTTCAGGAGTTATCAGAGAGATGAAGCGAAGGAAGTTAGGCGGAACATTCTTATTTGGACTGTTCAGCGCCCTCGTGCTGCTACTCACGCACATCGGCGAAGCAAAAGCGGCGTGTATCGAAGGGCCAGAACTTGGTTGTACGCTTGATATCGCCAACTACGCCGCATCAATTACTCGGATTCGGGAAAAATTTAGCAACGGCTTTTGTATTCCCGACGCGCACGGGGATTGCACCCGCGTTGGATTCGGTGGAGGCTTCTTTTTCGAACCGTATGTGATCAAAGTTCGCAACGGTGCGGGGCCGGAGCTTGCTCACATTTTTATCAACCCTGGGGACGGGCTTCTTGCGGGACAACGCGAACCGTCGATCAGCTCGGCTTTGGCTAGTTATCTTTATATCTATGCGATAACGGCGCCGCCGCCTGCGGGTGGTGCGGTGGGTGGTGCGGTCGCATACGTCCACGTCGCTCCCCCGCCGATCGATGGACTTCAAGACATCAGCTATCAGAACCTTTTTGGTGCCGGCCAATTCGAAGGGGCGCACGCACCGTGGAATCGTGACGCCAACGGACGAGAGGAGTGGACCGTTGATGTTACAGGGCTCGACGCTCGCCTTGGTGATCTTCAGAACGCCGCAATCGTCGACGAGGAGCGTTTTCAGCTTAGCCGTCGGCTCTTGGCTGAGAGTGCGGTCTTCCTCGCCGAAGCGATGCGCCTCTACCCCGTCCAAGATCGATTGACGTACGCCTTCGCAGACGCATTGAATATCGCTGGCGCGCCGGCCGTTTTGGGAGACTATCCGGCCGACCAACAAGCGGCGAACGTTGGACTCCTTGAACGTATCCCCGATCTGTACGTAAACGGGCTTACCCCGCCTCCGCCGCACATAACCCCAGCCCTGTTCGCGGCAAATAGACCGTGGGTTCGAGCATTCCCGAGTTGGGTGGATATTACACGTTCTGCGTTTCAGGGTCCGGATGGTAACCGCACTCTGGTAAATCCGCTCCTACTGCTCGACACTATCTGGTCCTACAAGGGTTTTGTACTCTGGCAGGCGCCCGCGGGACGAACGCCGGAGGATAGAGCGCTCCTCGACGGTCAGCCGCACATACGCGGAGCGAGCCGAATGGTGACGCTCGATTTGCGCGGTCGCATATTTCCGTGGGGACCGCCATTCCCGTAATCAACGACTACGTAACGTTTATAATTATTTCAAAAGAAATTCTGTGACGTCAAAATGATTTATCAAATGAACCGCAACTTTGGGAGCATCGCCGGCGCTTTGGCGACAATATTGTCCGTTGCCCTTACCGGCGTGTCGGCGGAAGCTGGCTGCACTGATGGCGACGCTGCGGATGATGACGGGCCGCAATGCCACAACACGTTGCAAACGCTGGATTTCTATCTGGCGATGAATGTTCGCCGCGCTGCTGGTATTTACTACGGTTATGTCGCGAGCCCGGACGATGCAGACCTCGCAATGCTTTTGGCCATCCGAATCGCTGCGGGCGGGCACGCACATGTTTTAGCGGGTTTTAAACCGCTTCTTGCGACTTACGCCGAGAGCGAGCGCGTTTACAAATCCGGGGTCGATCTCGTTAGCACCGCTTTGGCAGATCCGTCGGCGCTCGCAAAATCAAATCGGCTGATGACGACCCTTCTTAAAGACCCGACGACGCACGATTGCAACATCGTTGCGCGACTAAGGGAAGCCCAAGAAGCGGAAGACGGACTCAGTGCTACCGACGTAGTTGAGTCGCTCTAGTACTTCGCCGCAGGCGTCTAGCGAAGTTCGAACTCGTAGCTGAGAGTTTCAAAAACATTGTCATCGCCAAAGACGACGTTCGCCAGGGGTAAATACGGATGGGCCGGATTGTCGAGGTGCACCGCCTCGCCGTACAGCGTCGCGAGCTCGTGCAACACTTCGTTGCTGTGCGGCTTATACCCCTCCGGTTTTAACGAGAGCACCACTCCTGGAACGCGCAGGCCACCGTCGTCAGCCGCGGCGAGCGAGATCTCGCGTTCAAATACAAATCGAGTGTCTAGCGCTCCGAACTTTTGGCTGAACCGGAATTTTACCCACTGCGAATCGAGTTGATTTGCTTTTCGTAAATGAATCGTATCGCCTGGCGTGTCGTTGATAAACACGTGTCTGAAATAGCTAAGCTGGCGCGAACGACCGGCCGGATCGCTCGCGCATATCAGGTACCCCTCCCCCGCTTTTATCGGTGAAATTTCGATAAACGTCGGCGTGATCGTTCGAACACTCCATGCGTCCCTTTTGCTGAAGTAACACTTCTGGTCGTTCGCTTTGATAAAGAACAATCTATTTCGCGTGCCGTCTGTTCGCATGACTGGGACGGTCATGTCGGTAACCGAGCCGTTCGCTTTGAAGTACTCGGCAAGTGCTCTCGGCACGGCGCCATCACTGTGATGCGTTGCCGCCAATGCGCGAGTGAATGCGTCGGGCTCGGTGCGAACCACGCTATGTTCGTGAGACAGCAGCGTTAGGAGACTCGTGTACGTGAAATAGAATTTAGTAAATCGTGAAAGCGCTTCGCTTTCCGAAACGAATAGCAGCGGATGGCTAAATTGGAGACGACGCTCTTTTGTTAGCCAGTTCGTATCGATCGGCATCACTTGGTCGAGCGCATGCCACCTCAAGTCGTAGTTGCCAAAAATGAGTATTTTTTCGCTGTTTTTGACGTTAACCTGATAAACGCGAGCTTCTTCGTTTAATATCGTCGTGACTTCGTCATCGCCGAATCGAAAGCTCTGAGCGGGGTTTGATATCGCGAGGAGCCTCGGGGTCGACCGGTCGCCGAGTTTGTGCGGCGCGAGTACAAACGTATCGTCGACAATGCGATCGATCGCCGCCGACTGATAATGAAGCGCGGCATCGTTGCCGACATACATGCGACGAAACACTTTCGGCCAAATCGTGATGTAGTCGGCGACGATCGTGTCGCTTTTTTGAAGGCGCGCGTTGATCTCTTCCGCGGTAAGCGAGACCGGCGGGATCTCTTTCACCGATTTTGGCACCGCGTCGATGCGCTCGTAGCGCTTGCCGTCTACCTGCCGCCAGCAGCCGATGAGCGGCGAATCGTCGCTCTTCGCGCATGCGGGGTCGTGTCTCGGCGGCGGAACTGCTGCGGGTCGCGATAAGTCTCTTGATGGCACGGCCTCATCGTGCCCCTCGATGTGCACAAGTGTGCTCCGCACAATCGGAAGCGCCGACGCATCAATCGCCGGCGCCGCCGCGTCTGGCTCACTCTTGAGAGCACCAACCCACGAACTCCCCTCGCCCGATTCAGCCGTATCAGCGATGAGCGTGACAATAATAGGCGTAACAGGAGGCGTGATGGAAACCGACGCATCAGGAGAGCCGGCCGCTCCATGACTGCCATGCAGTGAGTCGCACGAACAGAGCAGCAAAACGAAGACCGCGGCACCAATACGCAGCATCATTCCCAATGGTAACCACAGGCGCTGGCAAAATAGGCGAGCTCTTTTCGATGAGCGCGAGAGGCTGCCCGTGTGCTCAGGGATAACGAGAGGTGCGAGCAAAAAGACCGCGATGCGGGCGTCATGTCGCTACTGAAGCTCGCTCAGCGTCACGTTGATTTGCCTGGCATACGGGTACTGAGCTTTGAGAGCGTGAAGCGCCGCTATGACAAAAGGGTACCGTGGTTGTGTCTTGGCGATGAGGCGGTACGCACTGATTCCAAAATGTGCAAGCTCCCCATCGGCCTTGAGCTCATCGAGGACCCGGTGGAAAACCGATTCCGGGAGCGGGTGAACTGCATTTATGGCAATCAACGTATCGGTCGCTACTTTCCTCGTGATATCGTGTTCATCCCATATGTACGTGACGAGCGTATTCAACAGGGAGTTGACAACCGGGCGCTCCGTCTCGGCGAAAGGGCCCATCGCGATTTGTCGTACCAGCACAGAAATGATCTTCTGAGCCGCCGTCGACGCGCGCGCTTTCAGCGTATTTTCGATATCGATGACAATCGATAAAGGAAGCTTCGGAACTTCGGCCAGAGCATCGATTGCGTCGCTAGAGACGAGGTAATCCGGGTCGCGTAGCGCGCGAGCGAACGCCTCTAGGGTCGCGATATCGGTCGAGTGCAAACTGCGCAGACGCCGCACCGCTAGTTCTCTTACGCCGCTCGACTCGGCTGTCAGCATGTGCCGCAGGGACGCCTCGGAAGCATTTCGCTCTTCCATCATCTCCCGCGCCGTCGGTAGGCGCGGGTGCGGCGAAGGATGCACCGGAGCCTCCGGGAAAAAAGTGGCCATGAATTTGGTGACGGCATCGTCGTCGCCAGCAACATACTCGCGTGCCACGCGCTCCCCCTCAACCCAATCGCGCGTCTTTTCCGGGTGGTGGCGCGCAAAGCCATGTTCGTGCAACAAGAATCGATCGCGAAACGCACCATACACGGGGACGACGAGCCCCATGTCGGCCACCGTGTCTGTTGCGTCAAACTGCTTCGTGGCGCCGACGTTCAGGTAGATGTCATTGGTGTCAGCCCGAGTCGCAATGTGACGTCCGAGGTGCGCTTGGCGGCCGATAAGCGCCGCTGTCTCAGTACGCCCATGCGGTCTCAATAAATTGTACGGCAGCACGATAATAAAATACGATTCGATCACTTCGAAGTGCGTTTTACGCAAGTGATTGACTTCGTTAAAACTCCGCTGCAATGCCTCACTTCGAATTACTTCTGCAATTGCTTCTCGGAAAGACGCCGCGCCATCGTTGGTGTCTGACTTTCGAAGTACCTCCAGGGCCGCAGGGTCCGCGTGCGCGTTAGAATAAATAGTTTTCTGCGCGTCGATGGCCTTACCCGAAAACTGCCTATCGAGCCCGCACCCTTTGACGTCGACAAACCCAGCGGGCTGTCCGTTTAGATTGTTGACGGGAATATCGGCGGCTCGCCCCCATCTATCTTGCCGGAACGCAACTGTTGTCGCCCCATCGACCGGAATCGCGGTTTGCCGAATTTCGTTGAGCTCTTGTTGGTCGCGCGACACGTACGCGCAGTTTGCGAGAATCCACTTTGACAACGCCGCGGGCGATAGCCCCTGAAGAAACGGGAAGTCTCGCGTCAGCGCGTACGTATTAATGTACGCGACCTTCGCTCCCCGAACGTGAACCATTTGGGAGTCGATGACGACGCTGTCCGGGTTCAGAAAAAGGTCGCGTTTCTCCCTCGGGATGAAATACGTGTCGGCGAAGCTTGCGGAGCTAACGAGTGCCGCCGACAAGGAGCATAGAGCAAAAATCGAGATTACCCTCATCACTGAAGCCTCCCTCTAACAGTGAATATGGACAAGGTAGGCGTGATGTTTTAATCCGGAGGCCGCGTGGTTCCTGTTAGCATTCGCATCGACGGTCCCGTTTTGAGCCGAGTTGCGTTTAATGTGCGCGCGATTCACACAGCTTCTTGGTAAAGTCCTCGCTTTTGCTTGAGTGGACGCCCCAAGCGGCAGACGCTGCGAAGTGTGAACCGATCCCAAAACGGCCTATTTCTATTGCCGACGATAATAGCCGCGGCGCTGCTTGCCTCGTGCGGCTCACCAATGCGTCCGCGATCGGCAAGCCGTCCCGCACCGCTAGTCAATCCCGCACCGGCAGCAACTCCTGCACCGCCAGCAACTTATGCACCGGGAGCGACGGCACCGCCGGCCTACGACGCGAGCGCGTTCGACATCAGCGGCAGGGCGCGTCTTCCGGGCGCCACGCTTGCCGATCGAATCGCGTACTTGAAAGCTCACGCCGCGTATGCCCCCGGGCCTACTTCGGACGAGACCTATCTTCGCCTGCGCGTGGATGGCGTTAGCTTTCGCGCTACGCTCGGCGAATTTTCTGAACCGACCCCGCAATTTCGACTCATCATCGCCTCGGACAATGGCGACGAGTGCCTTTGGCTGGCGCTAGCAAGTGATCGAGCGAGCAAAGTCGAATATTTGTCCAGCGCGCGCACGTGCCCTTTCTATCCGATGCCAGAAAAAAAGATGGGCGACTACATTCTTACGGTCATCGATAAACTCTGCCTATCGCTCGGGATCCCGCGCAGTATCCTTCGTGATCGCTCGCACGTCCCATGCTCCAGCGTGGATGGTGAGGTGTCGCTCGCCGCTCTTCAAGTGATGAAAACGGGCAAAACTTGGTACGAAAATCGCGCGTATGTCGTTTCGGGCTCGCTAGAAGAGCCCACCAGCTCCCTGAAATGATGAAGATATACTGACCGAACTAGGGTCTGTTTAAGAATTCCCATTCATCGCCCGAATCGCGGCCCTCATTCAGCCCCAGAATTTGAACAGGGAGGGCGGAAGGGCGGGAGGGATTTGGTTTATTTGGCGTAAGGCGACGTAAACCGTTTTTTAGTGTTGCAACGT
>CAMAVR010000022.1 GCA_945861885.1 Nannocystis exedens | reverse complement strand
ACATGCGCGTCGATATGCGCGATTCGCTCTTTGCTAATTTCGTGCGGCGCTCGTCGTCGTGGCGCGTTCAGCTCGATCGTTACTGTCGCCCCTTTGTGAACCGTCGTCGTCGCTTGTGTCATCACCGCGCCGTCAACGCGCACAGCCCCTCGCGCGATCCACGCGCGCGCATCGCCCCAACTTACGTCGTACAGCGAACGCACGACCGCATCGACAAATCGCCCGTCGAGCTCGTCCGGCACCGTTTTTGCGGCGGGCGCTCTTTTCTTTTCATTCACCTTGCCGCGCACTTTGCTTGACACTATCGACCTCTCGTCCGCACAATCGCACTCTTTTTTTCAGCGCTCAACGACAACAACTCGCCGAGTTTACACCGTACGTCAGCGGTGGCAGCGGCGCGTTTGAATATGGATGGAGTATCACGTGCCAAAGACTTTGCTTGCCATCGACGACAGCGCAACGATGCGGAAGGTGTTCGAAATTACGTTTAAGGGCGATGAGTTTCGCACGGTGACGGCGAGCACGGCCGCCATCGCCCTCGCAAGTGTTCGAGAAGAGGCGCCCCACGCCGTGCTCATCGATATCGCACTCGAAAACAACGACGGCTACGCACTCTGCAAAGAGGTTCGAAAGTTGGCGCCAAATGCAGCAATTATCATGCTTTCAAGCCGTTTTCACCCGCACGATCCGGTTCGCGGCAGCGCCGCCGGGGCCGATGCGAGCTTCGACAAGCCGTTCGAGACAGCCACAGCAATAGAAAAAGTGCGGCAAGCAATCGCCGCGAAAAACCAGGTTTCGCCGGCGATTTCTTCACTCGAACTGCCGTCGCAATTGCCGCTTTCGTTAGCAATTTCTTCGCCCGAAGCAGCGCCTCGCAGTGCGCCGGCGGTTTCTCTCGCAATTTCTTCGCCCGCCGCCGGGAGCAGCGTGGCGCGCGTGCCGACCAGTGATACCATGTCCGGCGAGCTCGCACGGCTCGGGTTGTCGCAAGCGCAAGTCAATTCTGTGATGACTCTTTCTCGCGAAATGATCGAGAAAACAGTCGAAAAAGTCGTGTGGGAGGTGGTTCCGCAACTAGCGGAAGCGCTCATTCGAGAAGAAATTGCGCGCGTCATGCGCGAGGGATAGCGAAGGGTAGGCGGGAGTGACCGAAGGCGATTTGCAGAAGGGGTACGAGCCGCGCGAAGTCGAGGCTCGCTGGTACAAATATTGGGAGGATCAAGGGGTTTTCGCCGCAAGCGATGCCGAGGACGACAATCGCCCAACCTACCACGTACCGATGCCCCCGCCGAACGTCACCGGCTCGCTCCACATGGGGCACGCCCTCCGTGGCACACTCGAAGACGCCCTCGTTCGCTACCACAGAATGTGCGGCTACAACGCGCTCTGGCAGCCGGGGATCGACCACGCCGGTATCGCCACGCAGACAGTTGTCGAAAGGCAGCTCTTGCGCGCCGGAGTGACACGACACGAGCTCGGCCGCGACGAATTTATCAAGCGCATTTGGGAATGGAAGGCCGAGAGCGGAGGCCGCATCGCGCTGCAGCAGCGTGTCCTCGGTGCATCGGCCGACTGGGCGCGATCAAAGTTCACGATGGACGCCGACATGAGCCGCGCCGTACGCGAAGCGTTCGTGCAGCTCTACGAATCGGGGCTGATGTACCGCGCCACGCGTCTCATCAACTGGTGCCCAGAGTGTCAAACGGCGCTCAGCGATCTCGAAGTCGACAATGAAGAGGGGGCAAACGGCGAGCTGTTTGAGTTTGCGTATCGTGTCGATGGCTCTGACGAGCAGATTGTCGTTGCGACAACGCGCCCCGAAACGATGCTCGGAGATACAGCAGTTGCCGTTCACCCAGACGATCCGCGCTACAAACATTTGCACGGGAAGATGCTCGTTCACCCGTTCGTCGATCGCCTCGTTCCGGTCATTTGCGACGCGATTCTCGTCGACCCGAAGTTCGGGACGGGGGCGGTGAAAATAACACCAGCGCACGATTTTAACGACTTTGCAGTCGGCAAACGCCACGGCCTCGCCGAGATCAACATTTTCACATCAGCCGGCGCGATCAACGAAAACGGCGCGCAGTTTCAAGGGCTCGATCGCAAGCGCGCGCGCACCGCGGTCAAGCACGCGCTCGACGAAAAGGGGCTCGCCCGCGGGTCGAAACCGCATCAGCTAAACTTGCCGCGTTGCCAGAGGTCAGGCGGCGTCGTCGAGCCGATGATTTCGACGCAGTGGTTTTTGAGCATGAAAGAAATGGCCAGCGCCGCGCTCGATGCAGTGCGAACCGGCAAAACGCAAATCATCCCCGCCGAATGGGAAAAAACGTACGACCACTTTTTGGAGAACATCCAAGATTGGTGCGTCTCGCGTCAGCTCTGGTGGGGCCATCAAATCCCCGCGTGGCACGGGCCGAACGGTGAAATCCGCGTAGCGCGCGAACGGCCGGCCGAGTGCGGCGCTGATTGGGTGCAAGACCCTGACGTTCTAGACACCTGGTTTTCAAGCGCGTTGTGGCCATTTTCGACACTCGGGTGGCCCGACAAAACGGCCGCGCTGGCGAAGTTTTATCCCGCGAGCGATCTTGAAACGGGGTACGACATCCTGTTTTTCTGGGTCGCGCGGATGATGATGTTCGGCATTCATTTTACCGGAAAGCCGCCGTTCAAACGCGTGCTCTTGTCGGGGCTCATCGTCGATGAGACCGGCGAGAAAATGAGCAAAGTAAAAGGGAACGTGATCGACCCTCTCGATCTCATTTACGGCGCGTCGTTTAGCGACATCATCAGCAAGACGCTCCCCGGCGCCCCCGAAGCCGAAGCGCTCACCAAGTTCCGCAAAGCGTACCCGTCAACGGCGAACATGGGGGGCGGCTTCCCAGCGTTTGGCGCCGACGCCGTCCGGTTTACGTTGGCAACCTATCCGCCAAGCAACAAGCGGATCGCGCTAACTCCAAAGCGCATCGAAGGGTACCGCCACTTTCTAAACAAAATTTGGAACGCGACGCGCCTAGGGGCCGAGCTGCTCGGCGAATTCCCCGCCGTCCCAACAAAACCGGCGCGTGTCACGTCGCTCGTCAATCGATGGATGTTGTCGCGCCTTCATCACACAATCGCGACGTGCCACACCGCGTTCGATGAATATCGCATCGACGAAGCGAGCCTCGAGCTCTACCGCTTTTTTTGGTACGACGTCTGCGATTGGTACCTTGAGCTTGTTAAACCGATGCTTCGTGCCGGGGTCGACCCGGCGGTCGAGGAGACGAAAGCCACGCTCGCGTATGTTCTCGAGTCGTCTTACCGGCTGATGCATCCGCTCATTCCGTTTATCACCGAAGAGCTGTGGCAGCGTTTCCCGAAAAGTACGCAGGCGAAGTCGATCGTCGTCGCCGAATATCCGCGCGCTGAAAACGTGCCGGCCGATCCCGCCGCCGAGGCCGAAATGGCGATGCTTCAGGCGATCATCGTCGCCGCACGAACGATTCGCAGCGAGCACGAAGTGCACCCCGCGGCAGGCGTCCCGCTGACGATCCGCTGCGCCGATGCGCGAGCTCTCGAGAAATTGCGGGCGCAGAGCGCGGCAATTTCGCTCCTCGCGAAGACGGAAGGTGGAGTCGCGCCGACGTTCGAGTTGGCAGATGCCTCTTCCAATAAAAAAGCGCGCCCCGCTGGCTCAACCGTGAGCGTCGTCGCGACCGAAAGCGGCGCCGTCGAAGTGGTTGTCGGGCTAAAAGGGCTCGTAACAGCCGAAAAAGAGCGCGCCCGAATCGACCGCGAGTTAAAAAAGATCGAAAAAGACCTCGCAGCCATCGCGAAAAAGCTAAGTTCGCCGAGTTTCGTCGACAAAGCCCCGGCCGAGGTTGTACAGGAGGCCCATGCGCAGCAAAAGACGCTAATCGAAGCGCAGGGGCGGCTCGTAGCGGCGCAAGAGTTGGTCAGCGAACTTTGAGTGAACCGTAAAAAAGGGGTGGCTGTGACAGTTCAACAATCTGCCAAGGTTGATCGTGAAGTGAAGGCAGCAGACGACGGTTCGCTCGAAGAGCTTATTCCACGGGGAAATAAGCCTCATTGGGTGCGCGGGGGCCTCATCACGGTGGTCGGGCTTCTAGCGACTCTCCTGGTTATGGCGCGCACCGGCCAGGCACCATGGGGCGTTTTTGCCGGATTTTTAGGCGTTGCGGTCGCGTCGTGGGGCGTGATGGACCTGCTCGGGACGTTTGACGACGACAAAAAGCGCGTTGTCGCGAGCATCACGTCGCGCGCTCTCACGATGTCGAAGCTGCAGCTTTTCGCCGCGCTGGTGGCATTTCTTCTCGCCATGGCCGGCGCGTCGGCATCGATCGGTCCGCAATGGATGTGGGGCGCGGTTGTCACGGCGCTTTTTATTCTTCTTGCCGCCACCGCGTTTCGATTTGGCGTCGTGCTTGGGCCGTACGCGACCGACGAAACAGGAGCGGTCCGCCCGCTGCACAAGCGCCACGGTTTTTGGGTCATCGTCGTCGGCGCGCTACTCTATTTCCCCCTGCTCGGAAGCTATGGGTTGTGGGACCCATGGGAGACACACTACGGCGAAGTCGCGCGCGAAATTTTATCGCGCGACGATTGGATTTCGCTCTGGTGGGTGCAGGACGGCTGGTTCTGGTCAAAGCCGATCCTGAATTTTTGGATTCAGGCGCTTTCGATGGCCGGTCTCGGCGTCGATTTTCGCCCTGATCATGTGCTCGCGGTCGGCGACGGAACGTTTGCCCACCCCGAATGGGCGATGCGTTTGCCAAATGTGCTGATGACGATCGGCGCGATGTACATCTTGTATCGCGGCGCGCTCCACGCCATCGGTCGCCGTGCGGCGATGCTCGGCGCGATTGTCCTAGCGACAATGCCTCAGTGGTATTTTTTGGCCCACCAGACAATGGCCGACATGCCGTTCGTCGCGCCGATGACGGCGACGATGGGTTTCATTCTGCTCGGCCTCCACACCGACCCGAATCGCCTCGCCGGCCTCTACGAAGTCCGCGTTCTTAATCGGTCGCTGCGGTTTTCCGCGTGGCACCTTGTTTTTGGCTCGATTTTGATGATGGCGATTCCGCAAATCGTCTATCTCTTGTCGCGCAACATCGACCTAGTTTCGCAGTCGCACAGCTTCCGGCTGCATTGGGATCAATACAAAAGCGGGTCGCCCGGCAACTGCGGAACACCGGGAAACGAAGCGTGCGTGGCGCAAGTGCCGTTTGGCGTGTCGCGCCTCGGCAAAGGGGAGATCTCGGCGTTCGCTCATGTCATAAAGTGCTTTGAGCCGTTCCTCCAAGCGCTCACATGGTCAGCAGCAGTCGTGGCGCTCCTTTGGCTCAATCGCGGCGAACGACGCCTTCGGCGCCTATTTTACATCGCCGGGTGGCTCTGCGCCGCGATCGCAACGCTGGCAAAAGGGCCGGCCGGTTTCGCGCTGCCGATGATTTGCGCGTTCGCGTACATCTGCGTCAATCTTCACTGGCGTGAAATTACGCGCTTTGAAGTGGTGAGTGGGCTGCTCGTCATCGTCGCAGTGGCGCTCCCTTGGTACGTCGCGATGTACATGCGCCACGGCCCGGCGTTCACCGATCGCCTTATTTTTCACGATATGTTCGACCGCGCGTTCAGTCACGTGCACGACACGAACGAAGGCGACGACACGACCATTCGTTACTACATCTGGCAGCTGGGGTACGCCTGCTTCCCGTGGACGGCGCTGGCGCCGCTCGGCCTTCTCGCATGGCTGCGAACGCGCGATACGGGGAACAAGGGAATCGGCGATATTTCAGTCTTTTTCGCGATGTGGTTTCTCTTCGCGTTCGCCCTGTTTTCGTTCATGGGGACGAAGTTTCACCACTACATTTTCCCCGCGCTCCCCGCGATCGCGATGTTGATCGGGATTGTGCTCGACGAGATGCTCGTCGAACCGCCAAAACTGCCTCCGCCCGCGAAGGGGAAGGCGCCAGCACGTCCGCGCGATAAAAATGCGCTGATGTTAGGGGCTGGGGCGGTCGCCGGAGCCATCGGGCTACTGCTTGTCGGGCGCGATCTCGTCATCAAGCCGGACCATTCCGACCAGGTCGGAGCGATCCGCTTACTTCATCTCTTTACATACAACTACAAGCGCCCTTGGCCCGAAAGTCTCGGCTTCGCGTCGTCGCTTGCGGTGCTCACGATCGTCTCGGCCGTCGCGATTGCCGCGCTTGCGCTGCGCCGGATTCGCCCCCACGTTGTAAAAGCGGTTGTTGTGATCGCCATAGGCTGCGCCGTATGGGGGCTCGATGTCTACATGATCGAGACGACGCCGCACTGGGGGCAGCGTGACCTCGTCGAGATGTATTATCGAACGCGCAAAGGGCCAGAAGAAGAGCTCGTCGCCTACCAGATGAACTGGAAAGGCGAGAACTTTTACACGGGCAATCGCGCGCCGGTATTCGTCGCCACCGGCGGCCCATTTGCCACCTGGATGAAGAAAAAGCGAGAGCAGGGAGCCCATGTCATGTTTTTCGTGACGGAGCACTCTCGAATTAACGGTTTGCGAACAGAAGTTGGCGCAAAATCGTATCGCGAACTTGTTAGCAAACAAATGAATAATAAGTTCGTGCTCGTACGCGCAGAGCTGTAACCTTCGCCCTGTGCATCAAGTAGCTCGTTTCATCATCATCTCTTCACTCGCAACGTGGGGGCATCGGGCTTTGGCCGATATCCCTGCGGACGATAACCGCACGGCCGACATTCCGGCAACACTGTCGCTTTCGCTCTCTGACGCGATTGCGCGCGCGAAGGAGCGCGCGCCCGACATCGTTCTTGCAAACGCGGCGGTCCGTCAGGCGATGGCTCGCCGAGTGGGGGCAGGTATCGTTTTCCCCTCAAATCCTAGAGTTTCAGTCGACGCACGGCCGCCGATTACAGGCGGCGCCGTGATACCCGACGTCGGCTACGCCGCGACACTCGAAGTGCCGTTTGATGTCAGTGGCGCACCACGAGCCCGAGTGCGCGAAGCGGAGCAGGCGGCGGCGATTGCCCGCGCCGAGCTCGATGTTGAGCGCCTACGAGTCCGCAGTTCAGCATGGGGCGCCTACGTCCGAGTGGGGATTGCGGAGCAGCGCGTCTTCGAGATGCAGCAAACGATGGCGATTGCCGAGCGCGTGCTTTCGGCGACCAAACAGAGAGCGCAGGCTGGCGCATCAAACGAGATCGAAGAGTCGCTTGCCAGTTTTGAAGTGACGCAGATAAGTTTGGAGATTGACCAGTCGATTCGTCTGAGGCAAGGGCACACGATGGATTTGAGGCACGTGCTCGATCTCCCCGCGTCCCAACAAGTTCAGCTCGTCACACCGGTTGGAGACCCGCCCGATGTGCCGAATCGAGCGCTGCTGGTCGAACACGCACTTCGCAAGCGCCCCGAGCTCGCCGTGATCAAACGACGAATGTCGCTATTGGACGCAACAACGACCAAGCTACGAAGAGAGCTGTTTCCGCGCCTCGGCGTCTATGGCGGCGTCGATGCGGCGCCAATATCGCCAATTTTCGGCGTCGTCGGCCTCTCGGTCGAATTGCCGGTCGCGCAGCGAAATCAGCAGCAGTTTGCCCGGGTCGACGCCGAGCGGACAACCGAAATGGATCGCGAGACGCTGCTCCTGCGCAGAATTGTTCGCGAAGTTGTCGGTGCGATCGAAACATATGAGGCACGTCGTCGTGAGCTGCGCCTGCTAACAGACTCGGCGCTACCGCTCGCAATGAAGTCGCTAGAGCTTGTCGAGATCGGCTGGCGCGCAGGTCGCTTCGATCTCTTCCGGGTGACAACGGCGGCGCGTGAAGTTGCCCGAGTTCGCGGCAAGAGGCTCGATGCACTCGAGGCCGCATGGGTCGACCGGATAGCGATCGATACGTCGGTTGGAGGGCTCGATACGTGAACAAAGATATTTCGGCAGCCGCTACAAAGCCGCCATCAAAGCGCTTTAAGTGGCGGTACGCGGTCATGCTAGTCGTCGTGTGCGCAGCAGTCGGCCTCGGACTAGCCTACCGAAAATCAGGCTCCCACCCGGGCGAAGCGCCAGTACGCGACGTCCCGCGTCTCGACGGAAAGTGGATTCGTTACTCGCCAGAGTTCGCGACACGCTCAAAAATAGCGTTTGCCGAGTGTCAAACCGGCGCACTTTCTCCAGTCACAGTCGTCACTGGGACGGTCACGTTTGATCCGCAGCTCGTCGCCGCGATCGGCGCGCGCATTCCCGGGCGAGTGAAGCGCATCGAGAAATTTCAGGGCGATTTGGTGAAAGCCGGCGATGTGCTTCTCGAGCTTGAGAGCGCGGAACTTGGAGAGGCGCAGGCTGCGCTGCTCTCCGCGCGAGCTCACGCCGACGCCGCAGGTGTGAACGAAAAGCGCGAAACTCAGCTCGCTGCGCAGCACGTATCGTCGCTTCGCGATGCAGAGCTAGCGCGCGCGACGGCCGCCGCCGCAAAAGCCGATGTCGTGGCCGCCACGCAGCGGGTTCGCGCCATAGGCGGAACGCAATCGGGCGAGATAGGCATTCTCACGTTAACGAGCCCGATCGATGGCAAAGTTGTTGAGCTGAACGTATCGCGCGGTCAGTCTGTCGAGCCGACGCATACAGCAATGAGAGTCGCCAATCTCAAACGCCTTTGGGTCGATCTATCGGTATTTGAGCGAGAGCTTGGGCACCTGCATAACGGCGATGCGGTCGAGCTTTCGCCGCAGACAAATGCCAGCATGGTCGTCACCGGCAAAATTGCGCACATCGGCGATATCATCGACCTCGATACAAGGAGCGCGCAAGTTCGCGTCGTGGTCGAAAATACCGACGAGTCGCTCCGCCCAGGTCAATCGGTCACCGCAAAGATTCACACTGCGCACACCACATCGCCAGCGCCGATGATCCCACTCGAAGCGATAACAAGTGTCGACGGCAAGCCGACCGTATTTGTCGCCCACGACGAAACGGCGGTCGAGCCTCGCATCGTCACGCTTGGCCCTCGAGATGCCACGCACGCCCTCGTTGTTTCAGGGCTTCAGCTTGGCGAGCGCGTGGCAGTCAACGGCGTGTTTGCGCTAAAAGCCGAAATGTTCCGGTAAATCATGCTCGTATCAATTGTCGATGTATCGATCCGTTTTCGGCTCATGGTGCTCGTCCTGCTTGGGGTTGTCCTCGTAGGCGGCGGCATCGCAGCACGGTATCTCCCGATCGATGCCGTCCCCGATGTGTCGACGGTGCAAGTGTCGGTGCTCACCGAGGCGCCTGGGCTATCGCCGATCGAAGTCGAGCGAACGGTAACATTCCCGATTGAGGCGGCTCTGAACGGGACGCCGCATCTTACCGAGCTTCGTTCGGTCTCGCGCTCCGGGCTGTCATCGGTAACGATTATTTTTAAAGATGGCACCGACGTCTGGTTTGCCCGTCAGATTGTGCTCGAGCGACTGCGGGTCGTTGAAGCGCTCCTTCCAAAAGTTGCGGGGCGCCCCGAACTGTCGCCCGTGTCAGGTGGGCTCGGCGAAATTTATCAATTCGTCGTGCGATCCGATCATCATTCTCCAACCCAGTTGCGGACAATTCTCGATTGGGAAATCTTGCCGGCGCTGCGCAGCGTCCCCGGAATCATCGAAGTCAATACGATGGGGGGCGATCTTAAGCAGTACGAAGTCGTCGTCGATCGCGAGCGGCTCCATGCGCACGGTATGGGGCTGAAAGATGTGCGAGAAGCGCTCCTCCGCGCAAATATTAGCGTAGGAGGAGGGTACGTCGATCGCGTCGACGAATCGTTCACGCTCATCGGTTCAGGCCTTCTTCGGAACGAAGAAGAGATCGCGAACGTCGTACTTCGCACCGATCCTGATGGCACGCCGCTTCTTGTTCGGCACATCGGTCAGGTGAAAATTGGCGCGGCGCTCCGGTACGGCGTCATCACGCGCGACGGCGATGGCGAGGCGGTTACCGGCATCGCGATGATGCTTATCGGTGCGAACAGCCGCGATGTTCTCGCCGCACTCAAAGCCAAGATTGCTGAAGTACAGGCCGAGCTCCCGGCCGGGATCAAGATCGAGCCAATCTACGATCGCTCGGAATTTGTCGGTCGAACGCTCAAGACCGTGCTGTCGAATCTAGTTGAAGGGGCGCTCGTCGTAACGCTTGTCCTGGCTCTCTTCTTGGGAACGTTGCGAGGTGCACTCGCCGTCGTGCTCGGTATTCCGGTGTCGATGTCGTTTGCCCTTTTCGGCATGCACCTGTTCGGTGTGACGGGCGACTTGATGAGTCTCGGTGCGATCGACTTCGGTTTTTTGGTCGACGGCCCGATCGTTGTGCTCGAAGCGGTGCTCGCTGCGACGGCGGGGCGTGAGCTCGCAAAAGGGTTGAGACAGCGTGTTTATGGGGAGATTTCCGCATCGGTAGCGCGCCCCGTCGCGTTTTCCGTCGCGATTATCATGCTCGTTTATTTGCCCCTTTTGACTCTCGAGGGGATCGAGGGGAAAATGTTCCGGCCGATGGCGGGGACGATGGCGTGCGCGCTGTTCGGTGCGCTCGTCTTCTCGCTTTTATTTTTCCCGGCGCTGCTCGTAACGCTCGTGCCGCCTCCAAAGTCGCTGGGTCCGCGATGGATTCAGAAGCTTGAGGCCTTGTACGAGAAGGCGCTTCCAGCCGCGATTCGATACAAGTGGTATCTTCTCAGCGGTGCTGGTGCCCTGCTGGTCGGCAGTTTTGTGCTGCTGTCGCAAGCCGGAGCCGATTTCGTGCCGCGCATCGACGAGGGCGATATCGTTGTCACGATCCGGCGCCTTCCCTCAGTTAATTTGGCGCGTGCCCGGGAGCTTGACCTCACAGCGGAGCGCGTTCTCAAACGTTTCCCCGAAGTGATTACGACGCTCGCGATGACCGGTCGCGCAGAAGTAGCGGTCGATCCCGTGGGGAATGACAGCACCGACATTTTTGTCCACTTGAAGCCGAAGCCCGAATGGAAAACGGCGCACGATCTCGACCAACTCTCAATCGCCCTAAAAAACGCTCTTGAAAGCGAAGTGCCGGGGACGTTCGTGTCGATTTCGCAGCCGATCGAAGACAAAACAAATGCGCTGATCAGCGGCTCTCGCGCCGACGTGCAGATAGCGATTTTTGGCCCCGATTTGCCCGAATTAAAGGCGATTAGCGAGAAGGTTGGGGGGATCGTAAAAAACGTCCGAGGCACGGGCGACATTCGTGTTGAGCGCCTTCTCGGCGCGCCCACAATCACGGTGCGCCCCGACCGCGTTCGTTTGGCGCGCTATGGCGTGACCGTCGCAGATGCTCTCGAAGTTGTCGAGGCGGCCCGCGTGGGGATCCCGCTGGGGTACATCTACGAAGGGCGTCGCCGGTTCGATTTTCGCTTGCGAGTTCCGCCGCGCCTTCCAACGACCGAAGCGCTAGGTGAACTGTTTGTTTCGGCCCCCGGAGGGCAGAATATTCCGCTCGCCGAAGTCGCAAAGATCGAAGAGGCTGAAGGGCCGACGCAGATCCGTCACAAGGCGCTTACTCGAACCGTGCGCGTCGAGGTTAATTTGCGCGGTCGCGACCTCGTTTCTTGGGTTGCCGACGCACGGAGGCAGATCGAAGCGGAGGTCACTCTTCCAACGGGCTATGAGATCTCGTGGGGGGGCCAGTTCGAGAATTTCGAGCGCGCAAAGAAGCGATTGGCAACGGTCGTGCCGATGAGCCTCGCAATTATTTTCGGGATGCTTCTGTGGATGTTCGGCAACACGCGATTCGCGGCGGCGGTATTTGCGGTCGTCCCGTTTGCGCTCATTGGCGGCATTTTGGGGCTTGTTTTGCGTGGGTTGTCGTTCAGCATTCCGGCGGCGGTCGGGTTTATTGCGCTCGCCGGCGTGTCGGTCTTAAACGGCGTTGTAATGGCGAGCGACATCAAGCGACGGCTCGCGATCGGAACCGAGCTGCCTATCGCAATTTCCGAAGGGGCGGTGCACACGATGCGCGCTGTCCTCTCAACCGGCGCCGTCGCGGCATTCGGCTTTTTGCCAATGGCGCTCGCCACCGGCGCTGGCGCCGAAGTTCAAAGGCCGCTAGCAACAGTCGTTATCACAGGGATTCTTTTTTCGACGCTGCTAACGATGTTCCTACTTCCAGGCGTGCTCCAAATCCTGCTTCGCGGCTACAAAGACGAGCCGCCCGACACGCTCATCATCCCAGTGCCGACATCAAGAACACCAACAGTGCGTACGCCAAGCTGATCTCCGAATCTGCCCGTAAACGTGCCCGTGCCCGTAAACGTGCCCGGTTTTTTCTGAGGCCCGAGGCACAGAAAATACCGGGCACGTTTACGGGCACGGGCACGTTTACGGGGCGGAGTCCTACTTAAGCAGCGTCACCATGTTCCACGACCCGGCGACCGAAAAAAAGAAATACTGAGGCGTTCTCGGCGAAAAGTTTAGGTCGCCGAGAGAGAGCCCTGTTTGCATGGACACGCTGTCGGTCGGCGAGATGTTTATCGCGACGGTCGGCGCGCCCACTTCGGCCGAACCTCCAAAGTACTCCACGACAAGCCCTAGCGGGCCCCACGATGGCGATTCATAGGCCGTAAGGAGGAGGCTCCCCCCTTTGTGAAACGGAAGTGTTGGACTGAAGATCGCCGGGTTCTTCGTGAGGGCGTTGCCATACCCCGCGGTGACGCGACCGTAGTGCTTTTTGCGAACGACGATCGTTTTGCTCATGACGGCGAATAGCAAATTCATGCTATTTCGTGGCTGCACCGGGTCAAGCTCCATGGCTCCGATGCTGATGCCGGGCCACCACTCGTTGTCCTCGAGGACGTTTAGTTTCGCGTTTAGAACGAGTTTGCTCTCGAGCCGCCCGCTCGCCGGATTGGAGTAGTGGCCGATAACGTCGGCGCCCATTTCAAGACCCCCGAACTGCGCTCCACTCTTGCCATAGTGAAATGTCGGGAGCACCCCAAATTCTGCCCCAGACCATTCACTTATCCCGCTGTAGGTTGGCAGCGTCCGCACGCCGACAGAGGCGTAGGCCACAACGTCGGCGAGCTTCAGCGCATCGGCGATCGGGACGGCCGAGGCCGATGTTGGGTTGGCATGAGCGCTCGCCGGGAAAATAAGGGCAACCAACGCCCAACGGGCATGTATGTGCATGACGTGTTAAGCTATCGGCGTGATCAAAAAAAGGCAAAGGTGCTCGTCATTTCGGCAAAACAGATAAGCCACCATCACGCCGGTTGTGCCGATCTATCGCACTGCTTACGGTGCATTTGGCAGTTCGATCTTGGCCACGATCGAGCCTTAGACGTACCCTCGCGCAAGAAATGAAAGCTGATTCGCCGCGATTCCGGGGACCTTCCGCGTCACCAGCGCTAGTAGGGATCGCAATTTTTTGCGCGATCGCGAGCACTACGTGTCACAAAAAAAATACCGAAGGGGCATCGGCGGCAACGGCGAAGATACCTGCGCGTATTGAAACGCTAAAGTTGATCGAAGTGCCTCGATTTGACGAGTATTTGGCGTCGCTCACATCGCGTCGCTCGATCGCGCTCTACCCGCATGTGAGCGGGTACGTGAAAGCGATTTCAGTGAAACCGGGCGACCCGGTGACCGAAGGTGCGCTCATCATCGCGATCAATCCCGGTCGCGAGTTGGCGACACTAAAAAGCCTCGAAGCGAACCTTCAAACAAGGCGCGCGCACGCGCAGTTCGCGGTTCACAACGACAGCAAATCGCAAGCGCTCCTCGAAGCCGGATTGATAGGCGACATCGAGTATCAACGACGTTACAGCCTGCGCGTCGCCGCGGAAGCCGATGTCAAACAGGCAGAAGCGCAGCTGAAATCGCAGGCCGATCTGCTCGGTTTTTACAGCATCATAGCGCCGAGCGACGGCGTTGTCGGTGACGTGCCGGTCCGCGTTGGCGACTACGTCACACCGCAAACACGCCTCACGTCGGTCGACCAAGATAAGTTGATCGAAGCGTACATTTACATCCCGATTCCGAAAGCCAATGCGATCGACGAAAACACCGTCATCCAGCTCGTCGACAATTCGCGCATTCCGCTATGCGAGACGAAGCCGTCGTTCGTGTCGACAACCGTCAACGTCGACACGCAGACGGTTCTGGTAAAAGCAACTTGCCCCAACGCGGGGAAGTTACGTGCCGCGCAAGTGCTAACGGCGCGCATGATTTGGGGGCGCGAACCGCGTCTGACAATGCCGATTTCAGCGGTATCGCGCCTGGTGGGCACCTACTTCGCGTTTGTCGCCGACCGAACGCCGGACGGTGTTGTCGCGAGGCAACGACCGATCGATGTCGAAGGGATGTTTGAAAACAGCTTCATCATAACGTCAGGGGTGAAGGCGGGTGAGGAGGTCATCGTATCGAACGTTCAACGAATGCTCGACGGGACGCACGTAGCAAGTGAGCCGAGGGCGGCCGAGTAAGCGGTCGGTACGTGAGGAGATATGTTCGCCGAATTTTTCATTAAGCGCCCTATTTTTGCTGTAGTTTGCGCGATCGTGATGGTGCTCGCCGGAGCGCTTGCGATCCCCACCTTGCCAATCGCGCAATACCCGATGCTTGCGCCGCCGGCCGTGTCGGTGACGACCAACTATCCAGGGGCCAGCGCCGAAGTTGTCGAAACGTCGGTCACAATTCCGATCGAGCAGTCGGTTAACGGTGTCGATGGCGTCCGATCGATTTCGTCGGTGAGCGGCAGCGACGGGACAAGCGCTATTTACCTGATGTTCGATACATCGCGCGACATCGACATCGCCGCGGTCGACGTGCAAAACCGCGTGTCGCAAGTGCTATCGCGCCTCCCAAACGAGGTGCGCCAAAAAGGGGTCACTGTCGAAAAGAACACCGCCTCGTGGGTCATGGCGACGGCGCTCTATTCCGAAAACGGGGAATACGATCAAAAATTCTTAAGCAACTACGCGAATATTTATCTAAAAGACGCGATCAAGCGCGTCCCCGGCGTGTCAAAAGTCGATGTCTTCGCGGAGCGCAAGTTCGCCATGCGCGTCTGGCTTCGCCCGGATCAGCTCGCGTTCCACGCGCTGGCGGCGAGTGACGTCATTGCGGCGCTTTATGAGCAGAACGTGCAAGTCGCAGCGGGCCAGCTCGGTTCGCAGCCGGCGGTGCCGTGGGCCGAGTATCAAATCGGATTGGAAGTGCATGGGCGGCTCCAAGATGCGCGAGAGTTCGAGAATATCGTCCTAAGAACAACGCCGAACGGGGCGTTCGTCCGACTGAAAGACGTCGCGCGGGTCGAACTCGGGTCGGTCGGCTATTCGTCGTTCTTGCGGTACAACGGCCAGGAGTCGTCGGGGCTCGGCATCATGAAGCTCCCGTCGGCCAACGCGCTCGATGTGCGCAACGGCGTCGTCGCGAAGATGGATGAGCTAAAATTGCGCTTCCCGCCAGGGCTCCGTTGGGTCGTCTCCGACGACACGACGCGCGCGGTGCGGTCATCGGTGCGCGAAGTTGTGAAGACGCTGATCGAAGCGATCATCCTCGTTGTTCTCGTGATTTTCCTCTTCTTGCAATCGAAGACGAGCACGCTAATCCCGGCGATTACGATTCCGGTGTCGCTCATCGGAACGTTCGCGTTTGTTAAAGCGTTTAACTTTTCGATCAACACGCTCACGCTCTTTGGGCTCACATTGGCGACCGGATTGGTCGTCGACGACGCGATCGTCGTCATCGAAAATGTGCAGCGATTTATCGATGAAAAGGGGCTAAACGCGAGGCAAGCGGCGTCGGCCGCGATGCGCGAAGTGTCAGGCGCCGTCGTCGCTACATCGATGGTCTTGATCGCCGTCTTTTCCCCCGCGGCGCTCCTTCCGGGAACAAGCGGGCGGATTTATCAGCAGTTCGCGTTGACGATCGCGTTCTCAGTCGCGCTATCGATGTTCAATTCGCTGACGCTGACGCCGACGCTCGCGGCGCGGTGGCTACGAAAAACACCGACCGACAAAGCCGCGGGCTTCAAGCTGTTTGACCGCCTTTTCGGCGCGCTTCAGCGCACCTATTTGCGACTGCTCCAATGGCTGATCCGGCGTCGCGCCGTCTCGCTTATCGCGTTTGCCCTCGCGTTCGGCGCCGCCGTTGCGCTCTTGCTAAGCGTGCCGGTCGGCTTCTTCCCCGACGAAGACGATGGAGGCCTCCGAATCGTCGCGCAGGGGCCGACCGGAATGTCCGGGAACTACACGCGGCGCATCGTCGATAAAATCGAGAAAATTGTTCGCTCGATTCCCGAAGTCGACAACTCGTTTGAGCTCGGAGGCTGGTCGTTTAGCGGCGTCGGCCCGAACCGCGCCGTTTCGTTCATCGCGCTAAAGCCATGGTCGGAGCGGAAGGGGAAGGAGCACAGCGTACAAGCGATCATCGACCGAATTCGCGGGCCGCTTGCCGCGATTGAAGAGGCGATCGTATTTCCGATCGCTCCACCGCCGGTCGACGGTATCGGAGAGATGGGCGGCCTTGAATTTCAGCTTCAAGATCAAGGTGGTTCGACGGTTCATGAGCTCGAACGGGTGACAAAAGCGTTTGTCGAACAGGCGGCAAAGTCGCCGGTTCTTTCCGGCGTCAATACAAGCTTTACCGCCGATAGCCCGTACATCGAGATCAACGTCAATCGCGATCGCGCAAAGCAGCTAGGGGTGAAGATCACCGACCTTTTCGACACGCTCCAAGTCTTTGTCGGCAGCAAATACATCAACGATTTTACGTTCGAGAATCGCTCTTACAGCGTCTACGTCCAGGGCGACAAAGAGTACCGCGCCGATCCGAACTCGCTTTCAACGTACTACGTTCGATCGAGCGGTTCATCGGGCGAAGGGCTAACTCCGACGGGGCTACCGGTTGCGACATCGCCATCGGCGCGCGTCGGTACGATGATCACGCTCGACAACTTGATCGAGACAGTGCCCAAAGTCTCGGCGACAGAGATTTCGCACTACAATCTTTTCCGCGCGGCGAGCATCAATGCATCGCCGGCACGTGGAAGAAGCACCGGTGAGGCGATCGCTGAGATGGAACAGCTCGCGCGCACGCACTTGCCGCGCGGTTACGGGTTCGAGTGGGCGGGCCTAGCGAAAGAGCAGGTCGAATCGGGCGCGAGAGCCATTTTGATTTTCGGTCTCGCTATTTTGGCTGTTTTCCTCGTCTTGGCGGCGCAGTACGAGAGCTTCGCGCTGCCGTCGATCGTGCTCTTGTCGGTGCCGATCGGCATCGTTGGCGCGCTTCTCGGTCAGCTCATTCGTGGGCAAGTGAACGACGTGTTTTGCCAGATCGGTCTTGTCATGTTGATCGGCCTGTCGGCAAAGAACGCAATTTTAATCGTCGAGTTCGCGCATCATTTGCGTGGGCGAGGCCTGTCGATCGCCGACGCCGCACTTGAAGCGGCACGGGAGCGTCTGCGCCCGATTCTAATGACATCGTTCGCGTTTATTCTGGGCGTATTCCCACTTGTGATCGCGAGCGGCTCGGGCGCGCTCGCTCGCCAATCGCTCGGTACAACAGTGTTCGGCGGGATGCTCGTATCAACAGTCGCAAATCTGTTTTTCGTGCCGTCGCTCTACGTCATGATCGAGAGCATCCGCGAACGATTTGTGAAACCAGAAAGCGGACTGTGAAGTTCGCCCGGTCATCCTGAGAGACGGCTACTTCGGGATGATCGCCCCTGCGAGGGAAAGTTGAGACGGATCTGGATACCACTCGCGAGTGCGTGTTGTGACAAGGACAAGGTGATATGGCGTTTGCGCTTCAATCTGATCGACAAGCGGTTTGAGCTGGTGCGTCGCGATGTCGTAGCTCTCAGCCATATGATTGAGCGAAAAAAAGAACTGCCCGGTGGGCGAGAGGCGGTTCAACACTTGGTTCACGACGTAAGCGACTGAGATTGCATTTGTCCCGACCGCCGCGTACCCCTGTGCGCTTCCAAACGAGTTGCCCTCGACCGTGTGTGTCTGCCACCCGCCGATAGGGCGCATCACTACCAGATCGAAGTTCGGGATCCCCCTCGTATGCATCGACGCATCGAGACTTGCCCAAGTTTTCTGATTGAATACGTCACCGAGTATTTCTGGCGGTGTTGGGCGTTCAGGTGCAGCCGCCGCACCGCCTGGCCGTGGCGTGTACGCCTCCCAGCGGACGCCGGTAATGGAATCGGTACTATCGAAATCTTTAACGAAAAAGCCTGATCCGAACAGCTCGAGAACATTGGCGCCGGAGTGAGCCGCCTTGCGCCGTCGAAGAAACTCTTGAAAATAGTACTCGTTCCCCCGAAAATCGACCGTCTCTGCGCGGCTTGGGCCCGGGGCTCCAGAGTCGCCTTCGACGATACTCCAGATCCCTAGCTTCAGAAATATGTCGTCGAACATCCCCCCCAGGTGTTCATGGTAAAAAGGTTGATCACCATCCTTTCCCCAAGGCGTGGGGTCGACGCCATGCCCTTCTAGCGGTTGGTACCCGTGACTTGCGAGCTCTCGCGACAGAAACTCGATCTCTTCTGGCGACCCGATCCGGAACCGCTCGATAGGTGAGAGAAGCGCCGGGGCCCGGGCGGCTTCAGGGACCACAAGTGAGTTCGTTGACGCTACAGGCGGCGTGACCGAAGCGGACTTGTGCGGCGTCGTGGCGCAGGCAACCGCAAAAACCAAACTGAATCGCGTCGCAATTCGGGTCACACTTAACATGCGGCTCCTTTGTTGCAGCTAGCGCTTCGACAAGTTCAAAGCGCTAGCTCAACAATTCGCAGATTAATGTCGCCGCGGGCAACAAATCGCGAATTACGGCGCGAAAAGCCTGAAGAGGCTTACTTTTTAGCGTCGCCCTCGGCCTTTTTCGCGGGTGCTTTTGCTTGCGCTTTGCTCGCGTTGTATTGCTGAATCGCTTGCTCGGTTAGGTCGTACTCTGGCTTCACGAGCACCACCGTTGACTTATCGAGCACGATATCGAACTTTTCGGCCGAAATTCGCCGCACAATTTTCGTCAGTTCATCAAAAATTGGCTCGAGAATCTTTGCCCGCTGCTGATCGAGCTCTTTGTTGTACTCGACGTACACCGTCTGGAGCTGAACCATCGCTTTTTGCCACTCTTCGGCTTTTTTCTGAAAGTCTTTCATCGACGGCCCTTTTTTGTCGAGCTCGTCTTTTTGCTTCGTCAGTTCGTTCTGCTTGCTGTTTAGCTCTTGCTGGCGATTGTCGAACAACTTTTTCAGCGTCGCTTGCGCGCGAAGCCCATCTTCGGTGCGCCCAACCGCCTCTTGCATCGCGACGACCGCAATTCGCTGCTCCGCTCGCGGCTGCGCAAGTTGCGGCGGTGGTGCGGGTGGCGGGGAATCAGCGCTCGCCGAAACGGCGACAAATGTGAGCGATGCGATGAGTGCGATCGAAAGTGGCGTGGCAATGTGAGATGGCTTCATAAATTTCATCTTTGGTCCGAGTATCGAAATGTCGGGGTTGACGTCAAACGTATTTTCCGCGTTCCTCTGGGTGCTCATTTTCAAACGCGGCGAGGCTTTCACGCGTGATTTCAACCTCAATCGGTTCAGAATCTGTTTTTTGGATGATCGCCTGACAGCCGAGGCGTGAATTTGCACGCACGTCGAACGCTTTGTCGAGCATGTCGTTCTCTTCGTCGGCCAACTCCGAAAGCTCCCCAGCGCCTCCACGCACATAAACATGGCACGTCGAGCAGGCGCAGACTCCGCCGCACGCATACCCTTCGGGGGCGCCGAGCGTCTGCGCGGCCTTCAAAATAGACGTCCCTGCGGGGACATCAATTTCGCCGAAATTACGCCCTTTTTCGTCGCGAAATCGAACGATTGTCATTGCTTCTCACCGCGCTCGTTATGCCGATCTTTGGCATCGAGTTCTGCTGATACATCGCTCACGCTTCGCCCTTCGATCGCTCGCGCGATGGCTCGATTCATCCGCCGCGTCGCAAACTCTTTTGACGCTGCATCGAGCGCCTCTATTTTCAAGTGAATTGCTCCGGGATCGCTCCCCGCCGCCGCTTTTTCGAGATCGGCAATCGCTTTTTCGATAGCCACACGGCTCGCGTCATCGAGCAGCTCTGGGTCGGCGACCACCGCTTTCGATGTCGCTGCGATCAGTCGATGCGCTTCGACACGATTTTCAGCGAGGCGCCGCTTTGCCAAATCTTCTTCACCGTGATCGTACGCGTCGAGCAGCATCTGTTCGACTGCCGCATCGTCGAGGCCGTACGTCGGCTTCACCGCCACAAGCTGTTCAATCCCAGTCGTCATCTCTTTTGCGCGGACGCTCAAAAGCCCGTCGGCGTCGACTTGAAACAGAACTTCAAGCTTTGCCATGCCCGCCGGCATCGGCGGAATCCCCTTGAGCGTGAAGCGCGCGAGACTTCTACAATCGGCCACAAGCTCGCGCTCCCCTTGAACAACGTGGATCGTAAAGCCTGTCTGATTGTCTTCTTGCGTCGTGTAAGTCGCTTTCGCACCGGTTGGGCTTGGCGAATTGCGCGGAAGAATTTTATCGACAACACCGCCGCCAACTTCGATCCCCAGCGAAAGCGGGATCACATCGAGCAGAAGCACGTCGTCGCGGGGGCCCGAACCGGCAAGCAAATCGGCTTGAATTGCCGCTCCGAGTGCGACAACTTGATCCGGGTCGATGTCGGCAAGCGGCGCTTTGCCAAAAAACGATTCAACATACTGCCGAATCGCCGGCACACGCGTCGACCCGCCGACAAGAATCACTCCGTCAATGTCGCCGGTAGAAAGCTCGGCATCCTTGAGAGCGCGGCGACAGATTGCTCCGGTACGCTCTGCGAGCGGCTTCACAATCGCGTTCAAATCATCGCGCGTCACAACGATCGTTTTGTCGGTTAGTTCGACGTGAACTTCGCTCTTTGTGGTGAGCTCGTGCTTCAAGTCGCGTGCGATATTAAGCAGGTGGCGCGTGAACGAAGGCGAACTCGCGCTGTCGTCAATCTTCAACGCGCTCATCAAATGATGGGCAATCGCTCGGTCGATATCGTCACCGCCAAGCGCGCTGTCGCCACCGGTCGATTTAACCTGAAAAAGCCCATCTTCAAGCAGCAGTATTGTCACGTCGAACGTGCCGCCGCCCAAATCGTACACAGCGAACGTGCCGTTTTGCTGCTTGTCGAGCCCATACGCGAGCGCTGCAGCCGTTGGCTCGTTGATGAGGCGGAGCACTTCAAGGCCCGCAAGCCGCGCCGCATCTTTTGTTGCCTGCCGCTGCGCATCGTCGAAATAAGCTGGCACGGTGATCACGGCGGGACCCACATTCGTTAGCTCATCGGCGGCAAGCTCGCGCAGCGAACGCAAAATCGCCGCGCTCACTTCAACCGGTGTCACCACCGAATTGTTCACCCGAAATCGCACCACGTTCGCTTCACCGGCGGCCGGCGCCACAAATTCGTACGGCCCGAGCTTTCGTGTCTCGGGGTCGTCGGCGCCGCGCCCTAAAAATCGCTTCGCGCTGACAATCGTTTCACGGGGAAATTCATGCGCTTTGGCGAGCGCCGCGCGCCCGACTGTGACCGTGCCATTTTTTTCATAACAGACGACGCTTGGGGTCAGCGCGTCGAGATTGCAATCGGTGATGACAAGCGGCCGCTCATTGTGCACATACGCGACAAGCGAGTTTGTGGTGCCGAGGTCGATGCCGATCGGTTTTGGCGGCGCTTTTGGGTCAAAAATCTCAAGAAACATCAATTCGTCATTTCATCTTCAATGGCGCTAACTTCATCTAAAAAACGGCGCCAAAAACGCATTTGCCCGAGTGTCGGTACGATGCTCGCCAAGCGTGACGAATCATCATGAGCGGCCCGAAAGCCTGCCGCAAGCGCGCTTTCAGTGCTTTCGAGGCGGCGCGACACATCGCTCGCGAGCCTTTTTAGCGTCTGGGCATCGCGATTCGACTTCGCATCGGCCAGCTCTTCACGGAGCTCCATGACTTCGAATAGAAAAGCCTGCCCAGGCGCTGGCTCGCGCGTTTCGCCCACGGCAACGCCGCCGAGCGCAAAAAGGGCTTCGGCCCGCTGAATCGGGTTTCTCACAATGCGCCACGCTTCGTTCACTTCGACCGCTTTGCCGAGCGCAACGCGCCGCTCGCTCGCCCCAGCCGAAATAAACTTATCAGGGTGAAGCGCCCGCGAAAGCTGCCGAACCTTCTCTTCAACAGCCTTCAATTCGAGCTCATAGGAGGGCGGGATGCCCAGTACTGCAAAGGGGTTCAATTCTTGTTGCTCCTGCTGCTCGCTCTCAAAAACCGGGCACGTTTACGGGCACGGGCACGTTTACGGGTTGATGGGCGCGACTAAACTGTGAACGAGTGGCCGCAGCCGCAGCTTGTTTTTTCGTGCGGATTTACGAACTTGAACCCTTGCCGCATTAGCGTCTGTTCCCAATCTAGCAGCGAGCCGTTTAGGTAAATTAGGCTCTTCGGGTCGATCACGACCCGCACGTCGTCGAACTGAAACACGCGGTCGCGCGTGCGCGGCTCGCCATCATGGAACTCGATCACATAGGAAAAGCCTGAGCACCCACCGCCGCGGATGCCGACACGAAGCGATGACTCCGGCGTCCCCCGCTTGGCGAGCTGCTTTCGAATCGCTTCGACCGCTTTCGGCGATACTTCGATGCTCAGCGCTTTTGCAATAGGATCAACGGCGCTCGCCGCGTGGCTTTCACTCCCGACCTCTTTTGGGCGCGTGGCTGCGGCGGTCATGCTCATCCTCGTGATGCCGTTTTTGATACGGCCTGTAGCGACTCTTGTTTATGCCTGTAATCGGCAATTGCCGACTTGATTGCGTCTTCCGCTAAGACCGAGCAGTGAATCTTCACGGGGGGCAAATTTAGCTCTTGAACGATGTCAACGTTGCGAATCTCATTCGCTTCGTCGATCGTTTTCCCTTTAAGCCACTCGGTTGCGAGTGACGACGAGGCAATCGCCGAACCGCACCCGAACGTTTTAAACTTTGCATCTTCGATCACGCCGCCGTCGGTCACTTTGATCTGAAGACGCATGACATCGCCGCACGCCGGCGCGCCGACGAGCCCCGTCCCTACATGGGGGTCGTTCTTGTCGAGGGTGCCCACGTTGCGTGGGTTCTCCGCGTGTTCGATTACTTTTGCGCTATAGGCCATGGATCACTTCCTTCACAAACTCTTCAAAACACTCAATGGGCAACCCATTGGACTGATTTTAGATCGATGCCCTCTTTGTACATTTCGTAAAGAGGCGATAATTCACGCAGTTTCGTTACTTTTTCGACAACCAAATCGGCCACGAAGTCGACTTCTTCTTCGGTCGTGTAGCGCCCAAGCCCAAAGCGAATGCTCGAGTGCGCCAGCTCATCGCCGACGCCGAGTGCACGAAGCACGTAGCTCGGTTCGAGGCTCGATGATGTGCAGGCTGAGCCTGAACTTACGGCGACATCTTTAATCGCCATCATCAACCCTTCGCCTTCGACGAAGTTGAACGACAAATTCAAGTTGCCGGGGAGGCGATCGGTCATCGACCCGTTGATAAAGACTTGGTCGAGCCGCGACATGATTCGCTCGCGAAGCCGCTCACGGAGCCCGAGGATTCGGCGAGACTCTTCGACCCCTTCGGTCATCATCACTTCGGCTGCTTTGCCGAACCCGACAATCCCCGGCACATTCAACGTGCCCGACCGGACGCCTCGTTCGTGACCGCCGCCGTCCATCTGTGCGACGAGCCTGACGCGCGGCTTCGACCGGCGGATGTAGAGTGCGCCGACGCCTTTGGGGCCATAAAGTTTATGTGCTGTCATCGATGCAAGATCGATGTGCATCGCGTCGACATCAAAGGGGACTTTGCCGATGCCTTGCACCGCGTCGGAATGAAAAAGAACCCCGCGCGCTCGCGTGATCTTCCCGATCTCGGCGAGCGGCTGCACGGTGCCAACTTCGTTGTTGGCGAGCATGATGCTCACGAGAATTGTCTTGTCGGTGATCGCGTTTTTTACCGCTTCTGGGTCGACACGCCCTTCGCGGTCGACGCCGAGGTAGGTAATCTCGTACCCCTCTTTTGCGAGGCGCTTGCACGAATCGAGCACCGATTTGTGCTCGATAACCGACGTAATAATATGATTCCCCTTATCTTTATAAAACTCGGCGACACCCTTTATCGCTAGGTTTGTCGCTTCAGATGCGCCCGAGGTGAAGACGATCTCTTTTTCGCTCGACGCACCGATCAGTTTCGCGATCTGCTCGCGCCCATGCTCAACCGCTTCTTCGGCTGTCCACCCGAAGCTATGGCTTCGGCTCGCCGCATTACCGAACCGGTCGGTAAAGTACGGCATCATGTCGGTCAGCGCGCGCGGGTCGACCGGCGTCGTTGAGTGGTAATCCATGAAAATCGGAAACGTGAGCGGCATTCTTTTATCCATCGGTGATTCAATCGTTTTAATTCGCTCGAAAGCCCGCCACGAGATCGGGGACGTGATCTCCGCAGCCATGCATGTCGCAGTTGGTGCAAGCATTGAGTAAGCGAGCCGGGTCGCATACTTCGCACGTGTCGAGGTAGGCGAGGCTTTGATGAAGGTCGTGTTCGAGAGCGCGTAGGCGGCGCAAAGTGGCGCGTGTTTCTTCGAGTTTACTCCGGTAAACTTCGCGCATTTTCACCATCGCGCGCGGGGCGGAATTAAGCTCTTCCCACTCGCGCACAACGGTTTGAATTTCAGTGAGGCTCAGCCCCATATCTTGGAGTTTGCCAATCCAGCGAATGCGCAAAAGGGCATCGGCGCCGTAGAGGCGATAATGCCCTTTTGAACGCGCGACTGGACGCACAAGTTCAAGCTCTTCATAAAGATGAAGCGCGCGTACCGTCTTACCGGTTTCGCGCGCTAAGTCGCCGACTTGCATCAGCTCTGTCGATGAGTCGCCGTCGCTCGCGCTGCTCGGCTCGCTGTGAGCGGGCGACACAGCGACACCGTCGTCGTGCGACGACGCCGCTAGCGGTAGGCGATGGTGGCGATTGCTCTTCATGAAGAATCGGATGTGGGCACGGGGGATGTCGGATAGCACTACCCTTAACGTAAGGGTCGGTCTTTCCTATTATGATACCCGCGAAAAAGGCTGGGTCAAGGCACCCGTACCTTTACGTGAGAGTTAGGCGGAGAGGTCTACAGCTGAGACATCTGCTCAAGGCGCGTTGTTACATCGCGGAAGCTGGCATCACGCTCGGCGGCTTGCCGGTAGTAGTCGCGAGCCCGCGCAACTTCGCCTTTTGCGTCGTACGCAGCGCCTAGCTCGTACAAAATAGCCGTTGTCTGCTCTCCCGTGCACGACGGGAGCGCGAGCGCCTGTTCAAACGCCGCAATCGCATCGCCAACGCGCCCTCGACCTAGCTCGACAACACCGACCATCGATAGCGCGACGCAGGCATGCTCTTCATCGCGCGCCGCCAGTCGAAATTCGCGAATCGCGTCGGCTGCAAAGCCCATCTCGTGATAGGCGACGCCGAGATCGTGGTGCGCCTCGGCATCGCCGACCGCGCTATCGTGCTCGTGCGAAGCTGCGCGTTTGAATTGCGCAAAAACTTCATTCACGTCGACGTCTTCGACGCTCGAATCTTCTTGCGCGTTCCCGAGATCTCCCCCCGTCGATTCGTCGATCGCCAACGATAGATCGAGCTCTTCAATCTCATCGTCATCATCGACGTCGTGATGGCTGCCTGGAGCTTCGATCTCATCGACGCCATAATCGTAGAGTCGCTCAAGCAGGAGAGGGTGATCCGGATAAGCCGCGAGCCGCTGTCGAACGATCGCGATCGCCTCGGCAACAAGCCCGCGTGACATAAAAAACTCAGCCTCTTCGAGCGTCGCCTCGATTCGTGAAGGGCCTTGCGACACATACTGCGCCGAATCATCCTCGCGTCCGCGCGGCACCATGTAATCGCCGTCTGGCGAAGAAAAGCGGGCGACCGGAATTTCAAGTGCATCGACGATGATGTCGCCCGGGTCGGCCGTTAGCGCGCTTGTTTCTTCGAACGCTGTGGCCTGTTGGTCGAGTGCGGTCGTCGCCATTTCGTCGCGCACTTCGGCTGCTTTATCGTGTTGTCCGATGAGGTCGAACGCGCGCGCCAAGAGCGCCAATGTCGCGAGGTCGCGTGGGGTCGCTTGAAAACAGAGCTTCAACTTCCCAAGCGCATGCATCCCATCATGAGGCCCCGCGCGATCGAGGTAGAGCTCCGCCGCGATGCGCGCATGGGCGGCATCGGGGTGCACGTGGAGAAGGCGCTCCATCACGTGCAGCGCGTCATCTTGGCGGCCCATGTGAAGCAGTTGCGATGCGCCGGCTGCGAACGAATGAGCTGCATCGGCCGCATCTCCGCCGCTGACAAGCGCCTCCGCGAGCTGCAGATGCGCGTGCGCGTTTGTTGGATCGATCGACACAATCTGCCGCCGCAGCTCGATCGCGGCGCTGTGCTCTGCCCGCGACTGGAGTTTAATCGCTAACTCACCAAGCGTTGCGACCGCATCGTGAATCTGCCCAAGCTGGTGAAAAAGCGCCGCGATTGCCGGAGCGACATGCCGATATTGCAGCTCGACTTCGGGCGCCTCTTTCGCAATCAGCTCGCGCACGAGCTTGTAAACGGCGAGCGCTTTGAGTGTCGCCCCTTGCGCGGCGTAGAGCTGGCCAACGCGTTCGTACGTTGCAATCGCCTCGAGGGCCTGGCCGCCTTGCGCTTGAAAATCGCCTATTTTTAACAGTATCCGCGCGTCATTCGGCTCTTCTTGCACGAGCTTTTGACACTCGGCAATGGCGCTCTCGTACCTCCGTTTGTCGGCGAGCCTTTGCGCTGTTTGCAGCACTTTCTCACGGTCGATCGGCACGTGCGATAACTCTCCACGCTAGCTGTTTCCGATACAATCGCAGAATTCGCGTTCAAACGCTACGGAACAAGCGCTGTACGAAAAACCACGAGAATCGAAATGCCGAGCGCGCAAACAGCGAGAATCGCAGTAAGAATGCTTGTGCTCGTCGGCGACCGCGTCGCGCCTAGCGATGTTTTGCGCGCCTGGGCGCCGATAACATGGTGCAGCCCGATGACGACAATCGCGATCGCTAACTTCGCGTGAAACCAGTGCATATGCGCGTATTCGGTTGGCGATAGGGCGATGCGTGTGGCGCCCGACAAAAAGCTCACGATGAATGCCGGCGTCGCAACCGACCGATAAATTGATAGCGCGAGGCCGCCGGTAATCCGGCGAATCGGCTCGCTCGGAGCCCATGCGGCGCGGGCTACGATAATACCAACGGCGATGATCGAGCCGACCCAGATGAGATTAGCCGTGATGTGAAGCGAAATGAGCGCAAGAGACAGAAGAGGCATACCTCGACTTTAGCATCAGTTTGCTCGACGCTCGCACCTGCTGCGCATACCTTGGGGGCATGTCGACCGGATCTGTTTTGTACAAGGCCCCGTTCGCGCTCGGGGGCGCAAGCGAAATTGATGCGCAATTAGCGGCAAAATTGCTTGAAATTGCACTTTCGCGAGGGGGCGACTACGCCGATCTATTCTTCGAATACCGCGCCGCAGGCGGCTTCGCATTTGAAGAGTCGATGCTAAAAAGTGCTTCGCGTGGCGTTTCGATGGGGCTCGGAGTGCGCGTGCAGCGCGGCGATGCGACCGGGTACGCATACGTCGAGCAGCTCGATTGGGATGCAATGAAGCGGGCCGCCGAGACAGCAGGGCAGATTGCCGCGGGGGCTAGCCCATCGCGTGTGATCGTCGCAAAGACGGTTATTCCTGCGCGGCGTTACGAGCTCCCAAACGTGACAATCGATCTCCCGGGGGAGGGGAAGCGAGCGCTGTTAGAGCGAGCGGCCCAAGCGGCGCACGCGGCCGACAAGAGGGTCACAAAAGTTGAAGCGAGCTTTAGCGAAGAAATTCGCGAAATACTCATCGTGACATCCGAAGGGCGAATGGCGCGCGATTCGCAGCCGATGTTACGATTTGGTGTTCGCGTGATCGCGGAGCAGAACGGCAAGCGGCAAGATGGGTCGTCGGGCGGCGGCGGGCGAATGTCGCTCGACTACTTCGATTCACACAGTCCTGAATGGCACGCCAAGGAGGCGGTCGGTCAGGCGATTCGCATGCTCGATGCGCGCGAAGCACCGGCCGGCACAATGGAGGTGGTGCTCGCCCCAGGCGATAGCGGGATACTGCTCCACGAAGCTGTCGGGCACGGTCTCGAAGCCGATTTTAATCGGAAAGGGACGAGCAATTATACCGGTCAAGTCGGCAAGCAAGTGGCAAGCTCGCTCTGCACCGTTGTCGATGATGCGAGGCTTGTTTCCGGGCGCGGAACCATCAACATCGACGACGAAGGGTTCGTCCCCGAAGCGACAACGCTCATCGAACGAGGCGAGCTTCGCGGCTACATGCATGATCGCCATAGCGCGAAGCACTTCGGTCGCGCGCCGAGCGGCAATGGCAGGCGCGAGAGTTTCGCCTCGGCGCCGCTTCCGCGGATGACCAACACAATTTTGCTGGCCGGAGACAGCTCGCCCGAAGAGATCGTTCGGAGCGTAAAGCGGGGGATTTTTGCTAAGAAATTCGGTGGAGGGCAAGTCGATATCGCAAACGGCGATTTCGTATTTTCGCTGACCGAGAGCTATTTAATCGAAGACGGCAAAATCACCGCGCCGCTCAAAGGGGTAAATTTAATCGGCAACGGCCCCGAAGCGATGCGCAAAGTGACAATGCTCGGAAACGATTTAGAAATTTCCGACGGCGTGTGGACATGCGGTAAAGATGGGCAAAGCGTGCCGGTCGGCGTTGGCTGCCCAACGATCAAAATGGCGGCGATTACCGTCGGAGGGACGAACGTTGGGTAAAGTTGTTCTGCCCCGTACACGTAAACGTGCCCGTAAACGTGCCCGGGTTTTTTCTTTGCTTGGGAGTCTGCTTGAGATCAGAGCAGAAAAGGCCGGGCACGTTTACGGGCACGGGCACGTTTACGGGGCAGAGTTTTGTCTCGCTTAGCCGTCAGTATTGGATGCCCGTGCGGGATTGGGCCCGAGGTAAGCGTTGCCGCGGCCGCTCGCTCGCGCTCTTCTGTCTTGCTTGTCGGCGATACGCGCGTTCTTGCCAACGCGGCCGAGTGCGTCGATGTCGATCCGAAGCGGCTTGTGCAAGTCGATCATCCGAACGACGCTTGGCAGCTGCCTCACGATAAAATAGCTACTTTTCAGCCGAATCCATCGCTTGCATGGCATGATGTCCGTCCCGGAAAGCCGGGACCAGCGGCAGGCGCGGCGCAGCTCGCGTGGGTCGATTTCGCGTGCGATCTTGTGTCGACGGGCAATGCGGATGCTCTCGTTACCGGGCCGGTGAGCAAAGATGCGATTGCAAAGTCGGGCGTGAATGGCGCGGCTGAATTTCGTGGGCACACAGAGCATTTGCAGCGTCGCCTTCGCGCCCGCGAAGTTGTCATGGCGTTTGCAGACAAGCGGTTCACGTCGGCGCTTGTGACTACGCACATCGCACTTGCGAGAGCTCCGCGGGCGATCACATCGAAGCGAGTGGCGACTGCGATCTTTTGGCTCGCCGATTTTTTGAGCAAAAGTCAATCGCGGCCAGTGCGCATCGCGATCACGGGAGTAAATCCGCACGCGGGCGAGTCAGGTCTCTTGGGGAATGAGGAAATTACCCGTATTTTACCGGGGATTGAGCTCGCACGTGCGCGGCTCGATAGCGCAAAAATCGCAGCGGAGCTGATCGGTCCGATCGCGGCGGAGCACGCATTCCGCGCCGCTCTACGCGGAAAAGTCGACGGCGTAGTGGCGATGGTCCACGACCAAGCGACAATCGCGATGAAGCTGGTCGGCTTCGGCGAAGCGGTCAACGTGTCGCTCGGGCTACCGATCATTCGCACGAGCGTCGATCACGGGACAGCGTACGACTTAGCGGGGACAGGCGAGGCGCGTGCGCGAGGGATGGTCGAAGCGATGAAGCTCGCTGCACGGCTCGCACGACGCGCAACGAGTTGAACTGCAGCGTCGATGACGCTCTTGCCGCACCAAACTCAATGCAACGTGGAAGCACGTCGCAGTCGCGAAATGATCGCTCGCCATGCGGCCGGATTGCGAACGCACCATACGTGACCGGTCAGCTTAGGGTCGGGCGGTGATGGCGGTATTTCGTACCGATGCGACTCATCAATACCGGCCACCCCTTCGCCTCGCAGACTGTCGAGGCCCACTAGCCCATCGCCCTCAAGGCGCTGCGATGTTGGCGTGTCGACCCCGTTGTACGACGTCGGCCCCGGCGTATCGGTCAGGATCTCGCCAAGAGCGTTTCGCTCGCGGGAATAGAGGATTGTGAAGTTGTCGACCCGAATGGGCTGCGCGAGCAATACGTGTCTCGATCGTCGCGCCTCTTCGGCGAGCGGCTCGTTCCATACAAATTGCTCGATTGGGCGACCGGGGTGCAGTTTAGCCAGGTCTTTTGCAAGGAGCGGAAAAAAGTCCGACCCATCGATCGTCGTAGCCGCATCGAGGATGGTGCCATCGCTCAATGCGATTGAATCAATGATCGGCCCGCCTAACGGCGATCGGGTCGGTGCCAACGCATAGAATGCCGGCAAATTGCCGAGCAATGCGAACACTGATGAGGCGCCGGCGTTGACGATGTCGCCGACAAGATCCAAAAACGTCTCGTTGGCCCTCTCGGCGGCTGTCGGCGTGCTGTCGTGAACCGCGAACATCGATTGAAATAAGCGATGCGACCCGAGATACGGTGCGTTAAACGAAAATGCGGCGTCGATAATGCCGGGAGCTTCCTCCCGACGAATGGCGTTGTGGACGACAAGCCCGCCGTTGCTGTGCCCCGCGAGAGCAACCTTATCTCGCGAAAATTGAAACTCGGGCGTTGTCTTTAAAAAATCGAGCAGCTCGCGGAGCGCCCACGGCCGATTGTATGCGGGCTCGTTGAGATACGCGCCGGTCATATACGCAGTGTCGCGCGCGAGATTGGCCGGATCGCCAGGCGGCGCAAACAACGCGTCGACAATGACATCGTGCTTTAGGCGCCAGTCGTACGGATACAAATAGAGGGGATAGTGCCAGAGACGCTTTTGTCGATTGAGTCCGAAAAACCGCGACGGCTGCTCAAGCGCAAGTTTGAGGCAATTGGGGCACTCGTTTTCGGCGAGCGCGCCGAGTGCGTTTACGTCGAGCGGACTGTTCCATTGAGGGCCGAACAAACACTCGGCCGCACGACGCTCGGGGAGCGCTTTGAACCATGTGGTCGACTGAAGAGGGACGCCTTCAGGCGACATCGTCAACCGCCACAAAGACGAGATGTTGGGCCAGGTTGGCACGTTGCAGCCGAGGCGGTCGAGGAGACGTGTGAAGCGATTCTCTTGCGTCCAGAGTGCTGTGCCGCCAACGCCAGGCAACATGACGATCGGGTGCTGATCGATGAGATGCAGAACCCCGTGCGGCGTCTCGAGTGAAAAGCGCCGCTCCTTGCGCACGTGTTTGTCTTCGATCAAAAGGTCGAGTTGCGCGGCGATCGCGTTTTCATTCACGTCGGTGCTGAGCGCCGTCAGCATCGAACGCGCGTTCATCGTCAGCTCAAATTCTCGATACCCCACTTGCGCGACCGAAACGGCGGGGCAGGTCGCTTTTCGTGATGCGAGGTCGGTCGATGGGCCGACACGAGGTGCGATAGACGGGTCGAGAACATTCGTCAGCACGCAACGCTCGACCGAAACGTTCGTCGCGCTGGTTGGGAGCTGCAATGTCAGAACGACTCGTGACGTGTCAGCGTGCATCGCGAGCGGAAATACTGGCGTGCCGTTTGTTGTTGTCACAACGCCGTTCGAACTCACTTTCCATGCCAGCTCCGGCCGCTCGCTGTAGAGCGAATCCGACAAAAGCGATTCCGTTTGCGTCCCCACGGAGAGCTCTGCGCTCTTCGGGATGAGCTCGCCGCACGCTGCGCTACAAATTATTGAAAATGGGCCGAGGAGCGATCGCAAGCTAAGCATTTTCGCGATCTGGCACAAATCAAGCCGGTCGCAAGGCGCGCGAACGACTCAATTAAACGACGGCCCGTCGGCGGGAAATTGGCGGTATCGTGCGCGGACCGATGAACGTGCCGCCGTGTAAACATCTCTTTTCTACTTTTTTAGTGATCGCCGTTACCGCGTGCGTGGCGAGCGGTCGCATCCCCGAATCGACTGACGTGTGGGCCGCAAGCTCGTCGAGGCCGATCGCGTCGATCGCTCTTCATCCGCGCGCCCTCATGCGCGACGCCGCGTTCGGTCCGCTCCTTCGTCGTGTGCTCGATCTTCTCCATCGCTCGATCGCCGTGCATCCGGCCGGCGTGACAACGCTCTCGGCATTTGAAGGGTGCGATGAGCTGCGCATCGATGCGTGGGATTGGGATGCGCGCGATGCGATTGTCACTCTCGTCGGGGTGCCGAGCGATATCGATCCGGCGCGCGTTGTCGATGCGAGCGGCCATCTGGTCTGGCGAACGGCTTCGTCGCTCGGAACGGCGGAGACATTCGAGCGTTCGGCCAGCGGCGAAGAGTCAGGGACGAGCGCGCTGACGGGCGGCGCGACGCTCGTTGCGACCGAGCATCGAACATGGTTTATCGCAACCGGCGAGCACGTTTCAAAGACGCTCGAACAGCCCGAAATGCGGCGAAAAATGGCAAAAAAGAAGCTCGATTCGTCGGCCCTCGCCACGCTCACGCTTTCCGGAGCAGCGCTTGTCGCACACGAGCCGCGCCTTCGGACAGGGCTGCTTGCGCCTATTGGTCGGCATCTCGTTGACGCCACCGCTTCACTGCAATCGTCTGCGAAGCCGGTCGTATCGCTGGCGTTTCGCTACAGCGACCACGAAGCGACGGCCGCAGCGGCCACCGCGCTTCGCGACGTCGTGCATGCATTTGCTGCGTCGCCCAAGCCACTTGCGCGCTCGCGCGTGACCGAAACGCCGCTCGTCGCGACGCTCGATATCCCACTTCCTGACGAAATTGCCGACGCATTTCGTCTGGTGCCGTAGTTGCGCTTCGCCTTATTGATTACCGCTAGCGCGTCGTAACTCTCTGGAGGGCAGTAGAGGAACAAACATGAAACGAACGGCCAACAGCCTATGCGATGCCCGAGCGATGGGTCGTTTCCTTCTTGGATTGTCAGTACTTGTCACCCTCATTGCATGCAGCGCCCAAAAGGCTGCGCCAAACGCAACGGTGCCTTTTTCTCGCGACAACGACGGCCAGCCCAACGCATGTCCCTCGAACGCGTCGACGAACGACACTCAAAGTGCGTCGCAAGACATCTACAAGATCACGACGCTGATCACGCGACTTTTAACGGTAGCGCCGCTGCAGGGGGACCAGCCTCGCTCAGACCGTTACAAGCAGGCGATGCAAAGAGCGGCAAAACTCCTCAACAATACCAACACAAGTTGGCAAACGCTTGGGAGCTTTCTAAGAGATGCGGCAGCGCCCACCGGCGCCGAGGTCGCAGTCGAAGTGAGCAAGGCCGTCAACTCACTCGTGCTCGGTACCGCCGAGATCGAGTTAGCGTTTATGATCGCGATTGAAGCAGCTGCTTCCGCGAACAGTGGCTCACTCAGTGAAGTGTCTGCCGCGCGCACCGCTTTAGAGTCGGACATCGCCGCGTTCGACCAAGCCGAGGCGGCCGACGCCGGCTTAAATGGCTGGGTCTTGGCCGTAGTCGCGCTAGAAGCGCTTGGCGGCGCGATGAAGCAAGCGGTCGACGTGGGCCAAAAAGTGCTTACTGAGTTGGCCGCCGACGGTGGCGACGTCAGCGACATCGAGGCCAGCTTTCAGGGATTTCAAGCGATTTTAGAAGAGGCGAAGGCGCCGGCCGAGAGGACCGCTTGCGCGACGTTGATCGGGACGGAGACGAAATAGTCGGGCCGCGGCGCTAACGGCACGCCGTCCTCGCGCTTCAAACGCATCTCATTCTTGGAATTGCAGGCGATCTTCTTTGACGAATGTGTGCTGTCGAGGTAAATCGCACAGGCTTCCATAAAAGGGCACGCTCGCCGAACCACGCTTGTTAGCGTGCGGCGTGGCGCTCACTGGCAGGGGGGCGATTAGCCGTGACGTCGCGCCAACCAGCTAGCTCGTTTAGCATGGCAGCGGGGTCTCATCCGCGTCGAAGTCGGCGCATCACCAGCAGCACGTTCCGCAGTTTGAACGAATTTGAGGTTTTTTTCCTAAGATGACAACAGAAACCACAGCCCTGCGCTCGGCAGGCTTTCCAACCGAGATGAGCGGAGCTGATGACAGCTTCGCCGCCCTCTTCGAAGCAAGCGTCTCAGGCGGCGCGTTTTTCAAAGAAGGGGAGATCGTCAAAGGGACGATCGTAGCCGTTCACCGCGACAACGTAGTTGTCGATATCGGAGGCAAGAGCGAGGGGATGATCGCCCTCAGCGAATTCGCCGACGCGAACGGCCAGCCGACAGTCAAGGCTGGCGACGTCATCGATGTCTTCATCGAAGCGCGCGAAAATGACGACGGTCTTGTGACGATTTCGAAAGAAAAAGCCGACAAGATGAAAGTTTGGGATGAGATTTCGAGCGCCTGCGAGCGCGACGAACTCATCGAGGGGACGATCACTCAGCGCGTGAAAGGCGGCCTTTCGGTCACCATCCGCGGCGGAGTCAAAGCGTTTTTGCCGGGCAGCCAAGTCGACCTGCGACCGATTCGCAACTTGGACAAGCTCATTGGGCAGACGTACCAGTTCAAAGTTATCAAGTTTAACAAGAAGCGCGGCAACATCGTGCTGTCGAGGCGAGTGCTCCTAGAGCGCGAGCGCGACGAGGTGAAAGCCAAGACGCTCGAGACGCTCGAAGAGAACAAGATCGTGAAGGGCGTGATCAAGAACATCACCGAGTACGGCGCATTCGTCGACCTCGGCGGTATCGATGGTCTCCTCCACATCACCGACATGTCATGGGGTCGTGTCAACCACCCGAACGAAGTGTTCCAGGTTGGCGACGAAGTGACCGTCAAAGTCCTCAAGTACAACTCAGAGACCGAGCGAGTAAGCCTCGGCCTCAAGCAGACACAAGAAGACCCGTGGAACCACGCGGAAGAGGCCTATCCGGCCGCGAAGAAGGTCAAGGGGAAGGTGATGTCAATCACCGACTATGGCGCCTTCGTCGAACTCGAGCCAGGTGTCGAAGGGCTCATTCACGTCAGCGAAATGAGCTGGACGAAAAAGATCAAGCATCCGTCGAAGTTCCTCGAGATGGGGCAAGAGCTCGAGTGCCAAGTGCTCGAAGTCGATGCGAAGTCGAAGCGCATCTCGCTCGGTCTCAAGCAGCTCGAGCCAGATCCCTGGACAACGTTCACCGACAAGTACCAGCCAGGCGACAAGATCGGCGGCAAAGTCCGATCGCTCACCGATTACGGCGTCTTCGTCGGAATCGAAGAGGGTGTCGACGGCATGGTGCACAAGAGCGACATCTCGTGGACGCTCAAGATCAACAACCCGGCCGACGTCTATCACAAGGGTGACGATGTCGAGGCGATCATCCTCTCGATCAACCACGACGAGAAGAAGGTTTCGCTCGGTGTTAAGCAGCTCTTTGACGACCCATGGCCGTCAATGTTCACCGAGTTCCCAATGGGCCGCCCGGTTGACGTCAAAGTGATTTCAACGTGCGATTACGGCATCTTCGTGCGAGTGCGCGAAGGGGTCGAAGGGCACATCGCGCAGAGCGACGTGATCGAACCGACGAACGAAGACGGCACACCAAAGCCGATCAAGATCGGCGACGAGATCAAAGCCGAGATCGCAAACATCGATACGCAGGATCGCCGTTTGACATTGACGATGCACGTAGGCCAAGCGACAGCGCAGCCGGTTGTATCGACAACGAAGAGCGAGCGACCCGCGGCAGCGAGTGGCGGCGGTGGCGGCGGTGGCGGCGGTGGCGGCGGTGGATCGACAGCGCGTCCGAAAAAAGCGGCTGCAGCCGAAGAAAAGGCCGGCGGAAGCACAATCGGCGAGCTGATCAAGCAGAAGCTAGGCGAGAAGCTCTTCGATAAAAACGAAGAGAAATAATTAGTCGAAGTAACGGCGGGGGACGATCCCCCGCCCTACCCAATTGAAAACGGGTATGGCCTCCCGCCACCGTTTCTTGTGTACTGGGTAGGGCGGGGGCTCGTCCCCCGCCGTGTGTTTGCGCAGCTGCTGTTTTGCGGTCTGCGCTTTTTCTTTGTTATTCCAGCGAGTGAGATATGGCGATTAGTCAGATCTGGGCCCCATGGCGGATGGAGTACATTCTCGGGCAAAAGCACGGCGGTTGCGTGTTTTGCGATATGGCGAAAGCGCCTCCCGGCGAATTTCGGGAGCGACTCGTTCTTATCGCGCAGCCGCACGCGTATGTGTGCCTCAATCGGTACCCGTTCGCGGCATCGCATCTTCTCGTGATCCCGCGTCGTCATGTTGCCGATATCGCGTCGCTCACAGACGACGAGCTGAGTGAAGTCGCGCATCTCGTGCGCGATAGTTCGGCGCGCCTTCGCCAAGCAATTTCGGCCGAGGGGTTCAATATCGGTTTCAATATTGGTGCGGCCGCGGGCGCTGGGATCGCGGAGCACCTTCATTCGCACATCGTTCCGAGGTGGGTTGGTGATACCAACTTCATGCCGACGTTAGCCGACACACGCGTCATGCCCGAATACCTAGACGACTCGTGGAAGCGCCTGTACCCCTATTTTTCAGACCTCCCAGGCGAACAAGGGCCGCAACCCTAGGCGCTCACCAGTTGGGGGTAACGCGCTGCTGACAAAATGACCCCAAAAAACCGACGATTTCTCTTTTTATCGACATGCGCTGTGCTTGTTTTGGCGCTGTTGATCGCGTCACGCGAAGTGCTGCTTCCGTTCGTTCTGGCGCTTATCATCGCGTACGTCCTCATGCCGCTGGTCTCGCTTCTCGAGCGGCGCCGCCTTCCGCGCGCGCTCGCGATTTTGCTCGTCTATGCGGTGGTTATCGGAAGCCTCGCGACCACTATTAGGCTTATCGCGCCGCGACTTCTTAGCGAGTTGAACGCGTTTCGGCGCGAGATTCCGACGTTGGTGGCGTCGGCGCGCGAGCAATGGATACCGGCGGCGGAAAGCACCCTGACCGATCTCGGCATCCATGTTGTTCACGAGAGCGAAGAGCGCGCAGAACACACACCCGACGCGCTCAACATCGACCGGCTGATCGCGGACACGCTTGAAAAAGGCTACGCGTATGCGCAACACAACGCGCTGCAATTGGCGCGAATCGGCCGCGACATCGCGGCGGCAGTAAGTCGCGGAATCTTTATTTTCGGAATCACGCTGATGCTCGCCGCGTACATCATGCTGACGCGCGAAAGCATATTCCGGTTTTTTGAGTCGCTCTTTCGACCAAAAAGTCGTCACGAATTTCGCGAGCTCGTCACGCGTCTTGATCATGGACTTTCGGGCGTTGTGCGCGGTCAGCTACTCATTTGCGTCATCAACGGGGCGCTCACGGCGCTCGGATTTGCGATAATTGGGCTCAAATACTGGCCTATTTTATCGATTATCGCGACCGTATTCTCGCTTATTCCGATTTTTGGGGCCATCATTAGCTCCGTTCCTGCGGTTATTTTAGGCTGCACGCAATCGTTAGGGACGGGGGTCGCCGCACTCGTGTGGATTTTCGCCATCCATCAGCTGGAAGCGAATTTTCTGAACCCGAAAATTATGGGCGACTCGGCCAAAATTCACCCCGTACTTGTCGTGTTTTCGCTACTCGTCGGGGAGCATTTTTTTCACGTTGTCGGTGCGTTGTTGGCTGTGCCATGCATGTCGATAGCGCAAAGCGTGTTTTTTCAGCTGCGCAAAGTTGTGCAACAGGGCGACCCGGAGTTTCAAAGCGATGAATAAGAAGAAGAGTGCAGCCGAAGCGAGGCGTGAACTTGAGTCGCTCGCAACTGGCGGAGCAGGCCCCCGCGCGATGCCCGATTTAAAAAAGGCGATCGTTCGTATCGCGATCGCGCTCGCCGTCGTGTGGGTCGTCGCCATCATCGTGCCGACCTGGATTCCAAAGGCGATCGCAGGTGTTCTCACCGCGGTGGCGATCGGCGCAGGGGTGTGGTTTTCGCGCTACGTAAAAAAGTCGCAAGCGATTGGCGCGCTGCTCCAAGCGGCTGCCGCTGAAGGGGGGCGTGGAGGGCGTGAAGAGGCGCTCGCCAAGCTCGAGAGCGGTTTCGGCAAAGGGGATGTGCAGGCGGCGATGGCAAAGGCCCAGCTGCTGATGCAAGACAATCCACGCGTCGCGCTAACAACGCTCGAAGCGATCGACCTGGGTCGCCAGCTCGGGCCGATAGGCGATCAGGTGCGCGCGATGCGAGCGACGATTCACTTGACGCTCGGAGAGCCAAACGAAGCGCGCGTGCTCGCCGACGCGATGGAGATCGGCAAGCAGCAAGATGCAAAAACGCGCGCGATGTTCGCAACGGTGGCAGGCGAAGCGTGGGGGCGAACGGGGAACGCGAAGAAGGCGGTTGAAACGCTCGAGCTGTTTAATCCCGACGACCCAGAATTTGCCGAGCTGCGCATTCAGATGTGGCGCGCGCGGGCGTTTGCATGTGCGGGAGCAAACGACATGAAGGGTGTCGGCCGGGCGCTCCGAAAGTTGATCGAAGTGAATCCGCAACTTATGGCGATGTTCGTCGGTCAAAAGCGGGTGCATCCGCTTCTCGAACGCGAGGCGCGTCAGCTGCTGATGGCAAGCGGAGCGGTGCCACGCAAAATGGTTCGTCAGCGGATGTAGGCAGGAAAACGAGCAGCAGCGCGCGACGCTAAGTGTATGAACTGACGCGTTTTATAGGCTCGTTCGCCGTCTAAACGTCAGAAACTTGCTTTTTTCAAGCTTGTTCTCACGCACGAGGCGGCGTAATCGTAACGAAGCTTTGCTGCTGCAATTCGAAGTGAGCCAAGCTCACTTTGGAGGGGCTATTGAAGATAAAAAAGCTCGAAATTGTCGGTTTCAAATCGTTTGTCGATAAGACAACGATCCATTTCGATCACGATGTGATCGGGGTCGTCGGTCCGAACGGTTGCGGCAAGTCGAACATCGTGGATGCGATCAGGTGGTGCATGGGCGAGCAGTCGGCCAAGCACTTGCGCGGTCGCAGCATGGAAGACGTGATCTTCAACGGGTCAGATTCGCGTCTGCCGCACGACTTCGCCGAAGTGACGCTCACGTTTGAAAATAACGACGGCGAAGGGGCGATCGAGTACCGCGACTTCCCTGAAATCGCGATTACGCGTCGGCTGAATCGCGCTGGCGATAGCGATTATCTGATCAACAAGACGCAGGTGCGTCTAAAAGACGTAACCGACCTCTTTCTCGGCACCGGCGCCGGCACGCGCGCCTATTCGATTGTTGAGCAGGGGAAGATTGGGCTCATCGTAAGCGCGAAGCCGGAAGACCGGCGGATGCTCGTCGAAGAGGCGGCGGGGATCACGAAGTTTAGGTCGCGACGAAAGCAAGCCGAAAAGAAGATCGAGCTGACGCAGCAAAATTTGCTGCGCGTGAGCGATATCATCGCGGAAATTGAGCGAAACATCGGCTCGCTAAAACGCCAAGCGGCGAAAGCGGAGCGGTACGTCGGGTATCGCAACGAGCTCGAAGAGTGCCAACTGTACGAAGCGTCGCATCGCTTTTTAGAGCTTCGCGGGTGGATTGCGCTTGAGCGGGCGGCAGTCGATGAATCAACATTGGCGGCTGACGAAGCGCGGTCGACACTAGTCGCGCGCGAAGCCGAGTTCGAAGCGCTGCGGATCGAATCGCACGCGTCAGAAGAGCAGCTCGAGCGCGCGCAGTCTGATGCATTCGGCGCCGAAAATGCCGTGCGCGGTGAAGAAGCGGCGATTGCGCGGCTGGGCGACAAACTTGAAGCGCTCAAGAAGCGCGAAGAGCAAGCAGCGATCGAGCTCCGCGAAGTTGGCGATCAGTCGGGGCGTCTTGTCGACGATCAGCGTCGATTTACGGAACAGGTGTCGTCACTCGTTGAAGAGGACGATCGCGGGCGAGAGGTTGCCGAGAGCGAGCAAGAGCGCCTGGATGAAGTCGTGGCGGCGAGCGCGGCGGCCGACAAACAGGTGAACGAGCGGAGAGCGCGCGCGGCGGGGCTTCAAGCCGAAGTGGCTGCCGCGCAAGCGCAGCTCACGGGGCTCGAGCGGCGGCAGACAGAGCTGCTAGCGCGGCTCGAACGCGTGAGGGCGGAGCGTGAAGAGCTGAGCGACGGGCAGATGACCGAGACAGCGCGCGAGCGAGAGCTGCGGCAAGCGGTCGACGAGCTCAGGAGCGGCAAAGGGGTCAGCGTTGGTGAGCGCCAGCGCTACGAGACCGATCTAGTCCGATTGCGCGGTGAGCTAGCGACGGGTGAGCGGCAGCTCGATGAATCAAAAGGGGAGCTTGGGAAGAAGCGATCGCGATGGCAAGCGCTCGTGGAAATGCAAGGAAGACTCGAAGGGGTAGGGGCCGGCGTAAAATCGCTGATGGCGACAAAGAGCCCTATTTTGCAGGGTCTTTTGGCCGATCGCGTCGAAGCACCAGCCGAGTTCACGCAAGCGCTCGCAGCGCTCGCGGGCGGTCGATTGCAAGATGTCGTCGTGAGCGACATCGAGCAGGGGCTGGAGCTGCTGACGCAAATGGCGGCGCAGAAAAAAGGGCGGGCTACTATTGTAGCGCTACCGACGGCTGAAAATGCGGGAGAGGAAAAGCCGGGCACGTTTACGGGCACGGGCACGTTTACGGGGGGAGAGATTGAGATTGATGGCGTTGTTGGACCTTTGATTGACCAATTGCGTTTCGCCGACGCCGATGCTCCGCTTGTTCGGTCGCTTGTGGGCGCGGCCCTCGTTGTCGCCGACGTCGCGACCGCGCGTCGCGTCGTGTCGCAATGGACCGAAGGCCCATGCGTAACGCTTGGCGGCACGGTTGTGTTCCCAGATGGGCGCATTGCGGGTGGGCAGGGCGAGGAGCTCGCCGCCGGGATGCTTCAATCGAAGCGTGAAGCACGCACACTGGCCGATGACGTGCAGACTCTTGATGCGCTCGTCGCACGCCACACATCAGAAGTTCAGCAGCTCAAGCAGCTAGTAGCCGACACGCAAGCGTCGCTCGAAAAAGCGCGCCACCAAGCGCACGCAGACGAAATATCGCTCGTAACAGCCGAAAAAGATCTCCGCCAGGCGCAGAGCGATGTCGAAACGTTACGACGTCGCGCCGAGGGGATTGCGGCGGACGAAGAAGAGTTGAGCACCGCGCTCCAAGAAGCGGCCTACGAGCGAGACGAAGCGAAGCGCCGCGTTGCCGATGGCAAAGTCGAGGGGGACTCGCTGGCGACCGATCTGCGCGCGGCCGAGGTCGCTGCGGCGTCGCGGCGCGAAGAGCTCGACGCGCGTCGGCAGGTGGTGACCGAGCAGCGCGTCCTCGTAGCGAGCACCGCCGAGCGGCTAAAAAATGCGCGGGCATCGCTCGCGCGGATCGATCACGAAGCGGGGCAGCTGCGCGAGCGCGGCGAAAAGCTCGAAGCCGAAATTGCCCAAGGGGTGCGCGTCTTCGATGAGAGCTCAGCAAGTCTAACGACGCATCGGGAGCGGCTTTCGGCAGCGATTGATGAGGCACATCGCGCGGTCGATGCGCTTGCGGCAGTGCGGAATGTTTTCGATCAGCATCGCGCGACGCTCGCCGATCGCGAGGCGCGAATCAAAGATGTGCGCGTTCGGTCGGAGAGCCTGCGCGACGATCTCGCGAAGCACGAACTTCAGCTGCGCGAGCGAGAGCTAGCGATGCAGCATCTTCTCGAGAGCGTCGCGGAGAAGTATCGAGGGCTCTATTTGCCGAGAATTGTAGGCGATTATCACTTGCGCCCGCCGCCCGACGAGGCGCTTCGTGGGCGCATTGCGGAGCTGGTTCAGGCAATCGAGCGGATCGGCAGCGTCAATCTCGATGCGATGCGCGAGTACGAAGAGGCCGAAAAACGTAACATCTTTTATACGACGCAAAAAGCCGACCTCGATCAGGCGCTCGCCGATCTGCTTCGCGCGATTGCGCAGATGAACAAAGAATCAAAGCGGCTCTTTCGCGACACGTTTGAGGCGATTGATAAAAAGTTTCAAGAGATTTTCCCCCGCATGTTTCGTGGCGGTCAAGCGTCGCTACGACTTACGAATCCAGACGATCTGTTGGAAACCGGTATCGATATTCTCGCGCAGCCGCCGGGCAAAAAGCTCGCGAGCATCGAGCTCATGTCAGGCGGAGAAAAGGCGCTTACCGCCGTGTCGCTCATTTTCGCTATTTTCCAAGTCAAACCGTCGCCGTTCTGCATTCTCGACGAAGTCGACGCGCCGCTCGATGAAGCGAACGTCGGTCGCTACAACGAAGCGATTCGCACGATGACCGACAAGTCGCAATTTATTCTGATCACACACGTCAAACGCACAATGCAGCTAGTCGACGTGCTCTACGGCGTCACAATGCCTGAATCAGGCGTGTCGACAATCGTGAGCGTCAAGATGGGCGGCGCGGTAGAGCGAACCGATCGAAAGCGGCTAGGCGGACAAGCGGTCGCATAAAGCAATCCCGCGCCTATACCTTGTTTTTCGGCTAGGCTTCGCGCCGTTCGATTAAGGAGTAGACGATGAAGAGCGAACATAACGGCAGGTTTGTGTGGCACGAGCTTTTGACGAGCGATCCGCAAGCGGCAATCTCTTTTTATTCAAGTGTCGTCGGGTGGACGACGCAGCCGTTTAATAGCGACTACACGATGTGGGTCGGCAGTCAGGGGCCGCTCGGCGGCGTGATGCAATTGCCCGACGAGGCGAAAAAAATGGGCGCGCCACCGCATTGGATGGGGAGCGTTCAAGTCGATGGCATCGACGGCGCGGTCGCCAAAGTGCGCAAACTCGGCGGCCGCATCTACGTCGAGCCGAAAGAGATCCCAACAGTAGGGCGCATCGCCGTGATCGGCGACATAGACGGCGCGCCACTGGGGCTAATCGAGCCAATCACGCCGATGGCGCCGCACTCAAGCGATAAGCCGGGCGAGTTCGCATGGAACGAGCTCTACGCCAACAATCAAGAAGCGTCGCTCAACTTTTACAGCGAGCTCTTCGGTTGGAAGAAGACCAACAGTTTCGACATGGGCCCAATGGGCGCCTACGTCATCTTCGGCATAGGCGGCAAAGATCTAGGCGGCATGATGAACAAGCCAAAAGAAATGCCAGCCCCACCAATGTGGACATACTACGCCGAGCTAGCCGACCTAAACGCCGCGCTACACCAAGCAAAAGCCAAAGGGGCGCAAGTAGTAAACGCACCACAAGACGTACCAGGAGGCCGAATGGCGCAACTCATCGACCCACAGGGCGCCTTCTTCGCCATGCACCAGCTCGCGCGTTAAAAGCCCTGGCGTCGTTCTCGCACGCTCGGTCCCCTTCGATGTCATCGTGAGGACAATTGCCTATGATTGTACGGCAGATTATTGCGATTGTGATTCTCGTGTTTTTTGCGGCTTGCGCGGCCACGATCCATGCGCCGGCTATGGCATCGCTGAAACCGCTCGCCAACCCAGCCGGTGATGCGGGGCTGGGGCACGCGGTCCCTCCGTACGCGATCGACGCTTACGATATTAGTTCGGGGGCGCGGGTTCCCGGCAAGACGCTGGAGGAGCGAATCGCGTTCGTGCAGTCTCGCGCGCAATACGCAGTCGATTCGGAGGAGGGTGAATCCTCACTCCGCTTTGAAGTCAACGGCGTGCGCTTTCGCGTTTTTTTGTCACACGTTGTTTTCGACAGCGAGAGCCGATATCGCTTTGAAATCGCGCCAGACGATGGCGACCCATGCTTGACGATGAGTATCGACTCGCACTTGCGAGGTCAAACGGGCGTTATGAACGCGAGCGCCGATTGCCCCTTTTTCCCCTCGCAGAGATCCGGGATTGGCAATCTTACGTTATCGATTATTGATAAAATTTGCTCAACGTTCGGGGCGGTCAGTAACGAACTAGAAGACGTTGCGGCTTTAGAGTGTGCTGGCGCAGACGGGGGCGCATCGCTCGCCGCACTCCATATTATGCGCACCGGGGAAACATGGTACGAAAACCATCAGTATATTCCGTCAGGATATGACGGCGCCCCTATAACCAGCGAGCGCCGTGAAGAAATGGACAAGCATCGTCGCACGTTGATGACAACGACAATGCGAGAACTCCCTCCAACCGCACTCGAACGCATCAGCTCAGATGCCGGGACGGCCGATTCAATGATGTCGGACGTTCTTCTCCGCGTTTGGCAAGAAAACTGCACCGATTACATCGCCATCGTAACCGCGCTGGCCGCCGAACATTCCGATATTGGGGCTGCATTCACCTATTTTAACGAAAATCGTATGCCGCCGATGCTGAAGCGTTATTCCGAGCCCTTGGGGCGTTGAGCTGCAAATCAAGTCGCAGTCGACACCGCCGACTGACAGCTCCAAAGCAAGCGCCGTTACGCACCGCTTCCAGAAGTCATCCATCGACTGACCTCTTGCAAAAAGAGCTCGAGGTCATCGATGCCGTGTATCGCCGCTGAATGCACTTTTTCGTAGTCGACTCCAGAATACGCATGCGCAATCACATTTCGAAGACCGACGGCGTTTGCCAACGCCTTGGCGCAGCGTTCTGAAATAACTTTGTGATCTCTAAGTCGATCGAATGCGTCGCTCAGTCGCCCGGCTGGCGTCCATTTTTCGTCGGCGATCAGGTGACTTGCGATATCAGAGCATGTCTGCACAGAGAGCATGAGGTTGAAACTCGTAACGTCGCTTGCCGTGCGGTCGTTTTTAAATTCATCAAGACTCCGAGGGCACGCCTCGCGAACGCGCGCAATTCGGTCTGAAAGTTCCGCCAGTTTGAGGGCTATGACGCGACGATTAACCATTGGTCACACCCCGCTTTGCGACATGTGGCAGCCATGCGTCGGCCATCCGATCGAACCATGGGAGGTCAATTTCAAGCATAGCTAGTGTGCGCGAGCGCCACATCGCGCCATTTCCGGAAGACCTTTCGTATATCACTTGGCCATCGCGAGCGATATTTTCTAAAAGCGGAATAGGAGGATTTTCAAGCGATACGATATCGATATCGCGCTTCAAAGACGCACCGAGCTCGCCGCCAATCTTGAGCGTGTCATCGCCTCCACCAACAAGAGCGATATCGATATCCGAATTATCTCGAGCTGTCCCCCGCGCTTGAGAGCCGAAGAGAAGAGCCACCCGCACATCCGGGTATTTTGCCAGCACGCCGCGAGCGGTATGGGCGATTTCGTCGGGGGTCACTACGGCCATATTATGGACTATGATGAAAATGGCCAAGGGCAAACGTGGGCATTCAAAAAATGCCTATATCGCTCTACCAGCGATCGTGATCAACTGCGGCCACGGTGGTGGCGATATCGGCTTTTGGGGCGTAGCCTAGTAGCTCTTTTGCTCGCGAATCGTCGACCATGCATACGTAGCGAATGTGGTCTAGTTCTGGCGGGGGGAAGCTTGTTAGGCGCAGCGACCAGAGGCGATCGAGGAGCGGTCGCGCGATCATGTAGGGGAAGGAGAGCTGCTTTCTTCCTAGCATCGAAATGATGCGCGAGAGTGGGAGCGGCTCTGGGCCTGAGACGTTAAAAATCCCGCGAACCCCCTTTTTTAAAGCCAATTGAATAGCATGCACGACATCGTTTTCGTGCATCACTTGAACCATCGGATCGAAGCCCAGGAGCGTCGGAATTGCTGGCAAGCGCAAAAAATTAGATGCCGCGTTACGCACAGTTCCGAGAATGTGCACCGGCCTAAGAATGACCGTTTCGATTGTCGGCCACTTCCAAAAAAAACTTTGCGCGAGCATATCGACTTCGATCAAATCGCGAATTTCGCTGAAGTTTTGCCCGCCCAAAAGCGGCGCCTCTTCGGATAAAAATTGCGCATTGCCCGGTTGAGGCCCGTAAACATTTGCGCTCGAAAGAACAACAAGCTTCGGCACTTGGTATTGTGCCGCGTATTCCAGCAATTTGGCGAAGCCGGCGACGTTCCATGAATGGTGATCGGCGGCCGACGCGCGCGGGTCGTGCATCACGCCGAGGTGCACGATCGCCTCGATATCACCCGGACGAAACACATCTTTCAGGCGCTTGCGGCGAAGATCAAACTGGCGATGATCGACATCTTTCGGTCGATCGGGGAACGGACGGCGATCGACACCGACGACATCGCGTTCGCGATGAAGCACGCGCGCAACGTTTTTGCCGAGGCGCCCGCAAATCCCCGTGACAAGGACTTTTGACCCTCGACCGCTACCAGAAGACATGGGTTCGTTCCTTGAGGCCACGCGCAAGCATATCCTCAATTGTCGATTTTACTCGCCATACTTTCGCTTCGATCACCGCGTCGTCGTCATCGGCGTCGCCTTCAAAGGCCATCGGTTTGCCGAAATAGAGGCGATATTTTGTCGGCAGAGGGAGCTGGCCCCCGGGAATAAAAAGCTGCGGAATCAGCGGAAAAGCAGGCATTCCGAAGAGCCTGGCTAGCGAGCGCACGTTGCCTAACGACACATATTGCTCTTCGCCGCCGATGACCGCCACCGGCACGATTGGCGTGTTTGTCTCGATCGCGAGTCGCATAAAACCGAGGCCGAAGTCGGTCAACTGGTAGCGGTGGTCGAACGTCTTTGAAATCCCCTGCACACCTTCAGGAAAGACGAGGAGCGCTTCATCTTGCTCGAGGAGACGCCGTGCGTTTTCGGGGACGCCGACCACTTGACCGACGCGCGAAAAAAATGTCGACACGAATGGGAGCGATTGCGCCCACTTTTCGATCATCGCGCGGACAATTCGTGGTGGCTCGGTATCCATAAACATTGCGGCCGAAATGAGCGCGCCATCGATTGGAATTTGCCCAGAATGATTTGCGACCAGAAGTACGCGCCCTGGCGGGACTTGCTCGATGCCGTGCACATCGGACCGAAAATAGTGACGGTGCAGCGAAGCGATGCTCCAAATCGCGTATTTCGCCCACTCGGGGTCGAGCCCAAACGGGTCAACCCCGGCGGTTCCGAGCTTTAGCGGAACGCGCGCTAGCCGCGCATGAAACTCTTCGCCGAGCAGCTTTCGGAGCGCCGCGTCGACCGCCGCTTCGCTTTGACGCACCCAAAGGCCCGCAATCGCTGGAATAACGCCGGCGTAGCGCCCGAGTTTTGCAAGCGCTATATCTTTGCTTCGAATCGACGGTGACACGCGAGGAGGAGTACGATCGCGTAGCGACTATGGTCAAGGAAGGTTCTATCACTTTTCCGTCAGCCCTCGTGCCAGGCGATACGATCGCTGTGGTTGCGCCGTCTGGCGCCCTCCGAGGCGAAGAGCATCAGCGTGCGCTGATCGGGCTCGCATGGCTTCGTCAGCGCTATAAAATTATTGCAAATACGCGTATTTTTTCGGCCGATCCGGCGACCGGCTACCTTGCGGGAGACGACGCTCAACGCCGTAACGAGTTCGCTCGCGCGATGGGCAACCCAAACGTTCGCGCGATTGTGGCGATTCGCGGCGGCTACGGCGTTACACGAATTGTTGGCGAGCTGCCTTGGGCGGAGTTTGCGCGGGCGCCAAAGTGGATTGTCGGCTACAGCGATATCACCGGCCTTCACATGATGGCGTCGGCGCACGGAGTCGCTTCGGTTCACGGGCCGAACGTCACCGGGCTCGCGAAAGCCGATTCGAGCGACCGCGCGTCGTGGATCGCATCGCTTGAGCGCCCTCATGCCATGCGTCGTTGGGGCCAGCTTCGCGTCGTGCACCGCGGCAGTCGAATCGTCGGGCAGCTCGTCGGGGGAAATTTATCGACCATTGCGGCGCTTGCGGCTTCGCGCGAACTAAAAATTCCCGACGGCGCAATTTTGGCGCTCGAAGATGTCGGCGAGATGCCGTACCGCGTCGATCGATTGATGACGTCGCTCATTCGCGGTGGGTACTTGAGCAAAGTTCGCGCGATCGTCTTCGGGGAGTTTTGTCGATGCGATTCGATCAGCGGCTGCGCGAGCGTCGAAGATGTGCTTATCGAACGGACTGCAGCGTTGGGCATCCCGGTGCTCGCAGGGGCGCCATTTGGTCACGGAGCGCGAAATCAAGCGTGGGTTAGCGGCTCAACAGCGCGTGTCGATGGCGACGCGCTAACGATCGAAGGACCACCCGCGTGAACAATCGTGACACGCGGGACGACGTAGGTGCGTGTCGCCGGTTGACGCGACAGGGTGAATTGATGCACTGTCACGCGGGGGGCTGGGGGCCATGATAGGGAGCGATCAGACGAAAATAGTCGATCTTCTAGATGTCATCGGCGAAACGCCGCTTGTGCGGCTAAATCGCATTTCGCCCGTAGGCGGTGCGACGATCGCCGCCAAATTAGAGTTCAAAAATCCCGGCGGCAGCGTCAAAGACCGAACGGCCCGCGCGATGGTCTTAGCGGCCGAACGTTCGGGGAAGCTTGTTCCAGGCGGGATTATTGTCGAAGCGACGAGCGGAAATACCGGCATTGCGCTCGCGATGATTGCCGCCGTTCGCGGCTATCGCTGCATGATCATCATGCCAGAAGACATGAGCGTTCAGCGGCGAAACATTCTCCGTTCGTACGGCGCCGAAGTCGTGTTGACATCGGCCGACGAGGGGATGACGGGCGCGGTCGAACGAGCCAATGTGATTGCGCGAAAAGAGCCAACCGCGTTCAGGCCGTCGCAGTTCGACAACCCAGAAAATCCGGCGGCGCACGAGCTAACGACCGGCCGCGAAATCGTCGAGCAGGCGGGGAGCGAGATCGTGGCGTTCGTCGCCGGCATAGGGACGGGCGGGACGATCACCGGTGTGGGACGAGTGCTAAAACGCGAGCGCCCCGCAGTGCGAATCGTCGGTGTCGAGCCGAGCTCAAGCGCGGTGCTGAGCGGTGGCGACCCCGGTCTGCATGCAATTCAAGGGCTAGGAGCCGGTTTTATCCCGCCGATTTTAGATCGAAGCGTGATCGACGAAGTAAAGCTAGTGCCCCATCAACCTTCGGTTGATGGGTAGCACAAGGTAAATTCAGGTGCTCGGCGCGCGAGGCACGTAACCGTGCGCCGTTATCGTTCACGTCTTCGTTCTCTCGTAGCCGTGCGCATGCGCGTGCGCGTG
>CAMAVR010000021.1 GCA_945861885.1 Nannocystis exedens | reverse complement strand
AGCATCTAGTCCCAGAAAAAGCCGGGCACGTTTACGGGCACGGGCACGTTTACGGGCCAGAGCCAGAGCCGGAGCCAGAGAAGAATGTCCTAAAAACTTAAGCGCATTCTGCTTACTCCGACCCATTCGTCTCGGCTACCGCTGTTGCCTAGGAGGCGCGATGCCCTGACTAGGTTGCCATCGAGCAGGTGAAAATAGGTTACCCCTCCCTCGAAGTACCACGTACCAAACCGGCGGGGGACAAAGTCGAGCAGCACCGACCCAATTGGCCCTACCGCGAATACTTCTAAAAGACCGGTATGGCCAAAGAACCCCGGGCCACCAAATGTGAGAAACGCCGGGAGCATGACGCTGATCGGATAGCGCTGAATCGCCGTAATATTGTAAATCGGCGACAAGCCGACTTCGACGTCGAGAGCCATCCCTTTGCGACCGTAAACCACTGTTGAAGCGCCGGCGTCTACCGTCCAAAATAGCTTCGTGTAGGGGCGAAATCCGAAGTTTTTGATGTAGCCGTGGTCGTCCAAACCGAACTTAAACTCAATATTGTGCTCGAATTTAAACTCGTGAGGCGGGCTCACAAACAGATAATAAGTCGCCGCAAGGTCGAGCCGGTTGAAGAGTTTTGCAGAGATGCCGGCAAAGTAGTCAAACTCGTTCCAAATTCCGACGTGGTCAGAATTCTGCGTTGTCTGCAAATCGGCCCAACCGCCGGTCGAGAGAGAAAGCGAGTTGAGCGTGCCGACGGTAGAAGAGTGAAGGTCGAATGCAAAACCGGCAAGCGGCTGGATCGCAGCCCCTTTTGTGTGGACGACCAAACCTCGCGGAGTGATGTACGCGTTTTTCACCGCGAGTTCGAGAAACCCGTGGACGTCAGGCTGGGGGGGCGGCGGTTCAGGACGATCGGAAAGCGTCGATTCCGCGTAGGCGGGGAGCGCAATGAAACTCACGATGAGCAACAGCGCGAATCGCAGCAAACTACCTACCTAGCTAAAGATGAACTGCCTGCACCCGCCGCTGGCGAGAAGTCGATTCGTGATAGAGGCCCGCGCACTCGCAATGCGTAAAACCCGTCGGCCCGTTTCGACTGCTTAATGCGCGCATCGCCGATTTCAATTAGCGCCGGCGCGTTTGAACCTGGCGTACCGAAGAGATCTTTTGTCGCCTGGCTCTTCCCTCGATAGGCGTCGTTGATTTTGAACTTTACGTTCAGATCGACCGTCGATTCGCCTAGGTTGTCACGCAGCTGAACCTTCCCGTCGCCCTGGAGCTCGAGATCTTTGCCGCCGGCGGCGATTTTCGAGAATTTTAGCACCCCATCTTTTGCTTCGGCGGTGATCGTTAGCGACCCGACGTCGATGCGTGGGAGTGCGAGCGCCCCTTTTATTTTCGCCTTGCCGTCACCGATCGCGAGATCGGTCGCTTCGAGCGAAATCGACCCGCTCGCTTTCGCCGCCTTCCCGTCGGGAACCGTGAAGCTAATTTCGCCGTTCAACTTCCCCTCTGTTGGCACGCCGATCGCCTCGGTGATGAGACCGACTTGCGAAAACTCGATATCCGATAAGTCGACAGAGAGCGATTGGCTCGACCCGAGAACAGTGCTCCCCGAAATATTCCCCCCGAAGGCGTTGAGCGAAAAGTTAATCCGCTTCGTCCCAACGAGGAGCGACATGATCCCCAATCGCACGCGCCCCGACTCGACTTTTAGCTCAGTCGGCGGACGCATCGGGTCGCTCGAGGGCATCGCTAATGTCAAGTCATGAAACGACACGCCGGGGAACCATGACGCCGACATTTCGCCAATCGACAGCCGATTCCCCCCGCCGGACTTCGCTTGGTCCGTATTGTATGCCGCGACAATTCTGTCGCGCACGCGCTGGTACGGGAAGACGATGCTCGCAAAAAACGCCGTCGCGACAATGAAAAAAAGTACGTAGCCACCTATCAGGCCGCCCTTCTTCAGACTTGCCTTCATGGTTTCTCGTCCTTCTTCGGCGCCTCGGCAATTCGGTCGTAGGCCGACACGCCGACTTCGATATCGTATGAGTTTGGTTCGCCCGATCGCTTGCGAATGTTGAGACGGCTCACGACGAGTGCGTTGCCGCTTGTTTCGATCTTTTCAAGCCATTGAACGAACGGCCCCATCGCGACCTTTCGAAAGTGGATGATCGTCTGACGCTCGACGAACTTTTTCCCCTGCGGGATCTCGGGGCGGTCTACGGAATCGGTTACTTCGAGTTTTAGTTCGCGCGCGGTCTGCTCGAGATAGCCTGCGAGCGCCGGTGTTTTGTGCTCGTAGCGCCTTAGCACCGCCTCTTTGCGCGCGCGGCGCTCACGAATCTTGTCGCGCGATGTCTGCACGAGATCGATCGCGGAGCGAAGCTCGTTGTTCGCCGACGAGCGACTGTCAACGAGCACCAACACTCCGACCGGCGCGCCGACAAATACGATCACGCAGGCGATAATTGCGAGCAGCATCATCAGCCCGCGCTCGCGTGGATTTAGCCCGATTTTTCGGGCAGTTTTTCCGGCAGCCATTACTTTCCTCCCCCGGTGGTGCTGCCGCCTGGTGCCGCCGCTACCTCTTTCTTCTTGGGACCTTTGGCATCCTCTGGGCATCGCAGATCAAATTCGATCACGTACTTTTGCCTGTCGGCGCCGACCGCTTGATTGGTTCGTGTCACTTTTACGTCGTTGAAACAAGCGTCTCCGCTAAGAGCCGTGGCGATGCTCTGCGCGTCGGGGATTGACCCGACAATCCCGTGAATGACCACATGCCCTTTTTGTATATCGAGCTCGTCGATATCGTGAACCATCGATGCGGGGACCGCCTGCGAAATTTTCACCAGCACATCGTATGCGTCGACGTGCGGCATCGGGTCTTCGTCCGTCCCCTCCGACTGCTGCGCGACGAGCTCTGAGGTGCGCGACGGATCGGTTGTCGCCTCGCCGAGAACTTCGGCAGTCACATCGCCGAGCGCTTTTTCAAGGATATCGTGCTCTTTGCTGATCGCGTAGAGCTGCGACGCCGTAGCAAACAAAAACGTCACGAACACAAATGCGAAGAGCCCAACAAGGACCGGCGTTCGCTCTTGCATCCAGGCGAACCCGCGCTCAAACGTCAGCGCACCGCGACGCAGATTGAAGCCTGCTCCCCCGCCCGAAACGCTTAGCGCCAGACCGATCGCTTTCGCGAAACGGCCGTAGGGGGTTGTCGTAAAATTCACGCCGGCAGCAAGCTCTAGAACCGGATCGGGGAGCATCTGCACCGGCAGGTCGAGCGCACTCGACAAGAACCCTTCGGCGCCCGAGACCGCCGCGCCTCCGCCGCACAAATAGACTCGCACCGGCGCTTCACCGCCCGCGGCTCGATGCGCTGAAATTGACATGCGAATCTCGCGCGCGAGGTGCGATGCGCTCGCAGGGAGCCCTTCGGTGCCGAGCGATAGCGTTCGTGCGAACGTTGGCTGACCGTCTTGAACGATCATCACTTCGCTCGTGCGGACCCCTAAATCGAGAACGACAACGACTTCACCGGATGCAAGCGCAGGGGTGACGTTAACGAGCGGTGCGAGCGAATACGACCCAATCCCAACGCGCTCCGGCTCGACGCCTGTGGCGGTACGAACAAGCGTAATTCGCTCGCGAACATCCGCAATTTCGGCGACGGCGCACTGAATATTCAGCTCGTTTTTCCGCTCTGGATCGCGCGGCAAAATGACGTAATCGAACACTGTTTGAGGGACATCGAGCGGGACTTGCGCTTCGAGCTCAAATTTCAGCACTTCATTCAGCTGACGCTGGGCGCTTGAGGGTACGCGAAGCGTTCGCACGACGGCGCGCGTCCCCGGAAGCGCAATGGCGACCGAATCGCCCTGCCGCACCCCACCGAGAACGGCAGCGCTCACCGCTTTTTTAATCGCCGCTTCGACGCCACCTTCGCCGACTTCAACGGCGACGAGCGACGTAAGAATCACTTTGCGGTATGACGCGCGCACAGCGGCCACTTTGACCGCCGTCGTTCCAATATCGATCCCCACACTTATCGCCATAGGTCTAAATCCTCAACAGACGCATGAGCCACATGCAGCTACTCGATCCGATAATATACGATTTGGCCGCCTGTGCTCGGCCGCAATGCAGCCGCAATCGCGTCCGGGGATGAACCTGCAGGTCGCGGCGGCTGCGAGCTACCCGGAGCGCCCGGAGCTCCCGCCTGCCCTGGGATAGGAAGAGCCGTCGGTGGCGGCGCATTCCGAAAATCGACAACCGCTTGTATTTTTACCCTCGTTTCGCGCCGATATCCTTTCACGATACCTATCGCGTAGATTGAAAACATTTTGCTTTCTGTTGTAATCGTTTTTGCAAACTCCGCGTCCGATTTGAACTTTATCGGTTTCATGCCGACCGTCTTCAACATCGGACCAAGCATGCCTTCCCCGCGAAGAGTCGCCATAAAATCGCCTGGCGTGCCGAACATCGGCGCCCCCATGCTAACCCCCTGACCGAGCGTCACGCCTGTCAAAAACGCGCCGGCTTGCGTCGGATCGGTGCAAACGTCTGCTTCTGTGGTATCCGAGCACACAAGAGCCAAGAGCGTCTGCGCGGTCGCCGTGTTCACGTTGATGGCCCCCTGTCCCCAGACGGTCATCGTCCGCTTCTCGGGGCGCTCCGGGTCTGGGTCGACGAACGTCGCCCAAAAATCCTCGCCAACCCCCCGCACAACGTGCAGCTCTTCGAGCGAATCGTATGGGGCGTTTTTTCGGCGAAACGGCTTTTTTAACAGCTGATAATACGCGTCTTCGGCGCCGCCAGAGCCGCCCCCTCGCTGCGTCAAATCGCAATTAAAAAAGTTCTCGTCCGGGTCTGCCCAGTCGATGATCGCGGCGCAAATTTGCATCCGATCGTGATACTGACCGTCGGTATCACGCTGCTCAAAAAGCGGGTTATTCGCCGGCGGCGCCATCAAACCGAGAAGTTGCTTCGCGAGGCGGATGTGACGAATCTCGTTTGACGCGCCGAGGTTTGCGTTAATCTTTGAATCTTCGTCGACAATTTTTACTTCAAAACGGCCGCCGGGGAGGCCTAGATTCTTTCCTAGCGATAAATCGACGCCAGTCGTCGCCGCAAAGTCTTTCGCCCCTTCGGCATCGTTGAACGCGCCGAGCAGTCGATCGCTAAATTGCCAAACCGGGAGCTGCGGCGGGGTGCGCTGCATCATCATAAAAACCGGTGCGAGCGCTGTCCGAATTGTCGGCTCTGTCGCAATAAGGAGGCGCGATAAGTTGATCGCGCTCTTCGCAAAATATTCCGCCTGCACCCCATCGCGGTCGCCCATCGCGCTGGCAAGCTCCGCGCTCCCATCGTCTTGAAAATCGGCAAGAAGCACCGTGAGCACGGCGATCGCGCCCATCACCATAATGAGCGCAATACCGCGCTCATTCGCGCGATTTTTACGACGGCGACCGATGGCGCGCTTCATTGCAGAATCCCGAATGAGAGCGGTTGCTGAATAAAAATCGGCGTCTTCGTTGTGTAAGTTGTCGACGGTGCGTTCGTCACGCCTTTCATCACGAGCGTGATTCGGACTTGCAGCGGCAGACGATTCGGCTGCCCTGACATCTGCGTCGTGTCCCACCGCTCGACCCACATGCCGGTCATCGAATCAAGATAGCGAAAATTGAGCGCCTCGATGTCTTCTGCGAGAACATTGATGACTCCGCCGCGCTCCGGATCGAGATCGATCGGCGTCTGCTCGCGGCGCACGAGATCTTTCTTTTCGGAATTTTCTGGGTCAGACACGACAAAATAGCCGATCTCGCACTGATCCGATTCTTTCGCGTCACGGTCGATGCGGCGGTGCGAAAATGACGCAAAATCGACGCGATCAAACGTCGCTCCGGGCCTGCCGATAAAGACGGCTTTGCCGGTGATCAGTGCAGTCACGTAAGGGATGTGCATCGACAGATAGGCGCCGGCAAATTCGCGCGTCATGCGGAGCACCGATTCGCGCCCTTGCCTTGCTCGATCGGTTCGCGTCGCCTCTGCGCGCTTGCCGCGATTGAGCGAATCGAACGCGCCATAAATCAGAAGCGAGATCATCGCGAGCACAGCAAGCGATACGAGCACTTCGAGGAGCGACATCCCTCTTTGGTTCGATCGGCGCATCTAACGCGTCACCGGAGGTTGCGCGCCGGTTGTCCTCTGACCGCCTGGAGCTGCTGCCCCCCCTGCTCCCGAAGGCGACAGCATCGGCAGACCACCATCCATCCCAAACCCGCCCAGGAGGGACGCTTGCTGCGGATTTGTGACGTATTGCACGAGTGTGAATTCGCGCGCGTTTGGCCCTTCTTTCCATTTCACGACCACCGTTATCCGCCGAATCGATGCCTCCAATGTCGATTTCAGCATCGGATAGACCATCCCCATCAGCGATTGAATAATCCCGCCGGTGCCCCCGGCCCCCATGATCTGCGATTGCATCCCAGCGCCAATCCCGCCAATCCCCGCGTCAAAATTGAGCCCCGCTCCTCCGGCCAGCCCAGCATCTCCGCCGCTCAGTGCCGCTAGGCTTGCTAGGCCTGCGCCGCCGTCGGAGCTGGTCGATGACATCGGCGGCAGCTCGACTTTTTCGGTGCGCGTGTCGCATGTGACGCCCGGGTCTTCAACATCTTCGCAACATTTTTCCTCGGAGATGACTTCATCCAAAATCGCGTAGCCGTTTTTCAGGAGCTTGAGCTCTACTTCGGACATGCGGCAACGCGCCGCCGTGATCGCGCGCCCCATGTTGGCCGCTGCTTTGTTCCCCGCAGAAATACCCCCTTGCGCCGATAAAATAACCGATAGCGAGAGCCCGAGAATCGCGACGGCCATCATCACTTCGAGGAGCGAAAAACCGCGCTTCATCGGTCTTCTCTCTCCGATGCCGCCCGATCGTCGAGCGGCTCTGGCAGCGGGACCGGCCCCGCTTTTATCGACACTCGCCCCGTCAGCGGTGAGACAAGCACGGTCAGCGTCTGCCCATCGTCAAGCGACGTCCCGATCCTTACTTGAATGCTCGCACGTTCGGTCTGCCCGCCGGGCCAAAAATAAAGATACGCGCGACCGCTGGTGCGCGGCTCATCGTCGTGCGACGTCTGCACGCTCCGAAACGTGATCTTCCCGCCGAGTGGGCGCACCCCTTTGCCGGCCCCTTCGTCGTCTTCAAACCCCGCGATGTTCACCGGCTTGTAGCGGGCACGCGGGACTTTTGGCCCTTTTAAAATCCCCATACTCTCCGCAACCGCTACTTTCTCTGCCTCCGTGACCGCTTCGGCGCCGCCGGTGCCTGTCTTGTCTTTCGACTGAACAAGCATCGGCATGTCACCTTCTTCGAGCCACATCGTCTGCGCGTCGAGGTCAAATACGATGCGCAGATTGCGAGAGCGCGCGGTGGCCCGCGTGTAGCTCATTTTTACGCCGCCGGCGATCATCGTTGTCGCACGCTTGAGCTTCGCCGACGAAAGCTGCCCCGTCCCTCCGATGATCCCGCCGACAACAAGCGATATGATCACCATCACGACGAGAATTTCGACGAGCGTCACCCCTCGCGCGCGTGCGCGCGCAAAAGACTTGGGAGAAGCCCGTCTACTGCTCATTGCTTATTGCGCCTTTGGCGCCTCCGGGACGCGAATGTCGTCGGCGCTCTCTTTCTTGTCGGGGCCGAGGCTGAAGACGACCGTTTCTTCTTCTTCGCAGACAATACGGAACGGAGTCCCCCAGGCGTCGTTCACGGTACTCGACGAATCGAGGAGCTTGTCTTGAACCAAAGTCTGAGGCGTCGGGCAGATATCGCTCGCGTGCGTCCCTCGCCATGTTTCTGCTGCACGACGTAGCTCTTGCGCGCTTGTGCGCGTCGTCTTCTGCTGCGCTTCGCGGAGGCGCGGGAAGATCGCAACGGCCGCACCGGCCGAAATTAGCCCCAAAATAACGACGACGATCATAACTTCGACGAGGGTCACGCCACGTTGAAGTCGTGCATGCTGCCGGCGCCAGCCCACCCCCACATTTAATTCTGCTCGCTCGATCATCATAGAAATATCCCTTTTTTCTCGTTATTGCACGCGTTCACCGTTCGGACCATCGCTCCAGACCGCAACAGTTGGCACGTCATCTTGAACCGAACAGGCGAACTTTAGCTCTGCCCCCCATCCATCTGTCGGCACTCTGCGCACGTACCGATTTGCAACAAGTTCCGCGAACGTTCGCGGGCAGACGCCGCTGTCGGCGCGATACGAATCGATTGCAGCGATCGCCGTGGTGATCGACGCGCGCGTTGCACGAAGCGCCGATTTGTACGACGCGCGCTGACCGATCAGAACAACGAGTGCGATAGCCAATACCGACACGATTGCAATTCGGACCCGGGCGCGACCGAGCGACGCAAAAACGCCGTCGCGGAGCTCCCAGGGGAAAAAAATCGTTCGTATTCGCTTTCGGGCCATCGCTCCTCAATTTGCTAATTCTGAAAGTCGTTGAGTTGAATTAGCGGCATTAATATCGAAAACGCGATGAAGCCGACCGACCCCCCCATGATCACAATCATGAGCGGCTCGAGCAGGCTGGTTAGCGCCTGCACTTTGGTTTCGACCTGGACGTCGTACGACTGGGCCACGTTCTCGAGCATCTGTTCGAGCTGCCCGCTCTTTTCGCCGACGGCAATCATGTGAATGACGATCGGCGGAAAGTCGCCGCTTCGCTTGAGCGGAAGCGCGATCGATTCGCCTTCACGAATCGACCCTGTCGCCTCTTGAATCACTTTTTCGAGGCGCGCGTTGTCGAGAACATTTTTGACGATCGCCATCGCGCGAAGTACTGGAACGCCGCTTTTTAGCAGCGTTGAGAGCGTGCGCGAAAACCGCGCGACAGCGAGCATGCGGAGCAGCGAACCAAAAACCGGCAGCTGAAGCATCATGCTATCGCGCTTGTAGAGCCCTTCGGGCGTCGCCAGATACGCCATGAGACGCGCTACGCCGTACCCGACAATAACGCCCAGGATGATCCCTTCTCCGTAAGCGAGAAAAGAGCTCCCTAAAAATGCGCACAATAGAAGGACGCCGACCGCAATGCCGGCGATCACTCGATGAGTCGTCATGTTCACCGTCGCGCTTGCTTGCGGCGGCGCCATCGCTCGGCGCACGAGCACAATCGTGATTGTCGAGACGATGAAACCGAGCATCTGCGTCGACCCGATCGCGCTTGAAACCGCGATCAGAAGCGTTGTGTACCAAGGGAGCGCGCGATCGAGACTCGCGAAGATGCTCGTCACTTTCGGGACTACGACGATCATCATGATGCTGATCAGAACGGTACCGATAACGAGCATCAGGACGGGGTATGCGAGCGCGGCGCTTACTTTCGACTTTAACTTCGACTGCCCTTCGATGTAATCGGCAAGCCGCTCGAGCACATCTTCGAGTGTCCCCGACGCTTCACCCGCGGCGATCATATTGACGTACAAATTTGAAAAGACTTTTGCGTGCGGTTCGAGCGCTTTCGCGAGCGAACTCCCTTCGTTCAACTGGTCGCGCACTTGGGTCAAAATTCGCTTCAGCTCAATCTTGTCGACCTGTTCGGTGAGCGCGCTCACGGCCTCGACGAGCGGAATCCCCGCGCGGACGAGCGTTGCGAGCTGACGCGTCATCATCCCGATGTCGTCGGTGGTGATTTTTCGGAAAAATGCGCCGATATCGAGGCTTTTTCCGCTTGCTGCGGCCCCTTTTTTCTCTTCGGCTGCGGCGGTGAGAAGAATCCCCTCACGCCTTAGCGCGGCGCGCAGAACTTTATGGTTGTCGGCGTCGCGAACCCCATGCACCTGCTTGCCGGTGGCAACAACAATCCCGCGATAGCCGAAAACAGCCATAACCGACTAGACCCCAGCCCCGCGACTCGACGGTGACGACGGCTGCGCAGTCGACATCGACGGGATCGGCTCGAGCTCCATGTCTTCTTGGGTCGCGGCGAGAACTTCATCGACCGATGTCAACCCGAGGAGCACTTTGCGCGCGCCGTCGTCGCGGAGCGAATCCATCCCCTGCTCGAGCGCCGCCTTTTTGATCGACTGCGCATCGGCGTTCTGCAAAATGAGCGGGCCGACGAAATCATCGACGAGCAGAAGCTCGTAAATACCCAATCGACCGCTAAAGCCGTTATTTGAGCACTTTTCGCACCCTTTTGGCTTGTAAAATGTAAGCCGAGCGCCCGGCTCGATCTCGAGAATATCTGGCTCGGTCACAGTGCGCGGATAGTAGCGCGACCCGCTCACAAGCTTACGCTTCTTGCGCGCGCGGATACGCTCTGGCGATAGACCGAGCTCTTCGATCTCAAACCCGCTCGCTGGATACGCCTCTTTGCAATGAGGGCAGAGCACGCGAACAAGACGCTGCGCGAGAACACCGACAACCGATGAACGGATCAAAAACGGCTCGACCCCCATATCGACAATGCGGGTGAACGCGCCGGCGGCGTCGTTTGTGTGGATTGTCGACAGCACCAAGTGACCGGTGAGCGACGCGTTGATGGCAATATCAACCGTCTCTTTGTCTCGAATTTCACCGACCATGACGACGTCCGGATCTTGACGCAAAAACGCTCGAAGCGCGCTTGCGAACGTAAGACCGATCTTCGACTGAACGTGAACCTGGTGAATCCCCGGGATTTCGTACTCGACCGGATCTTCGGCCGTCAGAATATTCACATTGGGCTTGTTGATACGGTTGATGCAGCCGTAGAGCGTCGTCGTCTTTCCGGAACCGGTTGGTCCCGTAACGAGCACAATGCCGTCAGGGCGCCGGATGAGGCCGTCCATCAGCACGTAGTCTCGCGGGCTGAAACCGAGATCGGTCAAATCCAAAAGTACCGTCGATTTATTGAGCAGACGCATGACGATCCGCTCATAACCGCGGCTCGTCGGGATCGTGCTGACACGAATGTCGAACCCTTTTCCGGCGATTTTTTTCGTGATGCGGCCGTCTTGGGGCAAGCGCTTTTCGGCGATGTTGAGCGAGCTCTCGATCTTGATGCGCGAGACGATGCTGTTCATAAACGCGCGCGGCGCGCGGCGCGAGACGTAAAGCTCGCCGTCGATCCGGTAGCGCACGATGACTTCGCGCTCTTCGGGCTCGATATGAATATCGCTCGCGCGCTCTTTCATCGCCTGAAGAAAGAGCGAATTGACCCACCGAATGACCGGCGCTTCGTCATCCGAATCGAGGATGTCGCTCGCCCCTTCTTCGGCAACTTCGCCGTCTTCTGATTCGAGCTCGCTCCCTTTTGCGTCGCGCTCGTACACGCGGTTGATCGCATCGACAATCTGCTCGGCTGGACCGACGCTGACATCGACCGTTTTGCCGAAGATAACGCGAATGTCGTCGAGCGAGAATGTATCAAACGGGTCGGCGCAGACGACTTTGACCGACGTTTCATCTTCGGCCATGACGAGCAGACGATGCGTCTTTGCGAAAGCGATCGGCACGCGCACGGCTACTGCCGTCGGTACCATCGCCGGATCGATCGTCGGGACGTACGGAAGACCTAGATCGTCGGCGTAAGCTTTCGCCACCGTCCCCTCATCGGCAATGCTCGCATTGACGATGAGGTCGATGAGCTCGCCCCCTTTGTCGCGCTGAAGCGCGAGCAGCCCATCGAGCCGCTCGGCCGTCAGAACGCCACGACTGACCAAAATGTCGCCAAGGAAGCGCTGCTCCATCATAGCTGAGGCCTCGCTTCAATCATCGTGATCAAAGTTCCCACCTCGCACCGGCACCGATCGCGGCGGCGGGGCGACATTCAAGTTCGACGGGGCTTGACTCCGCCCGTTAACAATCTCGAGCGGCTGCCCCGGCGTGTGCGATTTCACGTCTTTTGGACGCGAGAGATCGTCGAGACGCGCTCGCTCTGCATTCGCGATGAAGCTCTGGCGAATGTGCTCAACGAGGCCGTTGGTGCGCGAGTAATCTTTCGGCGCCTGGTAATCCTGGTCGTCGCTGAAAACGAAGTAGCGATCCAAGAACTGCTGCCGCTCTTGCATCTTCCGCTCGAAAATCGCCCGCAAATCGGACTGCTCGCGAATGATGTACGGCGTGAGAATCAGGATCAAATTCGACTTCGTAGTCGAATCTTTTGACGACCTGAAGAGAACGCCGAGCACTGGAATATCGCCGAGAAGTGGCACTTTTTCTTGCGTGTGAAGCACGCTGTTTTTCATCAGACCGCCGATGACGACTGTCTGCTGATCGCGCACAATCAACGTTGTATTCGCCGTTCGCTTGGTGATCGGAATCGCCCCCAAGTTACCGACAAGAATATGCCCGACTTCGCTGATCTCTTCTTGGAGCTCGAGGCGAACTTCGTTTGATTCATTGAGGTGCGGCGTGATGATGATTTTGGTGCCTACGTCTTGGCGCTGAGGCGAAAAGCCGCCACCGAGCCCGCCGAGCGCCCCTAGCGCACCGAGGCCACCTGCTCCGCCGCCGGCAGCCCCGGCGAGCGCACCGAGCCCGCCGCCGATACCGCCGGAGCTTGTCTGCAGCGGCGTGTTCTCGCCGACGTTGATTTCGGCTTTGATATTGTCGGTCGCGAGAATGTGCGGCGTTGAGAGCACATCTTTGTCGTTGTTCATCGCCATCGCGTTGATGACGGCGCCGAACGCAGGAATGCTTAGACCGGTACTCGAAAAGTTTTGCGAACCAGGGATGTCAGGGCCGCGAATACCGAGCGCCATACCCTGAATCAAATCGGTGTTGGCCGTTGGTGGCCCGAGCGACTTGAGAACGTTGAGACCGCCGATGATCGTCGACTTGCCAGGCCCCATAAGATCTTCCTGGGCGCCGCCATGGAAGCTGACGCCGAGGCTCAGGGTGTGGCCGATCGACAAGTCCATGATGACCGCCTCGATGAACACTTGGCGGCGCGGCTGATCGAGCTTATCGAGCACGGCGCGCATCGCAGCGTAATCGCGATTTGACGACGTGATGACGATCGAGTTCGTCGCTTTGTCGGCGCTAACTTTGACGCCACCTTCGAAAATATTCTGGTTCGGGGCGTTGGTGCTCGCCTTGGCTCCGTACTGCCCTGTCGTGCTGCTCCCGGCCGACCCCGCATTGGTGACGATCTCGTTGAGTGTCTTGTAGAGCTCGGTTGCATCGGCGTGCTGCAGCGCGAGGACGTGAATCTCCCCTTCACCGGCCGATGGCGTATCGATGCGCTTGAGAAACTCAAGAATCCGCAAGTAGGCGCGCTCGGTCGACACGATGATCAGCGAGTTGCTTCGATCGTCCGAAATAACTTTGCTGACGTGCAGATCGCTCCCGGCTGTGACGCTCGCCCCGCCGCCGCCGCCACCTTTTGAGCTACCCGAACTCTTCAAATCGAAAATGTCGTTCACGCGCGACGCCATGTCGCTTGCGCTTCCGTAGTGGATCGGCTCGATCCAAATTTGATCGCCAACGCCGACGGTGTCGATCTCGTTGACGATGTCCATCATCCGGCGAATGTTTGCACCGGTGTCGGTGATGATGAGCATGTTGCCAGGCGAGTAGACGGTGATGTCGGCATCCTTGCTCTTGAAATGGCCGAGAATCCCGGCAACTTCATCGGCGCTGACATGACCAATTCGCTGAAGACGCGTGATGAAGCGATCTTCTGTCGGGATGCGATCTGTCCCCTGCGACATTGGCGTTGTTTGCGACGAAATACCGCCGGTTTCTACGATTTTCAAAAACTTTCCGTGGGGGACCACGGTGAGGCCGTTCGAATCGAGAATCGACAAGAACGCTTCGTATGCTTCTTCGACTGTTACTTTTTGCGGCGAATAGACCGACGCTTTGATGTTGCGGACACGCCCGCCAAAAATGAATCGCTTACCGGTCAGCTGACCGATGACTCGCACGAGCTCATTGAGATCGGCGTCTTCGAGCGAAAACGAAACTTTGTAGCTCGGGCTTCTCGGCTCGTACTCAACAGCCTGCTCGAACTGCGGCAAGCGCGTTGTGTCGGCGCTTTGAGGTTTGTTGTTCGCATCGACGTTAAGCAGCACCGGCGCCGGGGTCTTAACTTTCGCAGCAGGTTTCGCCGGCTTTTTCGCCGCGGGCTTTGCCGCCGCCTTCGCAGCCGGCTTCGCAACCGGTGTTGCATCGGGCTTTGCCGCAGGCACGGCGGGCTTCGCTTCAGGCACGGCGGGCTTCGCCTCCCCCGTTTTTACTGTGGGGCGCGGAGGATCCGCCGGATTGGGCGATGTTGTACTAGTCGACTGCGCCGCAACTTCTGGAGCCATCGCAACAATTGCGACGAGCGCCGACGACCAGGTGATGAGCGATATTCTTTTCATGTCGTGTGCCGAGCCTACCCGTTGCCGAATATGGATCCAAACTTGCAACTACGGTGTATCGAAAGTGAAACCATGACTACTTAATGTTGTAATCAAGATTAAGAGCGTTCCCTTTTCGTCCAACCTGGACAGTCAGGTGGTCCGCAGTGCGTAAGCGTGCATATGCTTCAAGCGCTTTCTCCGGGCTTGTCATATCGAAGCCGTTGATTGTCTGTAGTCGGTCGCCATTCTCCATCCCCAACATGCCGAGCAGAGTGTCTTGCTTGACGCCGAAGAGCCGAATCCCCACGATCTTCCCGTTCTCTTGCTCGGGGACGATACGTGCAGAACGCATTAAGTCTGCTTGATTTTCTAGGATTTTGTCGACGACGGTTCGATCGATATTGAACTCGTTTGCGCTGATCCGAGAAATACCACGAGAGATATCTGGCGGCACGCCACCGCCTGGCGATGGTGCCTGTTTTTCGACCGGCGGTGGTGGTGGTGGCGGCGGTGGGTTCGACGATTTAAAGAGCTCGGCCTGGCATAGCGAACGCCCCGACCCAAACCACACGCGATCCCACCCGACGAACGCCACGGTTCGCCCGTTGTATTCGCCACCCTTACGACGCAGCGCCGACTTGTTATCGCTGGCACCCGACAGCGCTACGAACGACCAGTCAGGGTCAGACGACGCAATAATGACGAGCGCTTTGATCCCATCGCACAGAGGCGCGAGCAGCGGGTCGGTAATTTCGGGCGACTCATCATCGTCGTCGTCTTCTTGTTTATTTAGCGGACCGGTTATTGAATCGAACGGGTTGCGCGAAAGAATCGGCTCGGCGCTTTTGTTCCGCATCGAATCAGACGATGGAACGCGCGCGGTTCGCTTGGCCGCAGGCGGGGCAGCGAGCTCGGTCGCGTCGGGGGCTATCGCCAGACTCGCCAGCTGCGTAATCCCTATCGCTGTTAACAGCGAGGAAATAGCCAAGAGCGAGCCGATGACGATCCAAAAGTGACGCTTCAATATTTGATCGAACCGCATCGTATATCTGTTGCTCCTCTCAACAGCTCGGCCACCGAAATCCGACTATGGCTTAACCGAACCGCAAGCGCCCGTGGAGTCAGCAACAACTGTGCCGCTACTTTTGTTCAAGAAATCGACACTATCTACTGCGACGCGCGACAACTTGGCAGCTGAATGCAAAATTGCAACGCCATCTGCGACAAACTGTCAATCGAGTCTCTCGTCGACCGCGCCGTCTTCGACGATGCCCAATTTTCGGTAAATCGTTCGCGTTGAAATCCCCAGCAACTGCGCTGCTAAAGAGCGATCGGCTTTCGAATACCGAAGTGTTTCTCGAATAACGCGAAGCTCGATTTCACTCAGCGTCGTGCCGATCCGAAATGACATGATGGCATCGTCGGCGGCGGACGATTGCGCAACGTGATCGGGGAGGTCGGCCTCGGTCAACGTATCGCCCCTCGCGAGCACCACGGCGCGCTCAATCACATTCTCGAGTTCGCGAACGTTTCCGGGCCAGGCGTAGTCGTAAAGCCTGTCGAGTGCACCACGCGCGACGGCGAGGCGCGTTCTGCCATTTTTTTCGGCGTACGTGCTGACAAAATGGTCGACGAGAAGCGGGATGTCGGTTCGACGGGTGCGCAGCGGTGGGGCAGTTAGCGCAATGACGTTGAGGCGATAAAAGAGGTCGTCGCGAAATCGCCCCGCTCGAACTTCGGCGAGCAGGTCGCGATTGGTTGCGGCGACGATACGCACGTCGGCTTTTACAACACCGCCACCTACCGGCTCATACTCACCTTCTTGAAGGACGCGCAGCAGCTTGACTTGCACCGACGGCGACAGCTCGCCAATCTCGTCGAGAAATAGCGTGCCGCCCGCAGCGCGCGCGAAACGCCCATCACGCCGCGAAATTGCGCCTGTAAACGCCCCTTTTTCGTGACCAAAAAGCTCCGATTCGAGAATGCTCTCCGGAATCGCTCCGCAGTTGACAGCGACGAACGGGCCGCGCGCGCGTGGGCTCCGCTCATGAATGCAGCGCGCCAAGAGCTCTTTTCCGGTACCGCTCTCGCCTAAAATTAATACCGTTGCCATACTCGGCGCCGCCTGCCCCGCCACTTCAACCACGCGGCGCCACGGCTCGGAGCTCCCGACGATCTCGCGCGACGTGAGCCGCTTCAGTTCGCTGCGGAGCGACCGGTTTTCTACGACGAGCTTGCGGCGCTCGGCCGCTTTGCGCACGCTCTTGACGATTGACGCGCGTTTTAAAGGCTTTTCGACGAAATCGTATGCCCCCTCGCGCATCGCCGTGACCGCCGTTTCAACCGAGCCGAACGCTGTCATGAGCACGACTTCGACATCGGCGGCGACCTGCTTCACGGCGCGCAGCAGCTCGAGACCGGTTGTCCCCGGCATCATCAAATCGGTCAGCATGACGTCGACCCGATTTGCGCGAACAAGCTCGAGCGCCTGTTTCGCACTGCGCGCCACGAGAACCCGAAACCCTTCGCGCGCGAATATCTTTTCGAGCGACTCGACATTTGACGGCTCGTCGTCGACCACCAGAACGGCGATCGATTCGTTGCTCGCGATTTCGGTGACGGACGGTTCGCTCATCGATCTCTCAGGTTGGATGGACCACTACGCGGCACGATCGAATAAAATTGATGAGGTCACCGCGAATATCAAACCGCAGACTAGCGCGGCCCACTTCGATGCCGTCGGCGTCATATACGCTGGCTGGCAGTGTTGTGATGGAGTCTAGGAGCGAGACCCAGAAAATGTCTTTCTCGCCGCGAAAGGTGTACGGCCGCCCGTCGTCGGCAGCAAACGTCATCTCGTAGATGAGGCGCCAATCGGCGGGCGAGTGAAGCGAAATCGCGCCACGAACCGGCCTATTTGTCGCAAATCCGGTGATATCGAGCAGCCCCTCGATATGCACGCGCTGCTCGCGAAAAAGGCGGCGAAGGCCGTATGTCCTCCCCACGAGCTTGAGCGAGACATCGTGCTCGGGGACCCCATCCGACAAGACGAAATACGAGCCGGCCATCTCTTCGCAAAAGCGGAATCCAAGTCCGATTGAAAAGAGCCCTTCCGTTTTTGGCATTGTTTGACTCTCCACTCCTTAGGCGACAGAACTACATGGCCCAACCTGCGGCCCACAACCGACCGCTACCCGCGCCGTCGAGGACCCACATAGAGCATGCGTCGAACCTTTATCGCGAACTTCGCGTTTTTAAGCGCTATTGTCGTAACTTTTTCTATTTTTGCGCACCCAGAAGAGCAGCCGCCGGTCGCCCCGGTCACGGCGGCCACCCCGGCCACCTTGCCGGCGCCCGCGTCCACGCCCGAGCACCCCGGCGTGCATCATATCCCCGCTCCGTCAGTTGAAGCGGCCGAGGCAATCGAAGATAGCTCCGAGACGGGGAAGATGCTCCCGAAACACTCGGGCCATTGGGGCTACCGAGAAGACAACGCGCCAGGTCACTGGGGGACGATATCGCCTGAGTTCGCCCAGTGCGCGCTCGGCAAGGAGCAGAGCCCGATCGACTTGCGATCGAGCCACCTGATCGTAAACGAAACGCCAACGCTGTCATACGCCGCGTCGCCCATCGCTGCGACGAACACGACTCACACGGTGCAAGTGGCTTACGCGCGCGGCAGTTCGCTGACGATTCAAGGAGCTCAGTACGAGCTGATTCAGTACCATTTTCACAGCCCGAGCGAGCACACGTTCGACGGCAAGCACTGGCCGATAGAGCTTCATTTGGTGCACAAAGCAGCCGATGGCCGCATCGCAGTCATCGGTGTGTTGATGAGCGTCGGAGACGAAAACGAGGCGCTGGCGCCACTGTTCACAGACCTTCCGCGCGAGGCGCACGAAACGGTCGCCATCGATGCACGGATCGACGCAAACGCGCTCCTGCCGAAAAAGAAGACATTCTTTATGTATCAAGGCTCGCTAACAACACCGCCATGCGCGCAACGAGTCACCTGGCTAGTGATGCAAACACCCACGCAACTTTCAGCGGCGCAGCTAGCGGCATTCAAGCAAATATTCACGCGAAATAACCGCCCAACGCAGCCTCTCCATGGGCGCAAAGTCAGGGCCGGCACATTCGAATAGCCCCCTCCCCCTTAGGAGAGGGGGCCCCCGCCCTTACTTCCCTTTTTTCTCTGTCCGAGCCGCTGCCGACGCCACTAGGTTCGCTGCGGTCGCCTTGCTCTTCGCGCTCTTGTCGTTCGTATTTTGCTTCTTCGCCTTGTTTTTTGCCTTCGGTGATTTATCGCCCATGGTGATGACCGCCTTCAGGTTAGGGGCTCGCTCGCGTGCAAGCCGTTCGCAGATCGTACGCCGATTTGCGCGCTTTCAATCGAAAAAATAGCGCTTCTAAACAGCTGATTTCGCTACCGCCTTGAGGGGAGCGGTTTCCCACGGTACGGTTCTGCCATGTCGCAACCTGCCGTACTTGACAAAAGCGGGATTGAGCGAGTGGCCCGCCTCGCCGCCCTCTCTCTCGCCCCCCACGAAATCGAGCAGCTCGCCAGCGAGCTTGAAGCGATCGTTCGCCACGTCGAAGAGCTCAATTCAGTCGATACTTCCGACGTTCCGCCCACGTACAACGTTCAGCTCAAACCGTCGCCACTGCGCGCCGATGTAGTCGAACAAAGCTTGCCGGTCGATAAAGTGCTCGCTGAAGCGCCGCGCCATGCCCACGGCGGGTTCGCCGTCCCTGCATTTGTTGAGGGTTGATCGATGAAGATGTCCGTTGTTGAAATCGCAGAAAAAGTACGCAAAGGGTCGCTCCGCGCGGTCGACGTCGCCAACGAAACGTTGAAGCAAATTGAAGCGCAAAATAGCTCGATTCATGCGTTTTTGCATGTCGATGCCAAAGGGCTCCTCGAGCAAGCGGCCGCCGTCGATGCAAAGCGCGATCGCGGTGAAGCGCTCGGCCCACTCGCAGGGGTGCCAGTCGCGCTGAAAGACGCGCTCTGCGCCAAAGGGATGCCGGCGACAAGCGGCTCCAAAATTTTGGAGGGGTACGTCCCGCTGTACGACGCAACGGTCGTAGCAAAGCTGCGAGCCGCCGATGCGCTGCTCCCCGGCAAAACAAACATGGACGAATTCGCGATGGGTTCGTCAGGCGAAAATAGCGCCTACGGGCCGATTAAAAACCCGTGGGATACCGCGCGCACACCGGGCGGATCATCGAGCGGCAGCGCAGCATCGGTCGCCGGACGGATGACATACGCCGCGCTGGGGACCGACACGGGCGGGTCGATTCGGCAGCCAGCGTCGCTCTCAGGCATCGTCGGCGTGAAGCCGACATACGGCCGCGTATCGCGGTACGGCGCCATCGCTTTCGCTTCAAGCCTCGATCAGATCGGCCCATTCGCGAGCGACGTGCGCGGTGCGGCGCGCATCCTTCGAACAATCAGCGGGCACGACCCACACGATGCAACGTCGCTCAATGCCCCCGTCGAAAACTTCGAGGCGGCCTGCGAAAAGAGCCCGCGCGGCCTTCGCATCGGCGTGCCCGAAGAGTACTTCGCGGCGGGGCTTTCAAAAGAGGTTCGCGCGAGCGTCGAGAAGGCGATTGCGCGGCTCGAGAGCGATGGCTGCACGATTAAAAAAGTGCATTTGCCGCACACGAAGTACGCCGTCGCAACCTATTACGTCATCGCTACGGCCGAGGCGTCGAGCAATCTCGCGCGCTACGACGGCGTACGATATGGGCTACGCGTCGAGCCAAACCGCGATTTAAAAGCGATGTACGGAGCCACGCGCGACGCCGGGTTCGGCGCCGAAGTGAAAAGGCGCATTCTTCTCGGCACGTTCGTTCTGTCGGCCGGCTACTACGACGCTTACTACTTGAAAGCGCAAAAAGTTCGCACACTGATCCGGCGCGATTTCGATAACGCGTTCAACGAAGTCGATGCAATCTGTTCGCCAACCGCGCCGACAACAGCGTTTCGGATTGGCGAAAAATCGGACGACCCGCTCGCGATGTATTTGAGCGATATTTACACGCTTCCCGCGAGCCTTGCCGGTATTTGCGGGATCAGCGTTCCCTGCGGGATGGGGGCCGGCAATTTGCCAATTGGCCTTCAAATCATCGCCCCTGCCCTTCGCGAAGAGACAATGTTCACACTCGCTGCGGCGTGCGAGACGCACTGCCCGCCAGTATCGCCATCAGGCTCGTGATCCGCGTCGAAGCGCTCGCCGTTCATCATGCCGATCGATGGCGCGGACTGTTCGAACGATCGAACAGCGCGTGCCACTGCCGGTATTGGCATTTCGGGGGGGATAAAAATAGCTGGCTCGAGCGGTGCGCTTTTCGCGAATCCGAAAACGCGGACGAAGCGTCAAACGCGCTTCGATCGGGCGACGCGTCGGCGATGGGGGTCGTCGCGATCGACACGAGCGCAGCCGATGAGCCGATCGTCGGTTGGGTAAAAGTGGCGCCGCGCGCGTCGCTGCAAAAATTGCGAAAGCTCCCCGTCTACCGCGCGCTCGACCTCGGCGAAGACACCAACATCTTCTCAATCGGCTGTTTTTTGGTCGATCCGTCGATGCGGAGGCATGGCGTTGCAAAAGCACTTTTGCGCGGCGCCATCGATTTCGCGCGAGAATGCGGCGCCGACTTTTTGGAAGCGTATCCGCGCAGAGCCGAGGGGGCGCTGCACGACGCTGAAGCGTGGCTCGGCCCCTACGCCATCTTCACCGACGAACAATTTGTCGCAATTCATGACGACGGGCCATACCCGGTACTTAGAAAGGCGATGAAAGTAGAGTAGAGAGCGAAGCCGGAGGCGAACCATGAAAGCCGGCGCTGATAAAATTGTGCATCAAAAACAGGCAACCTACCTGGCCGACCTAGAGCCAAAGCGCGACGCACTCTTCGAGCGAATGGAAGCGCGAGCCCGCGAGCGAGGCTATCCAATCAGCGACCCCGAAGTCGCCACGTTTCTAGGCGTCGCGGTGCGCGCCGCGAAACCGAAGTTCATCGTCGAATTGGGCACAAATATAGGCTATTCGGCAATCGCGATGGCGCGAGCCGCCGAGAGCGATGCACGCGTTGTGAGCATCGAGCTCGACGCAGAGCTCGCAAAAGAAGCGCGAGCCTTCATCGCCGAAGCAAAGCTCCCCTGCGCCGTCGAAGTGCGCGAGGGGCTCGCAACAGAGCAGCTAAAAGCAATCAAAGGCGACATCGATTTTCTCTACCTCGATTGCGTAAAGCGCGAATACCCCGAGTACTTAGAGCTAGCGATTCCGCGCATGCGAAGCGGAGGGGTCATCGTAGCCGACAACGCCCTCTGGATGGGGCTAGTGGCCAGCGACGAAGTGCCAGAAAAAGAGCGAGCCGCCACCGAGGGGATGCGAGCATTCAACCGAATGATCGTCTCGCACCCCGCGCTCCAAGGAGTCGTCCTCCCGCTAGGCGACGGCGTCGCTTATGCCGTCAAACGGTGACGGCATAGGCGACGCCGTCACTCTCTACTGCGCCGCTGGCTGAGCCTTCTGCACAATGGCGCGCTCTGAAGCTGCGAGGTCGCGGACTCAGGCTGGCGCCACATCGCGGCGATCGTGCTTGTTTCAGCGCAATTCGGCCACTTGCTCGCCGAAGATCTTTTCTAACTTTGCCAGCAGCGCGTCACCTACGTCGACTCTGCATTCGCGACCGAGCGCGAGCACCACTTCTGATTCGTCTTGGAACTTTAGGTAGAGCGTGACGGGGCAGGCGCCGCCACATTCGCCGAAGGCTTGCCTCATCGCTTGCAGGTCGCGCGATTCGACCGATTCGCCGCGCAGGCGGATCGCTACGCTCTTTGTGTCGGCGCGCACCACTTCGGCGAGCGGCGCTACTTCGTTCAGCAAGATTGTCGGCTCGCGCGGCCCGTCGAGGTCATCTTCGGGGGCGTCTTCGTCTTTGCGCGGGTAGCTCACTTTTCCCGTTAAAACGACCGGCTCGCCTGCTTTTAGCACCAGCGCGCAGCTGTCAATCAGCGTGCCGCGCACTTTGATGCTCACGCGACCGCCGCGATCTTCGAGCTCGAAAAACGCTGTTTTTCCGCCGCCATCTTTGAACACTTTTTCGCGATACCCCTCGACCATCCCCACGAGGCGCACCGTCGACCAATCTTCGCGCGACGAACATTCGGATACGGCAATTGCGCCCAGCCGTGCGAGCGCCGCGTCGCCTCGCAAATAGCGATCGAGCGGGTGGCCCGAGACGTAAAAGCCTAGCGACTGCCGCTCCCGCACAAGCAGCTCGCGGCGATCCCATGGAGCGCACTGCGCATAGTCGCCAGCGCTCGGTCCTGAGCGTTTTGCAGCTGATTTTGCGCTCGATCCTGCATCGGACGGCGCCGCGTCGAACAGTCCGAACAAGTTTGTCTGACCGCGGTCGCGATCGCGCGTGGCCGAGCGTGAGCGCTCAAGGACGACATCGATCGACGCAAACGCGCGCGCGCGCGACACGCCCGCTTCAGACAGCTTCGCATCAAATGCGCCGCACTGAATAAGCGCTTCGAACACTCCTTTGTTCACTTTTTTTGCATCGACGCGCGCCGCAAACTCGAACAGATCCCGAAACGGCCCCCCTTCCGCGCGCGCGGCAAACACAGTCTCGAGCGCGGCCTGACCGAGCCCGCGCACCGCCCCAAGACCGAACCGAATTTGCGGACCGAGCTCGTCTTTTACGCGCGTGGCGCGAACGAATTTTTTCCCGCCGTCGGGGTGGGTGTAGACGACTTTGAAATCGGTATCGCTCTCGTTAATGTCGGGCGGCAGAACCGTAACCCCCATCGCGCGCGAGTCGGCGATCGTTCGGACAACTTTTTCGATCTTGTCGCGATCGCTTGTCATGATCGCGCAGAGGAGCTCAACAGGATAGTGCGCTTTTAAATACGCTGTTTGGTACGTGATCAGCGCGTACGCCGCAGAGTGGCTCTTGTTGAACCCGTAGCCGGCAAAGTACTCAAGCAGCCCGAAAATCCGCTCGGCATCGGCCGAATCGACACCGTTTGACGCCGCCCCTGCGAGGAATGTCCCCCGCTGTTGCGCCATCTCTTCGGGCTTCTTTTTCCCCATCGCGCGGCGAAGCAAGTCTGCGCCTCCGAGCGTATATCCGCTCAGCTTTTGCGCGATCTGCATAACCTGCTCTTGGTAGACAACGACGCCGTATGTCGGCGCCAAAATTTCGTCGACGAGCGGATGCATTTTCGCCACTGGTGCGCGGCCGTTCTTCCGGTTCACGAAGTCTGCGACCATCCCCGACCCGAGCGGGCCTGGGCGATAGAGCGCGACCGCGGCGATGATATCTTCGAACGAATCGGCTTTTAGATCTTTGAACAGCTGCTGCATCCCCGACGATTCGAGCTGGAAGACCCCTTTCGTCTCCCCCGTCGCGAGCAGCGTGAATGTGTCTTTGTCGTCGAGCGGAATCTTTGTCAGATCGATCGTATTGCCGGTGCGACAAACATCCGGGCGTTCGTTCACGATCCGCTGCGCGATGTCGAGCACCGTCAGCGTTTTTAGCCCCAAAAAATCGAATTTTACGAGCCCGGCCTGCTCGACGTCGTCTTTGTAATACTGCGTGACGTACGCGCCCGTCTTCTCGTCTTTGAAGACCGGCACGTGATCCCATAATGCCCCTTCGCTGATCACAATCCCTGCGGCGTGCTTGCCGGCGTGACGCGTTAGCCCTTCGAGCTTTTGCGCTTGATCGAGCAGCTCGCGCGTTGTCGGCTCTGTCTCGTAACGCGCCTTTAATTTCGGCTCGATCTCGAGGCTTTCGGCGATTGTGTATGTCTCCGCCGGGCTCTTTCGCGGGATCAAATTGGCGATCACTTGGGCGTCGGTTGGCGTGATCCCAAGGCAGCGCGCGACATCTTTTAGAACGCTTTTCGACTTTAGCTCGGCGAACGTTGCGATCTGCCCGACGCTTGTTTCGCCGTATTTTTCTTGCACGTAGGCGATTACTTTGTCGCGCCTGTCCATGCAAAAATCGATGTCGAAGTCGGGCATCGATACCCGCTCTGGATTCAAAAAGCGCTCGAAGAGGAGATTGTACGGAATCGGATCTAGATCGGTGATCCGAAGCGCATACGCCACGAGCGATCCGGCGCCCGAACCGCGCCCCGGGCCGACCGGCACGCCGCTTGTCTTCGCGTACCGTATAAAATCCCACACGATCAAAAAGTAGCCGGCAAACTTCATCGGGCAGATGACGCTCAGCTCCATCTCCAGGCGCGTGCGGTAGCCCGCTTCATCGACCTGCTTGCCTAGGGCGGCGAACTCGGCGAACCGCGACGTGAGCCCTTCGTGCGCGAGATGCCGAAAATACCCGTCGACATCGTACCCGGCGGGGACTTGAAACGTCGGCAGCATCGGCTCGCCGAGGCGCATTTTGAACGCGCACATCTCGGCGACGCGCATCGTGTTCGCAATGGCTTCGGGCATCCCCTTAAACCGAGCGAGCATTTCTGCCGGGCTCTTTAGATACATCTCGCTTGAGCCGTGATGACGCTGCTTCGCCTCTTCGTATGTCCGCCCCGACTTGATGCACGACAAATAAATGTTCGCTTCGGCATCTTGCGCCGATGGATAGTGAACGTCGTTCGTCGCCACGATTGGCAAATCGAACCGCTTTGCGCACGACGTGAGAATGCCGTTCAAAATCGGCTGCTCGACGAGCCCGTGATCTTGCAGCTCGACGAACAGATGCCCCGGCTCAAACATCTCTTTCAGGCGACCGAGCATCGCCGCGCCGACGTTTTCGCCTTGCTCCAAAATACTCTGTGAAACAAGCCCCCCCATGCACCCCGACAACGCGACGAGCCCTTTGGTGCGCGACGCGAGATCGCTCATCGACACGCATGGCAGGCCAATCGTGCCGGCGGGATCGGGCTGCACGTGACCGCGCGACACGAGCCAAACGAGATTTTTGTACCCCTCTTCGCTCGATGCGAGGAGCGGCAAATGGCACGAGCCCTTTTCGTGCGTCACTTCGAGCTCGCAGCCTAAAATCGGCTGAATTCCCCCCTCTTTTGCCGCTTTGTAGAACGATATCGCTCCGAACATATTTCCGTGGTCGGTGACGGCGACGGCGCGCATGCCCGCCGCGGCGACGCGCTTCACGAGATCTTTGATACGCACTGCGCCATCGAGCATCGAGTACTGCGAATGGACATGGAGATGGGCAAACTCTGTCGACATTGGCTGAGACATATAGCGCACGCCGAGGCGCTCTGCGCGTTGACCGAACACCTGGATATCGACGATGCTGTCGCCCCCACTTAAAAAGGAGACTGACGATGAAATTCATGTACTTGGCGGCTTCTGCAGCACTAGGAGCCCTGCTCATCGGCTGCGGCGGCACGGACGCAACAGAAACCGCACCTCCCAAACCCTCCCAACCTCCAGCAGCCCCACCGGGAGAGACAGCGCCTCCCGGAACTACGCCAACAGCAACGACGCTCGCTCACCCGCCAATGGTGCCCACCGCAGCGACCATTCCGGCGTCAACCAAATCGTCAACATTCGCGATTCGTACGCTCTATATGGGCGATAGCCCGCGAGGCTCGCAAACGCGTGAAGAAGATGCCTGGAAGAAGTTCGGCTACGACCTCGACGGCGTCGAGACAACCAAGGCCGAGCCAAAACAGTGCAAACCGCTCGACGGCAACGAAGTGATTCCCGACGGCGACAAGGGGGTCGACAATGCCTTCGGCTACGCGCTGCTCCCAACGCTGAGCACCGTAGGGACACTCTTGCACAAGCCAACAAAAAACATGACCGACGCGATCGCTCGCGGCGAATTCACAATCATGTTTCAAGTCACCGGCCTCGATGATGCCGCGTCGCAAACCAGCACCGGCCTTCAAGGGCAGCTTTTTTCAGGCGCGAAATTTGATGCAACGAATTCACCCGCATGGAACGGGCTCGACGCATGGCCGGTCGATAAAGAGCTGCTCGTCGATGGCGAAACGGTCGCCGGCGGGTCGAAGATAAAGTTTACCGACGCCTTTGTCACTGGGGGGACATGGGTAAACGGCTCGCCGACAAGCATGGTCGTCGCGCTGACAATCGGCAAGTTTCCATTCGCGCTTCGTATCCAGAGGGCGATCGTTACGGCGGAGCACTCAGCGCCAAACAAGTTGAGCAACGGCGTTATCGCCGGGGTAATCGCAATCAACGATGTCCTGCAGTCGATCGACGGAGTCGCCGGGTCGATCAACGCAAGCGCATGCCCAGGGACGCCAACGCACGATCTAATCGTGAGGCTGATACGCCAAGCGGCCGATGTTCGCATCGACAAAGCAGTCGAAGGCGACTGCGATGCAATTTCGATTGGGCTAGGCTTCGAAGCCGAATCGGTAGCAGCGCCAACCGCGGTAGCCGCAGCAGTAGCAGCCCCGCCAAACAGCTGCCCACCCGCAGCAACGCTCTAACCCCTCACCCCCAAGCGACAGGAGCGGGGCCCACTTTCCCTCTCCCTAAGGGAGAGGGGGCGCTGCCACCTTTTCTGTCGCTTGGGGGTGAGGGGAGCGCCAAGGGGAGCGCCGAGCTAAGCTCCAACAGCGGTGGAGGTATCGATGTCTGAACGGGGCGCGGTTGTGCTTGTTATCGACAACTATGACTCGTTTGTTCACAACTTAGCGCGCTATGTCGTCGAAGTCGGCGGCGCCGCACGCGTCGTTCGCAACGACGCCATCGCGGTTCACGACATCGATGCCGCCGTGTACTCACACATTATTCTCTCGCCCGGCCCATGCACGCCCAAGGAGGCCGGCGTTTGCGTCGAGATCGTTCGCGAACTGACTGGCCGCATTCCGATCTTAGGCGTCTGCCTGGGTCATCAGTGCATCGCCGAAGCATTCGGCGCGAACGTCGTCGTGTCGGGGCGACCGATGCACGGAAAAGTGTCCGACGTTTTTCACGACAATTCGGCTATTTTTTCCGACATTCCAAGCCCTTCTCGCGTAACCCGGTACCATTCGCTCGTGGTCGACCCGGCATCGCTCCCGCCATTTCTCAAAGTCACAGCGCGAACTGCGGACGGGACAGTAATGGCGATTTCGCATAGCGATGCCTCTTGCATCGGCCTGCAATTTCATCCGGAAGCGGCGCTCACTGACCACGGGCATCGGTACATCGAGAACTTCCTCGGTATGGGCGCCCAGCCATGACACCTGTAACCGTTTTCTTTTCTCTCGGTTCAAACCTCGGCGAGCGTTGCCGAAATATCGACGACGCGATCGCGATGCTCGGGAGGGCCGACGGGGTCGTCGTGGTAGGACGCTCGCGATTTTACGCGACCGCACCGATTGGGCCTCAAAATCAGGGCGATTTTATCAATTGTGCGCTTCACGCGAGCGTTACTCAGTCGCCCGAAGCGCTCCTAGCGACCGCAAAAAAAATCGAGCGCGACCTTGGGCGGGCGCCCGGGACGCGATGGGGCCCGCGCCTGATCGACATCGACATTCTCACGTACGGGGACACGGTCGTTGATACGCCAACACTAACGATCCCGCATCGTGAGCTTCATCGGAGGCGATTTGTGCTTGAGCCGCTTAGCGAATTTGGCGAGCTCTCGATTCCCGGAATGAGCAAAACGGTCAAACAGCTGCTCGAGATGCCCGAAGTGGCGATGCAAACAGCAATTCCACTTGCCGATACGGTGAGCGTCGCGTAAATGCACCCGTCGCGTTTAAAAGCGGGCGCATAACTCAGCGGTAGAGTGCGACCTTCACACGGTCGAAGTCGTAGGTTCGATCCCTACTGCGCCCACCGACGATTTTGAAGATTTTGGGGGCTTCCCTCCCCACCTGAACCAGAATCCTCCCCACCATAGGGTCCCACCGTTCTTATTCGCGCGTGCCGCGACCGTCTCGCCGTCGATGAGCGGCATGACGAAGTACGTGCAACCATCATCCGTAACGCCATGGTCGATGACCTGAACGACCGAGTCGTGGCGCACGGCATTCGACAGCACCGCCTCTTTCAAGAAGCGCCGAGCCGCCTTCCATTCAAGCGATGCACCCTCCTTGAGCACCTTGATCGCGAACTGATGACCGATGTCATTCGTCGCTTCGTAAACTGTCGCCATCCCGCCCGTACCGAGAACTCGGACGATGCGATATTGGCCATCCAGCAACGTTCCCGCCCCACGCTGCGCCTTTTTTTCCGGGGCTCGCCCGGCGCGCTGCGATTTGTCCTGCACCCTTCTGTCTGGGCCGCCGTTTATCCGCTGTCAATGGAACTGCGATAGAAAGTTTAATGAAAATTGTAATACTTCATCTATAAAATAAGCTTGTTTGTAACATTACACTGTAATTCAAATTGGCTCGTCGGAGGAGTTGTGGGGGCGGTATCCCTGCAACCCCGGAGCGAGCATCGTGCCGCCCTGAACGCCCCGGACGCCCGCGACGGTCGTGTGGCACGACGTGGCGAGGTCGGCAGCACCGGCGGCCGCTGAGTGATTGGTATCTGGCACGGTGTAACAAGCCAAACACTCGACATCATTCGCAGAAGGGCGCACTCTCCCGCCCCGTATGATTGTCCCGGCCAAAAAAAAGAAGACTACGATAACCGGCGCCAGCTACCACGCAGTTTTGTCAGACGTCGTGGCTCTGCTCGAAGCGAGTCGACGGGCGGCCGCTCGCTCGGTTAACTCCCTGATGACCTCGACCTATTGGCTTATCGGTAAGCGAATCGTCGAGCAGGAGCAGCGGGGCAAAGCACGTGCTGATTATGGAGATGCGCTTTTAAGGCGGCTCGCGGGCGATCTCACTGCGCGACTCGGGCGGGGATTTTCCGAGCGAAATCTCGAGCAAATGCGCAAGTTTTATCAGGCATGGCCAATTTCGCAGACGCTGTCTGCGGAATTCGCCCGCCCTCGTCGGCTTGCAGCCGGAACGAAGAGCGCCAAATCGGCCGATATCGAAGGATCTTCGCCCCAATTTCCTCTCCCATGGTCGCACTACGTGCGCCTTCTCTCAGTGCGAAACAAGCTTGGGCGCCAATTTTACGAGACCGAAGCGCTACGTGGCGGTTGGACGGCACGACAACTCGACCGTCAGATTCAAAGCCAGTTTTTTGAGCGTACCGCGCTGTCGCGAAACAAGGTCGCGATCTTGGAAAAGGGAATGGTCGCTACCCCTGCTGACGCGACGACGCCGGAGGAGGAGATCAAAGACCCCTTCGTTTTGGAATTTCTCGGGCTTAAAGATGAATACTCCGAGACAGAACTCGAAGACGCGCTCATCAAAAATCTTGAAACGTTTTTGCTCGAACTCGGCGGCGACTTCGCATTCGTCGCGCGCCAGCGACGCCTTCGGATCGACGACGTTTGGTACCGAGTCGATCTTGTCTTCTATCACCGTGCTCTACGATGCCTCGTTATCATCGACCTAAAGCTCGGCACCTTTACACATGCAGACGCCGGTCAAATGCATCTTTATCTTAATTACGCGCGCGAGCATTGGACGCGCCATGATGAGAACCCGCCGATCGGCCTTATTTTATGTTCAAAAAAGAGCGCGACGGTGGTCAAGTACGCGCTGGCAGGCCTCTCGAACAAAGTCATTCCAGCCGAATATCGAACAGCACTTCCGAGCGAAGAGGTCCTGGCCGCGCAGCTAGAGAAATCGACTCGCCTGCTCGTGGGGCGGCTCGATAAAAAGTGATCGCCGACCGCGCCCGCGCTGGCGTGTACTTGACTTCAAGAGATCATCTGGCGCATTCTTAGCGCCACAATAAGCAATGGCGGTGGAGTCCGCCGATAACCGTGGTCGTTCGCGACCGCCAATGACTCCTACGATGCCGCCCATACGGGCGCCGTAGGAGTTCACGTGGACCCTCCGGCGCGTCAAGCCAGGAGAGACCGACGTGACGTATGCCTCCGATCGCAACATCTGCTCGATAATAGCGTTCAACGCATGGGCTCGGCTTCAACATGGGACGTGATCGAATCGCGGCCCTTGGGCAGTGGCTTTTTCTAGGCTCTCTCGTTGGCATACTGTGCGGCGCTTCGTCGGCGCTCCTCTTGTGGCTGCTCGAACGGGTGACCGACTTCCGGGTTGGTCATGACGCGATTGTCTACGCGCTCCCTCTTGCTGGTCTCGTGATCGGCTTGGTCTACGAGCATTTCGGGCAATCGATCGTCGCGGGGCACAACCTCGTGATCGACACCATTCATGACAACGGGCCAGAGATTCCGCTTCGCATGGCCCCAATGGTGTTCGCCGGCACGGTGCTAACGCATCTTTTCGGCGGCAGCGTGGGACGCGAAGGGACCGCGGTGCAGATGGGCGCAAGCATGACCGACTGGCTTTCGCATCGCCTCGGGGTCGACAAATCGGTGCGGCGGCAGCTGCTTGCTGCGGGGGTCGCTGGAGGGTTCGGGTCGGTCTTCGGCACGCCGATCGCGGGGGCGGTGTTTGGGCTCGAATTCATTGTGCTCGGACATATCGAATACGACGCTCTCGTTCCTGCACTCGTGGCGTCGATCGTCGGCGACATGGCCACGCGTGCACTCGGCATCATGCATACACATTACCCGGCCGCTTTGTACCTCCCGCTGACACCTCTGTTGTTTCTAAAATGGCTTGTTTTTGCGGTCGCCGTCGCGATCGTCTCCGTCGTTTTTATCGAGCTAACACACTTGGTTCAGAAGCAAGGGGAGAAGCGCATTCCGCGGCTGTCGTGGCGCATGTTCTTGGGCGGCCTCATCGTTGTGTGCCTCTGGAAACTGGTCGGAACGGGCGACTATCTTGGTCTCGGAGTGCCGATGATCGAGCGTGCTTTCATCGATCCGAGCCTCCCGTCGTATGCGTTCGCCCTTAAGCTGATTTTTACCGCCGTCACTTTAGGCGCGGGCTTCCCAGGCGGCGAGGTCACACCGCTATTTTTTATCGGCGCTACGCTCGGCAGCGTGCTTGCTCGACTCCTCGGTATTCCGCTCGAGGCGGGCGCCGGCGTCGGCCTCGCGGCTGTCTTCGCCGCTTCATCGAACACGCCGCTCGCGCTATCGATTATGGCCGTGGAGCTTCTCGGTGCACCTGTATTGCCGCATGTGGCGATCGTCTGTGTAGTCGCGTATTTGCTGACCGGTCATCGCAGCATTTACCCGGCGCAGCGCCTTGTAAACAGCAAGGTGGGAGCAAAACTTAAACGCATGACTTCGCTTCGCGATCGGATGAAAACGCGGCATTCGCCGGGTGAAAGCGCACAATGACATTCTGGATGGATACCTTCGCATTAGCGGCGAATGGGTGCCGAATGATCGATGTCGCGATTTTTCGCGCTGTCGTTCAGCATCGAATCTCTGCGCTGGACCCCGTGATGTTGATGCTCTCCCATCGCGGGTTTCTCGGTGCTATCTGCATCATCTGGGCAATCGCACTCGTGCGGATACGCCCGCGTCGAAAAGGACGGTTTGCTTTCGTCGTTTTGGCAATCTCGATTGGACTATCGAGTTTGGCGAGCTCTCAAATTCTAAAGCCATGGGCCGACCGGCCTCGTCCCTGTAGCGTCGACAAGAACATCGCTCTAACGGAGGTATGCGACTCAGGAAAGTCAATGCCATCCAATCATGCCGTGACTCTCGGAGCCGGCGCGGCCGTCGTCATGTTCTTCCTATCAAGGCGCGGTCGCGTTATCGCGCTCCCGATTTTATTTCTGGTGGGGTTCTCTCGTGTCTATCTGGGCGTGCATTACCCCTCGGACGTAATCGTGGGGACCGCGTTTGGCTTCGCCATGGCTGCGTTGGTGCTGGCGTTGTGGACGTTCATGGGGACCAGGTTCTGCCTTGTTTCTTCCGTCCCACCCTCTTTTCCAGGAAAGCCGTCATGAACAAGCCGGATTCCGAAACATCGTTGGTCTCGGCTGCCAAATCGCCTCCATGGCTCAATCGCACCGTGTGGGGGATGGCGTGCACGAGTTTTCTGTCCGACTTGGGACATGAAGCGCAGAGCACAATCCTTCCGACGTTTATGGCAGCGCTTGGCCTGCCGCCGGCGGCGCTTGGGGCCGTCGAAGGCATTGCAGACGCAACTTCGAGCTTCGTCAAACTCGGTGCGGGGTGGCTCTCCGATCGCGTTGGTCGTCGCAAGCCGTTTGTGGTTTTAGGTTATCTGGCGACAGGCCTGGCGTCTGGGATCATTGCGCTTGCTTCCGGATTTCCGCTCATTCTGGCAGGGAAGGTTTTCGGCTGGTTCGGACGCGGCATGCGAGGCCCTCTTCGCGACGCCATGCTCACCGACACCATTCCGCCTAGCGCCCGGGGACGAGCTTTTGGCTTTCACCGCTTTGGCGACACTCTTGGCGCGATTCTTGGTCCAGCGCTCGCGGTCGCGCTGCTTTACGCATCGAACAACGCGTTAGAAGAGGCAAGACACGCGCTCTGGTGGTCGCTCATCCCGGGCGTCGCGTCCGCGATCGTGTTCGCGGTATTCGTGGGCGAGAGAGCACGCGTCAATGTGACCAAGCATTCGTTTCGCCTCGCTTTGCAGAGCATGCCGGTTCGATTTCGCCGATACTTGCTCGGCGTCTCTATTTTTGGTGCGGGCGATTTCGCCCACACCATGTTGATTCTTGCGGCGACGCAGCTCCTCGCGCCAGACTGGGGGCGGCTTACGGCTGCGAGCATCGGCGCATCGCTTTACGTCCTTCACAATATCGTCTACGCAGCAGCGGCATATCCGGCAGGCGCGCTCGCCGATAGGTACGGTCATCAGCGTGTGTTAAGTTACGGTTACGCGATTTCGATGCTCGTTCCGCTATCGATGGCTGCGTATTTTTATTGGCATGTCGGTAGCATTGGTTTGCTCGCCGTATCGTTCGCGATCGCGGGGCTCGTTAACGGTGTCCAGGACACCCTCGAAGGGACAACAGCCGCTTCGCTCGCCCCACCTGATCATCGGGGGTTGTCATTTGGCCTCCTCGGCGCCACCAACGGTGTCGGCGATCTCATCTCAAGCGTAGTCGTTGGAGCCCTTTGGACGATCTACCCCGCACTCGGTTTTGGTTACGCTGCGGTGCTCATGGCCGTCGGCGCATTCGTGACATATGGGACTGGTAAAGCCGCAATTTTAGAAGGATGAAAGACGACTGTCTTGAGAGCTACGCGTATTTCACTAGCTCCATCCTTCGATTTTTATTAGCCGCTCAATGTACCCTCGAATGTCATCCCGAATTTGCCGCACTTGCTCGATTGATTTCCCCTTAGGATCTTGAAGCGGCCAGTCGCGTCGTTGAACGCCGGGAACTACAGGACATGCTTCGCCGCATCCCATCGTGATCAGCATCGACACGGAAGCGGCAAGATCAGGCGATAGAAATCTTGGCGTCGCTGCCGAAATATCAATCCCCACTTCGTTCATCGCGCTGACGACTTCCGGATGAACGCGAGAGGCCGGCTCCGTTCCCGCGGATATCGCGCGAGCTTTTGAAGAATCGGCCAAATGGTTAAACCAAGCGGCCGCCATTTGCGATCGACCGGCGTTGTGAACGCATGCGAAAAGAATCCTTTTCATGATCTGTTGTCCGTATTGGCACGGTCGCCGACGCGGTCCGCCACGCGTGGAAGTGCCGGGATAAGCCATCGAAAAATCACCGTCGCAGCAGCGGCGCCAAACAGTTGCGCGGCGATAAATGCCGGAGCGTCAACCGCACGAATCCCAGCAAACGTATTGGTTGCGGCGCGGGCAATCGTAACCGCGGGATTGGCGAACGACGTCGACGAGGTGAACCAATATGCGGCCGTGATATAGGCGCCGACGCCGTATGGGATCGCCGATGGTCTTCTTCGAACGCATCCCCAGATGACCGTCAGCAAGCCGAACGTCGCGACAAATTCCGACGGCAGTTGGCCGACCCCGCTTCGAGCATGCGTCGAGGCGGAATAAATGGCCTCACCGAACATGACATGCGCAACGGCTACCCCAACGAAGGCGCCGAACAGTTGCGCAACGATGTACAGCGGGACTTCGCTCCAAGGCAGGCCCCCTTGGCTCGCATCGGCAAGCGTGACTGCAGGATTAAAGTGTGCACCCGACATGGGACCAAGGGCAAGAATAAGCGCCACCAAGCCGGCTCCGGTCGCGAGCGAATTGGCGAGCAGAGCGATCGCCACATTTCCGCCAGACAATCGTTCTCCCATGATTCCCGAACCGACAACAGTGGCCAGCAGAAGCGCCGTCCCCAGCGCTTCCGCCACAATGCGCCGCCTGAGATCAACCGCAGCAGCCACGGCTCGCCTTGTCGTTCGGGGTCCCATCGCTAACGCGCGGAACACAGCCGCCGCTATCAATTACAGCTGCGCCCATAACCGCCGCGTCGGCCTTCACAACGAACACCTCCCACGCATTGCCGTCGGGATCCTCAACCCACACTTTGTCCTGTAGGGCGTAGCAGCACTCCGTATTGTCCTCCGTCAACGTGTTCAAACCGGCCGCTTTGAACCGGGCTGTCGCGTCGGCAACGTCATCGGTGCTCGCTACCTGAATTCCAAAGTGACTTGCGTTGACGCCCGTTCGCGATGCTTCTTGCATCGTTAAGTTGAGTGAAGGCTGTTCGAGATCAAATTTGGCGTACCCAGGCCTCCGCTTCGTTGGAGCGACCCCAAACGTCTTTTCATAAAACGCCACCGACGCATCGATGTTCGAAACGTTCAGCGAAACATGCGGTTTCAAGATATTCATGGCTTTATCCTTCCAAAATTATCGAACTATCGGACAAAAAAAACTCAGCAACAACTTCGCTCGCCGCGCTTGCAGCAATCTTCCCAGAGGTAATCGGTAAGCTTACGGAGCGCGGCGTAGTCGGCCGCGTAGTAGTGGAACCTGCCGTCGGTGCGGGCGCTCAGAACCCCCGCGTCAACGAGACGTTTGAGATGATGGCTGAGCGTCGATGCCGGTAAATCGGTGTGCGACTGAATGCTCCCGGCAACTGCGCCATCGCTCCCCGCTTGAACAACAAATCGTAAGACTTGAAGGCGCACGGGATGGCCCACCGCGCTCAGCTGCTCTGCGTGAAACTCCAATTTTGAAGCCATACGTTAGTTCTACTTTTTTCGAACTATATGAGCAAGCTATTTTAAATACGTTCGAGGGGTGTGACAATCAACTCTTCGACTGTAGGCAAGGGAACAAGTCCACTCAGGTCGACATTCGATCTATCAAGCCACGCGGCGTGTACCTCCTCAGGAAGGACGATCGGCATTCGATCGTGGATGGCCGTCAGCGGCCCCTCGCTACTACGGGTTAAAATTGTGCAGGAGTCGACGACTTCGCCGGTCGTCTGATCGACCCATCGTTCCCACAGTCCCGCAAGCGCCATCGGTAGTTTATCGGCACGTTGGACGAGGTTCGGCTTACGAGCAGTCTTCGGACCGGTCCATTCGTAAAACGCATCGACGACAACCAGACATCGGCGCGTTTTCCACGCGTCTCGAAAGGCTGGCTTTGTTGCAGCTGTTTCGACTCGCGCGTTAAACGTTTGGTTTCCAATTTTTCGATCTTTTGCCCAGCTTGGAATCAATCCCCAGCGCAAAAGCTCCAACTGACGGCGACCGTATTTGTCGAGCCGGATCGTGGCGACACGGTCGGTCGGCCGGATCTCGTTCGATACCTCGTCCGACCACGCTTTCGGCTCACAGCGCAACAGTTCCGCAATCTCGGCCAGCGGTACAGCCATGCGCGCTCGTCCGCACATGATCTTTTCTCCCTCCCCTAGTGGCAGCGGCACCGCCAGTCGGGTTGAGATCATGACATAAGTGGCGAGACGGCGCTCGGCGATGATTGAGTAACCCATCAACGTCGCGGCACCCGGCCGCGTGGTCTCTCAACCCGATCTTGTCGTGGGCCCTCCACTACGTCGCCCATCGCTATTTTGACCCGACCCGCGCGGACCGACGAAAATAGGCCAATCATCAACAGCGTCGTCGAAAGCACCTATTTTTCCCGCGCGGCGTTCCTCCCCACCAACATCGCCAATCCTCCCCACCATCCTCCCCACCAAACCCGTAACGCGTAGAACGCTCAGGAAACGCCTCGTAACGCATTACTCGTAAATTCTCGTGTTTTGTAACGGCTAGTAACGCCTGGAAACGCCCAAATTCACCTTCACACGGTCGAAGTCGTAGGTTCGATCCCTACTGCGCCCACAAGTTTTTTAGAGCCTGAAAGGCCCAGCGACGGTCAAAGTGGGTTCGATCCCTACTGCGCCCACAAAACCCAGTGTCTTTCGGCCGATACCTTCGCGCTATCGGCCCCCCGCGCGCGGAAAATACCCGGCGTATGTCCCGCGCGCGGGGAGCCGATAGCACTTGGTCTCGACCGAAATACATCTGGGTTTTTCCTCTTTGGGGGTTTTCCTATTGGGGGTTTTGAAGCTCACTCAAAGAGGGCATCGATTTTGATTTGCTGGTCTACGGCACTTAGGTAGTTTTTGTCCTCTTTTACGCCGCACGTTGTGATCACTGTTGTAAATAGCGCTTTTTTTGTGCCCGTTTGTGCCTGAAAAGCTTGTTTTTTTCTGCGCAGTGCATCAGCGTCGATTTTGCTCAGCGCAAGCTGGCTCTCCACAAACTTAATTTCACAAAGATTGATGCAACGATCTGCTCTATCGATAATCAGATCGATCTGGGCACCATCGCCGCGCCATCCGGATTTTGCCGAAGCGACGACTCTCAGGTCCATCGCTTTTACGATTTGCGAGTAGTGCTGAAAACAGATGTTTTCGAATTCATATCCTGCCCATGTTTTGTAACTCTGGGACATCTTTTTTTGAGCCCAATACGACGGGCTCATCCCTTTGGCGCCCTCGACCCATTTCAAATAGAACAACGAAAATGCGTCGATCAGACGATAGAATGTGTCTTTCTTCTTTTTTCCGAATTGTGGGATGCTCAAAATGAACCCACAGCTTTCAAGCTCTTGCAAAACGGCAACTGCCGAACCGCCCGGCGAAAGGCTCCGTGCTCGTTTGAAAAGTTCTGTTTGCGATAGCCCCTGACGTACCTTAGCTAGCGCCTTGATCACGTCGAGATGCCTTTCTGGATTGTCGTATAGTGAACTAAACAACCGGTGAAATTCTGCGTATAGCGGCGCTTGGTCGACGAAAAATAGATTCGATACGATTCCGAGCGATGATTGCCCTTTCGGAACGAGATTTAGGTAATACGCAACACCACCGATGGCCATGTAGATGTCTACAATCTGTTTGCGGTCGAGATGGACCCCTCGCGATTGAAGATAGAGCTCCGTTTCGCCTAAGTTAAACGGGGCCAAATTTATGGGAGGTCGTGTCAAGCGATTGTGAAGCCCTGATTTATTCGAGACGACTTTCTTGATCATCCATTCTGCCGCCGATCCGCAAACAATGAGGACAACGTTGCTCCGGCGCGAGATGTAACGATTCCAAAACAGGTCGAGCGCTTCTAAGAACCCTGACCTTTTGGACGCAAGCCAGGGGAGCTCATCGAAAAACAAAATGATTTTTGAACTCTTGTTTACCTTTTCAAGTTGATATCGCAGTTGGGTGAGCGCTTCATCCCAATTTCTCGGAATAGCTTGCTGTTTCCCCTCGCAAAATGTGTCGGCGAAGACGATTGCGAAATTCTGCAACTGTGAGGACTTTGAGGCATCTTTGCGCCCCGTGAGCTCAAAATAGACCCCCTTGTCCTTGAAAAATTTGCTTACCAAATAGGTTTTTCCAACACGTCGACGGCCATAAATTGCCACAAATTCGGGTGTGACCGCCATCTCGATCTCACTCAGAATTCTCAACTCGTTTTTCCGGCCGACCAGGACATCGCGCATCATGATGAGAGCTTATCCCCGATACTCAGCAGAATCTAGCCAAAGATGCCACATTATGCTGAGTATGTGTCGATACTCGGCATAATCTTGATTAAAATGCCACATTCTGCCAAGTAGCGTCATCGCGTGAAGGTTCTCGGCGACCAGGCCGGCGACTTGTCGGCATGGTGGTGCGGGGGCTTACGCTAGGCAAACCGTTTGCTCAAGAACGCCTGGGTTCGAGCCTCTCGCGGGCTATCGAAAATTGCCGCACCCGCTTCTTCGATCACCCGTCCTTGATCAATAAACACAACGCGGTCGGCTACTTGTTTGGCAAATCCGATGTCGTGCGTCGCGATGACCATCGTCATGCCATCGCGCGCGAGCCCCCTCATGACATCGAGAACTTCACTCGTCATCTCGGGGTCGAGTGAGCTCGTTGGCTCGTCGAACAGCATGACTTTCGGGTGCATCGCCAGCGATCGCGCGATGGCAGCCCGTCGGTTTTGATACGATGATGGCGCCGGTGCAGTAGTGCGGAGCGACAAAGTCGACCGCTTCTTGGCGCGCCGGCGTCACGGCGAACGATGTCGCGATCAGATCAAAGCGGTCTTGTGCAATACCGACAAGCAGCGTGTTGAAGGGCTGGACGACCCATTGCACTTTCACGCCGAGACGCTTAGCGAGCTCGTTCGCGAGATCGACTTCGAACCCGACGAGCTCCTTGCCATTTTTGTAATAATTGAACGGCGGGGTCATGCCGTCGGCCGCGACCCGAATGACGCCAGCCCTCTTGATCTGCTCTAGGGTGCGGGCGTCGGCAGTCGACATCAATGACAGCGACAGAAGCAGAGAGACTACAACGGATAGGGCGTATTTCACCGCGACCACTTTCGCTCCGCGAGACCGCTGCGGCAAAGTCGGCCGCGACCGAGAAAACCCCCGTTCCTCCCCACCAAACTCGTAACGCGCAGTACGCTCAGGAAACGCCTAGTAACGCATTACTCGTAAATTCTCGTGTTTCGTAACGCCTAGTAACGGCCAGTAACGCCCAAATTCACCTTCACACGGTCGAAGTGGGTTCGATCCCTACTGCGCCCACGTCCCCGGAACGAGCAGTGGACGCAAATCATCTGTGAATTCTCTCGTTCGAACCTTCGCCTCAAGATTTTCTTCAAACGCCGCGCGACGAACTGAGTGTCCCGAATTTGCCATATATTTTAGAAAAATGGCGACGATTGCGTCCGGATCGACACCGGCCTGCAGTCCGAGATTTAGATCAAATAGATCTCGACCTTTTCTTCGCTGGTAGAGGGCACGCAACTTCGTTGCGAGAAGTTCTGCCAAGCGAAACGTTCTGATTTGGGCGTCCCCCTTCCACCATCGCGAGTCGACCGCGAATAGCTGATAGACCGTTCCGCGAACTGCGAGATGTTCGCGCGTATTCGTTTCAATCTTTAGCCGACGCGCAACGCAACCGCATCTGCCAATTCGACATCTTCAAAGAGCGAGACAAGCGCACGGCAAAGAACGAGATCCTGTTCGACCTGCTCGTCCGTTGGCCATTGTGTTCGGCTGCGCCATTCCGCGATCAAGTCCGAGGGAATCATGACTCCACCTCAATTGATGTGTTCACAAGGATGCGCCACCTTGAGTTGCGCGTTGCCCCCTGTAACGAATTTCCCGGCTCCAGTGGGACATACTTCGTATTTTTTTTTCTAATCCACTCGACGAGCGGCTCTGCCAGATCAGAACGTTGCACCGCATCGAGCAAGAAACCGAGGCGCTGAATGACGGGAGCCTCATTGCTACGATTGGCCACCTCTTCTAGGCGTCGCGGTTCAAGTTGCTCACTCAGATCGCTTATCACCGTAGCGATATGGTCAATCGAACTTGAGCTCTTCCGATATCGCACCAGATCGAATGTTGTCATTTCGGGTGTCGACGTCGGGATGTACCCGTTCGATGCTTTCATCGGCTGCGTGATGGCATCGTTCATTTCTCGCCGAAAGAAAAAACGGATGCGCACGCGCGCGATCACGATGGGCCGCAGGATAGCTCCAGCGACAACTTGAAACTCCTGAGGCTGTTGATGGGCAGCACCGTACATTGCCGCCGCAGTGAGAAGACCGACGTAGTATGAAACCCGATGAAACTGCATGAGATCTGCAATCCACATGGACGGGGGCAGTACCCCAAGCGAGCGATACTCGGGGTCAACGATTACGTAGAACCCGCTTCGAGGCATGACCAGGCCGCCATGCTTGGTGAGGCGATGAAGCGCGTGATATGTCGCCACCGAAGAACACTTGAGGGCCTTTTCGGCCTGTTCGCGCGTAAATAGGCGCTCGGTCGGTTAGCTGCGCGCTGTCAAGCCGTCCGGGCCCGCATCATCAATCCGGCGACGACAAGCACGTCGACCAAAAGCATCAGTAGATGACTGGCAAAGTCTGCAGTGAGATACGCTTGAAAACCGAAACTCCCAACGGGATGAATTACGACGCCGCAAAATGTAAGAGCTATCGGATAGTACCTGGCAGCTTCTTTCCACTGCCAACGAGTTACGTGTTCAAAATGCGGGAAACCAACGGCTCAGGATGTGGAGCACACGTCGAACAGGTCCTCGGCGATGTGCCGGCAACCGAGCGATGTCACTGCCGGGAACAAAGCGCTAAGGTCAAAACGGGAGAGAGCGCCCACACACCTCACTCTTGGTTGAAGCGGATTTTTGGAAAAATAGCTTTTTAGAAAGAATGAAACCGTGACCCCCACTCAAATCCGAGGGTTTCGGGGTGCTTACAGATCTTCTCTATGAAAATGACGAGAAACAAGCCGTGATTTTAGCCATCGATCCAACGACAACAATCGCGACTGCCGGAAACGAGAAGCTCGTTCCGCTCGCCCAAACGGTCAAAACCAAGCTGACACGGGCGCTCGAAATTCTTTCATGACGCAAGGATTGAAACGCAACAGCTCGAGCACAGAGAAATGACATGGCCATCGCACCTTTCCCTCATCACTATGCGGTTTCTTATTCGGACGGTTTTTTGCGAGCTGATCCGCGACCACAGATTCCTGGTGGAGGGCCTCCGCAATTCGGAGGCACGAACACCGTTTGGAGCCCGGAGGAGTTGCTTGTCGCGTCTGTTCTTCTTTGCTTCAAAGCAACGTTCGACGCTTATGCTCGACGCGACTCGTTCGAATTTCACGGGTGGGAGGGGACAGGCACTGGCGTGCTCGATAAGTCACCAACCGGCCCCGTGTTTACGTCGATCAACCTTCAGGTGCGGCTGACCGTTGCCTCCGCTGATGTTGAGCGTGCAAACAAGTTGATTCACACGGCGAAAGACAACTGCATCATTTCGAACGCAATCAAAGCGCCCGTTCATCTTGAGGCTTCGGTTACTCCGATGTAAGGCGGAAGTGTCTGACTCGGAAATACAGTTTTCTGCGGCCACTTTTGCATTGAAGTCGGGCACAACTCAGTGGTCCATCGGCCCGCTCGGCGTTGCCATCTTTGTGACGGCCGACCAGGTGGCATCATTGACAACCTGCTGCTTGAAGGATTGATGGCAATTCGTGCACGTAGCAAGCGTTGCGCTGAGGGCCATTAGCACGGCGGCGGAGTCGTGCTCCTTCGCCACCTGTGCACGATGACATTCTGGATTTATCTGGGGGTGCGTTACCCCTCCGACGTAATCGTGGGGACCGCGTTTGGCTTCGCAATGGCCGCGTTGATGCTGGCGTTGTGGACGTTCATGGGGACCAGGCTCCGCCTTTCTTCTACCGTCGCACCCTCTTTTCCAAGAAAGCCGTCATGAACAAACCGGATTCCGAAACATCGTTCGTCTCCGCTGGCAAGTCACCGCCATGGCTCAATCGCACCGTCTGGGGGATGGCGTGCACGAGTTTTCTCTCCGACTTGGGGCATGAGGCGCAAAGCACAATCCTTCCGGCGTTTATGGCGGCCCTAGGCTTGCCACCCGCGGCGCTCGGGGCTGTAGAAGGCATTGCCGATGCGACTTCAAGTTTCGTCAAGTTAGGTGCCGGGTGGCTATCCGATCGCGTCGGCCGTCGAAAGCCGTTTGTAGTTCTAGGTTATCTGGCGACAGGGCTGGCGTCGGGAACTATTGCGCTCGCTTCCGGATTTCCGCTCATTCTGGCAGGGAAGGTTTTCGGCTGGTTTGGGCGCGGCATGCGCGGCCCTCTGCGCGACGCCATGCTCACCGAGACTATCCCCGCCAGCGCTCGTGGACGCGCTTTTGGCTTTCACCGATTTGGCGACACTCTTGGCGCGATTCTTGGTCCCGCGCTCGCGGTTGCGCTGCTTTACGCGTCAAACAACGCTCTTGAAAAGGCAAGGCACGCCCTCTGGTGGTCGCTCCTCCCGGGCGTCGCGTCCGCGATCGTGTTCGCGGTATTTGTGGGCGAGAAAGCACGCGTCAATGTGACCAAGCATTCGTTTCGCCTCGCTTTACAGAGCATGCCGGTTCGATTTCGCCGATACTTGCTCGGCGTCTCTATTTTCGGCGCGGGCGATTTCGCCCACACCATGTTGATTCTTGCGGCGAGTCAGCTCCTGGCGCCAACCTGGGGGCCGCTGAAGGCTGCGAGCATCGGTGCATCGCTTTATGTCCTCCACAATGTCATTTACGCCGCGGCCGCTTATCCGGCAGGCGCGCTCGCCGATAGGTACGGTCATCAGCGTGTCTTAAGCTACGGTTACGCGATTTCGATGCTCGTTCCGCTATCGCTGGCGGCGTATTTTTATTGGCATGTCGGTAACATTGTTTTGCTCGCCGTATCGTTCGCGATCGCGGGGCTGGTTAACGGTGTCCAGGACACCCTCGAAGGGACAACAGCCGCTTCGCTCGCGCCACCTGATCATCGGGGGTTGTCATTTGGCCTCCTCGGCGCCGCCAATGGTGTCGGCGATCTCATCTCAAGCGTCGTCGTTGGAGCCCTTTGGACGGTCTACCCCGCACTCGGCTTTGGCTACGCTGCGCTGCTCATGGCTGTCGGCGCATTCGTGACATATTGGACTGGTAAAGACGCACTTTTGGGCGACAGAAATCTTGGCGTCGGATGAACGCGAAGCGCAGGCTCGGTTCCCGCCGATATCGCGCGAGCTTTTGACGAGTCGGCCAAGGGCGTACCCTTGGCAAAGGGACCGACGCGGACGACGCCGCTCAGCTAGCGCTGGAAAACATCGCTCTCGGCTGTGCTTACTGGCACACAGTATCGTCGTCTTCGTCAAGACACTCTGCGTAATCTCGCGTGAACTCATCTGACGTGTACGCGTCGAGAACCGGTTGCGGTTCGAACGGTCCGTCGGCGTTTAACGCATAATAGCCTGCCATTGCTACCGCATACGCACCTTGGAACATCCCCTGCTCATCTCGCGCGCTTAGCAGGATTCGGTGAACAAGTTCGATCCTCTGTGCGGGCGTGATACGCGCGAAAGCGCCGCTCCCTTGAAGGAGCTGTGCGATCAATACGGCGTGCCCCGAAACGATCGGAGTCGCGGCGCTCGTTCCAGCCATTGCAGCGCATACGTAACCTTCCCCCGGCGTGCCTCTTCGGTGATCGCAGAGATATTCTGATTTGCTCAATTGCGAAGTTCGCGCGCGCCTCAACACCGTGACGCCTTCGCCGAGGGCGCTGATTTCACCGGGGTTGGTCCAGCTTGTAAGCGTCCCGCTCTTGTTGGCGGCGCTGACGGTGACGATGTTGCTTGTCGGCGCGTCGACAATGGAATCGATGGGCCGAAAGCGAACGTTGCCGGCCGATTGAATCACGAGGCAACCGCTGGCCGCTGCTTCAGGAAAGAGCGTGTCGAGCTTTTTGCGCAGCGTTTCCGGGGTGCATTGAGCATCGGCGAATTGACACGTCGACGCGCTCAAGTTGACGATCACAATACCGTCGGACGCATTGAACGCGCTACACACCGTTGCGATCTTTTCCGCGAGTCGGTCAGCAGGCATGTCGCCGCTGAGAGCGCTTCGTATTCGATCGAGAACGCCCCAGTCTGAGGTATGGTCAAAGAACGAAAGCTCTGCGTCGCCTCGGGCAATTCCGATCCCTGCATTTCCCGCGATAATACTTGCCGTGCCGGTTCCGTGCGTGGCGGGAGCATCCGTTGGTGAATGTTCGCCAACCATCAGCTTGCCGCGTGAAAAAAAGGACGACTCGCGCGCAAACGAATGAACATTGCGGGGGTCGGTGCCAAACGCGGGGAATGCGTCTGCCGATGGCGCTGAATCGACCATCGCGACTTGGATGATTGGGCGCTGGGCATCGGCGTTTTGTGCGACGCGCTTGTATGCCGCTTCGGCGACTCCACGGGTGTTTGCTAAGCCGATGAACTCGGCGGCAACATCCGCACGACCACACGCGTCGTACGCGCGGCGCGGCCGGTCAAGCATTGTGCAGTTCTGTACGAGTTGACCGTCGACGCATTGAATCGCCGCTACGACAACGAAAACACGCATCATCCACGGCAAGTTCTGGCGAGGGGCACACCCATGCGGCGATTCGTCCTCGGTGAACCGATCGGACGCGGCCGGAATGATCGGCGCGACTCTGCACCCTGCACCGTGCACCTTACCAATGCTCGTGAGGGGACGAAGTGTGCGCGATCTCTGTTGAAGAAATCGCTCGTGGTTGCCTCGCTCTTGCGCATACATTGCGGAGCGCGAGGGGACCGATTTTCCATTGGTGGGAGCCGACTCGCCGATGCTCGTTTCATCCGCGAAGCTATCGTCGCCCTCAGGCGCAGAGCCACAGCCGATTGCGGACGATAGTCCCAAAACGCCCAACGCAAGGAGGGGCAACACGCGATTGTTCAAGAATTTTCCCTCCCGAATTGAGATATTTGGCGGGGTTTTGGTGGTGGACAAATGTGACACGCGTTGCCCAATGCGCAAGCTATAGCAATTGCGGCATGGCCTATTACATACCCGGTGACAGCGGCGTGTGTGAGTTGCACGCTGTGCCACGGCCGAACTAAGGTCCTAGTTAGCATCATCTTGCTTACGTTCCTTAAGGGAAAGGCCGCCCCATGACACTGCGATGCCTTTTGGCGGTCACTGGATTGATGGCGCTTACAGCCTGCGCATCGACATCGCCAAAAGCTGCTGTTCAAGACACATCAGCGTTGATTAAGAGCCGTTCAGGACACGACATCACTTGGTTTGGCGATGAGAGCGATGATGCCGCTCAAAAACAGGTATCGACGCTTCTTCGAAGCGATCTAGATCTCGCCAACGCGATTCGAATCTCTCTGCTGGCCAATCGCCATCTTCAGTCGCTCTACGAAGAGCTCGGTATCGCGCAGGCCGACTTGGTGCAAGCCGGGCTTCTTAAGAATCCAAGGTTCGATGCAACCTATGATTTCCCGCTCGACCACGGTTATGCGTACCAATTCGGGTTCGTCACCGATCTGTTGCAACTGATTACCATGGGCTCGCGCAAGGAGATCGCGCGCGCAGCTCTTGAAGGGGCGAAATACCGCATTGCCGGCGAGGTACTTCATCATATTTACGAAGTAAAAAGCGCCTACTTTGCGCTTCAAGCGGCCCAGCAGACGTCGGCAATGCGACAAATCGTATCCGATGCGGCCCATGCGGCTGCCGAGCTCGCCAAGCGGCAACACGAGGCGCAAACGATCAGCGATCTTGATTTAGCCAACGAAGAGACGCTTTATGCGTCCACGTTGACCGAGCTGCGACGCGCTCAATCCGACGTCGTTGTGGCGCGCGAGCGACTCACCCGCCTGATGGGCGTTTCGGGGAGCGATGCCGACTGGGTCGCTACAGCCAAGCTCGATGAGATCCCGCCCGAGCAACCGAATGTCGATGATATTGAGTCGACGGCGATTGCCGCACGGTACGATCTTCTTGCCGCGCGCAAAGATGTGCAGGTGGTTTCATATGGCCTTTCGCTTGCAAAAAAGACGCGATGGACCGGAGTGGTCGATGTCGGAATCGACTTTCATCGCGAGCCCGAGGGGGTTCGACTTATCGGGCCAAGCATGAGCGTCGAGCTTCCGATTTTTGATCAAGGTCAGGCGACGATCGCGCGAATCGAAGCGCAATTGCGAAGAGCGAAAAGCCGTGAACGAGCATTGACGACCGACATCCGCTCTGAAGTGCGCGAGCTTGTGGCGAGGCTCTCGGCCGTCCGCGCGTTGGTTGAAGATTATCGGCAAACGCTCGTCCCCTTGCGCACCAAAGTCGTCGCACTCTCGCAGCAGCGATACAACGCGATGCTGGCGGGCGCGTTCGAACTGCTGATTGCGAAGCAAAACGAAGTCAACACATACCGCGAATTCATCGACGTCGTTCGCGACTACTGGACACGCCGCGCCGAGCTTGAATGGAAGGCTGGCGGAGCGCTGAAAGCAGATGTGTCGCCGACGCCAAAAAACGAGCCGCCAAAGACCGAGCCGCCAAAGACCGACGACATCGCGCCCCCCGGAGAGCACCACCATGAACATCACGCGCCGTGACCTTCTCGGAGCGATGCCGCTGCTCGCTGCTGGAGCTGCGCTTTTAAAAAGTCCTCGCGCCATTGCCGCACAAGCGGAGGCGTCAAACGGGCCGGCTCACTTGTCCTTTAAGCCCGTTGTGTCGCCAAACGGCGCAACGCTGCCATGGACCATAAAAAACGGAGCCAAAGAGTTTCACCTGATTGCTGAACCGATCAAGCACGAGGTGGCCCCGGGGATGGTCATCAATGCCTGGGGATACAATGGGCGCACGCCCGGGCCTACGATCGAGGCGGTCGAGGGGGATCGCGTTCGTATCTACGTTCACAACAAGTTGCCTGAACGCACGAGCGTGCATTGGCATGGGATATTCCTTCCCAACGGCATGGACGGTGTAGCCGGCTTGACGCAGCCGCACATCGAACCGGGCGAAACGTATGTGTACGAGTTCGTTCTAAAGCAGCACGGCGTATTTATGTATCACCCGCACTCGGACGAAATGGTCGAAATTGCGCTCGGAATGATGGGGTTTTTCGTAATTCACCCGCGTGCCGCCGAGGCGGTCGATCGTCATTTCGTCATCATGCTTCACGAGTGGTCTGTCGAGCCCGGGACAGGAACGCCGAATCCAAACGTCATGACCGACTTCAATCTCTTCACGTTCAACAGCCGGGCATGGCCTGGAACCGACCCTCTGGTTGTGCGTCGAGGCGACCGTGTTCGCATCACACTTGGCAATTTGAGCATGGATAGCCATCCGATTCATATTCACGGTCACCGCTTTTGGCACGTGGGAACTGACGGCGGCACGATTCCACCAAGTGCCCGCATACCAATGACGACGATCAACGTGCCTCCTGGGACGACGCAAACGGTTGAATGGATCGCCGATGCGCCGGGCGACTGGGCGTTTCACTGTCACAAATCGCATCACACAATGAACGCGATGAACCACGCACTTCCAAACGTGCTTGGTGTGAATCAGCGCGGCGTTGAAGAGAAAATTCGCAAAGTGCTCCCCGAATACATGGCGATGGGCGAAACCGGAATGGGCGACATGATGGATATGGGGCGCCCGAAAAACACTCTGCCGATGATGGCGGGCAACGGGCCCTTTGGTCCGATCGAGATGGGTGGAATGTTTACGGTCATCAAAGTGCGTGAAGGGATCAAAAGCTACGAAGACCCTGGTTGGTACAAGCATCCGCCGAACACGGTGGCGCGGAGGGTGCCGGAAAAATAGCCGACCAAATCAATTCGCCGTCCCCTGTCACGAAGTGCTCGGCCGTGCCTAGAATGAAATGAGGAGTTGGTACGAACAGTGTTCGCCCCCATCTCCGCAACAGAAAGGCTTAACGTCACGAATAGCTATGCTTTAAAGTCGTCATTTCTATCGCTCGCGATTGCGGCCGCGCATGGGTGTGCGGGGCCATCGCCGCATGCCGCTGAACACCTCGCGGCCGATGCCGAGGTTGTTGTTGCAAGCTCGTATCAAGTTGCGCTTGATGTGCCCCCCCCCCACCCTTCGCGGCGGCTCTTCAGCTCAATTGGCGTTTAAAGTCACCGACAGTCACGGAAAAACCGTGACCGATTTTGAGGTCGAACACACCAAACTGTTTCACCTAATTATCGTGAGTCGTGATCTTTCGTACTTCACGCACATTCATCCAGGCCTGATCAGGATGGGATGACGAGCGATGGGAAGACGATGCTGATGATCGAGCGTCCATCGGGAGGGTTTCGTACAGGCAAGCAGTCGCTCAAGTTCATGCTTCACGACGTTGCGACGGGCGCCATGGTCAGCGATTTGGGAATGTATCTCGGCGCGCGAGCGCATCTAATTGCGATCAAAGGAGACGCGCGGGGGCGCGTCTTTATTCACGATCACGACATGGGCGGGATGGACATGGGGCATGACATGCATGGAATGGGTACGGGCGGGATGGAAGCCAATGGCGCGCTATCGTTTGACGGCGTGAATTTCGCGGAGACCGGGATTCACCGCGTCTGGGTTCAGTACAATCGCGCTGGCGTTGATACGACCCAATTTGTAACGATTTCCGTTCGCTAGCGCGCGGGCATGTGCCCGGTCAGCTCAGGAGTTTCGGCTGCGGGTCGAGGGTATCGGCTCGTGCGAACCCACACCCCATAAATTCTTTGCGGCTTCGCGGCTTTGCGGCCCAATAACTCTGCGGATTTCTTAGCGGCTCACCGGACTTGTCGCGTCAACGATTACGATTCGCGTAAGTCCTAACTCACTCTCTTACTCGTCTTATCGTCTTCTGCATCGGCGCAACCATCCCCTGTTATCCGAGTCGGCACTCCTCCGCCGTGGGTTGTAAGTAAAAAGTGGAAAAAGAAGTAGCTCTACAAGCCGCCTGATGCCGCGAGAGCGGCTCAATCGGCTGCCGCTTCCGCTGAAGCTCTTTCGAGATCAGTCACGCTCGCCGCGAATACAGCATCGACCGTTGCTGAATACGCCACTTCAGTCGCTGGCGCAGTGTGAGACATGAACGCCACTCGACATCGGTTCCCAACCTTCTGCGTCGAGAATCGCAACGATCTCCATGAGAAACTGCAGGTACATCCCATCGGCGCATGCCGGGGAATCCGGAACGCTTAGCCTTGCCGCAAATAGGTCACGGTTATGCCCACGCATGGTCATGAAGAACGGCTCCAGATATCGGTAAAAGGCCTTTATGAATTCTGTAGAGCTGCCGGCCAAAAGGCGCTGCTCATATGCGTGCATCCGATCGGCGAGCGGCTGGGAACGCTGGTATTCCGACCACGCGGCCTGCAGGCGGCTTAGCACTGCGACGTACGAGCGAGCCGCTGAGCCAACCACGACATCCGCCCCGTCGGGCTCTGGAACACCCGAAAGGTAATCGCCAATCACTCGCACAAGCAGCTTTCCGCGGGAGGACCCAAGAATGCTCCCCAGATTGTCGACGTTTGAAAACGCTGGAAATGCACGGTGAAACTTTCGAATGTCCCGTTCGCTCCATTCCGCCAACCAGCCAGTCACAAATGACGTTGGGTCATCAGCCATTTTCGCAAGCAGTAGCCGGTAGGCGAAGACTGCCAGTTGCGAAGTGTTGGGCATATTTTCGTAGCCTTGGTCGGGGCCCCACGTTCGGTAAAAAGGTCGATACTGGTCCGATGTGTATCCTATGGCCCTGTACGTCGGAACTCTCGAATCGCCACGGAGTAGTCTCATTCCTCGAGCGGCGCGATCATAAAAAAACGCGTCGCGCGCAGATCCTGTCTGCCCTTCGATGCGCTCAATCAGTGGGCCTAAGATTTCCGTATCGAGAACCGCTGCGGCCTCGGCCGGATCATGCGGAAAAAAACGTTCGAACATCCCTCGGTGCGAGACTTTGAGCTCTTGCCATTTTCCCGTCAAATAGCGACGCTCCCTCAAGAGGGCTTCTTGATCCAAGAGTTCATGCCGAATCAGAGCGCGGCCCGCGGCACCCTGAACTCGCGCTTCCGGGGCTCCGCGGCGGACCGCTTGGGGTTCAAAGTGAACGAAGCGACCAGCCGCCGCGGCGGCAATATGAAAGGGAGTCCGCTGTGCCGCTGTCAGAAGCGCCAAGCTATGACAACGGTCGATCAGCGACTCGTCGAGCGCGAAGAACGTCAGGACGGAAGCTTGAGCGAATACGGCCCCACGCATCGACAGCTGGGTGAGAGACGGAAACGGACCGCGAAGCCGAATCTCTTCGAGGTGCTCGCTTTCGAGAGCGAGATCCTGCAGACCATCGACCGAGTCTAATTCGAATCTACGCAGCGTCTCGGCTTCGATCTTAACCGTCGTCAGTCGTGGAAGTCGGGGCCCTTCACCGCCCGGCGCGACTGCCACACGCGTAAGTCCCCGGCCGGTGATTTCGAGACGTTCGAGCCGGGGCAACTGCGGAGATAGCAGTAGGGCCTGTACTCAGTTTCTCCTCTGACCCGTAAACGTGCCCGTGCCCGTAAACGTGCCCGGTTTTTTTCATGGGCAGTGGCGTTTTCTAGCAACTTTTTTCTTCGGTGGCCGATGATCCTTCATGAATCTCGATCACGAAAAACTCGACGTTTATCGCATTGCGCTGGAATTCTTGGTCATGGCGAACGCCATTATCGAGTCGCTGCCTCGAGGCCGAAGCCACATCGCCGATCAATTCACGCGCGCATCGATGTCGATCGTCCTCAACCTC
>CAMAVR010000020.1 GCA_945861885.1 Nannocystis exedens | reverse complement strand
ATGCGAACGACCGACGTAACCGGGACGTGCGAACTTCCCGAAGGCGTCAAGATGGTAATGCCAGGCGACAACATCACGATGACGATTACGCTCATCACCCCGGTCGGTCTCGAAGAGCAGATGCGCTTCGCGATTCGCGAAGGCGGCCGCACCGTCGGCGCGGGCATTGTCACAAAGGTGCTGCAGTAGAACCCGTAAACGTGCCCGTGCCCGTAAACGTGCCCGGCATCTAATTTAAAAGGCTCATTATGGCTAGTGCCACAAAAATCAGAATTCGCCTCAAGGCGTTTGATCATCAGCTGCTCGACAAATCCGCATCGGACATCGTCGAAACAGCCCGTCGTACCGGTGCGCGCGTTGCAGGTCCGATCCCGCTTCCGACGCACATCTCGCGCTACACAGTTTTGCGCGGGCCGCACGTCGACAAAAAGTCGCGCGAGCAGTTCGAAATTAGAACCCACAAACGTCTTCTCGACATCCTCGAGCCGACACAACAAACCCTCGACGCACTCATGAAGCTCGATTTGAGCGCAGGCGTTGACGTGGAAATTAAGTCCTAAAGAGGTCGACAAAATGGCAACAATCGACGTCTACAACATGAAGCGCGAAAAGGTCGGCACCCTCGATGTGGCCGACGAAGTCTTCGCGACCGAAGTCAAAGAGCAGCTGTTTTACGAAGTGGTGAAGGCGCAGCTCGCGTCGCGCCGCCAAGGGACGGCATGCGCGAAAAACCGCTCGGCAGTCAGCGGCAGCTCGAAAAAGATCATCAAGCAGAAGGGGACGGGCGGCGCGCGACACGGTTCGAAGCGAGCTCCGAACTTTGTCGGCGGCGGCCAAGCGCATCCTCCGACACCACGCGACTGGAGCTATCGTCCACCGCGCCAAGTGCGTATCGGCGCTCTCAAAAGCGCGCTGAGCCTCTTCCACAAAGAAGGGCGCATGATCGTCGTCGACGGACTCGCACTCAGCGAGATCAAGACAAAGACGATCATGAGCGCGCTCGGTACGCTGAAGGCGCAGAAAAAGGCGCTTATCGTCGACGACATGTCGAACGAAAATCTCCGGTTGTCGATTCGCAACTGCAAAGACCACCAGTTTCTTTCGCCAGAAGGTGTGAACGTTTACGATCTTCTCCGCCACGACACGCTTGTCCTCTCAAAGGGAGCAGTCAAAGCGCTCGAAGACCGCTGTCTGCGCGGCAAGTCTGGCCAGAAGGGAGCTGAGCAAAAATGAGAGCCGATCAAATAGTAAGGCGCCCAATCGCGCTCACCGAAAAGGCAACGCGCCTTTCCGCAGACGCTGGAGGAGCCCAGGTGATCTTCGAAGTGAATCGCGACGCGAATAAAATTCAAATTCGTGAAGCGATCCAAACGATGTTCAATGTCGAAGTTGTGAGCGTTAACACGCTGATCATGCGCGGCAAAGAGCGGCGCATGGGGCGCGGTCACGCCAAATTGCAGAACTGGAAAAAGGCGATTGTGACGCTCAAAGTGGGCCAAGCGATCGATTTTTTCTCAACCGCCAGCAGCGCTGAATGAGCCTTTGCCATGGGAATTAAGTCCTACAAGCCGACTTCGCCGGCACGCCGCTTTTACACCGGTTCCGATTTTAAGGAGCTGACGCCAGGCGTTGAGCCTGAACGAAGCCTTTTGGAGCACCACACGTCATCGGGTGGTCGTAACAACAACGGGCGGATCACGAGCCGCTTTCGTGGCGGTGGCCACAAGCGCCGCTATCGTATTCTCGACTGGCACCGTTCCAAGATCGGTGTTCCGGCGACCGTTGCGACGATCGAGTACGACCCGAATCGTACCGCGCGCATCGCGCTTTTGAACTACGCCGACGGTGAGAAGACATACATTCTCGCGCCAGATGGCCTCTCGGTGGGCGACTCAATCGTTTCAAGCCGAAATGCCGACATCAAGCCGGGCAACTCGATGCCGCTTCGCTTCATCCCGCTCGGAACGACGATACACAACGTCGAACTGAGGAAGGGGAAGGGGGGCCAGCTCGTCCGCTCTGCAGGAGCCGGCGGCGTGCTGATGGCAAAGGACGGCGAATATGCGCAGGTTCGCTTGCCATCAACCGAAGTTCGCATGGTTCACCTCGATTGCCACGCGACAATCGGGCAGGTCTCAAACGCAGACCACGCCAACATTTCGCTCGGTAAAGCAGGTCGTTCGCGCTGGCTCGGGCGACGTCCGCACAACCGAGGCGTCACGATGAACCCGGTCGACCATCCGATGGGCGGTGGCGAAGGGCGTACTTCCGGTGGGCGTCATCCGTGCTCTCCGTGGGGTCAGCTCGCGAAGGGTCTCAAGACACGAAACAACAAGCGCACCGACGGTATGATCGTGAAGCGCCGTGGGCAGAAGGGTTAAAAGCAAATGCCGCGTTCCATAAAGAAGGGGCCGTTTGTTGACGGCCATCTGTCCGAGAAGATTGCTTCGGCCCAGGCTGCTCAGAGCAAGAAGGTCATCAAGACCTGGTCCCGCCGCAGCACAATCACCCCCGACGCTGTCGGATTGACGTTCGCCGTGCACAACGGTCGCAAGTTTGTTCCGGTGTTCGTCACCGAAAACATGGTCGGGCACAAGCTCGGCGAATTTGCGCCAACCCGCACGTTTCATGGCCATTCGGGCGATAAAAAGGCGAAAGTCAAGGGTGGCTCAATGCCGCCACGCAAATAGGCAAAGTAGCCCTTGCGTTCCGAGTTTGGTTGAGTAGACTGCACCGCCCGCCTGAAACAGCTTCAGAACGGGGGTGCAGTCCTTTTTCTAGGAAGCAGTTGGCTGCCGTAACGGCTCGCTGAAACCGCAAAAAGAGCGGTCCCAGCAGCGAAAACGACGGGGCCTAAGGAAATTAGAGATGGTTACAAAGGCGATTGCCCGATTCTCGCGGATTAGTCCGCGCAAAGCCCGTGTCGTAAGCGATTTGATTCGCGGTCGGCAGGCGGGCGAAGCGTTGCAGCTTCTCGATTTTACCCGCAAAGCTGCGGCGCCGATCGTGAAAAAGTTGCTCGAAAGCGCCGTTGCAAATGCACGCAACGTGTCGCCGTCGATCAACCTCGATGCGCTCTACATCGAGACAGTGTTCGTCGACAAAGCGCCAAACAGCCAAATGCGGCGATGGCGACCGCGCGCCATGGGGCGTGCAACTCAAATTCAAAAGGGGATGAGTCACATCACCCTCATCCTAGGCGAGCGCCAATAGCGACCGCTCTGTAACGCCAAATCTAGTTTTTTAGTTTTATCGGAGACAGGAAACGATGGGACAGAAAGTCCACCCCTACGGCTTTCGCTTAGGAATCATCAAAACGTGGAACTCAAAGTGGTACGACGACAAGTCGTACGCTAAGTGGCTCCACGAAGATATTCGCATCAAGCGAGCTGTAAAAGATTACCTGATGAACGCAAGCATCGCGTCGATTGAAGTCGAGCGCGCGGCGAACAAGTGCAAGGTCATCGTCTTCACGGCGCGGCCCGGCATGGTCATCGGCAAAGGTGGCAAAGGGATTGAGACGCTCAAGAGCGGCAATCTCAAGACAGCCGCCAAAGGTGAGGCGCTGTTCGCAGGAATTCAGTCGCTCACTGAAAACGAAGTGTTTGTCGACGTCCAGGAAGTGCGCAAGGCGGAAACGTCGGCGCAGCTCGTGGCCGAGAACATCGCGTCGCAGCTGGAGCGCCGAATCGCGTTTCGCCGCGCGATGAAAAAAGCGGTCGCGACATCAATGAAGTTTGGCGCGAAAGGGATTCGCGTGCGTTGCTCCGGGCGACTCGGCGGCAGCGAAATGAGCCGCGTCGAAAGCTATCGTGAGGGGCGCGTTCCGCTCCACACGCTGCGCGCCGATATCGAATTTGGCACCGCCGAAGCGCGGACCAAGTACGGCATCATCGGTGTCAAAGTCTGGATCTTCAAAGGCGAAGTCCTCCAGCGCCGAAACCGCAAAGTTGCGGTGGCTGCCTAAGTCTAAAAAATTAGCGACCAATATTTGAGCGGATAACCAAAATGCTGTCCCCGAAACGAACAAAATACCGAAAGATGCAGAAGGGCAACAACGCCGGTCTCGCCTACCGTGGCGCGGACGTGTCGTTCGGCGACTTCGGCATGCAGGCGACCGAGCCCGGCCGCATCACTGCCCGTCAGATTGAAGCTGCGCGTATGGCGATCACCCGTCACGTAAAGCGCGTTGGCAAGCTCTGGATCCGCGTGTTCCCGCACCGCCCCGTCACCAAGAAGCCACTCGAAGTTCGAATGGGTGGAGGCAAAGGCGGCGTTGAAGAGTGGGCAGCCGATATCCAGCCGGGGCGTGTGATGTACGAGCTCGCAGGCGTTGACGAGAAGACGGCGCGTGAAGCGTTTCGTCTCGCGGGGCACAAGCTCCCACTCGGATTTAAATTTCTCGCCCGTGGGGTGGTGTGATGAAGTCGACACAGCTTCGCGAAATGAATGATAGCGACCTCCGCGAACTCGAAGAAAAGTTCACGAAGGAGCTGTTCCACAGCCGCATGAAGAATTTCAGCAACGGGCTCACCGATACGAGCACGCTCCAAAAGGCGCGCCGTACCATCGCTCGTATCAAGACGATTCGTCACGAGCGAACTCAGGCCGCGTCGAGTAAGCCGGCCCAGCCGGCCCAGGCGACCGTGAAAGGGAAGAAGTAGCATGAGCGCTCATACAGAAGCAGCCGCAATCACGCCCGACACGGCGCCCGCCGCAGGCAACCGACGCAAAATGGTCGGCCGCGTGATTCGCGACAAGATGGACAAGACCGTGGTCGTTGAAGTTGTTTCGCACACACGCGACCCACTCTACGGCAAGTACGTTCGAACCCGCGCGCGCTACAAGGCGCACGACGAGACGAATCAGTACATGATCGGCGACGAAGTCGAGATTCAAGAACACCGGCCGCTGTCGCGCGAGAAGCGATTCGCCGTCGTTCGATTAATCAAAAAGTTTGTACAAGAATAAGACAGTTTTAAGGAGCCGCTAACGGGTCACCCCGGCAGCAGCCAAATTGGTTCAGGGATCATCATGATACAAATGCAGACCATACTTGAGGTCGCCGACAATTCGGGAGCCAAGCGCGTTAAGTGCATTAAGGTTCTCGGCGGGTCACGACGCAGGTACGCCAGCGTCGGGGACGTGATTGTTGTCGCGATCCAAGAGGCGCTCCCCGGGACGAAGGCGAAAAAGGGAGAGACCGCGCGTGCAGTCGTCGTGCGTGTAAAGCGCGAGTGCCTACGTAGCGACGGCTCGTACATCCGGTTCGACGAAAACAGCGCCGTGCTGATCACCAAAGAAAACGAGCCGGTCGGCACGCGTATCTTTGGGCCGGTCGCTCGTGAATTGCGCAGCAAAAAGTTTATGAAAATCGTGTCGCTCGCACCGGAGGTGTTGTGATGTCAGCGCGCTTACTGGTAGGCGACCAAGTGGTCGTCATAAGCGGAAAAGATAAGGGGAAGCGTGGAGCGGTCGTCAAGTTAGTTGACGATGGCGAGCGCGTCGTGGTGTCCGGGCTCAATATGATCTCAAGGCACACGCGTCCGACCCAAGCGCGCCCCGAAGGCGGGATCATCCGTCGCGAAGCGGCGATGGCCTCGTGCAAAGTGATGCCGATCGATCCATCGACCGGCAAAGGGACGCGCATTCGTTTCTCAGGCGAAGGCTCGGCGAAGAAGCGCGTAGCGGTAAGCGGCGCAGATCTTCCGGCAGTCGAAAAGCGAGTCCGCGAGTCACAGGAATCAAGGGTCTAGGCGATGGCAACGGATAAAAAAGAAAAAGCGCCCGCGGCGAAAGCCGAGGAAAAGGCGCCGAAAGCGCCCCGCGCCCCGAAAGGGAAAGCGGCAGGCGAAGGCGGCGGTAAGTCGCAGGCTCGCCAAGCGGTAAGCGCAGGCGAAGTTGTGCCGGCGCGTTTTATAGCCAAATACAAGGATGAAGTCGCTCCGGCGCTCACCAAGCAGTTTGGTTATAAAAACCCGAATCAGGTTCCGCGTCTCGAAAAAATCGTGATCAACATGGGGCTCGGCGCTGCCGTAGCAAATCCAAAGATTATCGATGCGGCGGTCGACGAACTGCGAGCTATCGCAGGTCAAAAGCCGCTCGTGACTCGGTCAAAGAAAGCGATCGCGAGTTTCAAACTTCGCGCCGGAATACCAATCGGCGTGATGGTGACCTTGCGACAAGCTCATATGTGGGAATTCCTCGATCGTCTTGTGACGCTCGCGCTCCCGCGTATGCGCGACTTCCGCGGAGTCTCGCGCCGTGCCTTCGACGGCAAGGGGAATTACACACTCGGCTTGAAAGAGCAGATAATTTTCCCCGAGATTAACTACGATCGCATTGATGTGATCAAAGGTATGAATGTCAGCTTTGTCACTACCGCGAAGACTGACGAAGAGGGGCGAATGCTCCTTCAACAATTGGGAATGCCGTTTCGCGCGGCGTGACGTAAAGCAGTTTTTAGGGCTCGAAAGAGTTTGAGGACGAAATGGCGCGTGCTTGTCAGTTCGCAAAGCTAAACAGCGTACCGAAGTTCACGGTTCGACATCGCAGCCGGTGCAAGGTGTGCGGTCGTGGGCGTGGTTACTATCGGAAGTTTGAATTGTGCAGAATATGTCTGCGCCTATTCGCCTTGCGCGGCGAGATCCCTGGCGTGATCAAGGCAAGTTGGTGATGCGATGATGACTGATCCTATCGCGGATATGTTGACCCGAATCCGAAACGGAGCGATGGCGCGCCATGAGCGCGTTGTTATGCCGCATTCGGGTATCAAAGAGAACATCGCCCATGTTCTGAAAGCAGAAGGGTACGTGGACGACGTCCGCGTAGCCGCTGCCGATGAAGGGGCGAGCGGGCCAAGTCGTTTGCTTACTGTGGTCCTGCGCTATGGGCGCAACCGTCAGTCGGCAATCGATGGCGTTCGCCGAGTTTCGTCGCCCGGACAGCGCGTCTATGTCGCGCACGACCGGATCCCGCGTGTTCGCACCGGGATGGGGGTTTCGATCCTCAGCACGAGCAAAGGTGTGATGACCGATAAAGAAGCACGGCGTAGCCGCCTCGGTGGCGAACTGCTTTGCGAGGTTTGGTGAACCAATGAGCGCCGAAGAAGCACAGAAACAACCAACGGTGCAAACGGGTATCCGCAACTCCCGTGTTGGGAAGCGACCGGTCGAGATCCCCAAAGGGGTCACGGTCACGCTTCGCGATGGGAAAATTGAAGTCAAAGGTCCGAAGGGGCAGCTCTCACGAGCGCTCACACCGAACGTTGACGTCAAAGTTGACGGAGCGACAGTTGTTGTCAACGGGACGATCCCGGGGCGCGACGGTGCTCGTTTCCAGGGGTTGGCGCGCGCGCTAATCAACGGCATGGTTGTCGGTGTCGCAACCGGCTACCAAAAGTCGCTTCAGCTGGTGGGGACGGGATATCGCGCCGAGATTAAGGGGACAACCCTGAATTTGGCGCTAGGCTTCTCGCACCCGGTAATCTTTCCGATTCCAACGGGAATCAAAGCTGAAATCCCGCCTGATTCAAAAGGGACGCTGGTCGTTCTAACGGGCGCCGACAAAGAAGTTATGGGGCAGACGGCAGCGAAGTTGCGCGGTTTTAGGCCGCCGGAGCCTTACGGTGGTAAGGGCGTGCGGTACCTCGGTGAAACGGTTCGCCGTAAAGCCGGTAAAGCAGGCAAGGGCGGCAAGTAACTGATAAAGAGCGCGGCAACGCGTTTTACGTGAGCGGTGCTCCACTGCTCGGTAAGTCTAAGACGAAGGATATAGTGCGATGGCGATGCAGATAGTTGGGCGGGAGCGCAGGAAGCTGCGAATCCGACGAAGGGTAAGCGGTAGCGTTGAGCGGCCTCGGCTGACGGTGTTCCGTAGCGCTAAGCACATTTACGCGCAGGTCATCGATGACGTAAGCGGCAGCACGTTGGCGCACGCGTCAACGCTCTCAGCGGACGTCCGCGGTGAGACAGCCGAGTGCAACAAGAGCGACGCGGCCAAAAAGGTCGGCGCGGCAATCGCGAAAGCGCTTCTCGCAAAAGGGGTCGATAAAGTTGTATTCGACCGTAACGGTTACTTGTACCATGGGCGTATTCAAGCGCTCGCAGACGCCGCCCGCGAGGCGGGGCTGAAGTTCTAACTGGGAGCGCAAGATGGCAGTGGAGCAAATTGACGAGGAGAAGCTCAAGGAGCGAGTGATTCACATTAACCGCGTTGCAAAAGTGGTTAAGGGTGGTCGCCGTTTCTCGTTCTCCGCGCTTATTGTTGTCGGCGACGAAGCAGGGCACGTTGGTGTCGGCCTCGGCAAAGCAAACGAAGTGCCAGAAGCGATCCGTAAAGGGAACGATCAGGCGCGAAAAAACATATTCCGTGTTCCGCTAGACGGCGTCACTGTCCCGCACGAAGTCACCGGTGAGTTCGGCGCAGGCCGAGTCTTTCTAAAGCCGGCTTCGCAGGGGACGGGCGTTATCGCCGGTGGCGCAGTTCGCGCCGTCGTCGAAAGCGCGGGGATTCACGATATCTTGACGAAGTGCATCGGCAGTGCGAACCCGCACAACGCCGTTCGCGCAACGGTCAACGCGCTTCAGCAGTTGCGAAGCGTGCAAGATATCGCGAACAAGCGCGGCAAAGAGGTTTCTGACGTGATCGAGGCACCACGCGAGCGTGGCGCGCGAGATAAAGCGGCAGCGAGCGCAGGAGTAGTGGTATGAAACCGGCACTGAAAGTAACGCAGCTCAAAAGCACCATCGGCCAGAGCGCCGGGATGACAACGACGTTGCGCGGACTTGGGCTACGACGAATCGGAACGCACGTTATCGTTGCGAACACGCCGTCGTTCCGTGGCGCGATCAAAAAGGTACTGCACCTGGTGAAGGTGGAGGAAGTCAATGGCTGATATTCTAAGCAATTTGGCGAAGCCTGAAGGCGCGAACCGCCCCAAAACCCGTGTCGGCCGAGGTGTCGGTTCGGGTCTAGGCAAGACGGCTGGGCGCGGGCAAAAAGGGCAGTACGCCCGTTCGCGCGGTTTTAAGCCGCATTTCGAAGGGGGGCAGACGCCTCTCCAGCGTCGTTTGCCGAAGCGCGGGTTTAACGCGTTCAGGCCGGCTGTTGTCGCCGAAGTCAATCTCTCGTCGCTCGAAGCATTTGGCGCCGGGGCGGTTGTCGACGAAGCGGCAATGCGCGCCCGCGGGATGATCAAAGGGGTTTGCGACCGCGTCAAAATTCTTGGTGACGGTGAGCTTACCAAAGCGCTAACGGTGTCGGCTCACGCCTTCTCGAAAGCGGCCGCTGCGAAAATTCAAAAAGCGGGCGGCACGGTTAACGTGCTCGACGCTAAAGCGGCTCCGTAGCAATGTTCGCCCTTTCCGGGTTCGCAAATATCGGCAAAGTCCCGGAGCTGCGAAGGCGGCTGCTTTTCACACTGGGGATGCTGGCAGTCTATCGTGTCGGCGTCTTCGTGACGATACCGGGCGTTGACCGGAACGTTATGCAGGCAGTCGTATCGAAGCAGGGCGGTGGGCTGCTCGGGCTGTTCAATATGTTCAGCGGCGGTGCGCTCGGAAATCTCTCGATATTCGCGCTCGGCATTATGCCGTACGTCAGCGCGAGCATCATTTTTCAGCTTCTCACGATGGTGTTCAAGCCGCTCGATGAGATGCGAAAAGAGGGCGAAGCTGGGCAGCGAAAGCTTAACCAGTACACCCGTTACGCGACAATCGCGCTCTCACTCGTTCAGAGCTTCGGTATCGCGATGGGGCTCGAAGCGCTCAACAACGGCGACCTAAATCAGGGTGCGCACGTCGGTGACGTCGTAACGCACGCCGGCTGGGCCTTCCGCATTATGTCGATGATCACGCTCACGACCGGCACCGCATTTATTATGTGGGTCGGCGAGCAGATCACTGAGCGCGGGCTCGGAAACGGCATTTCGCTCATCATTTTTGCCGGTATCGTAACCGAGATTCCGCGCGGCCTGTTCCGTTACTTCGAGACGAACAAGGGGAACATCCAGCCTCTGAATCTCGCGGCGGTTCTGGCAGTGATTCTCGCGACCGTTGCGACGATCGTCTTTTTCGAACGCGGCCAGAGGCGCATTCCGATTTACTACGCGCGACGCTCAGTTGGGCGGAAAGTGTACGGCGGTCAGACCGCGCATTTGCCACTCCGCGTAAACACCGCAGGGACGATTCCGCCGATTTTCGCGTCATCGCTTCTGATGTTTCCGGCCACGCTCGCAAACTTTAAAATCCCGGGGATGGGGGCGATTCAAGCCTTCTTGCAGCGCGGTGACTGGGTTTTTAACCTGTTCTATGTCGCTCTCATTGTCTTCTTTTGTTACTTCTACACCGCCGTGACGTTTCAAGCGGTCGATGTCGCAGAGAACTTGAAGAAGCAGCAAGCGTTTATCCCAAGCGTTCGGCAGGGGAAGCAGACGGCGGAGTACATCGATTACGTGCTAACGCGAATTACGGCAGGTGGCGCGCTCTATGTCGCGGCAGTCTGCGTCATTCCGTCGATCATCAGCCAAGCGCTGCGCGTTCCGTTTCAGTGGGGCGGCACGTCGATCATGATCGTCGTCGGCGTCGCACTCGACACCGTGAACCAAATCGAAGCTCACCTGATCACCCGGAATTACCAAGGGCTCTCAGGCGGCGGTGGCCGAGCAACACGCGTCCACGGAAGGCGCTTCTAAAATGCGCCGGCTTTTTGGTCAGGGTGTATGAGCATGCGGCTGGTATTTTTAGGACCCCCAGGGGCCGGAAAAGGTACCCAGGCAAAAGCGCTTTGCGAGGGGTGGCGAATCCCTCATATAGCGACGGGCGACATGCTCCGTTCCGCAAAGGTGAGCGGGAAGTTGCCGCCTAGTCTCGCTCAGCAGATGAACGCCGGGGGGCTCGTCCCTGACTCAGTCGTCATCGACTTAATTCGAGACAGGATTGCGGAGCCGGATGCCGCGCGCGGTTTCTTGTTTGACGGGTTCCCTCGCACTGTCCCTCAGGCTGAAGCGCTCGACGATTTACTACAGACGGCCGGCTTCGCTCTCGATGCCGCCGTGGCGATCGAAGTGCCGGAACATCTGTTGATCGAGCGAGCCACGCTCCGCCGGATCGATAAAAAGACTGGACAAATCTATCACCTGAAGTATAAGCCAGCCCCCCCAGGTGCGGATCTTGAGTGCCGACCGGATGACGCCGAAGAGGTTGTCCGTCAGCGTTTGAAGACCTATGTGGCGATGACCAGCGAGCTTCTCCCGTATTATCAAAAGCGGGGGATTTTAAAGCGGGTCAGCGGCGAAGGGGGCGTGGACGAAGTTACAGCACGTATCCGCGCGGTTTTGGGCAGCAGGAGCAAAGAAGACGGCAAGGAATTGGCGGGTTAATGGCTGAACGTCGTGAGCGAAAAGAAAAAGAGCCCAAGGGGGACAAGCTCGAGTTCGATGGAGTGGTCCAAGAGGCGCTCCCAAATGCGATGTTTCGCGTTAAATGCGACAATGGCTTGGTCGTTTTGGCCACAATCAGCGGGCGCATGCGGCAATTTTATATCAGAATTCTCCCCGGCGACCGGGTAACTGCAGAGGTCAGCCCGTACGACCCGAGCAGAGGCCGAATAACATATCGGCACAAATAACAAAAGCTGGCTCCGACTGGGGGCGAGTTGAGCAATTGATTAGTTCAGAATTGAGTTGGAGTCGGCAATGAAGGTGCGACCGTCGGTAAAGAAAGTTTGTGACAAGTGCAAAGTGGTGCGACGCAAAGGCGTTGTGCGCATTATCTGTGACAACCCGCGCCATAAGCAGCGCCAAGGCTCATAGCCCTTTTATTAGGAATAAGAAGAATGGCACGCATCGCAGGTGTAGACCTCCCACGACATAAGCACATCGCATACTCGCTCCCGTATTTGTACGGGATCGGTCACGCTCTCGCGCGCAAGATTTGCGAGCAGACGGGCATCGCCCCGACGAAGAAGACCGAGGAGCTGACCGAGACTGAGATCAAAAAGATCCGCGACCTTCTCGAAGCTGATTACAAAGTCGAAGGCGACTTGCGCCGCGAAGTTCAGATGAACATCAAGCGCTTGATGGACCTCGGCTGCTACCGCGGTCTGCGACATCGCCGTGGCCTTCCGGTTCACGGGCAGCGCACGCACACCAACGCGCGCACACGAAAAGGGCCGCGCAAAGGGGCGGCAGCGCGAGCGCGGAAGCCGGGCGCTTGATCTAAAGGCTACTGCAGGCGGCGCGAGCGAAATTAGTCGTAGTAAGTTTATGAAGGGCGCGGAGTAAAGATGGCGACTGCGAAAACCGGTGCACCAAAAGGGAAGGCACCGAAAAAGAAGGTCAAGAAGAATATTGCGTCGGGTATCGCGCATATTCAGTCGACGTTTAACAACACGGTTGTGACGATCACCGACGTGAACGGCAACACCGTGGCGTGGTCGAGCGCCGGCTCCCGTGGCTTCAAAGGCTCGCGTAAGAGCACGCCATTCGCAGCGCAGCTTGCTGCCGAAGAAGCGGCACGACGCGCAATGGAACACGGAATGCGATCGGTCGCAGTGTTCGTCAAAGGGCCAGGCGGCGGGCGTGAAAGCGCGCTCCGTGCTCTGCAGACGGCCGGCTTCCGCGTCACGATCATTCGTGACGTAACGCCGGTACCGCATAACGGCTGCCGCGCTCCGAAGCGCCGCCGAGTTTAAGTGGAACGGCGGGGGGCAAGCCCCCGCCCTACGAAATGGAATGGTAGGGCGGGGGCTCGTCCCCCGCCGAATGTGCAAGGACGGGGAGACCCCCCGCCAATTCCGGGACGAAGCGCATAGCGCGTAAACCGGTTTTTTCGCAATCTGCGAAGAAATGGATTGTTAGATGGCTAGGTATATTGGACCAGTTTGTCGATTGTGTCGCCGCGAAGGGCTCAAGCTCTTTTTGAAGGGCGAACGCTGCTACACCGAGAAGTGCTCGTTCACCCGTCGTTCGTACCCACCGGGTCAGCACGGGCAGGCGCGCATCAAGCTTTCTGAATACGCGCTCCGTTTGCGCGAAAAGCAGAAGGTTCGCCGCGTCTACGGGATCGTCGAGAAGCAGTTCCGACGCTATTACTTCGACGCTGCGCGACGCAAGGGGCGCACCGGCGAGCAGATGCTCGGCCTTCTCGAGTCGCGTTTGGACAACGTCGTCTATCGCCTCGGCCTCGCGAGCACGCGCGCCGAAGGGCGTCAGATCACGAAGCACAATCACATTCTCGTCAACGGCAAGCGGGTCAATATCCCCAGCTACCTGCTCAAAGCAGGCGACCGCGTTGAAGTGAACGAAGCGAGCCGCAAAATGCCGGCGATCGCAGCCGCGTTGGCGCAAGTCGACAAGCGTGCCGCGCTCTCGTGGATCGAAATCGACAAAGCAAATTTTGGTGGCGTGTTCAAAGGCCAGGCAGTTCGCGATGAGTTGAACGAGCCGGCGATTCGTGAGCAGTACGTCGTCGAATATTACAGCCGTTAGTAGAAAAGTCGGCCAGCGCCTAGCGTTGGCCGATTTTTGCGTTTTGAAAGTGTGTGTACGGGCAGGTGACGGGTTAGCCGGAGAGCGGGTTCAAAGGCCAATCGGGATCGCCGCGTAGGTGATTGTAAAAAAGGAGCGTTTCGTTGAATATTGTTACTCGAAATTGGCGCGATCTCATTCGTCCACGCGGGATTCACGTTGAGTCCGAAACGCTGACCGAGTTTTACGGCAAGTTCACCTGCGAACCGCTCGAGCGCGGCTACGGGATCACGCTCGGCAATTCGCTGAGGCGCGTTCTTCTCTCGTCGCTCCAAGGGGCGGCTGTCACCGCGCTTCGGCTCGATGGCGCACTTCACGAATTTACCGCGGTGAGTGACGTCGTCGAAGATGTCACCGACATGATTCTGAACCTCAAAGAGGTCGTCCTGAAGGCGGCGCAAGCCCGGACGTACATGGTTCGAATCGATAAAGAGGGCCCAGGAACGGTCTGCGGGCGTGACATCCAGCTTGTCGATGGCCTTCAAGTGCTGAATCCGGATCACCTTGTCGCAACGCTCGATAAAAAAGGTCCGCTGTCGATGGAGCTGACGGTCAACGTCGGCCGAGGTTACGTTCCAGCGGAGCGAAACAAGAGCTCGGCGATGCCGATCGGTACAATTCCGATCGACGCGCTGTTCTCACCGGTGCGAAAAGTGAACTACACCGTGACGAACGCTCGTGTCGGGCAAATGACCGACTACGACAAGCTCATTCTCGAAGTGTGGACCAACGGGTCGGTCACTCCGCAGGACGCCGTCGCATACGCGGCGAAGATCCTAAAAGAGCAGGTCTCGATCTTCATCAACTTCGAAGAGGCCGAAGAGACGGCGTACCTCCCAGTCGGTGGCGACGACGAGCCGCTGAATGAAAACTTGTTCCGATCGGTCGACGAACTCGAGTTGAGCGTCCGTTCGGCAAACTGCCTCCAAAACGCGAACATCGCCCTCATCGGCGAGCTTGTTCAGCGCACGGAGCAGGACATGCTAAAGACGAAAAACTTTGGTCGCAAGAGCCTCAAAGAAATCAAAGAGATTCTCGCAAACATGGGGCTGTCGCTTGGCATGAAGATCGACAATTGGCCAATGATGCTTGAGCGCTGGAAGGCGCAACAAGCGCAGAATTAAGCCGGCGGGGGACGAAACCCCCGCCCTATAGAAGATATGTTGTTTGGAAGGGATTGAAGGTCATGCGGCACGGAAACGCAGGTCGGAAGTTTGATAGAAATTCGAGTCATCGTCGCGCGATGTTTCGTAACCTCGCGGCGAATCTTGTGCTGCATGAACGCATTCAGACAACGGATGCGAAGGCAAAGGAGCTCCGCCGCGTTGTTGAGCGCTTGATCACCAAGGCGATTCGCCTCGGCAAGCTGGCGTACACGCCGCAGGCTGAGCTTTCGCTAGCCGATCGCAGTCGCCGCAATGCAGCGCTTCAGCAAGTCGCTGCGTACATCGCTCCGATGGGGACACGTACGGAAGCAGGCGGAGCCGAAGTTGAAGTCGACCTCGTCGAGAAAGTGTTCGTCGACTTGGCGAAGCGCTTTCAGGGGCGTTCGGGCGGATACACGCGCATCATCAAAGTAGGGCCACGACGCGGAGACAACGCGCCGATGTCGCTCATCGAATTTGTCGGGGGCGCAAGCGCCACCTAGTGCTGCTGCCCAGCGGTTGAATCGAAAAGAAGAAGGCGCCGAATGAATCGGTGCCTTTTTTTTGCTCGAATTGGCGCTATCTAACGACCCCGTCACCCGACGGCCGGCTCGGTCCGCGAACTTGCGGCCTTTTTTTACCTACAGGAGCGTGAATGCAACTGCGTGAATTGAAGACGAAATCGATGCCTGAACTCGTGTCGATGGCGCGGGATCTCGCGATTGAAGGCGGGGCCGGCATGCGAAAGCAGGACCTAACTTTCGCCATTCTTCAGCGTTTAGCTTCGAAAGACGGGGCGGTTCAGGCCGACGGAGTGCTCGAGTGCCTACCTGATGGCTTCGGGTTTTTGCGCGCGCCCGATTACAATTATCTACCAGGTCCTGACGATATTTATGTGTCGCCGTCTCAGATTCGGCGTTTCAATTTGCGTACCGGCGATTCGGTAATCGGGACGATTCGTCCACCGAAAGAGAGCGAGCGTTATTTCGCGCTGACAAAAGTCGATGTGATTAATGGCGGAGCGCCGGAAGTGGCGCGCGACAAGATTCTTTTCGACAACTTGACGGCGCTCTATCCGCAAAAGCGCTTTCAGCTCGAGACGACGAACGGCCACAAAATCGGCGGCCCGGCAAGCAAGCCATCGCGTAACATGTCTACGCAGGTTCTCGACATGATCGTCCCTATCGGGATGGGGCAGCGTTGCCTGATCGTCTCGCCGCCACGGGCCGGTAAAACAGTGCTCCTTCAGAGCATCGCAAATTCAATCTCGACGAATCACCCGAATGCGCATCTCATTGTTCTGCTGATCGACGAGCGACCCGAAGAGGTCACCGATATGCAGCGCACCGTCAAAGGTGAAGTTATTTCGTCGACATTCGACGAGCCGCCAACACGTCACGTGCAGGTCGCCGAAATGGTGATCGAGAAGGCGAAGCGGCTCGTTGAGCACAAGCAAGACGTCGTGATTCTGCTCGATTCGATTACGCGGCTCGCGCGCGCTTACAACACGATCGTCCCGCCAAGCGGGAAGATTTTGTCAGGCGGTGTCGATTCGAACGCGCTTCATAAGCCAAAGCGGTTCTTTGGAGCGGCGCGAAACGTTGAAGAGGGTGGTTCTCTGACGATCATCGCAACCGCGCTTATTGATACCGGTTCGCGCATGGACGAAGTGATTTTCGAAGAGTTCAAAGGGACGGGGAACAGCGAAGTCCATCTCGACCGTAAGTTGATGGAAAAGCGCATTTTCCCCTGCATCGACATCAACAAGAGCGCGACCCGCAAAGAAGAGCTGCTGCTCCCGGATTGGGCGCTCCAGCGCGTCTGGCTGCTCCGCCAGCTCCTACATCCTCTGAATGTGATCGACTCGATGGAGTTTTTACTCGACAAACTCAAGCGAACCGAATCGAATCAGGAGTTCCTCGAATCGATGAACCAGTAGAGTCTCCGCTCGCAACGTGCATCCAGACCCCCCGCGCTCTCTGGCGCTCCCCGAGATTACCCATGTCGAACCTGAGTTGACGTCGGAGTCGACGGTCGGGGCGGCGTGGCTTGGGCCGGAGCACCATCAAGCGCGCATCGGAAGCGTTATCGAACGCCTTTCGGTTGAAGTGCCAATCGAAGGGCGGCGGTGGTACGTGGGGGGGACCTACTTGATGGCGGTGGGCCAGGCGCCGTCGTATGGCCATCTTCGCGTGATTCCAGGGAATTTTGAGCTTCAGGGGCGCGGCCTCTGGGCCGAGACGAGCGGCTTGGCGTTTGGCGGCGGAATGGGTGTCATGCTCCCAACTGCCGCGTTTGAGCAAAACGGGCCGACGGCGCAGGCGGCTGCAGTCGCCACCGCGCTTCGCGGGTGGGACTACGCTTTTTTTCAGCCGGGATACGTAGCGCTTCGCCCGTTCATCGATGTCCGGTGGCTAGCGGGCGACCTGGTCGTGCAGTTTCGACAAGGGATCAACTGGGGGTTTCGTGTCAAGCACATGGGGACGAATAGCCTTGAAGGGAACACGTCGATTTATGCCGGCTATCGCGTGAGCGAGAAGCTCGGCGTCGGCCTCGAAGTAATCGAGCATTACTTCATCGATGCGCCAATGCTCGATTCCAAACGAGCGAGAGTTTTCGTTTCGCCGATGGTCCGGCTAATGACACCGTTTCTTCAGCCGGCGCTCTCGATTTATGGCGGATTTGGCTCGATGCCGAATTTGCCGGTCGAAGCAACATGGGGCGTCCGCGTAGCGTTTACCTTCTTGCTCCCTAGTGCCGTAGCGCCTTGATTCGGTGAGTTATACTCCGACCAGACGGAGTGGCCGCTTCCCTGGTGGCGCGAATGGAATTGCGTATTGCCCTGAAAAACACGCGTGGCAGTGATGGCCCGGCACTTCGACTCCGCCGCCGATCGCGTTGAGCATTCCTTTCAGAGACAAATACCCCAGCGAATCGGCCGTTACGTACCGCGCGATTTCATCGACCGTGTGGCTCGATGCGATGAGCTCGCCGCGCGTTGGCGTGTCGATCCCATAATAGCAAGGCCACTTCGTTGGTGGGCTTGAGACGCGCAGGTGCACTTCGCGGGCGCCGGCGTCGCGTAGCATTTTCACAATCTTTCGCGACGTCGTCCCGCGCACGATTGAATCGTCGACAACGACGACCCGCTTGCCGTCAAGAAGCGCGCGCACCGGATTGAGCTTTAGCCGAACGCCAAAGTGCCGAATTGACTGCTGCGGCTCGATAAATGTTCGCCCAACATAGTGCGACCGAATCAGCCCCATCTCAAACGGAACGCCTATGGCCGCGGCATAGCCGATCGCCGCGGGAACCCCTGAATCGGGGACAGGGACGACGACATCGACATCTGCTGGGTGCTCTTGCGCGAGTGCACGCCCGAGCGCTTTTCGCACTTCATAAACACTGCGCCCCGCAAGATGCGAATCGGGGCGCGCAAAATAGACATACTCGAACACGCACGCTTTTGGCTCGGCCGGCGCGAACGGATGGAGCGATCGAACCCCTTCGCGGTCGATCACAATCATCTCCCCCGCCGCCACATCGCGCACATATTCTGCGCCGATCAGATCGAATGCCGATGGCTCGCTCGCGACGACATGCGCATCGGGCGCGCCGCGAAGAACGCCGAGGCAGAGCGGGCGAATCCCCAGCGGGTCGCGCACGGCGACGAGTGTTCGCTCCGTCATAAAAAGGAGCGAATAGGCCCCTTCGACCCGCTTAAGCGCATCAACAATTCGCTCTTCGAGCGTTGGTAATTGGCTCAAAACAGCAAAGTGAACGATCACTTCGGTGTCGCTCGTCGACTGAAAAATCGACCCGCGCGCTTCGAGCTCCGCACGTAATTCGCCGGCGTTCGTGAGGTTGCCGTTGTGGCACACGGCGAGCGACCCGCGCGCCGTATCGACCGCGAGCGGCTGCGCGTTTTTTAGATGCGACTCACCCGCGGTTGAATAACGAACGTGACCGATTGCGAGCTGCCCCGGCAATTTGGCCAGCTGCTTCTCATGAAATACATTATGAACGAGCCCCATCGCACGATGGGCGAAAAGCTGCTCGCCGTCGCTCGTTACGATTCCCGCCGACTCTTGCCCGCGGTGCTGGAGCGCGTGAAGCCCCAGATAGGCGATATTCGCCGCTTCACCGTGCCCAAAAATTCCAAAGACGCCGCACTGATCGTGAAAGTGATCGTCGTCATCGTCGCTAGCGAGCGCATCGCGCCATGCGGCGCCGGTGCTGTCGGAAAGGTAAATAGGCAATTGGTGATGAGTGGTCATGGGCGAGGCAGGATTAGCTATATTCTGCCCGCTAGCGGCAGTCACGTGAATGAGGTGGTAATGGCGCCTTTCAGCGGGAGGGGGCTTTCCCGCCGAAAACTGCGTCGGAGCTCGACTTTGTCCCTGGAATTGGGACGCGGTTGCGCCTACGTGGCCTGTTTTTCGGCGATGTCAATGTGCGGTATGCGTCGATAGCCTGACGGAACTCGTTGCGAAATTCGAGAGATCGATTAAGCGCGACGATATGGTTATCGAACTTAGACGACGAGAATTTCTTAAAGCTATAGCTCTTGCCTCGACCGCGATGGTGACCGGTTGCGGTCCGAGCAGTGGGCGCAAAGATGTGGTTGTGATCGGCGGCGGCCTCGGCGGCCTCTGCAGTGCGCATGAGCTCCGAAAGCGCGGCTACAATGTCGTGGCGATTCTTGAAGCGCAGGCGCGCACCGGCGGCCGCGTTCTCACGTTGCGCGAAGGGTTTAAAAATAACCAGTACGCCGAAGCAGGTGCGACGCGCATCGCCGATACGCACAATTTCACGCTCGGCTACGCGAAAGAGTTCAATCTGCCGCTGGTCGAATTCAGCTCAAGTGAGCCGGCACTCTATTATTTAAATGGCCAGCGATTTGTGCGAAAAGATGGCGACGAATGGCTGCCCAATGCGCTCCCTTTGCTGACGCCCGAACAGCGAAAGCTCGGCGCCGATGCGCTAGCGCTCAGCTTCAAAAAGCTCGATGAGCTCGGCGACCCACTAGCCGCCGATTGGCCAACCGGCAAAGCTCTCGATTACAACAACATGGGGATCGAGCAGTATTTGCGGCTCAACGGCGCATCTGACGACGTGATAACGATCGATCGCGCGAACAACGGTTGGGAACTGCCGATGGACGGCGCGCTCTACTGGTTGGCAGCCGACATCGTCGACTCCAAGTGGGATAAAACGTTCGCAATCGAAGGCGGGAACGACCGGCTGCCGAAAGCGTTCACCGATGAGCTGTCGTGGCTCGTTCGATACAACGCGCCGGTGAGTGCCATCGCCCAAGACGATGCCGGGGTTACGGTGACCTTCGTCGAAAACGGCGTTTCAAAAACAATAACGGCCGATTTGTGCGTCTGTTCAATTCCCTTTTCGGTATTGCGAAAAGTATCGCTCGAGCGCGCAGGCTTTTCGGCCGAAAAGATGCAGGTCATCAACAACTTGTCGATGATGCCGGTCTCGCGAGCGTATTTGCAGACAAAGAGCCGCTTTTGGAAACAGGAGGGGATAGGCGGCCTAAAAATCGCGAGGACCGACACCGAAGTCGAACGCCTGTGGGATCTGAGTCAAATCCAGCCGGGCGACAGCGGGATGCTCCTCGGTTACATGCAAGGCGAGCACGGCGTCGCGTTTGCCCAACAGCCGGCGGCGAATCGGTTGAAGTATGTTCTCGATATCGTCGGGGAGTATTTCCCGCAAATATCATCCGAACTCGAAGCGTCGGCGTACAAAATTTGGCAAGACGATCCGTGGGCCGGGGGCGCGTGGGGCTACTACAAAGCTGGCGAAATGGCGACGATGTTTCCGGCATCGAAAAAGAGCCAGGGGCGCGTCTATTTTTGCGGTGAACACACGTCGGTCTGGTCGGGTTGGATGCAAGGCGCTCTCGAATCGGCCAATCGAGTGGTGAAGGAAATCGACGAAGCGTAGGCAGACGCCGGCTCTTTTTTTGGCTGCCCGGCTCAAAACGGGATGTTTGCGTTATTGTTGAATTTGAAGCACCATAATGCGATTGGATGTCGCCGTTTGAGCCGCAGCCGGGGCGTCGACACGGGTTTAGAGGGCTTTTATGAGATCGAATGAGAAGCACGTCCCCAATCGGGTGATCCGGCCTCACACACAGTGGGTTGCATCGGCACCTCTTCCAACATGCCATGGTGATATGACGGCCCACGTCTTTCGGTCGCCTGGCGTTCACGGCCTCGATGACGCGCAAGAGCATGTCGCTTTGGTCTACGGCGAGATCGCCGATACCTCCGGCGTGCTCGCGCGAGTGCACTCAGAGTGCATCACGAGTGAAGTTTTCGGTTCGCTGAAATGCGATTGCAAAGAGCAGCTCGATACGGCATTCGCCGAGATAGTAAAGGCGGGGCGAGGCGTCGTTTTATATCTGCGCCAAGAGGGGCGGGGGATCGGCCTCACCAATAAGATTCGCGCGTATGAACTCCAGGCGCGCGGCTACGATACGGTCGATGCCAACAGAATGCTCGGCCTACCAGACGACGCGCGACGCTACGAAGTTGCAGCCGATATGCTTCGGCATTTGAAAGTGAAAAGCATTTGTTTGATGACGAACAATCCGGCAAAAATCAAAGCGCTCCGCGCGCTTGGCGTTCACGTCGATGGGCGTGTTCCGATTGTAGTCGCCTCAAATCCACACTCAGCGGGCTACTTAGAGACAAAGCGGAGCCGGATGGCTCACGAGCTTCCGACAGCCGTGAAGCATCCAAGTGGGTCGAAATAGCGCATCGCAAGATAGGGCTTCGGGGGTTTCGGTTGAGCGCCGGTTGTTCTAATGTTCCGAGCATGCGTCAAGCGTTTTTGCGCGCGATTTGCGTGGCGGTTGGAGTCGCCGGGTTCTCTTCCTCTGCACGAGCGGAGACGTATCCATCGTTAAGCACGTTTGGGCCGCGCCCCTCGCTTGAAGCAAACGGCGGCATCGTCCTCGAGCGCCTCGTGCCCAATGAGCGGTGGGCATTCGACGCAGGGTTATGGGCCATGTACGGCTGGAACGTCGTAACATTGCCGAAAGTGACCCCGGTCGTTCCGGTTATCAACGCTCGTCTCGCGTCGGTGGCGACGGCCAATTTAGGGCTAGCGCGGTGGCTTGGCGTTGGCGTGAGTGTTCCGTTGGTGCTCGCGCAAAGTGGCAATTATGGGCTCGGCTCCGGCGTGGTGGCCGGTGGCCAGGTGCCGACAAGCGCCTTGGGCGACATCGGCGTGCATATGAAATACACGCCGTTTTCAAACGAAAACGGTGGTTATGGGCTCGCGCTGCTCGGCATAGCGACACTACCAACCGGCGATCGCGCCAGTTTTGTCGGCGAAGGGGCGATGACGGCCGGCGCGCGCGTGATTGGCGACGTGTCATTTATCGTCGCGTCGATTCAGGCGAGCGTCGGGTTCATGGGGCGGCCAAATCCGCGGACCTGGCCAAACCCGCAGAAGCTCGGCAGCCTTCGTTACGGCTCGGAGATCCCGTGGTCGCTTGGCGTTTTAGTGCATCCGTCGATTGTGAGTCGCCATGTCGACAAAGCGAATCGCCACACGATTGAAGTGGCGTTGCGTGGCTCGGTGCCGGCTTATCCCGCAGCGCCGTTTTCGCGAGGGTCACTGCCGCTTTCGGCAGCGTCGGTTCTTACGGCCGATCACATCGTGCTCGGGCATGGGCTCGTTCTATCGGTCGGGGTCGATTTTTCGCTGATCGCCGTTCCAACGGCACAACTTCCGGCGTTCTCGGCGTTTCTAGGCCTTCGCTGGGGGGCGCAGAGGCGCGCCCCCGAAAAAGATGTCCCCCCCGATTTAAAGTCGATTCCAAAAATTGAAGACCCGGGTTGAACGTCGCCTATCCTAAAGTGCGAGCTCGCATTTCGAGGTTGAAAAGTCGAGCGATTTGGCGCAATTTCAAGCGATGAAGAGCGCAGCGGCGGCGGAGTTGAGCGTTCCGAATTTCGAAGATTCGGTGAAGCGTCTGACAGAGATTGTTCAGGCGCTCGAAAAGGGCGATTTACCGCTCGAAGAGTCGCTACGTCTGTTCGAAGAAGGGGTGAAGTTGTCGCGTGCTGCCCAAGAGCGGCTCGACGGCGCGCAAAAGCGGGTCGATCAGCTGCTCGGGTTTGATGCAAACGGTGCCCCGCAGACAGCGCCATTCGACCGCACGGGCGATTGATCATGCGCTCTTTCGTCGCCCAGAGTACGAGCGCAGCGATCGGAACGCGATGAAAGCCATTGTAATTCGAGCACCAGGCGGTCCTGAAGTTCTTGAACTCGTTGAGCGCCCCGATCCGGATCCATCGCGCGGAGAGGTTCGCGTGCGTGTGCGCGCAACCGCGGTGAATCGCGCCGATATCCTTCAGCGCCTCGGCGGCTATCCAGCTCCGCGCGACGTTCCAGCCGATATCCCAGGGCTCGAATTTGCCGGTGAAATCGATGCGGTCGGTGATGGGGTCGCCGAGTGGAAGAGTGGCGATCGCGTGTTTGGTCTCGTCGGTGGCGGCGCATACGCCGAACGCGTCGTCGTGCATGCGCGAACTGTGTCGCGGATTCCGGATTCGATGTCGTTCATCGATGCCGCGGCGGTCCCCGAAGCGTTCGTGACGGCGTACGACGCGATGGTTGTGCAGGGGCGGCTCTCGGCCGGTGAAACTGCGCTTGTGCACGCCGTGGGGAGCGGCGTCGGAACGGCCGCGGTGCAGATTGCAAAAGCGATCGGTGCACGCGCGATCGGCACCGCGCGGACAGAGTCAAAATTGGCGCAAGCGCGCCAGTATGGGATGAGCGACGGGATTGTCGTCGCCGATGCGCGATTTGCCGAAAAAATAGCGGCGATCGGCGCGTCCATCGATGTGGTGCTCGACCTTGTCGGCGGCTCGTACGTGCAAGAAAACATCGCGTGCGTCGCGTCACGCGGGCGCATTGTGCTCGTAGGCCTTGTCGGCGGCGCGCGCGGCGACATCGATTTCAGAATGATGCTGCAAAAGCGAGTCACGTTGAAAGCGACAGTGCTCAGGTCGCGCCCCCTCGAAGAAAAAATCGAAGCCGCGCAGCTGTTCGAGCGGCACATCGTCCCACTGCTACGAAATGGCGTGCTAAAGCCGGTCATCGATCGCGTGTTGCCGCTAGAAAAAGCAGGCGAAGCGCACACTTACGTAGCAAGCAACGCCGGTTTCGGAAAAGTCGTTCTGTCGATTGCGTGAGCAGCCGAATGGGTGGCCAATTGGCGTGACGTCCGGCAGACTGGAGCGGTATGAGCTTGAATAAATCGGGTCCAAAGGAAATTGCGCAGGAGCACGTCGCCGTGCTCGGTACGGGCGCGTGGGGGACGGCGCTGGCTAAGATGCTGGCAGAGCGCGGCCGGGTTGTGATGTGGGGGCGCGCTTCCGAGCCTGATGTCGTCAAGGCGATCAATGAGCAGCACGAGAATACGCGCTACTTGCCGTCGATTCGTCTGCCCGAAAATGTGCGTGCTACGACCGACTTGGGCGAGGCGCTTCGTGGCGCATCGATGGTCGTGTTTGTGGTGCCTAGCGATGCCACGCGCGAAGTGGCGCGCGCGGCGGCTACGCTGATTCCTCGCGACGTGCCGATCGTCAGCGCGACGAAGGGGATCGAAAATGGGTCGCTGATGTTTATGGACGAAGTGCTGCGCGACGAGCTTCCCGAGAGCGCACATCGCTGGCTCACGTTTTTGAGCGGGCCTAGTTTCGCGTCGGAGCTTGCGCGCGAGATGCCGACGGTGGTCGTCATCGCAGGCCACTCGGTCGATGTCGTAGCCAATGCGCAATCGCGCTTTATTTGCCGCTATTTGCGCGTTTATTCGAGCGACGACGTTGTCGGTGTCGAGTGCGGCGGCGCGCTCAAAAATGTGATTGCGATTGCTGCCGGCGCGGCCGATGGGCTCGGTTTCGGGCACAACACGCGAGCCGCGCTAATCACGCGAGGCCTAGCCGAAATCGCGCGCCTCGCGGTGAGGCGAGGAGGCTCGCCGCTAACATTGGCGGGGCTCTCGGGGATGGGCGATCTCGTGCTGACATGCACCGGCGAACTGTCGCGCAATCGAACAGTAGGCATCGAACTGGGCAGAGGACGCGCGCTAGCCGACGTGCTAGGCGCACTAGGGCACGTAGCCGAAGGCGTAAAAACAACAAAAAGCGCCTACGAACTAAGCGTAAAATTGGGAGTAGAAATGCCAATCACGCGCGAAGTCTATGCAACCCTCTACGAAGGAAAAAGCGCGCGCGACAGCGTAGCGTCGCTAATGACACGCGACCTAGGCTACGAATTCGACCCAGAAACAATAGCAAGAACAATGCAGCCAACCTATCGCTAGCAATCAGCTCAGCTCACCTCAGCGCCGTAAACGTGCCCGTGCCCGTAAACGTGCCCGGTCTTTCTGAGCAAGAAGCGAGCACCGCCCAAGGGGTTCCAGTCCAGCCGCCATTGTTCTACTAGAGAACCCATGAAAGCTGCATGGTCTATCGGAGTTGCAATCGCACTCTCGAGTTTGGGCGTTCAGAACATTGCGTTTGCCGACAGCGATGCGAAGGCCGCGCCGCCATCGGTGGCATCGACGAGGCGGGCTTATTCGAGTCAATCGCGCGGCGACGGCGAGATGCTCTTTCTTTACGGCACGGCCGCCGCATACGGCCTCGGAACAGGCATTTGGGTCGATTCGCTCGCCCGTATTTCTGATCCGGGTCTCGCGTTTATCGCGCCGCTTGGGTTCGCGGCCGCCGCGCCGACGGCCGTCTATTTTATCGATCAGGGGACCGAACTTCATCGCGGCGTCCCCTCGTCAATCGCGGCCGGGATGCTTATCGGTGGGCTCGAGGGGCTCGCGATTGGCGGCACCCAGTGGCAATACACGCACGGGTCGAACAAGCAGTGGGATTTGCAAACGCAGGGCACACTGACATTTCTTCTGGCGACCGGCGGAGGCGTAGGCGGCTATTTTTTCGGTGAAGCGGTTCGTCCCGACCCGCGCGCACTGACGTTTATCGCCAGCGGAGCCGGTTGGGGGGCGATCACTGGCGTTCTGTTTGGCACCGGGGTGAGTGGCCGAGAATGGCGCGATGGGGCCAGTCTAGGCGGCCTTTTGGGGATGAACGTGGGCCTCCTGGCGACGGGGATCGTCTCATCGATGTACACGCCGTCATGGAAGGTGCAAAAATACATGTGGGCCGGCTACGGGATCGGCACGGTCGCTAGCTCATTTGTCTATCTATTTTATTTGTTCAGCAAGGGTGATCCAAAACACGGGATGGTAGCAAACGCCGTCGGTGGAGTCGCCGGGCTAGCCATCGCGGGGATCATGAGCGCGAATTCAGGCGATGACGATTCCGCTGAAGCGCCGTGGAAGCCGCCATTCACCGTCGGGTTTACGCCGCTCCCAAATGGCGGCGGCGCGGTCAACGCCTTCGGGCTATTCTGAGCATACGCTCAACCGATGCCTATTTTAAAGTGGTCTCCCCCCCAAGGCGCGCCGCGCGCATTTGTTCTCTACAAGCCGGTTGTGACAATCGGACGGGAGCTCGGCAACGACATTGCGGTCGCCACGAAAGAGCTCGCCGATGTGCACGCGCAGGTCCTTTTCGACGGGCGCGATTTCAGTCTCGAAGAGGTTGATAAGCGCGGGGGTATTCTGATCAACGGGAAGAAGAAGCGCCGCGCGCGACTTGTGCACGGCGACCGCATCCGCCTCGGCGATGCCGATTTCGTCTTCAGCATGTTCGACGAGCCGGCGTCAGCGCGGCGTGCAGCCGGCGGCGCCGATGAACCGTTCGCCCCCGGCAGTGAAGGGGCGCAGCTCGCAGGGCTTCGGAAGCTGCACGAATTTAGCGAAAAGTTAATGACGCTCGCCGGGCTCGACGATCTTCTCGAGGCGATGCTCGATGCGGTGATCGAAGTGACCGGGGCCGAAAAGGGCCTTGTTTTGCTCCTTTCTGACGGCCCCAACGCCGACGGCCGGCCGACAATCCGCGCGTCCCGTCAGGTGAACCGGGAGATGGTCGGCGCCGGCGGCACGTTTTCAGACAGCATCGTGCAAAAAGTGTTCGAAACGGCGAGGCCGGTGATTGTCAGCGATGCGGCGACCGATGCGCAGTTCGGGTCGAGCGAGAGTGTCGTCGCGCTCCGGCTCTCGAGTGTGATGTGCGCGCCGCTGATTTCGCAAGGAGCGGTGATGGGGGCGCTCTATGTCGGCAACGATCGCGTGAAGGGGCTTTTTCAGCGATCGCAGCTCGATGTGCTGGCGATTTTTGCGGGCCAAGCGTCGATCATTTTGCAAAACGCGATGCTTCTCTACGCGCTTCGCGCCGACAAAGAGAAGCTCGCCGCCGAGCTAAAAGACAAGCGGTTCGGCGAAATTATCGGCGTCTGCCCGTCGATGATGGAGGTTTTTCGCAAGCTGCAAAAAGTAGCAACAACCGATATCGGCGTCCTCATTACCGGCGAAACCGGGACGGGGAAAGAGCTGATTGCGCGCGAGCTTCATCGTCGGTCCAATCGAGCAAACGGGCCGTTCGTCGTGATCAACTGCGGAGCGATTCCCGAGAACTTGATCGAAAGCGAGCTTTTCGGTCACGTCCGCGGCGCGTTTACGGGAGCGGTAGCGTCGCGCCCAGGGAAGTTTCAAGTCGCCGACAAGGGGACGTTATTTCTCGATGAAATCGGCGAATTGCCGCTAAATTTGCAGGTAAAATTGCTCCGCGCGCTGCAAGAGCGGGTGGTATTTCGCGTCGGCGATTCGCGCCCCGAAAAAGTTGATATTCGCGTCGTCGCGGCGACCAACCGCATTCTCGAAGACGAGATTCGCGGAGGACGCTTTCGCGAAGATCTCTACTACCGCCTCAACGTCGTCAATATTTGGCTGCCGCCGCTCCGCGAGCGTGGTGACGACGTGCTTGTGATTGCAAAAGCGCTTTTGTCGAAGTTCGCAGACGAGCTTCACTCAACTGTGCAAGGGTTTACCCCGCAAGGGCTCGCGGCGATAAAAAAGTATTCGTGGCCGGGGAATATTCGGCAGCTCGAAAATCGGATTCGCAAGGCGCTCGTGTTGTGCGAGCGGTCGATGTTGACGCCGGAAGATATGGATCTGACAACGGCTGGCGATGCGCCGATATTGCCGCTTGAAAAAGCGAAAGAAGAGTTTCAGCGGCGGTATGTTTTGGAGTCGCTGGAGCGCAACAACGGGAACCGGACGCAGACGGCGCGCGACCTCGGTGTCGACCCGCGCACCATTTTTAGATATCTCGAGCGCGAGGCGAATCCGATTCCAAGTGGAGCGGCAAGTGTGCCTTCGGGGCTTATGGTTGGAAGTGAGCGGTAATGAGTGAGTCAGCTGTTGTATTGAAGATGTGCCCCGAAAAAACGAGGCACGATCTCGAATGGGATCGCGTCCTCGGCGCTCTTGCCGAGCGGTGCGGTACGCCGATGGGGCGCGAAGCGGCGCTCCATTTGCCGTTTATCGAGTCAAACGCCGAGCTCCGTCGCGCCCTCGACGAAGCGCGCGAAGCGAGCGAGCTTTTGCGCGATGGCGAACCGCTTCTCTTCGGCGAGCTGGTTGATGTCGCCGAGGCGCTAAGTCGCCTGCGCGTTTCGGGGGTGCTCGGCGCGATCGAACTTCGAGCTGTCGCATCGGTGCTCGCGCAAGCTCGAGGGCTTCGTCGCTTTCTCGGCATGCGTAAAGTGCGTCTCCCCGCGCTGTTGGATGCTTGTACGACCGATCCGATGCTCGATGCCGCGGCCGATGAAGTGTCGTCGGCGTTTGAGCCGGACGGGACACTCTCTGACAAAGCGAGTCCGCGGCTCCGCGAGCTACGCGCTGAAGCGAGCGCATCGCGGCAGCGCATTTTGTCGCGTCTCGAAGACATCATGGGGCGCTACGAATCGGCGCTTCAAGATCGCTACATCGCCGAGCGCGAAGGGCGCTACGTCCTTCCGGTCAGGTCCGATTCGCACGAGCGCTTCCCCGGCCTTTTGCACGCGACGAGCAGCAGCGGGGCGACACTGTTTTTGGAGCCGCGAGCGGTCATTCAGCTCGGCAACCGTCTAAAAGTTCTTGAATCCGAAGTGCAGCGCGAAGAGCAGGCGATTTATGCGAGTCTGTCGCTTGTTTTGGCCGATGTGCTGCCGAGCATTGAAGCGGCGGTGATTGCGATTGCGCGCGCGGATGTGCGTGCGGCAACAGCAAGGCTCGCCGAAGAGCTGTCGCTGTCGTTTGTGAACGTGGTCGATGAGCCGCACATCGATCTGATCGACGCGCGCCATCCGCTTCTCGTTCTCGACATGCTCGGCAAAGGCGATGTGGTCGCAAGCGATCTGGCGATCGCGGCCGGTCGCGCGATGGTCGTCAGCGGTCCGAACGCAGGCGGGAAGACGGTTGCGTTAAAAACGATCGGCCTTGCCGCGTTGATGGTGCGCGCCGGGCTACCGATCGCATGCGCGCCTCAGAGCACTGTGGGGATTTTCGACACGGTGCTGACAGACGTCGGCGACGAACAGAATTTGCACAAAAATTTGTCGACGTTTAGCGCGCATGTGCGGAACCTCGTCACGGTGCTCGAAGAGACACATCGCGGCTCGCTCGTGCTCCTCGATGAGCTCGCCGGAGGGACAGACCCTCGCGAAGGGGAGGCGCTTGCAGCGGGGGTGCTTGACTCGCTATGCGCGCGGGGCGGCGCGGTCGTTGTGACGACCCACTATGAAGGGCTCAAAGCTCTGGCTCTAGGCGACGAGCGTTTTGAAAACGCGTCGGTCGGTTTCGACATCGAAGCGCTTCGGCCGACGTTTCGTGTGACACGCGGAGTGCCGGGGAGTTCTAGCGCGCTTGCGGTGGCGCGTCAGTACGGAATGCCGTCAACCGTGGTCGATCGCGCGCATCGGTTTTTGTCGCGCGAAGACCGCAATTTTGAGCAGCTCGTGCGCAAGCTGAACGACGAGCGTTCGGCGCTCGATTTAGCTCGGCAAGCGGCCGATGCGCGAGAGCGTGAGGCCGAAGTTTTGCGCGTGCGCCTCGAGGCGGAAGTCGAGCAGGCGAAAGCGCGCGAGCGAACCGTGCTGACGCGCGAAGGCGAGGCGCTGATGCAGCGGCTTCGTCGCGCAAAAGAAGATTTGCGCGCGGCGCAAGTGCGCATGCGAACGAAGTCGGTCGACGAGGGGGCGCTTCGCGATGCGGCGCGCGCGCTTGAACGCGTGGCATCGTCGGTCGCGCTCGGCGGCGAGTTAGAGTCGCTCGTGCTTCGACAAGGTGAAGCGTCGCGCGATGCTGTGGCGCCAAATCAGCTAAAAAAAGGGGGGCGCGTGTACGTCCCGCGCCTCCGCGCCGAGGCCGAAATTGTCGAAGTGCTTGCCGGCGGCGAAGTGCGCGTCGCAGCAGGTCCGTTAAAGCTGAAAGTTTCGGTCAGCGATCTTAGAGTGGGGGCGACGAAGCAGCCGAGATCTGCCGCTCCCCGCGTCGGTGCTGTCAGAAGCATGACGCCGCAGTCGCTCGAAGTAGCGATTCAGACGAGCGACAACACGTGCGATTTGCGCGGGATGCGCGTCGACGATGCGCTGTCGATGGCGACCGCATTTTTGGACCGCGCGCTTACCGATTCACGCCGCGTCGTGTTCTTCGTGCATGGGCACGGGACGGGAGCGCTAAAAGACGCGGTTCGCGAAGAGCTGAGAAATAGTCGCTACATCGAGCAATTTCGCGCCGCCACCCCAGAAGAAGGGGGCGACGGCGCGACGGTTGCTTGGTTAGTTTGACGGCCCCGAATCGCTAGTTTACGCCGCTTTCTTCGTCTCTACGGAGCAATTCTGATTCAGAAACGGTCTCAGCCGAGTCTTGGTGGGCGGGCGGGTAGAACTGAAAGTCGATCGGTTGAGCGGTTTGTTGCGCGTTGAACGCGGCCAGGCGCTCCGTGGTGAGTCGGACCGGCGGCGCTGCTGGGCGGCTCGACGATGCTTCTGACGGGGGCGGCCAAACGAATCGACCGGTTGGTGCGGTATTGGTGCCGCCAAACCGTAGTTCGGCGCTACGCGCGGCGCGGTAGTTGTGGAGTGGCGTTGAGAGCGAGGTGTTGTCCTTGACCGCAAGGCTTCCGCTGCTGCGAAAGATCTGCCTGCCTGCGAGGGACGGGTGCGTGCTAGCGAAGGTCGGTGCCTGCGAGGAGCTCCCCGACGAATCGTTGCGTGTCGCTATCGGAAGATCGGTAGCGGCGGCCGCCGGTGCAGGACCAGCTGGCGGGGGGACAAACGCCGCTCCTCTAACGATCACGGCCCGTTGAAACAGAGGATCTTCGACGGCTGCCTCGTGGAACTGAGCCTCTGCGGGCTCGTCGTCGGCGCCGGTGGGGTGGATGTTCCACGGGAGGGGGGCAGCGTGCATCCAGGCGGGGACGGGACGCGTCCCGTCGTCGACGGGCTGGTGCATCCAGGCGGGGACGGGATAGTGCCCCCAGTCGTCGGCGGGCCGGGGCATCCCGTCGGGGCGCCAGGCCGGGTAATAAGGCATCCCGTCGGAATCATCCGATTCGCTTTCGCCATCCGACTCGCTAGGCGAATCGCTGGGTAGCGGTCGTACTGGCAGCACACGCGGCCTCGCAAATCGCCCGAACAGTGGCGCCGGGTGCCTTCTCTTGATCTCTGGTTTTGCTGTAGCCGGCATCTCTGGTTTTGCTGTAGCCGGCGCGTTGTCGGCGACAGTTGGCAGCGTCGCCTCGATTAGTGCGTCGGCCTCTTCGAGAGCCTCAGATCCCGCCGCTGCTGGTGCGGCGTCATCGGTGGCGGTAGTCACCTCTTTTGAGGCGCTGCGGAGCGTGGCTGCGTTGAGTCTAAAGATCTCGATGAGATGAATGGACGATTCATCCTCGGCGAGGAGATCGGCAATTGTATCGACCAACGTGATCGCTGTTTCCAGGCGCTTCAGACGCGCGAGTCGCGCATCACGGGCGCGTGTCGCGCCGTCAGTCTTGCCAGGAGCAGCAGCTTCAGGAGCAGTTGTGTCGGCCTCTTCGCCAACGTCAATCGCCTCCTCAGGCGCCGTGTGGTCTGGCGATCCACACCCTGCGGCACTGAGCGACAACGCGCCGACAGCGGCAAAAAACCAGAACAATCCAAATGCGCGCGACCGAGATGACATGCATTTCTCCCTGAGTAGTCCGTGTCCAAACGAGCCTATCGAAACGACGGCGGGTCAATTCCGTGTCGTGACACGGTATGGAATTAACGCAACCTTTGGGGAGCAACGTCCGGAACTGAGAAGGGAGTGATCGCAAGTCTGATCTGCCCCGTAAACGTGCCCGTGCCCGTAAACGTGCCCGGCTTTTTCTCCGGCAATGCGCAGAAAAAACCGGGCACGTGTACGGGCACGGGCACGTTTACGGGATTTTAATGCACGATGGGCGGCGCCACTGGCGGTAGGACGGGCGGCCGGTTGTCTGGGGTCACGCACGAAGAGAGGTCAAACAGCATAAATTCGAGCGCTTTTTCTTGGGGTGAGAGTTCCGAGGAGAGACAGCGCGTCGGCACAACGTGGCCGCCTCCGAATGGGCTCACCGCGTCGACCCCTACGTGCAGGTCGCTGAATACCACCCGGCCGCAATATGCCGGCGCGCCGTCAGCACCTGGCGCCGCATCGGTCGGCGTGTTGAACGAAAAATACTCGGTTGCTCCAGGGGCGGTCGATTGCTCTTCCGCGACAATCCAAGCCTGGGAAGCCGTGTGCGTGGGCCCCACGTCGGCGTTGTGCTTCGCCTGTTTGATTTTAAGCTGACCATTCGTCAGCGCGCGCGTATTTTCGAGCCACGTCTTGAGCGCCGCCCCTTTGGGGAACGTTGTTATGATGTCGCCTTTGACCGACCCGAACGAATCGAGATCAAAACTCCCAAAGTTGGTTGAAGTGACGTCCTGCGTCCCTGGAGTCCACGTTGCTAGATTTTCCGAGGCGTATGGCCCCGTGTTGAACCACGAGTAATGAAAGTGCGATGCGAAGATGCGGCCGCCCGCGCTCGCGTAGTCGTGCATCGCCTGTTGGTTCATCCCCTTCGCTTCATCGCCTTCGCACGACAAGAGGACTAGATCGAAGTTCATCAAACTCGCTTTCGTGTTCCACAGCGATTTCGTACTTGCTGGACCTGGAGGCGACGTGTTTGGCGAATCGAGCAGGCTTGAGCCCCAGCCGCCACCGCTGCTGGCAGGATCCTCCATGGTGCCGCCGACAAAAATATGAACGCGACCCGCTTTCGAATTGCCAGGGACATACTCGGAGGCATCAACTCCGAGGCGGAGTGGGAGACACTCGAGCGCGTCGGCGCTACCGGTCGAAATCGCCATGTTTGGGATGTCCCCCTCAATGTGATTTTTGGGGAGCGTTAGCGATTTATCGGGCTGTGGGTTGTCTTGGCAGCCGGCTACTTTGGCAAGCGTGATCTTTTTTCGCCATTTACCGGCCTGGATTACTAGCGGAATGTCGGACCCTTCAGGGACATCTTTCAGCGTAAACTTCCCGTAAGCGTCGGTTGCCGCGACTGCAATTGGATTGCCCGAAAATAGGCTGTTGCATGAATCGCACGACGCGCCCGAAGGGAGCGGCGCGAGCTCGCTGTTGGGCACGTAGACGACAACATTGTAGAGAGGGTTATGCCCCGCCGGGTCGTACACGATGCCGCTCACGCTTGTTGTGCCGCCGTTTGGGCACGCTTTCTGATGACATTGAAGGCCGACGCAGCCACTCGCACCCGGCGAACCTGACGAAGCGCCGTCGCTTGGTGAGTTTGTCGGAGCGAACGGCGATGGCTGCGATGGATTCGCCGCTTCACCGCCGCTGTTGTTTGGGGACGCCGGTGCTGTTGGGTTTGCGCCTGGGCGCGCGGTGTCGACGCTCCCCGATGTGCCAAAGGGTGTGCTTGTCGAGCTGCATCCGATGGCGACGACCGGCACCACAGCGATGCTTGCAACCGACATTAACCGAAAAATGCGCGAAAACGCGCGCGAAAACGATGAATCCGATTCCCTGTTCATGCCTTACCTCCTACGGTGGGCTCGCCCTAAGTGAGGAACACGGTACCGTTACGGTGTGGCTTATGTCGATGGAACAAACGCGTCACGGCAAGGAGAGGTCGGTAGCTCGGCCGCGCCAGATGGCGGATCGCTACCGTGATGGGACGTGCCGTTTCCCTTCGATGATTTCACTTCGCAATTCATCGGTGCGCGCGATGACGCTTTCGGGGAGGCGCGCTGCGTGTTCGCCGCGCACGAAATCGAGCGCACCTTCTTTCAGACCGAGCATGTGCATTCCGCCAACGAAATTGCCGAGCGCGACCGCTTTGGCGATTTCGTATACAGCAACGTCGCCGCGTTTAAGCATGCTCGTTACGATCGTGTCGGGCATCTCGCTGTACTGATCGGAGTCGACGCCGATCGCGATTGCGTGCGCGTCGTGAGCCGCTTCAAACACGCCGTGACCGGTTGCGCCGGACGCGTGAAAAAACACGTCGGCGCCGGCTGCGATTTGGCTGATCGTTAGCGATTTGCCTTTTGCGGGGTCGCGAAATGCGTCGGGCGAACCGCCAGCGTAGGCCGCATGAACGATACACTTCGGGCAGACTGCTTTTACCCCCGCGGCGTACCCGACCTCAAATTTACGGATGATCGGGCTGTCCATTCCACCGATAAACCCAACATGCTCTGTTTTTGACAGAAGCCCCGCGATTGAGCCGGCCAAAAATGCGCCTTCTTCTTCATGAAATGCAATTCCGGCGACGTTTGGAGGGATCGGGTCGGCGTTTGGCGTGTAATCGACGCACGCAAATCGAACATTCGGATATTCGAGCGCGACTTCATTGATGTCGCTCGAAAAAATAAAGCCGACGCCGATCACGAGGTCGAAGCCGCGCGACGCGAAAAGGCGCATCGCCGCTTCGCGATCTTCAGAGCCGGCCGGTTCGAGATAGCTCACGTCAAAGTTAAACTCATCGCGCGCCCGCGCGAGCCCCCCGTACGCCGCGTCGTTAAAACTCTTGTCGCCGCGCCCACCGACATCAAACACAAGACCGACGCGGAGAACTTTCACATTCGGATCGGCGACGGTCACCGATTCCGAAATCGGTCGCCAGGGGGGCAAAAACATCAATCCAGCTGCCGCGGCGACAACCAATGCCGCCCATCTGGTGACGTCGAAGCGAATCAATTAGCGGTCCGTGATGATCGATACGTGCACGCGCGACCGTGCTTGTTGAAAAAATGCCATCTCGGCTGCGCGAAGCCGCTGCCGTGCAAGCCAACGTGAGAATGTATCGCGCACCGCCGTGAAGTCGGTCTTCTTAAATCGATCCGAATACGACGCAAACGCTGCTCGAAGCTGATCGATCGGAATATCGAAAATCGGTGTCGAATGGTGGTCGATGTAGATTGCTGCGAGCGTCTCGCGATAAACAAGGGCGTCGATGTCGTCGGGGCCGATCCCTTCAGCTGCTGCCGCCTGCTGAAGCGCCGCTTCTGAACCGACCGATTCGGCGAGCGACTTTCGCATCCAGGCTACGCGCTGAGAAATCACCGCGCTCGATGGGGGCGATTGCATCGGAAGCGCGACGACGAGCGTTTCGGCGATGTGCGTATCGATCGATGACCGAATTGCAGCCCGCTGCGGCACCGGAAGGTGAAATGTCGATGCATCGAATGGGCGCCCGAACGATTCTTGCTCGAGTTCGACAAGGCGAGCTTCGAATGCGACGATATGCTCGGTGATGTAGTTGGGATGATCGATCCCATCTCCGTCGCGCGAAAAAAACCTGACAACCGTGCGGTCAATCGGAATCAAAGCAGCTTCAGGCTCCGCCTGCGCGGAGACTGAAATCATGACGATTGCGGCTGCTAAGAAGTGGCTCTTCACTTGTCCGTCATATCGGATGACGTTTCTTGATCGCTAGCAAAGCCGTCGGCACGAGAAATATTTGCCATCCCGGCGCGCTCTTGCATTTGATGTTCGTGGTGATGGGCAAACCCTCGTGCCACACGCCGCCCTTTCAAAAACTCGGCGAATAGCGCGAGCATGTCGAGGTCGCGTGGACCGAGCGCTTCGGCAAGGTCGCGAATTTGCTGACGCGTGACTTCGGCGTTTCGTGCGCGACGGCCTGTCTGCGCTTTTTGCGTTGCCAAGTCGGTCGCGTCGAACTGCGGCTCCGGCGTAACCTCGACTGCCACCGCAGGTGACGATGTGGGGGCCGGCTCTACCCACTGCGGGCGCGCGATAGCGTGAATCCCGTGCGCGGCGAGCCATGCCTCCATAAACGTGCGAAGGCGCTCGCTACGAAAAACGAACCAACGCTCGCGTTCGCCGGAGAAGCTCATAAGCACATCTTTGAACCGACGAAATGCCCCTTTTCCGTCGATCGATTGGATTAGCTTTGGGCGGGCTTCGGTATCTTCAACCATCGGGATGAAGCGTTCCATCCACCGATACTGCTCGCGTGAGCTTACCGGGTCGATGCGCAAATACCCGCCGTCGGATGCGATGCGGACGTGCATCTGTGGGTCGGCAACTCCATCGACAACTCGCAGCACTTCACCGGTCGAAAGGTGGAGGTAGCTGTGCACTTCAGGAGCGTTGTTCTCGAATGCGTCTTCGAGCGCCTCCCAGTCGACAGCGACGTCACGGGCATTCTCGATGCCGGCAACCGCGATGTCGTCGGTGCGTGGCTCGCCCAAATTCATCTCACTCATCCCTACTCCCCTTAGACTCGAAGCCATACCGTAAGAAGTCTCCAAAAATCAGCCTTGCGCTCTTGCAAGTTCGCGCCAAGACATCGCTGTTAGTGTGAGCGCGTGAGCGCTCGAATTAGCCAAAAAGCACTGAGTTTGTTGCCTGTTTTTGCACTTGCGCTCTTCACGATTCCGCGCGAAGACGCACTTGTGCGACGCCATGATGCCACTTTGCAAGCGCTTGCGCTCGTCCTGCTGTCGACATAGTTGGCGCAAAAGTCGCCTCCACCTTCCTCATCTGAGACAAGGCCTGCTTGCCGGAGGGCTCGTTCGGTGCAGGGAAGAGCCGGCTTCCGACCCCGGCGAGCATGGCGGCGCCCCGGCCGGTTGATTCGATTTCGCGCGGCCGGTCGACCAAAATATCGGAAATATCGGCCTGAAATTGCATCATTAAGCCGTTTCTGGAGGCGCCGCCGTCGACGCGAAGACGCTTGAGCTTCGGCTCGCCATCGGCCGCAGCTTCGGCTCCCATGGCGGCCAGGAGGTCGCGCACTTCAAAAGCGACCCCCTCGAGCGTGGCTCGTGCGATGTGGGCCGCCGTGCTGCCTCGCGTCAGCCCGAGAATGGCTCCGCGGGCGTCAGCATCCCAGTAGGGGGCCCCCAAACCGGCCAGTGCCGGCACAAAGACGACGCCATCCGTCGATGGAACGCTCGCGGCGAGCGCTTCAACCTCGCTTGCCGACCGAATGATGCCGAGCCCATCGCGCAGCCATTGTATCGCTGCGCCGGCGATAAACGCGCTCCCTTCGAGCGCGTACGTGATCGAGCTTCCGATCTTCCATGCGACCGTTGTCACGAGCCCATGGCGGCTTAGCGTGGGCTGCGGACCGATGTTCATCAGGACAAATGCGCCGGTGCCGTATGTGCACTTGGCGTCGCCAACGTCAAAACAGCACTGCCCAAACAGCGCCGCTTGCTGATCGCCCGCTATCCCTGAGATTGGAATGCCGTCGGGCAAAAATGAAACGCCGCGCGTTTTGCCAACAACTTCTGCGCTCCCGACAATCGTCGGCATCATTGCGCGTGGCACAAAGAATCGCTTTAGCAACGTGTCGTCCCACGCGCCGGTGCGCAGGTTCATCAGAAGCGTGCGCGATGCATTTGAGATGTCAGTTACGTGCGCGGACCCGCCCGTCAATTTGTAAACCAGAAAACTATCGACAGTGCCAAAGGCGAGATCGCCGCGCTCTCCACGCTCACGCGCGCCTGGCACGTGATCAAGGATCCACGCTATTTTTGTCGCGGAAAAATAGGGGTCGATGACGAGGCCTGTTCTCGTGCGAACATCGTCTGTGGCACCTTCGTCGCGCAATTTGGCGCATACTTCTGCGGTGCGGCGATCTTGCCAGACGATCGCGCGCTGCAGTGGAATGCCCGATGCGCGATCCCACACGAGAGTTGTTTCGCGCTGATTTGTGATGCCGATGGCGGCGAGAGCGCTGGCGGAAATTGAGGCGCTTTGAAGTGCACCGGTGACCGCTTCTTCGACGCTCCGCCAGATGTCGCTCGGCTCGTGCTCGACCCATGCTGGCTGCGGAAAATGCTGCGGAAATTCAACCGTGTGACGACCGATTGTCGCCCCTTGTTGATTGACGATGAGCGCTGTCGACCCGGTTGTCCCTTGATCGATGGCGAGAATGTAGTTCGGCATGGGAGAGCGCATTGGTAAACGATAGAATTCAGGAACAGAAGGCCGTCCGATTCTTTTCGCGCTCGTTCGCCGGTCACATCGAAGTCGCGTGGCTGAAGAGGGCGTCGTGAACGATCGGCCGCGCTTCGCGGATCATTGCCGTGCTTGCAGACACCGCTACTCGATTGCTCAGAAAGGCGGTGACTGCTCCGCGGTCGGGGTCGATCCAGAAGCTCGTTCCGGTAAAGCCAAGATGGCCGAATGTTGCGTCGCTCGCAAGCGTCCCGGCGCTCGAAGTTTCGCGGCTCTTCCCGTCAAATCCGATGCGGCGGACCGATTGCGGGATGCCTTCGGCGAGCCACGCGATGTCGCCCCAGTGGGCTCTATCTCCTTGCATCGCATCAAGCAGCGCGCAGCCGAACGCCACGACCGCATCAACCGTCGCGAAGAGTCCAGCATGACCCGAGCACCCTTCGCCGCTGAGCGCCCAGGCGTTGTCGTCGTGCACTTCGCCCGGTTGGGCTATGCGCAAGCTTGGCGTCGATGCATTGCCGGTCGGCGCTGCGGTTGTTTTTAGCTGAATTCCTCGCGATTTCAGGAGGCGCGCGCTGCCGAGCGACCGCTGAAGGTCGAGCGGTTTGGCGACGAGTGCGTCGATCGCATCGCCGACATCGAACATATCTGCTCCGCCGCGTGCGCTGTTAAAAGCAGCTGCCGCAAGAATGTACCCGAGGTCGGAATAGACCGGTGGCGCCGATGCGGCTTCGGCCCCGTCGCGAATATTTTCGCGCATGAGCGACGCGACGGCGCGAAGCGTGCTTGGCGTTTTCGCGAGAACGGCGTGCGGAAGTAGCCCTGCGCGATGCGCCAAAAGTTGCGTCATTGTCGCCGAGCCTGCCGGCCTTCCGGCGGCGTCGTGGAGCAGCGAGTCAAGTCGCGAAGACCTATCGAGGTGGCTAGACGCGAATGCGACGGCAAAAATTGGCTTCGTTAAGCTTGCGATATCAAAGTGGGTCGATATCTCGCCGCCAGAGCTTTGCACCCACGTACCTCCCCTTTTGCGCGCGCAGCCGACCGCAATGTTGGGTGCAACGCCAGAATCGACGATACATTGTGCGAGCCGGTCGAGCGTCGGCGCTTGGTTGGCGACGGCGCGCAGTTCGAGGATGCGGTTCACGGTTACCTCTTCAATTTGGGCGGGGAAAGAGCACGATGGCCGAATTTACTTGGGAGGCACGAACGCGCACCGGCGACGTACGCAAGGGGACTATGGAGGCCGATAGCGCAGCGACCGTCAATGGTCGATTGCGGACGCAGCAGCTTATTCCAATAAAAATAAGGCGCAATTTCACCGCTCTATCGTTCACGTTCGGGAGCGGCGTCGGGCAGAAAGATCTTGTCACGTTTACGCGCCTGTTTGCGACGATGGTCGACGCGGGCCTTCCGATCATCCAGTGCCTCGACATTCTTCAAGCGCAGGGGGATAACGCGCAGTTTTCGAAAGTTTTGCGCGACGTCAAATCGGCGGTGGAACAAGGGGCAACGCTCAGCGATGCGCTTCGCAGGCACCCGAAAGTGTTCGACTCGCTTTTTGTGAATCTTGTTCAGGCGGGCGAAGCGGGCGGCATTCTGGATACGATTTTGGATCGGCTCGCGATCTATATTGAAAAGGCGGCGAAATTAAAGCGTCAGCTCAAAGGGGCGCTTGTCTACCCAATCAGCATCCTTGTCGTCTTCTCGCTTGTTTTGTCGGTCTTGCTCGGATTTGTCATTCCCGCGTTTGAAAAGATGTTCGCCGATTTTGGAGCGAAAGATGAGCTTCCCGAGCTCACCAAAATGGTGATTGCCGTTTCAAACGCGTTCATCGGCAATCTCGTCTACATCGTCCCGGCGATCGCTTTGATCGCGATCGGCCTGTTTCAGGCGTACAAGCGGAGCCTTCCGTTCAAGCGGTTTTGCCACGGGCTCCTCTTGCGCGTCCCCGTTGTTGGCAACGTGCTTCGCAAAATTGCTGTCGCGCGTTTTACGCGCACGTTTGGAACGCTGCTTGGCGCCGGCGTGCCGATTCTCGACGCGCTCGACATCGTCGCGAGAACGGCCGGCAATATTGTTATCGAAGAAGCGATTTTGTACACGCGCGCAAAAATTAGCGAAGGGAAGAATCTTGCCGGTCCGCTGCTCGAGACGAAAGTATTCCCTCCGATGGTTGTCGAAATGGTCGGCGTCGGCGAACAGACTGGAGCTCTCGATGCGATGCTCAACAAGATCGCCGATTTCTACGAAGAAGAGGTCGATGCGGCGGTGACCGCCCTCACAACGCTGATCGAGCCTGTCATGATGGTTGGAATCGGAGGTACCGTCGGTGTCGTTTTAATCGCTATGTATCTTCCGATCTTCGGCTTGGCGGGGAAGATCAAGGCAGGATAGACCTTGTAACCCAAACCGCTGGAGCACTCGACCTGAATGGCTTGGGCTCGACTGTCTGCTATAGCGGTGGGCTGAATTGCGCGTTTCGTGGCGATCGTCGCAGCGATCAGGTTTCGAAACTTACTCCGAGGGCCGTATGCGAACCTCTTTTTTAGGCATATTTGTAGTAGCGCTCGTGACAGTTGGAGCGGCTCGTCCGCTTCATGCGGAGCCGGCGGTGGCCGCGACGCCGACTGAGTTTGTTCAGCAGACTCACGAAGAGCTGATGGCGCTGATCAACAAGGGGGCCAGCAACGAGCAGCTATCGACCGTGCTTAGGGCGAAAGTCAATTTTGAAGCGGTGGTAGAGCGCAGCTTTGGCAATCCGTGCTCAACAGAGGTGCGCAAATGCGTGAATCGCTGGGAGTCGATGAAGCCCGCGCAGCGCACCAAACTCAAAGATCTTTTGATTCGGCTTATCTCGCGCAATTACGAGCGAAATCTGCGAAAAACGGTCGGCTACGACATAAAATACGGGAAGGTCGTCCCCGTTGGCAGTGAATCGCGGGTGAAAACAACGGCGTCAAGAGCGGCAAACGAACTTGATGGCGGTGTGACTCGGCGCGAAGCACCGATATCGATCGATTATTTGGTGAACGGCGCGGCTCCGAAATATCAAATTGTCGACATCTACACAGAAGGGTCGAGCTTAACCAAAAATTGGTTTCAGCAATTTAATGCAGATTTTGCGAATGCAAAGTCGGTCGATGCAGCGGTCGACAAAATTGACAAGCAGCTCACTAATCAGCTCAAAAAATAACTAGCCAGTTCAGAGGCTTTGCTTCGACTGTTCCAATAACGCGTGATATTCGCCAGGTTCCAATGCTCGATCTGTTTCGCAAACGCGGCCTCTCCTCAGCCATCTATGGCACCATCATTGTTGCGACGATTACTGTATTCGTCATTCAGTTTCGCCCGGATGCAGGGCAGCGCACCGCTCCGCTGAAAGTAACCTGCGCAGCGACCGTCAAAGGGTTTTGCATCGACCCGAGGACGTACCACGCCGCCTATCGGCTGCTGATTCCGCGCGACTCCGAGGGGAATTTGATGATGGCCCGCGCGAAATCGATGGGGCTCCCCAAGATCGCGATCGACGGGCTCATCGAGCGTGAGCTGCTCGTGAGCGAGGCGGAACGTATCGGTCTAAAAGTCACGGAAGACGAGCTCAACGACTCAATTTACAGCGGTTACATTTTGGTCAGCATCCCCAGCGAGAACCCATCGCTCGCCTATCAAATGCGCATCGGCGACGGGAGGCTTTATGCCGGGTTTCGCGATCCAAAGACGAAACAGTTCGAAATAAAAATCTACGAGCGCAGCGTGCGGGCGATCGTCGGGCTTTCGCCAACCGATTTCCGAGATGAGCAGTTTCGTGAGCTTTTGGCGGCCAAGATGCGCGAGTCGATCCGGCTCCCGGTGCGCGTCGGCGAGAGCGAAGGGCTCGACACCTATCTGCTCGAGAAGAGCCAAGCGACGATCGAATACGTCACGGTGAGCAAAGAGTTTGCAGCGCGGTATCTCGTCACAGCGCTCGCGCCAGAACTCGCCGAGTGGCAAAAAGTGGCCGAAAACCAGGCAAAAATCGATGCGCTGTTCAAAGCTCGCAAAGAGGATGATTTGCCGAAGCTGGGGCACTATCGGCAAATTTTCGTGAAGAGCAACGCCTCGTCGCCGAATTCAAACGACATGGCGCGAAGAGCGCTTGCGCAGCTTAATTGGGCCGCGCAGCGAATTCGCGCGGGGGAGCTCTTCGCATCGGTCGCGCGCGATTTGTCGGAAGATGTTCGAAGTGTGTCAAAAGGGGGAGATCTTGGCGACAAGGTCGACGGTTTCCCCGCACCGGTCAAACAGGCAGTGATTGAGTTGAGGGCTGGTGAAATGGTGCCAGGCATCGTGAAGTCGAGCTTGGGCTACCACTTGGTCATGAAAGACGACCCGTCAAAATCGGGCGAGGTCGAAGCATCATTGAAGCGGGCGATGCCGAGCGCAGCTTATGTCATGGCAAAATCGGGCGACGCGGCGAAAGCATTTGCCGAAAGAATCGGGTCGCTGGTCAAAGGTGGCAAGTCGGCGGCCGACGCAGTGGGCGACGCGCTGGGAGCACTCGACGCCAAAAAAGTAGTCGTTTCGCCTTTGAAAGTGATCGCTGGGGCGGAGGGCGATGCATCGCCGCTGACCGATCTCGAACTATCGACCGCACCGATGATCGTGTCGGCGCGAAACGATATCGATGCGCCGAAAGAGCAGTCATCGGCGCCGTTTTCGCAAGGGAACGCACCGATCGACGATTTGACCGGCGAGTCGCAAAAAATGCTTCAAACGTTCGCATTTTCGGCCGCGGCTGGCGCGCTTATGCCAGCGCCGCTCGCCGCTGTTGACGGCTTTGTCGTCGTGCGCCTCATCGACGCGAAAAAAGCAACGCGTGAAGAGTTCGCGAAAGAGCGCGACCCGTATTTGGAGACGCTGCTGGCGGCAAAGCGCGCCGAGACATTGGCGCTCGAAGTGATTCGACTTCGCGAGACCGCAAAAGACGAAATCAAAGTTGACGAGTCGGTGCTCGAAGAGCCCGGAAAAAAAGCGGTTGAGCCCTCGCAGGATGACGGCCAAGAAGAGTAGAACCGGCGCATGATGTTTTTGGCGGGTGGTTGACGCGAATGATGTTTGATCCAGCTTTTCGTATTGCGGACGAAGTGTCGGTTCCGCTCGCGGGGGTGCGAGCGGTAGCGAGTCTTATCGGTGAAGGCGGGAGCGTTCCGTTTATCGCGCGCTACCGCAAAGAGCAGACGGGCGGGCTCGATGAAGTGCAAATTCGCACGATCGAAGAGAAGCTCGGCTACTACACCGAGCTAAACGAGCGGCGCGAAGCAATCCTCACCGAGATCGAAAAGCAGGGAAAGCTGACGGCCGATTTGCGAAAGCAGATCGAAAACTGTTGGGTCAAGTCGACACTCGAAGACATCTATCTGCCGTACAAGCCAAAGCGTCGAACGCGAGGGATGATCGCGCGCGAACGGGGGCTTGAGCCGCTTGCGCTGCGCATTCTCGAGCAGCCCGCCGTGGGCGATGTCGCGAGCGAAGCGGCCACGTTTGTCGACGTCGCCAAAGAGGTGCCCGATGTCAAATCGGCGCTCGCAGGTGCGCGTGACATTGTGGCCGAAGTGGTTGCCGAGCGAGCCGATGTGCGAGCGCTGGTGCGTGATACGTTTCAGCGCGAAGGCGTCGTTTCTGTCGAGGCGGTTCCAGAGAAGGCGACAGCGCCGACCAAGTTTGAGATGTACTACGGCTACAGCGAGCCGGTAGCGAAGATCCCGTCGCATCGGTATCTCGCGATTCGGCGCGGTGAAGCCGATGGCGTTTTGCGTGCGTCGATCGATGTCGATCGTGATGCGATCGGGCTGAAGCTTTGCGGGGTGGCTGGAGTTCGCGCGAAGAGTCCGTTCGCGTCTGAGATGGAGCTCGCCGTCAAAGATTCGATCGCACGGCTCTTGTGTCCAAGCATCGAAAACGATCTCCGCGTGACGATGAAGCTCGCCGCTGACCGCGACGCAGTCGGCGTTTTTGCCGAAAATTTACGTAAATTGCTACTTGGTGCGCCGCTCGGGCGACGTGTGGTTCTTGGGATCGACCCGGGGCAGCGAACGGGCTGCAAGTGTGTCGTGGTTGACGATACCGGTAAGCTGCTAACGCACACGCTCATCAATCTCGTCCAGGGCGAATCGGCGGTGGAGCACGCGCGGCAGACAGTGAAGCGGCTCATTGAGGCCTATTCACCATTCGCGATCGCGGTTGGCAACGGAACACACGGGCGCGAGACAGCCGATTTTTGCCGCGATTTGATCAAAGCGTCGCCGCAGACGAGCGGCATTGTCGTTGTGCTTGTAAGCGAGTCGGGCGCATCGGTCTATTCGGCTAGCGACGTGGCGCGCGAAGAGTTTCCGGATCTCGACTTGACGGTGCGCGGAGCGATTTCGATCGCGCGACGACTTCAAGATCCGCTGGCAGAGCTCGTGAAGATCGATCCAAAAGCGATCGGTGTGGGGCAGTACCAGCACGATGTGTTTCAGCCTCTACTGAAGCGAAAGCTCGACGAAGTGATCGAGTCGTGCGTGAACGGTGTCGGTGTAGAATTGAACACGGCGAGCGCGCCGCTGCTCACACATGTGGCGGGGCTCGGCGCATCAATCGCGAAAAAGATTATTAAATTTCGCGAAGAAAATGGCGCATTTCGTTCACGCGCTGCGCTTCTAAAAGTCCCCGGCTTTGGCCCGAAAGCTTTTGAACAATGCGCCGGATTTGTTCGCGTTCGAGGGGGCGATCACCCGCTCGACGCGAGTGCGGTGCATCCCGAGCGATACGCACTTGTTGAACAAATTGTAAAAGACGCCGCGCTTTCGATCGGCTCGCTTGTCGGGAATGCCGATGCCGTACAAAAGATCGCGTGGGATAAGTACGTCTCGGGCGACGTCGGTTGGCCGACGCTCGAAGATATTCGACGAGAGTTGCTAAAGCCGGGGCGCGACCCACGCGACGCGTTCGAGCCGCCGCAGTTTCGTGACGACGTGCGACAGATGAGCGATTTACGCGTGGGGATGTCGCTCGAAGGGGTCGTGACGAACGTGACGGCGTTCGGTGCGTTCGTCGACGTTGGCGTGCATCAGGATGGCCTCGTGCATGTGTCGCATCTCGCTGATCGGTTTGTAAAAGACCCGCACGAGGTCGCAAAAGTCGGCGAAAAAATCAAAGTGCGCGTGCTCGAAGTCGATTTGGCGCGCAAACGAATCGCGCTCACGGCTAAATCGGGCGAGCTTCCAAAAGCAGGGCCAGTACCGTCCGGCGGCGATGGTGGTCGAGCTAAAAAAGGGGCTCCGCCATCAAAGAGCGCTCCGCCGGCGAAGCAGTCGGTCGGATTTGCCAACAATCCGTTCGCAAACTTACTGAAGAGATAGGCCTATCGCAGCAGGTGGCAGCAGGTGGTCTGCTGACGACAGACGCGCTCAATCAGCCGCCTAGGTAGGCGCGCGTCGGCTTGCGCGCGTCACCTCATTTTGTCTTTTTAAGTCGTCTGTTTACGCAATCGCGCGGACAGACTTAATAAAAAAAATGTCTGGCCGAATGATCCTTCACATGTCTTCAAGATGATAAAACTTTTTGTAGGAAGTGGTGGCGCGGCTGAATACGACCGTGGGAATTGTAGGCCAATACGCACAATTGCTTTTTTATTCGACAGAGTTTTATGCAAAAAAATTGATCCATCGCGCCTGACTTCGGATACAGATCTCTTTACACTGGCATATCGATTCTTCAATGAAGAGGAGGCGCGCTTTGCTTCTAGAATCTGTGTCGACAACTTTTACGCTTCATTTCTAGAGAAACGGGAGGGGATTCAATGGACTGTCCAACACGAGTATTGACGCATCTGATCACGCGCTTCAAAAGCGCAAATTCGAGGGGGCGCGCTGGTGCTCGGGTCCCACTCTTTATTGGGGCAGTCTCAATCGCCCTGGCGTGCGGTTGCACAAGTTCGAACACCGATGACAAGATTTCCGACTTTGCGTCGCCACCGGGCGCAAGTCCGGACAGCGGGGCGAACACCGCGCCAAACGCGGCTCCTCCGGCAGCGCCAGGCGTTCCGGTTACGCCGGCTACGCCTATCACGCCTGTCGTGCCTCTACCGGGAACGGACGCCGGCGTGCCAGACACGATGGCGATCAGCATAGGAAGGGGCGCACTGGCGCCGTCACAGACGACTCAAATCTCGCTTCTCGGCCTCAGCAATGAGGGAGCCGCTGTGGCGCACGACCCGTCGATAGTGACGTACACGACGTCAGACGCGCTCGTCGCGACGGTTAGCTCGACCGGTCTCGTCACGGCGCAAGAGGATCTCGTTACGACCCACTCGAAATTGACGACGGTCCGTCACGCGAAAATCACGGCGACGTACAATTCCATTGCCGTCTCAACGCGCATCGCTGTTTCAACGATCAACTACCTGACACTATCGCCCGCACCGGTTACGCCAACGCAAGTTGATGCGGATGGCGGCGGCTCGGCGGTGACTGTGGCCTACGGCAAGCGTCAGTATCGAGCCATTGGTCACCATGCGGGCGGCTTTACGCAAGATATGACATCGCTCGTGAAGTGGTCGATCGCGGACGACACAGGGTTCACCACCGAGTGCACCGATGCGAAGCTACCGGTGATCGGCGGCACGAAGCCGACAAGTGGTACCGACGCCAACGCCGCTACGCCAGGGCTCGTCATTGCAGGATCTGGCAACTGCGGTCACTCGCTCCACATCACCGCGACGTATGCGACGGTGGACGACGCGGTTCCATCTGCGCTGACGGCGACGACGGCTGTTGCTCAGCAGTCGCCAGCGCTCGATGCCGATGGTGGAGTCCTTGTCGTGACTGTCCTCGACCAGGTACACAGCGCGTATACGGCGTCGACCGTCACCACGGCGGCTTCGACAACCGCGTCGGCGTACATCCTCCCGACAGGGTCGATGGCCGACCTCGCCGTGCAGTTCCGAACGGCAACGAACTTGACGGTGGCCGACATCAAGCCGTCTGCCATCACCTGGACGTACTCGTCGACAGACGGACGTGTCGAAGTTACTTCGGACGGCGTTCTAAAGGCAAATGCCAAGACCGACAGATCAGAAATCACGACCGGTTCGGGCACGTACTACTACACGCCGGTGACCGTGACGGCCACGTCGGCAATCACCGGTGCTGCGGCGCTTACGTTCAAAGTTGTCGTCCTCGAAGGGGCCGAATTCGCCATCACGCAAGCGCGGGACTTGGAGCCAAGGCACAACGTTGCGAAATCGGCGGGGACCGTCGGCTGGGTTGGCCTTGGCTATCCGCAGCTATTCGGTGTCTCGGCGGTGTACATGCGCGCGGCAGCCAGTCTCCCGACCGGCATCACCCGTGTTTGGGGTACCATCGACAACATCACGGCCGGTGCGGTTATGCCGGCGGGTTGGTTTGCGATGATGCCGGCAAACGTAACCTGGTCAACGGATACCGATCCAGCGACCCCAACGGCGACCGTGCCACACATTCTCAGCGTCGGCGCTCACACCGGCGTTGCCACCGGATTTGCGGCAGGCGCATCGAAGCTCACCGCGAAGACAACCGTTGTGGGGAGCGAAGTGTCGATCAGCGTTGGCGTGATTGGTGTCAAGAAGTTGTCGGCCGGCACCGCGATCACACCAGCAGTCGGCGTTTCGTACCAGTTGCCTTCACCAATGGGCTATTGCATCGACAACTCGGCAGTTGATGGCGACTGCGCAGCGACCCTCGGAACCCTAGCTTCGGACACGGGCGTCTCGATCACCGCCTTCAGCGCCACCAATGGTGTCGCGGTCGGTGTAAATCGAGTCGATTGGACGGTAAGCGGAACAGCTTCGGACAGCCCAATCGATGGTCTCAATTCGGTTGACGCAAACGGCCTATTCACGGGCAGGACCGCAACGGTTGCCGGGAAGATCACGGCAACGCTTATCGGTCGGAGCACAGCTGTATCCATCACAGATGTGACGCCTGGATCAGCAGTTCCGCTCGCTCTCACAGTAATGAACTGCGCGTACTCAAGCGGGTACACGTGCACAGGGTTCGTCTTGAAGAGCGACATGCCAGCCACTGGGGTCGTTGCAACAAGCGACGACGATTCGGATGGCACCGAAGCCGGTTGGTACGACTTCATGGATGCGTACAACAGCGCGACCGAAGACTTCCCATGGAATACGACGCTCACCGGAGTGGCCGCATATGGTACCGAAGCGAAGTACTACATGTCGTCGTCGGTTATTTCGCCTTACTTCCTGCTCGACAAGAGCCCGGCTAACTGATTCCTTGCCCGCGTGAGCCTGTAGGCTCCGTGGGCAACGGTATCGCCTCACACGCAACCCGATGAGTGAGTCCTAGACTCCCTCATCGGGGCTCTCCTGAAACCGCACCGCCGTCGTCGACACCAAACGGTCTCGACGACAAGCGCTGCGGTTTTAGCGTTTTGTCGCACTTTCGCCCAGACGCTGCTCTTCGTTATCGCTGCGTGCTGCATCGCCAGCGCTGCGCTACACTCGGGCGGCAATGCATCTCCTTCGTCGCGCCGCACTAGTCTCGCCGCTTCTGCTCATTCTCGGTGCGCTCGGTTGCGCCGGCTCATCGCACTCAGCCTCGCCGCCGCGTGTTGGTGGGGCCTCGGCGCGCGTGGTCGGTCCCGTTTCGGCCGATTCGTCTTTCGGAGAGGCGATGCGCAATTTGCTCCTTACCGACCCAACGTCGTCCGATCGGCTCGCTAGGCTGTCGGCGGTCGAGAGTCGCGTTATGCCTCGCGTGTGGGTTGCGTTCAAAATGCGGTCAGACGATCGCGCTTTGGCGATGCTTTCAGGCGGGCTCTTGCTAATCAATCCGGGCGAGCTAAAGGCCGACACGCTCGGTCGTGAAGGGGTGCCGGCGATTCGTGAAGCGGCGCATGAGCTGGCGACGCGGGGCGACGAAGGGGGCGCACGCGGCGCGTATGAAATTTTGCTGAAGCTCGGTTCGGCAGAAGAAAAAGCCGAGGCTGAACGGCATCTCACAGCCATCGCAGATTGGACACGCGACGGCCTGGCCGCAGCGGGACCAGTCGCAAAAGCCGGAATTTTGCAGCGCGTCGCCGTGAGACGATTTTTGATAGAGCCGACGGAAGCGGCGGCGACTGCGGCGATGACGCGCACAATCGAGTGGATTCAGAGCGCCCTCACGCTTCGAAACGATTACGCCACAACGCACGCGCCGCCCGCGCGCGAAGATGCGGCCGAAGCGTTTCGTGCGTTTCGTAACGGCCCGATTTCCATCGCGGCGATTGCGATGCGTAGCGGCGATGCCGCCGGGGCGCTCGATGCGATAAAAAAGAGTGGAGCCACGCAGCTCGCACCGTCGGGCCTTCTCGAGGTGCTTCATCGATTGGCGGCGATCAAAGCGGGGAGCGACACCGACGTTCAGGTCGAGCTACTTCGAGCGTTTGTGACCGCCGTGTCGACACCGCCGGCGCCCGACGAGCCAGCGGTCGATGCGCGCGAAGACGAAAACCTTTTGCGCGCCGCGATTTTTCGAGTTGCTGCGGACGCGTACCGTCGAGACCCCACGCGGCCTGAAGTCGCGGGGACGCTCGCAGCAGCGCTTCAGCGGTTCGATTTTATCGATGCGAGTCCCACCGTTCTTGTCGCATCGGTGCTGGCGGTGCCCGAGCCGCGCGTTGTCGGGTCGGCCCTCGGGGTGACCGCGCAGGGGATTGTGACGAGTGCCGAAGCGGGAGATATCGAATCGGCTCGCCGTACGTACGAAGAAGCGGCTCCAATTTTAAAAGTGGCCGATGCGCTCGCGACGCGAAGCGAATTGCGACCGAGCGCCGCCCGCTTGCGCGCGCTGATGGGCGAGATGGAGATGCGCGAAGGGCGCCTTGATAGCGCCGAAGCTCTGTTTAAAGAGTCGGTTGACGCCGAAAAGAGCGGCGTCGTCATGCTCTCATTGGCGCGAATCAAAGCGCATCGTGGCAAAAACGAGGATGCAGCGGAGCTTCTGCGAGCGGCGGTTGTCGCAGACGACAGCACGCGCGATGCAGTGCTTCGCGGTGAAGTGCTTCTTGTTTCGAGCGATGTCGCGATGCAGCTCGGCGATGCGGCGGCGGCGAAAACGTTGGCGACGTTGGCGCTGCAGACGGTCGCAGCCGCAAGGCAAAACGCACGAACGAGTGACAAGGCGCGCGTGGAGCGGACGCTGGCGCGCGTTCTCGATCGATTCAACGAAAAAAAACGTGCACAAAGTGCGCTAGAACGGGCCTTTCAGGCGGCGCCGCGCGATCGCGAACAGGTCGGTGCGACAGTGGGTCAGATGGTTTCGCGAGCGGTTGTGCAAGACGATTTGGCTGCGGCCCACGATGGGCTTCTCCGGGCGCTTGCGGCCGATATTTCGGCCGAAGATGCGCTCTATTTCGCGCTATGGGTGCGGTACCTCGAAGAGTATTTACAAAAGCCGACCGACGGGAAAGCCGATCGCGTGTTCGCGGCCATTCACGACGACGGGCGATGGTCGGGTCGTCTCGCGGCGTTTGGCGCCCATAAAATTAGCGGCGACGATCTGATCGCCAGCGCAACGACGCCGGCTCAGAAGACAGAGGCGCTTTTCTACGCTGCGCTTCGCAAACGAACGGCTCGCGAGGGTGCGGCGAGTGTTGAGCTTCTCAAGCAAGTGATGGCAAGCGACGGTCTCGACATGATGGAGCTCGGAATGGCCCGCGAACTGCTCGCGGGGAAGGCGATGTTTGACGGCGGTCTACCGCGCGGTGCGAGCGTCCCCGAGTGACGGCGGCGATTCGAAGCGCGATCGATTGGGGGGAGCTCGCACCGCTTCGCCTTCGAGCCTCGTTGGTTGCCGACGGGGTTTATGCGGGGGGGCATAGGAGTGCGCGCCGCGGGGCAGGGGTCGAATTTGGTGGGCATCGACCGTACACACCGGGCGACGATTTGCGATGGCTCGACCGAAGATCGCTCCTCAGGCACGATCACCTCTTAGTCCGCCAGTTTGAGACGGAGACCGACCGCGCGCTCAGTATTGCGATCGATGCGACGGCGTCGATGGGCTATCGAGGGTCGCGCTCTCCGGCAGCGAAATACGCGTGGGCGGCTCTCATTGCAGCGGCGCTCGCCCGCGTAGCGATCGCACAGGGCGATTCGGTGGCGGTGACATTTTTTGGCGGGTCGCAAACGGTGCACAATGTGCCGCGCGGCGGCGGGCGTGAGCAATTTGAGCGAATTGTATCTGCGCTCGAAGCGGCCGATCCGTTCGGTGATGCCGATGCGCAAAGCAACATTGTCGAGGATGCCGTTGCGAACGTCGACCGAACATCGCGGCGCGGATCAGTCGTTGTTGTTCTAAGCGATCTTCTCGACTTGCCCGCGACCGCAACCGCCGCCATTGCCGAATTGGCGCTGCGTCGCCGAGCGCTCGTCGTGATGCAGACCCTTGATGAAGATGAACTAACGCTTCCATTCGACGGGCCGACGCGAATGCGCAGCATGGAAGGCCAGTCAGTCGTAGAGACCGACACCACCGAAACGCGAAGCGCCTACCTGCAGCAGCTAGAACAGCACAACGCAAGTTGGAGCGAGGCGATTCGAAAAAGAGGCGGAAAGTACCTGCGCGCAACAACAAGCGATGACGCCGTGCGCGCAGTACGATCAATTTTGGATAACGTGTAGAGGGCTTAGGGCCTGTACTCAGTTTCTCCTCTGACCCGTAAACGTGCCCGTGCCCGTAAACGTGCCCGGTTTTTTTCATGGGCAGTGGCGTTTTCTAGCAACTTTTTTCTTCGGTGGCCGATGATCCTTCATGAATCTCGATCACGAAAAACTC